>NZ_BSST01000001.1:0-625992 GCF_030161395.1 Thalassotalea insulae
CTAATAATGGGCAAAAAATTGTTGGCTAAAATGTTGAGGAACGAAAACAGCCAACTGTTTTTTGTCCTTGTTTATTAGCTTGTTATGTGACTTTACCACCAAGCTTATAATTTTTAAAACCTAATAGAAATAATACACCGCAATTAACAATTGAAACTAAAAATAAAATAGAGGCAATGTAAGGTTGTTTGCACCTAAACTCTTCGTGAAATAGGGAGAAGTTGCTTTCGCAGTAACCACTAGCCAAGCTAGCAGATGAAAACACCCACATTAAGCACCACAAAGCTGCAATGCAAAAGAGCAATGAAAACGCTAATTGAGTTACTCCTTTACCTCGATGAGTCATAATTCCCTAGAGACACCTAACGCCCTGTTAATGGGCAAAATATAGTTGGCTAGAATAAGCGACGAAGGAGCAAAAGCCAACTGTATTTTGTCCTTGTTAAACAGCTTGTTAGGTGTACTTACACGTTTTGCGTATACGGTTTTATACCAATTAACTCAGAAACACCTGAACCCGATTTTAAAGCTAATTTGATAGAGGATACAAAGGCATCCAATGATAAAGCTTCAAATTGAACGATAAATTTTGCAGTAGATGCGGTGTCATTTGACAGAGAGACTAATACAGCCGTATGACCAACAGAATCGAAGCAATGAAATTTAAGCTCACAATGCCCATAAGGTGAGTCAACTTCACCAACTTTAAAGCTAACTTCATCTGAGTTAGATTGAGGAAAAGTTGATAACTTCTCAGCTAGTTTTTCAAACATTTGAGCATTTATATATTGCTCCGTTTCTCCAGCGAAGTTTTCATTGCACGCCTTTACCCATATTTTCGCAGGGTCATCTCGTAAAAATTCGATCTCTAATCTGGGCTGCATCTGTCTGTACACCTAACGCCCCTGTTAAGCGGATTAAAAATGTTTGGCTATAATCGCGAAGCGATGGCCAAGCTTTTTAAGTCCGATTGAACGCCTTGTTATATATTTTTTGAATGTGTAACTAAACCAATTAGTTACACAACGTTTTACTACTATAACTGCAACACTACCGCAACGTAAACCTGAACGCGAATATTATAGAATTTACAGCTTTATTTGCCGAAGCATTGCCAAAACTAAACCTAAAAATATACCCAAAGAATTCACCACTAAATACTAATAAAAACGAATAAACCTGATAGCGTTTTATATTGAATTAGTTGCGGTATATAACGCCCCAATAAGGGGAAATTTATTAGTTGGCTAAAATTGTTGAACGCAGTGAAAACAGCCAACTGTAAATTTTCCTGCTTTATTGCCTTGTTATGTGACTTTTTCAAAAAATAAAAAACATGCTTTAACACAAGAAACTAGTGACCCTATAAACATTCCTAAGCTTTTGTACATGTGTTCGGATGACTCAAGCCGAACAAGAACCTCTAGTAACCTAGGCCTAAATTTACAGATAAATACATTGAATATATTAAATGCAAAGCAAAGATAAAATGCCAAGCTCGTGAAAAAGGTACTAATAAGTGCGGCAAAAAAAAATGACTCAGAAGCATTATTGTGTACCCCTACTGGAAATTCACCGTTCGCCCCAAAAACCACTGATAGAAAAAACATCATGGCTACAAAAATAACAAGGGAAAGAACTAAATCCATTGCCACAAATACAGGAAATAACCATAATTTTTTGCCATTGGATAGAGCTAGTAAATACTCTGTTTCTATTAAAGACAAGTAGTCTGCGAATATATTAGAAAGGCATAAAAATATAACAAACGGCACAATAATGTGTGATCTAGAAGTATTATGAAAATCAAGTTCGGATGGTAATGTGATACTTCCTGATAGAAATATATAGGTTACATACAAAAAAAACAAAGAGGATAGCGCTGAACAAAATATTCTCCTTAGGGAAAAGATCTTATCTCCGTAGATGCGCCTAAACCCTGTAAAGAATCGATCGTTGATAAGCTCCACGGCTGAAGCGAAATCGTAGTCAGATAGCTTCGTGTACCATGAAGTAATGATCAGTCTATTTTGATCATTTTCTTCTGGGGTACTAATCCAGTCTAACAAAGAGCAGAATGCTAGAATTAATCCCATAAAAAGTAAAAAACCTTCAATGTCATCCATTAATTCACCCGCTATTCATAATCACCGATGCCGTCACATAACGCCCAACTAAGGGGCAAATTAATGCTTGGCTATAATTTGGAACGCAGTGACAAAAGCCAAGCTTTATTTGTCCCGCTTTAGTTACTTGTTAGTTGCCGTTTACTTGTTTGCAAGAATAAATATTAAAATTATTGAAACAACAGGTAAACACATTAAATTAAGAAAACTCCAATATTGTTTTTTTGTCAGAGAGTAAAACCCTAAACAAAGGTGAATACTGGTAATAACACTACATATTACGCCACTTGCTATCAGCTTAAAATTGTACTCGGTATCAGGAAAAAATAGCACAGCAACTATACATGCAGGCAAGATGATTATTAACTCAGTTAAAACAAAATGAGCATCATCTAAAAACTTGATATATCTCCGAGCTAGATTCATATAATGGCAACTAACGCCCCTGTTAAGCGGATTAAAAACGATTGGCTATAATCGCGAAGCGATGGCCAAGCTTTTTAAGTCCGATTGAACGCCTTGTTATATATTTTTTGAATGTGTAACTAAACCAATTAGTTACACAACGTTTTACTACTATAACTGCAACACCACCGCAACGTAAACCTGAACGCGAATATTACGGAATTTACAGCTTTATTTGCCGAAGCATTCCCAAAACTAAACCTAAAAATATACCCAAAGAATTCACTACTAAATGCTAATAAAAACGAATAAACCTGATAGCGTTTTATATTGAATTAGTTGCGGTATATAACGCCCACATTAAGGGGCTTTTTTATTAGTTTGCTAAAATTGTGTAGCGCAGCGAAACCGAGCAAACTGTAAAAAGTCCCGCTTTAATTGCTTGTTATATGTTAAACCAAGCTTTCGCGGCAATGCCGCAAACACCTGAGCATTTGATAAAACATATAAGCTTAAATATTTAAATAAACCTGACAGTTTAACTGGAATAGAAAAGTGAGTATTGAATTCACTCCCTGAACATTAAGGCTTATTCCTTTAAATTAATGCCATACTTTAAATTCTTAACCACGTTTTAACAACGAATATTTTCAAGAATTCTGAACAACATATAACGCTAAGCTAAGCGGAAAATTACAGTTAGGCTATAATGCGCGGAGCGCGAGCCAACTGTAATTTTTCCGTTTAAGCGCCTTGTTATATTTTTTAATTTAAACACTGTTGTTTTTACTTTTTTAGTAGGTCACGAATTTTATTGCGAACGTCTCGGTCGCCTCTACCATAATTAGACAGTACGACAACGACGTAGCCTTGATCTAGGTAGATATCGAGATTTGAACCAATACCTGGGAATGCACCGCCATGTCCTACTATACGATTATCGGAATCTCCACGAACAGTAAAACCGTAACCATAATCAAAGTACCTTAACTTTGATTGAACTGTAAATGCCTGTTCAGTTAACTCTTTACCTAACAGCTTGTTGTTAGTTAGGGCTAAGGCAAATTTGTGAAGATCTTGTACAGTAGAAAAACCACCGCCATCAGGTGTGCCTTTAAATACAAACATGAAATTATTATTTTTCCAACCTGTAGAGTTATCTTTGCTAGGCTCATAACCCGTAGCTAAGTTGAATATGGGCTGATCCAACTCATAACTGTCAGAGTTTTCCATACCTGCTTTTTGGTAAATATTTTCGCGAATATAGCTGTAATAGTCCTTACCGCTGACCTTTTCTATAACAACACCAAGCACTAGCATACCAGTATTACTGTATTGAGATTTTGTGCCTGCCTTAAACAAAACAGGGCCGTTAACCACCAAAGACTTATAATCATCTAGCGTTCGGTAGTTACTTTTAGATGTATTCCTATAAGTTTTATTGAAGTAATGATCTAGACCTGAGCTGTGACTTAGTAGATGCTTTATTTCTATTTCACTACTAACCCTTTTAGGCAGCCAGCTTTCATCTATAAATTTGCTCAATTTATCAGATAGAGATAATTTTCCAGATTCTACTAACTGTAGAATTGCAACAGAGGTAAACATTTTGTTCATTGAAGCAAGGTTAAATTTAGTTTCAACATTATTTGGAACATTAAACCTTTTGCTTGCCAATCCATATGCCTCTAGAACTAAAACATCTTCCCCCTTGGCAAGCAATACACTTCCTGAGAACTCATTTTTAGCAGCTAATTCTTTTAGGTATTGTTTTAACTGTTTAACTACTTCTTCAGATGTACTACTAGCAGCACTGCAAGGTTGCGCCAATAGAATTCCCAAAGCTAATATGCTTGATAAAACTAATTTCATAAATCCTTTTCCCATACTTCCAAGTTATCACCATAGGTGTGAAAAAATATAACGCCCCATTCAGGGGTTTTTAATAAGTTGGCTAAAATAACGAACGCAGTGAGAAAAAGCCAACTGTTAAAAATCCCGCACTGCAATGGCTTGTTATGTACCTTTTAATCTAACTTTTTGAACAATTGATAGCACTGAATTAATAACAATTTCCGGTTGTTCAAATTGAACATAATGATCGGCTTTATATAATATTTTAAGTTCACTTCTTGTTGACCATGACGCTTGCTCTTTATGAGTAAACAGATCTTTTTCTATTAAAGAGGAGAGTTGTTTTCGACTCATACCATATTCCGATAATTCATCATCTGACATTTTCTCATAGTTAGCGATAGCACCTATAACAAAAACTGGTCGATTGCCAAAATCACGGAAGCTGCCCGCTTCATTTAACGTTTGTTCATAGGCTTTGCTCTCCTGAGTTAATGCTAAGCCTGATGATGGAGAGTAAGCATCAATTACTTGCTCATCTTTTAACGATTGATTATTTAACCTGCCATCGTTCAACTTAGCGAAATATCGTGTTAAACCAGCATAAGCCCACATCGGTTCAAAAAAATCCATAAAAACATACGAGATGCGATTCATTAAAGGTTCTTCAAACTCTTTAAAAATACTCACTTGGTCAGGATGGGAAGTGTCTACAAAAACTAAACCCGCTACACTTGAACCAAAGTACTTGGTAAATATTGTTATATAAGGTCCTCCAAAAGAGTGACCAACTAATACATATGGAGGTTTTTCACCTGCGATAGTCATTGTTTTATTGAGATCTTCTGCAATGGCTTTACCTAATAATTCTTCAGATGTTGAACGTTCATCACTCCACATCATTCCTGCACGATCATACGCACATGCACGTGTAAACTTAGCTATTTCATCATGAACCAAAGACCAACTTAGCGACCCACTAGTATCCAGTCCAGACTCAAAAACCACTATGGGATTTCCTTCTCCACGGCAATCTAAATGTATACTTCTACCGCCAATATCAATCATTTTACCAACAGGAGGGAAGTCAATTAACGCCTGTTTTTTAGCTGAATTTTCTGCAAATACTCCAATTAGAAAACACAGTATAATGAAAGCTGAAAATAATATTAGCCAAAGTTTATTCTTCGACTTCGCCATCTACACTCCGGGATTCGATAAGGTACATAACGCCTAATTAACAGGCAAAAAATTGTTGGCTAAAATTAAGCGACGAAGGAGCAAAAGCTAACTGTATTTTGTCCTTGTTAAACAGCTTGTTATGTTTAAATTACTCTAGGATAAGATATAAACAAACCCAGAATAAAGCTAGCTAAAAAAGCACAAAGCCTTGTTGCTTTATACTCATTGGGCTTAATAACAGGCCCTCTACCATGCATATTAGTATTAAAGATATATGCATATGCCCAGTGAACAGGTATTACAAAAAGAAACATTAAAAAAATAACTGTATTTATTGGTTGATTAGACAATAGTAATTGACTCGTGAAAAACCAAACATAGCTGAAAACCACAAATAGAACTTTTAGCATTGGTTCATGTTTTGGGTTTATTTTAGGTATTAGCCTTTCGTAGTTAAACGGACTTATTTTATTTTCTTTTGGTGGTGTGTGAGTCCCTTGTTCTATTTTTGCAATTAAGCTACAAATTATTTCATACCTTTCAGGGTATTGTTCCTTATCAATAGAAGACTCTACTTCTTCTAATTCTTCTAAAGTATATTCTTCAAACTTTGGATTCACACTAGAACCTTGCTTTAAACATAACGCCTCATTAAGAGGCAAAAAATTGTTGGCTAAAATTAGCGACGCAGGAGCAAAAGCCAACTGTTTTTTGTCCTGCTTTAATGACTTGTTAGAAGCCGATTACTCCGATGTTCTTTGATTGGATCGTGTGGATTTACATTACCACCTTCCAGAGCCTTATTTATATAACCTAAATCAGTCTCGATTTCGACTGCAACCAAATAATGCTTACCTAATGCAGAGCGCCAATAGTGAAACTTTTCTTGGTACTCTTGGTTGAAACTAAACTCAACTGAAACAGATTTAACCCATTCGAGCGGAGTGTTCTGCGCCTCAAGTAACCGATCTAGTTGGGCTTTCATTTGTTGGCACATTTCAAACACCTGAGGTGAATTAAGGCTATTACGTAAGGCTAATAAATCTAAAGTAATAGATTCAACATTATTTTCTTGTGCCAACAAGAACAACTGACCAACTGCCCAGTACCCTAAATAATCGTTATTTCGCCCACTTAATAGTTTGGCAAAATTGATTGTGATTCCTTTCAATTCTCGACGACGAGGCATAATTTCCTAAAGGCTTCTAACGCCGCGTTAAACGGCTGAGTAATGCTTGCTAAAATGTGAAGCGAAGCGGAACCGAGCAAGCATTACGGTGTCCGACTTTTTTAAACGCCTTGTTATGTTTCAATACTACAGCGGTTCAATATCTTTTGGAAAAATACTTAATACACTGCTTTCATAATTATCAAAGTCGCGTTTCAAATTACGAATATTCCAGCTTCGATTGATATGTGCATAAATATGAGAGAGTTGGATTCTGAAATCTTCTTCGCTAATTTCACCATTTTCATTTAGCTGAGCGATTAATGTTTCCAAATGCTCTTTGGCATCATCTAATTCATATAGAAATGTTGACCATTCGTTTGGATTAGACTTCCGATCTATCATGATATCCTTGAAACATAACGCCGCAATATGGGGCGTATAAATGCTTGGCTAAAATCGCGAAGAATGAGCGCCAGCCAAGCTTTAGACGTCCCATGCATAATTGCCTTGTATGGATAATAACAGCCAAATCTTATTATTCTTTTTAATCCTTTTCGGGTAATGTGAGGCCCAAGCTTTGGCTGCAACCAAAGCCTTTTTATATGGTAGTTCGATGATTGGCAGGCTCCTCTATTGAGAGACCGATAACAAGTACGAACGCCATATAAAACTCCAAGCACTAAACTCGGATAGTCAACTGGGCCTCGAGCCCGAATAGCAAGGCAGAGTCAGCTTATTATGAATAACAAAAATAATCAAAACGAAATAAATGTTGGTGTTGATACTGGCAAATCACAACTCGATATTTACATACGCCCGTTAGATATTTATTTCACCGTGACTAACGACGAAATAGGTATTAAAAAGGCGATTAAGGAAATCAAAAAATATAAACCAACACGCATCACTATTGAAGCAACTGGACGTCTTGAGCAAGACTTTATTATGGCTTGCGCAAAAGCTAATTTGCCTTTTGTTGTAGCCAACCCTGCACATATCAAAAAATTTGCAGGTGCCATAGGGCAGCATGCAAAAACAGACAAATTAGATGCACAACTTATTGCATATTACGGTGAAGCGATAAAGCCCAAACTTTCAATGCTAAAGCCCGCTACCATGCAATTGATGAGCGACTTACTTTCTCGTCGTAGACAGTTAATAGGTATACAAACCATGGAAAAGAACCGTCTAAAAATCATGCCAAAAACAATCAGCAGTATGATTAATCCCATTTTAACTGCCATTAAAAATCAGCTCGATAAGCTAGACCAAAAACTACTTAAATTAATGGAAAGCTGTGAGGATTATAAAACTAAAAACATGATAATCCAGAGCATGCCTGGTGTTGGTAATGTCGTCGCTTTCAACTTACTAAGCGATATGCCTGAGCTCGGTTATCTAACAAATAAACAAGCATCGTCATTGATTGGTGTTGCGCCATTTAATAAAGAAAGTGGTATCTATCGTGGCACAAGACAGATACGAGGAGGACGTCCCAAAATTCGAACGGCAATGTACATGGCGATGATGTCCGCAATCCAATGTAACTCAGTTTTTAAAGGTACTTACGAACGGTTATTAGCGGCAGGAAAAACCAAAAAAACAGCATTAATTGCCTGTGTAAGAAAGATGATTGTGATCTTAAATTCAATGGTAAGAGATGGTGTCATGTGGGATCCTAAAATGAGTTGAGAATTAGGAATTGACACCATAGTCACTTGTTATGTTTTATTTAAAGCCGAAGTATAAAAATAATAAAGAAAAAATACTTAAAATACATGTCAGTGGAAATAAAAACGAAAAAATTTTGTCGTGCTTTGACACTGGTAAAGAAATATTAGGGTGCTTAAAAATAAGACCATTTCTTAGACCTCTAGGGACATAATACCAACGAGGATAAAAACGATATTTTTTAAAGATATGGTTGCTATATAGGAGCTGTGAAATAAAGCAAACCCAAAGTGGAAAAACAAAAATCAAATCTATTGGAGTAAAGCTAACACCAACTTTAAGAGCTTTGCTAAAAACAACAAAGAGCGTAAAAAGAAGAATCAAAACTGCGGATATAAATGTAGCTTTACGATTAGAGTACACAGGCTCATTTAAGAACAGACTAATGATGATGAAAAGAAAAAACTCTATTTGAAAATTATGCATACTCCCTCATAAAACATAACGCCTTACTAAGCGGCGCAAAATTGTTGGCTAAAATGTACGAGGAACGAGTGCTAGCCAACTGTTTAGCGTCCGTTTGAGTAACTTGTTAGGGCTATTTACACTATAGTGTAACTAGATAGTATTTTGTTAAACCCATCCTCAGACTCTACCGCTGATTCGTTGGGATATTGACTAGAAATAAAACTGACTTTATTTCCACTTACTACCCTAAAGTAACTATTGATATACCCTATTTTTAAAATAAAGAATGCTCTTACAGTAAACTTTAATTTAAGCCCCTCTGTTTCTGTATTTTGATTTACAGCATGTTCAATTTCACGAATTGGCTGTCCTTTTATTTTACAATGAAAAGGCAATTCATTAATAAAATATTTTAAAGAGCGCTCAATATAACTTTCAAGTGATGGTGCTTGTTCAAGGTTGTATATATCTATCGAATAATAGCCATCATTGGGACATTCTATATTAATGGCTCTGATAATTTCATCACCATCATCGTCAGTCACTTCCCACAATTCAGGGAACTCAAAACATACTCCATCATGTTGATACATACACGAAACCTTAGATAGCCCTAACGCCCATTTAAGGGGCTGATAATAGTTTGCTAAAATTGTGTAGCGTAGCGAAACCGAGCAAACTGTTAGCAGTCCCGCTTTAAATTCTTGTTAGGGCTACCCTGCTTTTATACCAGTTATTTTTAAGTCCTCTAATGCAGACTCGGTTGTTGTAGACTTTGCCTTTTTTAAAATTGACTCCGCATCAGTTTCAGACAAACTTACATGTGGTGGATGTGTATGCTTGATTTGAAATACATATTTCAAATACAAAGCGAAGAAAGCAAGCGAAATAACCAACGTAATAGCACCTACAATAGAAGAACTTATAGAAACTTTACCTGCCGTTTCTATTTGGATATTAGTACTTAGTGCTGACATATCACCAAGAGTTATAGCATATTGAAGCTGAAGAAATGAAAAGGCCAATCCTGAGACGACAAGTGCAAGAACAACAAAAGTTATAATCCAGTTAGCCAATATTTGTTGACCAAATACTTTTTTAGGGTAATCGAAACGCCATTTAAGATGTTCAATATAAGACTTTTCAAGTTGCTGCCATTCAGGTGTTTTTAACTCTTCTTCCTTTTTAGCATCTCTAAGCTTCGACCATTCTTGAATGAGACTGGCAACAGATGCCGCTGATGCACCAAGTGCCGTTTCTATAATTATACTCATCGATTATCCTTGGTTGCCCTAACGCCCCACTAAGGGGCTGATAATAGCTTGCTAAAATGTGAAACGAAGTGGAACTGAGCAAGCTGTTAGCAGTCCCGGCTTTAGTGGCTTGTTATAAGGGTCTTAACCACTGCATTGTATTACTTTGATGATTATTGCCGCTGCCAGATTTAATACACCAATGACAATACCTGTAAACCAAGCCCAATGATTTTTAGCAAAATACTTAACTGGACTCTTATTTATTAAAGCCGCTTCATATCCTTGTTTTGAAAATACAAAGTGATGATCTTTAGTTGGTCGTATTACTAGGTTTCTAGCTAATGCCTCTGCGAACCATTGACTAAGATACTTTTTAATTTCTATTTTTTGAGAGTGCTTCTTTAAAGTTGGCATGTACTCAATGATATCAAGATCAATTGAACTGAATTTATGCTCCATGATGAAACGAAGTTCAGAGCCAAACTTTTCTTTAGTTATAGCCAGCAGCCCTAACAGAAATTCCTTTTCATTAAATGCAGGAGTGCTAATTTCCATGCTTACCCTTATAACGCCCTAATAATGGGCAAAAAATTGTTGGCTAAAATGTTGAGGAACGAAAACAGCCAACTGTTTTTTGTCCTTGTTTATTAGCTTGTATGGATAATAACAGCCAAATCTTATTATTCTTTTTAATCCTTTTCGGGTAATGTGAGGCCCAAGCTTTGGCTGCAACCAAAGCCTTTTTATATGGTAGTTCGATGATTGGCAGGCTCCTCTATTGAGAGACCGATAACAAGTACGAACGCCATATAAAACTCCAAGCACTAAACTCGGATAGTCAACTGGGCCTCGAGCCCGAATAGCAAGGCAGAGTCAGCTTATTATGAATAACAAAAATAATCAAAACGAAATAAATGTTGGTGTTGATACTGGCAAATCACAACTCGATATTTACATACGCCCGTTAGATATTTATTTCACCGTGACTAACGACGAAATAGGTATTAAAAAGGCGATTAAGGAAATCAAAAAATATAAACCAACACGCATCACTATTGAAGCAACTGGACGTCTTGAGCAAGACTTTATTATGGCTTGCGCAAAAGCTAATTTGCCTTTTGTTGTAGCCAACCCTGCACATATCAAAAAATTTGCAGGTGCCATAGGGCAGCATGCAAAAACAGACAAATTAGATGCACAACTTATTGCATATTACGGTGAAGCGATAAAGCCCAAACTTTCAATGCTAAAGCCCGCTACCATGCAATTGATGAGCGACTTACTTTCTCGTCGTAGACAGTTAATAGGTATACAAACCATGGAAAAGAACCGTCTAAAAATCATGCCAAAAACAATCAGCAGTATGATTAATCCCATTTTAACTGCCATTAAAAATCAGCTCGATAAGCTAGACCAAAAACTACTTAAATTAATGGAAAGCTGTGAGGATTATAAAACTAAAAACATGATAATCCAGAGCATGCCTGGTGTTGGTAATGTCGTCGCTTTCAACTTACTAAGCGATATGCCTGAGCTCGGTTATCTAACAAATAAACAAGCATCGTCATTGATTGGTGTTGCGCCATTTAATAAAGAAAGTGGTATCTATCGTGGCACAAGACAGATACGAGGAGGACGTCCCAAAATTCGAACGGCAATGTACATGGCGATGATGTCCGCAATCCAATGTAACTCAGTTTTTAAAGGTACTTACGAACGGTTATTAGCGGCAGGAAAAACCAAAAAAACAGCATTAATTGCCTGTGTAAGAAAGATGATTGTGATCTTAAATTCAATGGTAAGAGATGGTGTCATGTGGGATCCTAAAATGAGTTGAGAATTAGGAATTGACACCATAGTCACTTGTTATATTTTAATTACAAATAGACTTAGAAACATGTGAGGAACCACCATCGGTATTTTTGCAGCTAAATCCATATTGGGATTCGGTGCAAGATGGGTTTTCTTTAACCTCTTTACATAATTCATCATTATGGCTTTCCCAATATAGAGAATCTAAAGAAAAGCCTAACAAGATTAACGAACTAAAAATAATTGTACCAATAATAAATCTAGGATTGAAAAAAGTTTTTATTCCAAATAAAAAGACACCAACGTAAGAGATAGATATAAGGTAATAATATTCTGACGTACCTCCTGCTAGGCCATAGATAATGACAAAAAAAAGAACTGGTACAGATAAAGCAACCAAAACAAGAATTAAAGTATTTATTTTTGTTATCTGACGTTCAAACAACTCGAAGAGCAAATCCATTCACCTTTAAAATATAACGCCCGCATAAGGGGCTGATAATGCTTGGCTAAACTGTGAAGCGAAGCGGAACCTAGCCAAACGTTAGCAGTCCCATCACTTGATGCGCTTGTTATAGCTACTTTTCGTCTTCCTCTAATACCAATTCTCTTAGCGCTGGGCGCACCACAGAAAGGATTAAAACAATTATGACCAAAGCGCCCAAAGCTAACTTTATAACTTTGAAAAACCAGAACTGCATCCAAATAGGTTTGTTAATTTCCTTTTGTTTTAAGGTAGTTGAAAGTTCTTCATATGCCTGATTTAAATTATTATATTTAGTGATTTCAGGATAATCAATTACAATCCCAACCTTTGCCAGTGCAATTCTAGCTTGTACCGATTGTTCTTGCACTACGTAAAGCATGTGATTTTGAACATCTGCGTAATATTGGACATCACTTTGCTCTAGTGCATCTGCAATTTTTACCGCATCCACCAATCTCAAGTCTTGAATCAGAGGTCTATACTCAGGCTCATTTGCCCATTTGATAATGAAAATTGCTATGAGCAATGACACAGCAAGGACGACTATTAATTTTATGTCTCTGTTCATTTATTTTCACTCCTTGAATGTTATGAGAGTTGCCAGATTCCATGTAGCTATAACGCCCACATTAAGGGGCTTTTTATTAGTTTGCTAAAATTGTGTAGCGCAGCGAAACCGAGCAAACTGTAAAAAGTCCCGCTTTAATTGCTTGTTATGTGGTTAGCCCAACTCTCGCGGCACTGCCGCCAAAACCTGAGCATTTGATTAAACCACATAGTTTAAATTTATAAACACACTTAAAAGTTTAATCGGCTAATAGAAAAAGAAATGTGATGTTAATCCATTAACCTAAATAAAAAATACCTTTTAAGTACAACCTAACTTGATGTTACTTAAAACGATTTGTTTAAACAACACCAAATTTTTAATGCGTTGCGAATTATTTGATTGAGCAAATTTGATGCTTGAACGAAGTTGCTAACCAGTGAATTCTGAAAAACACATAACGCCCCATTCAGGGGCTGATAATAGCTTGCTAAAATTGTGAAGCGAAGCGGAACCGAGCAAGCTGTTAGCAGTCCCGTTACTGTAATGGCTTGTTATGTGTATTGAACACCCAAGTATCCATTTTCCTTTTTGGCCTTATTAAACTGTTCTATATTTGAAAACGGCCATAGTTCAACATTTCCATGTGTTTTCCATTTATCTAAGGTGCTTTGGCCAAAAATACCCAAAGAAATACATTTTAAGAACTCTTCTTTAAATGTTGCAGAAGGCCAAATGTATTCAATGTCAGTTTTAAGGAAAAGTACCCACCTAGCAACTATTGTCCGGTCATCTCTAGACAGAGCATCTTTACCTTTAAGTTTGTATTCTTTCATGTCGCTATAAAGACACCATGCCCCATGAGAAAATACTTGCCTGATGGCATCATCATTTGATTCTGGAATTGAATCTTCAAATTCATCGTTAGATATTTGTCCTGAACTTAAACTACGTATAAGTTCAGCAAGTCTATTTCGTGATGCTCGATCAATCATAAATACACATAACGCTCCATTCAGGGGCTGATAATAGCTTGCTAAAATGTGAAGCGAAGCGGAACCGAGCAAGCTGTTAGCAGTCCCGTTGCTGTAATGGCTTGTTATATGCCCTTTGACCACTTAAGGAAAAGCTCAAAGCCTTTATCTAGCATTGTTGGGCCGCATGCACATTTAAACTTATTATCTTCAACAAAACATGTTAACCAATTATTGTCTGACTCATAATCAAGTTGAACTGGTTCAAATACTGCGTTCTCCAGCAAAGTTTCAGACAAATCGATTTCTATACGCCAACCTGGATTATCAAGAGTTTCGATTTTTATTCCGTATGAATGCTCCCAATCTTCGTCACATTGGGATAAGAACCATTCTTGTATTTCAACGATATTACTCATAACCTTCCTTGGGCATATAACGCCCATTTAAGGGGCTGATAATTGTTTGCTAAAATGTGTAGCGAAGCGAAACCGAGCAAACTGTTAGCAGTCCCGCTTTAAATTCTTGTTAGCTAGATTTTTAACCTAACCTTCTGTTACTTCAATTTTTAACACACATAACAACGGTGAATTTCGATTTTCTACAGCTCTATTTACATATGCTAAGAATATATTTTTACCTACATATTCTTCTAGCTCACCAACTAGCGTGTTAGTAAAGCAACCTATATCGCCAATAGATGAATGCTTTGGCTTTACACTTTTTAGAGTACCAGTGGATGTCTCAATAACGGTTGCTAAACCAGCACTTCTAGGCGAGTCTTGATAATAATTATATTCGTCTTTTTGTGTGACCTTAATCAGTTTCCCTCTGAAAGAAGAGTAACTATTACTAGCTAAGATATTTTCATATTTAGTAACTTTATCAAAGTCTTGATAATGAGAATTACATACAAATATTAAATAACTTATTGGTACTAATATAAGAAGTTTTGCTTTACCAATAAGGTGTTTTAAACCAAAGAAAGCTATTCCAACTATAAAACCAAGAGCTATCAAAAGTTGAATTAATATAAATAATCTTTCTGTAAACCCTGACAATTCATAGATTGTTGTCATAAATTTCAAAACTTCCCTATTCGAATATTCGCCGAACTTGTGATCTAGCTAACGCCGTTTTAAGCGGCGAATAATAGCTTGCTAAAATGTGAAACGAAGTGGAACCGAGCAAGCTGTTACGAGTCCGCCTTTAAAACCCTTGTTAGGTTTTCTTTGATAGAATTACTTTGTAAAAGTGGTTTTTAATAAAGTTATACAACCTTAGGTCATCGATGTGATTATCCACCTCATTTATATAAATTTTCCACTCACTAAAGCCATGTAATTTAACTTTAAGTAAATGCATTTCTGTATTAATAAATTTCCTAGCTTTAAATCCTAAGAATGATGAGGCTGATGGATCAATAATTCTTTGTACATGACCAACTTCATATATTAATGACTCTATTAAAGGTCTGTTTATAACATGCTCATTTATTAAACCATTGCGAATTAATAAATTTTCTCCTTTTATTTCTGCTGATGGCCTTTTTATTTTTTTAAACAACGCTATTAAAAGTAATGCATAACTTAATGGAGCGAGGACTAATAGTAATGTGTAACCTTTTTCGTTAGCAATAACTAATAGTGGAATAAAAGCTAAAAGCGATAGAGATATTGATAACTTTATCATTTCCGTGTCAAGCGCAACTCTATTGAGAACCATTTGAAAACCTAACGCCCCATTCAGGGGCTTTTAACTGTTGGCTAAAATAACGAACGCAGTGAGGAAAGCCAACTGTTAAAAGTCCCGCCACTGCAATGGCTTGTTATGTGGCTATTTAACTAATTTAGCCTTTTTACTTTAGAATGCTTTTCAGATGAATATTCATGGTAAATATCATCTAAATATTTTTCTAATTCATTTTCGTTTATATCAGAAGGAATTATTACGTCATAGACTCGTGAGCGAATACCTGTGTCTGACTCATTAAATAGCTGCCATTCATGTTCTTTTTTTATGACAGACATTGGTTTACCAAAAACGTCAAACTTGATAATCACACCTAATCCTCCTAGACACATAACGCCGCGTTAAACGGCTGAGTAATGCTTGCTAAAATGTGAAGCGAAGCGAAACCGAGCAAGCATTACGGTGTCCGATTTTTTTAAACGCCTTGTTATATGCAATTTACCTAACAAACGGGCCATTCATTTGGTTGCTACCATCTAGGCCATTATATAGCCCAATGTAATAGAAGCCAGTTTCTGAATTTTTGTATAAAAGAAATACCAAACCATCCATCATTTTTGGATCTTTAATCTCACAAATTAGCTCAAATTCTTTAGCAAGCTCTGACGGAGAATATGGCTTTGATACTTTACTTTGCCCAATGCTTGAACGTATGAATTTTTCATTGCCGCTATCACAGCTTACAACGTCAGTAGCAACTGAATAGTTTGCAACTAGGAATAATAACAGTAAGAGGTGACGCATAATTTCCTTTTGCATATAACGCCGCAATATGGGGCGTATAAATGCTTGGCTAAAATCGCGAAGAATGAGCGCCAGCCAAGCTTTAGACGTCCCATCCATTATTGCCTTGTTAGCAGTTTTTACTCATTAACTACCTAAGATCTTAAATATAACTGGCAAAATAAAAATTAACAAAAGCAACGTTGCAAGGCTATATGTAAGCACCTTATTCGCTTTACTTTGCTTCGATAAATCGACACTGCCATTTTTAACGTTTTTTGATTCAAAATACATAGCAGTGCCCATGGTTAATGGTGTTGTTATCATAAGAGTAGCCATAAGCACTGCTAATCCACCATCAAAATACATGACTATTGCTACTGGCCCGAAAAAACCTACAAGAGCAAATAGTAAAACAAATGGTTGTTTCATAATTGACTGCTAACGACCCATTCAGGGGCTTTTAATTGTTGGCTAAAATAACGAACGCAGTGAGGAAAGCCAACTGTTAAAAGTCCCACACTGCAATGGCTTGTTATGTGACTAATCGCCGCCGCAACCACCATCTCCACCACTATCACCGCCACAGCCTGAATCATGTTCACTTTCATCTGAAAGTGTCTCAAAGCCAAAGAAGAAGTAACCTGTTTCGTACTTTGAATAAGCCATTGCAACTACAAGAATTGGAACTCCATAAGAGTAATCTCCACTAAGCAGAAAATATATAGCCCCTGCAAATAGCGATATAATAAATATTGCTTTAAACACTTCAACTTCTCCTTGTTAGCTATGCGAGTCACATAACGCCCTGTTAAGGGGCTGATTAATGTTTGGCTAAAATGTGAAGCGAAGCGGAACCGAGCCAAACGTTAGCAGTCCCGCGCTTAAACAGCTTGTTATGTTTAATTTACCACTTTACCAACATTTAATTTAGCCGACTCATTAGGCAGACTAACTTGCTTAAACATGACCGTTTTACCATTACAAGATACCTTTAATGTGTAAATATCTGGAGATGGTGAAATAGTAAATGACTCAGAGAAAATACCATTAACTTTGCGGTTGTAGAAATGCTTTGCTGAGTCGTCGCTCTCGGGCTTTAAAGTTACAACACAATCTTCAGGTGTTTCACCAGTTACAATCGCAACATTGTCACCCATCACGAACATTGAGCAGCCTGACAATAAAACACTCGCTAAAAATATTAATCTGAACATTTGATTAAACATAACGCCGCGTTAAACGGCTTAGTAATGCTTGCTAAAATGTGAAGCGGAGCGGAACCGAGCAAGCATTACGGTGTCCGATTTTTTAAACGCCTTGTTAGGTATTCTTACTACCATCAATTACAACTTTTACATGCTTTAAATTAGTAGACAAATAATCTAAAGCTTGTTCTGCCGATTCGTCTTTTAGGTTGGGAAAGTCGTACCTCTTTCCATTCCTAGTTTTGACATAAAACTCGTTGCTTTCTCCGACCCAATATTCCTTATGAACCTCAACTATATCCTTGTAATCCAGTTTGTATGACTTATTCATCCAATTATTTGGCTCTGTAAACACAAGATAGGTTTCATATAGTTTGAGGCTAAATTTAGAATTTAGTAACACATCTCTGAATGAAATAACAAGCAGATATGTGATTATTAAAGCAATACTCAAAACTATAAAAGTTACGAAAATTTGAGCTGTTAATATTGCTTCTTTTAGTGAAGCTAGCTTGTCTTCAAATTCAGCAAAGTAAGTAGCAATTGATAAGATCACAATTAGAGCTATTAAATTAAATAAACCTCTATTTCTTGTGCTTTGCTGGTACGAAATTACACATTGCTCCATGGAATACCTAACGCTTTAAACAGCGGCTAAGACACGTTTGCTATAATGCGCGCAGCGCGAGCAAGCGTGGCGTGTCCGCCTGATTTTACTTGTTAGCTGGCAACGATACCAAGTCAGTAAGTAAAACCACTTTGTTGATTTACCGCTAAACTAATTGATTACGCTGAAAAGGTAAATAATTAATTGAGACTTTACATAAAGTTAAGGCATAACCATTTAAATTAAACGCCTGACTTTAACTTAACACTAAGTTTAAATAGTTAACCAAGAAAAGTACGCCAAGCGATAAAAGTGAAAAGCTTAAAACAATAAAATAGTTTTGCCTGCTAACGCCCTGTTAAGGGGCTGATTAATGTTTGGCTAAAATGTGTAGCGGAGCGAAACCGAGCCAAACGTTAGCAGTCCCGCGCTTAAACAGCTTGTTATATGGCTTTATGACCACTTCTATTTTTAGCACCAATAAACACCGCGGTTATTATTATAATAAGCTCTAGGATTAGATCGTAAGCCCAACCTTTTGGATAGTGAACTAAGCCAATAATCAAATACATAGCGAGCAAACCAATTGCGAAATTTAGTACGTAAACAATAGCTGAACCAGCAAATGGCTTATCTAACTTTTTTCCTAAAAATAAAAATATGGTAAATGAAACAAAGTAACTCACATATTTACTATATTCTTCGAGCGATTGAGCATAGCTAAAAATTACTCCAATAGCTAAATGCAGAAAAAATAGTAAAAATGTAAATCCAATTATTACTCGAAAACTCATGACTTCCTTATCGCCATATAACGCCCCATTCAGGGGCTGATAATGGCTTGCTAAAATTGTGAAGCGAAGCGGAACCGAGCAAGCTGTTAGCAGTCCCGTTACTGTAATGGCTTGTATGGATAATAACAGCCAAATCTTATTATTCTTTTTAATCCTTTTCGGGTAATGTGAGGCCCAAGCTTTGGCTGCAACCAAAGCCTTTTTATATGGTAGTTCGATGATTGGCAGGCTCCTCTATTGAGAGACCGATAACAAGTACGAACGCCATATAAAACTCCAAGCACTAAACTCGGATAGTCAACTGGGCCTCGAGCCCGAATAGCAAGGCAGAGTCAGCTTATTATGAATAACAAAAATAATCAAAACGAAATAAATGTTGGTGTTGATACTGGCAAATCACAACTCGATATTTACATACGCCCGTTAGATATTTATTTCACCGTGACTAACGACGAAATAGGTATTAAAAAGGCGATTAAGGAAATCAAAAAATATAAACCAACACGCATCACTATTGAAGCAACTGGACGTCTTGAGCAAGACTTTATTATGGCTTGCGCAAAAGCTAATTTGCCTTTTGTTGTAGCCAACCCTGCACATATCAAAAAATTTGCAGGTGCCATAGGGCAGCATGCAAAAACAGACAAATTAGATGCACAACTTATTGCATATTACGGTGAAGCGATAAAGCCCAAACTTTCAATGCTAAAGCCCGCTACCATGCAATTGATGAGCGACTTACTTTCTCGTCGTAGACAGTTAATAGGTATACAAACCATGGAAAAGAACCGTCTAAAAATCATGCCAAAAACAATCAGCAGTATGATTAATCCCATTTTAACTGCCATTAAAAATCAGCTCGATAAGCTAGACCAAAAACTACTTAAATTAATGGAAAGCTGTGAGGATTATAAAACTAAAAACATGATAATCCAGAGCATGCCTGGTGTTGGTAATGTCGTCGCTTTCAACTTAATAAGCGATATGCCTGAGCTCGGTTATTTAACAAATAAACAAGCATCGTCATTAATTGGTGTTGCACCATTTAATAAAGAAAGTGGTATCTATCGTGGCACAAGACAGATACGAGGAGGACGTCCCAAAATTCGAACGGCAATGTACATGGCGATGATGTCCGCAATCCAATGTAACTCAGTTTTTAAAGGTACTTACGAACGGTTATTAGCGGCAGGAAAAACCAAAAAAACAGCATTAATTGCCTGTGTAAGAAAGATGATTGTGATCTTAAATTCAATGGTAAGAGATGGTGTCATGTGGGATCCTAAAATGAGTTGAGAATTAGGAATTGACACCATAGTCACTTGTTATACGTATTTACGCCATTACTAATTAACTCTGGTAAGTTGAAACTTTTAAAGTTACCGCAGAAAGCGAAACCCGTTCGCTCTTTATTTGTTGCATTATATCCACCAACCACTTCTACCGAGTCAACTAACTTCTTATCTATGCGAAAAAAGGCTGAATAATATGAATTATTTTCCTCGTTTATACGAGCATTTAGTTCTACTTCAAATGTATTTGGCACTGTTACTGACAAAGATGACAAATACATTGTTTTTGATTCATTGTTTTCGCTAATAGGGAAAAATACTTCATAAGCTCGCCAATCTTCACGCCTTTCAACTTCTTTGGCAAAAGGAATAAGCTGAAGCGTTCTATCGCCACAAAAAGCTATTGAAGCGAAAGAAATAAAATACAAAACAACAAGTAGATACTTCAACGGACTTCCTTATACGTATAACGCCCGCATAAGGGGCTGATAATAGTTTGCTAAAATGTGCAGCGAAGCGGAACCGAGCAAACTGTTAGCAGTCCCGTGCTTAATGCGCTTGTTATGTACCACCATGCTCTGAAGCATCAATTTCAAGGGCTATGGGCTCGTAACTACTTGGGTGTAACTTAACTTCTTTGACAAATATTTGCTCATTTTTTAATGGTACGTTTCTCTCAAAAGTCATTAGTTTTCCGTTATGTAAAACAACATCGGTCGTTTTAGTTTTGCCAACTACTTCGTACTTCACTTTAGCGAGGCAGTATTCATATCCATGATAAGGCAAGCTAGGAACCTGTGACTTTTTAGGGTAATAAGCTGCGATTAACTTTCCAGGGTTATGACGCTGAACAAGGAATATTGATTTTATCTGCTCTTCAAGGATTAAAGCTTCTTCCTGAGGTAGTTCTTGCATAACAGCCTCCAGTACTAATTTTTCTGGAACAAAAAACTTAGAAGTTCCGCCTCTTAAAAAAGCGATAATATCCTTAAGCATTTGCAGAGTCCTTCTGTGGTACATAACGCCCACATTAAGGGGCTTTTTATTAGTTTGCTAAAATTGTGTAGCGCAGCGAAACCGAGCAAACTGTATAAAGTCCCGCTTTAATTGCTTGTTATATGGTTAGCCCAACTTTCGTGGCATTGCCGCCAACACCTGAGACTTTGATTAAACCACATGGCTAAAATTTTAAAATACACTTAAAAGTTTAACCGGCTAATAGAAAAAGAAATGTGACGTTAATCCATTAACCTGATTGAGTAAATACCTTTTAAGTGCGCCCTAACCTAATGTTACTTTGAACAAATTTGTTAAACAACACCAAGTTTAAAACCTTAAATAAACCCTTTGATAAAACCACGTTAAACCTTTAACGAAGCAACCAACCATAGAATTCATGAAAACATATAACGCCCTGTTAATGGGCAAAATATAGTTGGCTAGAATAAGCGACGAAGGAGCAAAAGCCAACTGTATTTTGTCCTTGTTAAACAGCTTGTTATACGTAATTAGCTCCCAAGTATATTAATCTTGGTTTCTACAATTAACCGCGCAATTTTTAAATCATGATTAGGATTGGAAGTCATTCCTATATTTTGAATTATCGAAGTTGATAAATGTTTGGCAATCTTCGATGCATCGGCATTATCTATTGCAAGCTTAAACGTATGTGGAACATAACTATCATATTCGTCATTCCACTCATTATCTCCGTCGTTTACACCAATAGGATCCCATTCTTCCCACAGTATTCTGGCAATTTCTTTATAAAAACTCTTTTGCTTGGTGCTTAACTGATTCATAGATTACGTATAACGCTTTGCTAAGCGGTAAAAATTGCTGTGGTATAGTGAGCCGAAGGCGAACCACAGCAATTTTTATCCGCCTTGAGCAACTTGTTATGTTTACATACTAACGAAGCCATATTAACGTTATTTACGTATAATATTTTTCGTTTTTACATTTCTACCCAAACCTTTTCGTTTGGATGATGCTCGTATATTGTTTCTAACGAGGACTGTATATCGTTTTGATCTATCGTATAGTTGAAAACTGTATAGTCAATATCTTTTGATTCGATAAAATCGATATCATCTTCGTCCAAGATTTCTGATCCTACCCAAATAGAATATTTACCAGATTCGATAATTTTTTTGATATCACTAAATCCTTTCTTCGAAAGTACAAAAAATACCATCGCTATCTCCGTAAACATAACGCCCCATTCAGGGGCTGATAATAGCTTGCTAAAATTGTGAAGCGAAGCGGAACCGAGCAAGCTGTTAGCAGTCCCGTTACTGTAATGGCTTGTTAGCTCTTCTCTTTAAGAAGCCTTTTAACTTCAGCTATTTGTTTAGAACAACTATCGTTAGCTTTTCTATACAATTTGAGATATTTATCCTCAACGTTTTTTATTGAGCCTTCATCATGTCCTATATTTTTGTACACACTTGTTAATAAAGCAGTTGCTAATACTGGGTTTGATTTTCCACTTTCTAATTCTTTTGTAGCTATTTCATTTAAGCAATCACCTAAATTAGTCAAAGCTATTTCGATATCGCTTTGAGCAAAACTAACTCCAGATAATGGTATATATAATAATGCACATAGTTTCCAAATTTTCATCATACTTCCTTGAAGTGCTAACGCCCACATTAAGGGGCTTTTTATTAGTTTGCTAAAATTGTGTAGCGCAGCGAAACCGAGCAAACTGTAAAAAGTCCCGCTTTAATTGCTTGTTATATGTTAAACCAAGCTTTCGCGGCACTGCCGCAAACACCTGAGCATTTGATTAAACCACATAGTTTAAATTTATAAACACACTTAAAAGTTTAACAAGCTAATAGAAAAAGAAATGTGACGTTAATCCATTAACCTGATTGAGTAAATACCTTTTAAGTGCGCCCTAACCTAATGTTACTTTGAACAAATTTGTTAAACAACACCAAGTTTAAAACCTTAAATAAACCCTTTGATAAAACCACGTTAAACCTTTAACGAAGCAACCAACCATAGAATTCATGAAAACATATAACGCCCGCATAAGGGGCTAAATAATAGTTTGCTAAAATGTGAAGCGAAGCGGAACCAAGCAAACTGTTAGCAGTCCCGTGCTTAATGCGCTTGTTATGTTTACTTTAGTTTTGAATCTACTTTTTCTATTAACTTGTCACAACAACCAGAAACGTCAAAGCTTAAATTATCAATGTTACGACCTTTGATCGTTATTTTTGGACGTTGCCCATGTTCTGGACAAGTAATGTTACCAATATCGCTTTTAATTGAATCTGCAACACCAGATAAAACAGCCGCTTCAAGCTCATCACCAATATTATTTGGGTTTACTTTACGTCCATTAATTTCAAATGATATATCGATCATCTTTTATCTCCTTGATTGAGGTAAACATAACGCCTACTTAAGCGGAAAAATATAGTTGGCTAAAATGTTGAACGGAGTGAAAACAGCCAACTGTATTTTTTCCGTTTGAAGTTATTGTTAGCTGCTACGCAACCAACATACCTTTGATTCTTGATGTAGCTCTTTAATTTCTGAAGTACTGAAATCATTATCAAATGAACCAACGGCTATTGCTACCCACTCAGGATATCTTTCACTGCAGCCCCATTCAATATTAGAACCACAGATGCTGCAAAATTTCCGTAAGACGTCTTCTGAAGAATTAAAAACAGATAATTTCTCTTTTCCTTTTGTATACTCTACGTCCGCTCTCTTGAATCTAGCATAAGTTGCGAATGCTGCACCATGTTGCTTTTGGCACATTTTACAATGACAATGTGATACAGCGACAGGATCGCTAACAATTTCAAATTTGATTGAACCACAAAGACAACTCCCAATATTCATTGAAACTCCTAGTACAGCTAACGCCACATTAAGCGGCTATTTATTGTTGGCTAAAATATGTGAGGCACGAACAAAAGCCAACTGTAAATTGTCCGATTGAATGCCTTGTTAGGTAAATTTTCACATCGACTATGATGATATAATTTCTACAGCCAGAAGAAATAAGTTTTCTGCTGATTTTTCCCAAAAACCTTTTTTAGACTCTTCTTTTTGATACTGCTTATCGAGGCATTCTTTATAAAGATCGTCGCCAGATTTAATTCCATTTTTTTCTGCTGTATTAGCTATCTCAATACAGCGACTAGTATCAATTGATTTGCTGGAAGCACAACCAGACAATGTAATCAAAGCTAGTAATACTAATAATAAATTTTTCACTAAAATCCTTTTTCAACTCTAAAACTTAGATTTACCTAACGCCTTACTAATGGGCGCAAAATTGCTTGGCTAAAATTAGCGACGAAGGAGCACAAGCCAAGCGTTTTGCGTCCTTTTGAGTAACTTGTTAGTTGCCGTTTTTGCAGACGTATTTTAGTAAATCTGTGTAATCCGCTAATACTAAATTTACGGCTTCATTCATATTGTAAGATTCATCATCAATCATTTCAGCATCGTGATAAATCCGATACAAGTTTCCATTAGCGCCATCATTTATGTTTATGAAATATGGATCACCGGAACCTAGTGAGCAACTAGCTACGGGAATGTATCCAAATTTCTTTACTGCGATTCCAGGATAAAACTCGTTAGCTTCGTTGAGGATTTGATTTTCATCGAGTAGTTTAAGGTTACCACCATCTAACTCAGATAGATCAGCGGACTCTGGAATTTCACAGTATTTCCCCACTAATTCATTTTTAATTATGAAAGCTTTCCAATACTCCGGAATCAAAGCCAATCTCCCTAGGCAACTAACGCCCTAATAATGGGCAAAAAATTGTTTGCTAAAATGTTGAGGAACGAAAACAGCAAACTGTTTTTTGTCCTTATTTATTAGCTTGTTATATTGCACTATTCACCAACCTAGAAGCAATACTTTCAGTGCCACCGAATGATTTATTTAACCACTTACTATGGTTAAATAAGTGAGCGCCTGATTTGGAAACTAGATGAACACCTTGAACGATAACGGCGTGAAAGCCAGTACGATCTATTTCTAATTGAGACTCGGCTAAATCAGGGAGTTCATCGCAAACAAAGACAATGTAGGTACCAATTTCTTTAAACAGCCACATAGCAGAGGTTTGCTGCTGAATTAATTTACGAGCGTTTGCGATTTGAGTTTTAACATCTAGGTCAGAATCAAAATCTCTGACAGCTAAAACGTATTTAGCCAATCGGGTCTTTTTTAATAAGCACAAACTCAAGTCTGTATTTAGAGGAAGTGATTGTGAATAAACCTCAGGATAAAAAGAATTTTCGATGTTATTGACGATATTCACCTAACCTCCTTGTGCTATATAACGCCTCATTAAGAGGCAAAAAATTGTTGGCTAAAATTAGCGACGCAGGAGCAAAAGCCAACTATTTTTTGTCCTGCTTTAATGACTTGTTAGAAGCCGATTACTCCGATGTTCTTTGGTTGGATCGTGTGGATTTACATTACCACCTTCCAGAGCCTTATTTATATAACCTAAATCAGTCTCGATTTCGACTGCAACCAAATAATGCTTACCTAATGCAGAGCGCCAATAGTGAAACTTTTCTTGGTACTCTTGGTTGAAACTAAACTCAACTGAAACAGATTTAACCCATTCGAGCGGAGTCTTCTGCGCCTTAAGCAACCGTTCTAGTTGGGCTTTCATTTGTTGGCACATTTCAAACACCTGAGGTGAATGAAGGCTATTACGTAAGGCTAATAAATATAAAGTAATAGATTCAACATTATTTTCTTGTGCCAACAAGAACAACTGACCAACTGCCCAGTACCCTAAATAATCGTTATTTCGCCCACTTAATAGTTTGGCAAAATTGATTGTGATTCCTTTCAATTCTCGACGACGAGGCATAATTTCCTAAAGGCTTCTAACGCCGCAATATGGGGCGTATTAAGCTTGGCTAAAATTAGCGAAGAATGAGCGCCAGCCAAGCTTTAGACGTCCCACGCATAATTGCCTTGTTAGCTGTACTTTTCTTTATTAAACATTTTTGGAGCGCGTAATGCAGTTACGAATGCTAGAACAAAAAGTACCGCTGCGTATGCAAACCAAGAAATTTGATACAGCCCCAATAAATTACTAGTAGTATGCGATAACAAATAAACGAATACCGACAAAAACGCCAAATGCTTTACTGCTATTGACTCCTTAATTTTAAGTTGCCCTAAGTAGAAGCCTGCACCGCCCACTAAACCAGCCAGTATCACGCTAGCCACGATTGCCAAAACATGAATATCGGCACCTGATTTGTATACGGAGTAATAGCGCAGTATGAAACTAAAAATTATCAGAAACAAAGTAAATAAGCTTGATTGTTTGATGATGTTCAATGTAACTCCTTGTACAGCTAACGCCCCAATCAGGGGCTGATAATAGCTTGCTAAAATGTGTAGCGAAGCGGAACTGAGCAAGCTGTTAGCAGTCCCGTTACTGTATTGGCTTGTATGGATAATAACAGCCAAATCTTATTATTCTTTTTAATCCTTTTCGGGTAGTGTGAGGCCCAAGCTTTGGCTGCAACCAAAGCCTTTTTATATGGTAGTTCGATGATTGGCAGGCTCCTCTATTGAGAGACCGATAACAAGTACGAACGCCATATAAAACTCCAAGCACTAAACTCGGATAGTCAACTGGGCCTCGAGCCCGAATAGCAAGGCAGAGTCAGCTTATTATGAATAACAAAAATAATCAAAACGAAATAAATGTTGGTGTTGATACTGGCAAATCACAACTCGATATTTACATACGCCCGTTAGATATTTATTTCACCGTGACTAACGACGAAATAGGTATTAAAAAGGCGATTAAGGAAATCAAAAAATATAAACCAACACGCATCACTATTGAAGCAACTGGACGTCTTGAGCAAGACTTTATTATGGCTTGCGCAAAAGCTAATTTGCCTTTTGTTGTAGCCAACCCTGCACATATCAAAAAATTTGCAGGTGCCATAGGCCAGCATGCAAAAACAGACAAATTGGATGCACAACTTATTGCTTATTACGGTGAAGCGATAAAGCCCAAGCTTTCAATGCTAAAGCCCGCTACCATGCAATTGATGAGCGACTTACTTTCTCGTCGTAGACAATTGATAGGTTTACAAACCATGGAAAAGAACCGTCTAAAAATCATGCCAAAAACAATCAGCAGTATGATTAATCCCATTTTAACTGCCATTAAAAATCAGCTCGATAAGCTAGACCAAAAACTACTTAAATTAATGGAAAGCTGTGAGGATTATAAAACTAAAAACATGATAATCCAGAGCATGCCTGGTGTTGGTAATGTCGTCGCTTTCAACTTACTAAGCGATATGCCTGAGCTCGGTTATCTAACAAATAAACAAGCATCGTCATTGATTGGTGTTGCGCCATTTAATAAAGAAAGTGGTATCTATCGTGGCACAAGACAGATACGAGGAGGACGTCCCAAAATTCGAACGGCAATGTACATGGCGATGATGTCCGCAATCCAATGTAACTCAGTTTTTAAAGGTACTTACGAACGGTTATTAGCGGCAGGAAAACCAAAAAAAACAGCATTAATTGCCTGTATAAGAAAGATGATTGTGATCTTAAATTCAATGGTAAGAGATGGTGTCATGTGGGATCCTAAAATGAGTTGAGAATTAGGAATTGACACCATAGTCACTTGTTATATTTTAATTACAAATAGACTTAGAAACATGTGAGGAACCACCATCGGTATTTTTGCAGCTAAATCCATATTGGGATTCGGTGCAAGATGGGTTTTCTTTAACCTCTTTACATAATTCATCATTATGGCTTTCCCAATATAGAGAATCTAAAGAAAAGCCTAACAAGATTAACGAACTAAAAATAATTGTACCAATAATAAATCTAGGATTGAAAAAAGTTTTTATTCCAAATAAAAAGACACCAACGTAAGAGATAGATATAAGGTAATAATATTCTGACGTACCTCCTGCTAGGCCATAGATAATGACAAAAAAAAGAACTGGTACAGATAAAGCAACCAAAACAAGAATTAAAGTATTTATTTTTGTTATCTGACGTTCAAACAACTCGAAGAGCAAATCCATTCACCTTTAAAATATAACGCCCATTTAAGGGGCTGAAAATAGTTTGCTAAAATGTTTAGCGAAGCGAAACCGAGCAAACTGTTAGCAGTCCCGCTTTAAATTCTTGTTAGTTGTAATTTACTCTTCACCTACTGGGTAGGCAGAATATTCCAAAGACAAACCAGTTTTAACTAATAGTTCTATGATATTTAGCGAAAACTGATGTGAAGCAATATATTGAACCTCATCACCAACACCTATTCCAAGTGATAACTCAGCAGATACGCCCAACTTATTAAAGTTTATAGATTGCTCGTGCAATTGATTAAGAAACGCTTCTATTTTTTGAGTAAGTCCTGCGGGAGTATCAGTATCAGCAATTTCATACTCATAGCCAAAATCATCATATGTTTTACTATTTGTGATGGCGTCACCCAAAGACCAACTCCTGTATGGTGTAAGTGGAATTTTTGATTTGGCTATTTCTAGCTCTTCTTTTGAGCCTCGAATAGTTAATGTAGCTAGATTCAAATGCTGAATTTCCTTATTACAACTAACGCCGTAATATGGGGCGTATAAATGCTTGGCTATAATCGCGAAGAATGAGCGCCAGCCAAGCTTTAGACGTCCCATCCATAATTACCTTGTTAGGCAGACTATCGAATTAGCCGCCCATTTTCATCTCTATGAGGCCTTCTTTCAAAGCTTGATGATGACGACTTATTCCTGACAACAACGAAGTAAAAAACAAAGTAACCGAGCCAAGAAGCAAAAAAGGCCGATAAAAACCAAATGATTTTTTCCAGTCCTTCAACTTTTCTAGAAGCTAATGCCAGTATCCATGGCAATACAGTTAATATAAGAATTGCTAAAATTACTAGTATTTGCCAAACACTTATTCCACCCAAAATGAACTCCTTTTCAAATTAATTACTTTTGTCTGCCTAACGCCCCAATCAGGGGCTTTTATACAGTTGGCTAAAATAACGAACGCAGTGAGGGAAGCCAACTGTTAAAAGTCCCTGCCTGCATTGGCTTGTTAGCAATACATTATTTTTTGTAGGGTACTGCATTTTCTAGCTGCTCTAAGAGTAGCTTCTTTTCTGTTCTTACCACCCACATAGACGCCATCTCGCTAGACACATCATTACCCTTTAGCAATAGTGTAACCAAAGCATCACTGTTAAGGGAATAAGTAGAACCTTTTAGCATTGAAGCATCGAGAACGAAAATTAATTCATATTTATAGGCTACCCCTTCGCAATGCATTGGTATTCTAGCAACGGGATTGCTCCAAAGGATATTCGCACTATCAATTTTACATTCTAAACCTTTTTCTGTGCTTGATAGGTTGTCTTTATATACAAATTCACCCTCAGGTTTTAATAAATCAATATAGAAGTAAGAAATGCCTTTTATTTCATCATTTCTATTTAGTTCGATACCTTCATATATTCCTTGAAGTTCTTTTAAATCAGCGGCAAATGCATTAAAGGAGAAAATAAATAAAATAACTAGATAATTACGCATGACTATCCTTGTATTGCTAACGCCCACATTAAGGGGCTTTTTATTAGTTTGCTAAAATTGTGTAGCGCAGCGAAACCGAGCAAACTGTAAAAAGTCCCGCTTTAATTGCTTGTTATATGTTAAACCAAACTTTCGCGGCACTGCCGCCAACACCTGAGCACTTGATTAAACCACATAGTTTAAATTTATAAACACACTTAAAAGTTTAACAAGCTAATAGAAAAAGAAATGTGACGTTAATCCATTAACCTGATTAAGTAAATACCTTTTAAGTGCGCCCTAACCTAATGTTACTTTGAACAAATTTGTTAAACAACACCAAGTTTAAAACCTTAAATAAACCCTTTGATAAAACCACGTTAAACTTTTAACGAAGCAACCAACCACAGAATTCATGAAAACATATAACGCCCGCATAAGGGGCTGATAATGCTTGGCTATACTTGTGCAGCGAAGCGGAACCGAGCCAAGCGTTAGCAGTCCCTTCACTTTATGCGCTTGTTATATTAGCAATTTATTGCCGAAATCCTAATTTTTTCAACGGTTTTAAACTCAACGTCAATTGGCAGTGAACCCTCATTTATTAGGAGCTCATTAATCCTTAAACTAATATTTTTTTGCTTTCTAAACTTGAATACCAACTTAAAGTAGTTAGTTTTATGACTGAATTTTGGTATATCTGCCAACGCCTTGATTTCTTGGGAGTGCCACTCGTTTTCTGACACTCGGTAAAAATGGCTGACTTCTAGAGGGAAAACTTGCTTTTCATCTATCTCAAAAGCAATGTTTTCAGAAAGTAACTGTAATTCGAATAAATCTTTGGATTCGACCTCAAACCAAATCCATGTTTGATCATAATTAATATGAACATCACCTGCCTGTGCAGATACCTGAACATTATCATTTTTCAAAATAAGTTTTGAAGGGGAGTTATCTCCACAATGACCTACGGAAATAACCTCACCTACTTTTGAAATAGGTGCGTAATATGTCCCTGGATAAATGGTGCATCCCTGCAAAAGTAGAAAGCTTACCAATACTATAAATTTACGCATAGCTTCCCTTGCTAATATAACGCCGCAATATGGGGCGTATAAATGCTTGGCTATAATTGCGAAGAATGAGCGCCAGCCAAGCTTTAGACGTCCCATTTATAATTGCCTTGTTAGGAGACGTTAATTTGCGCGTCCAAATTGGAAATTAAAGAACTTAACTTCAAGTCAAAGCCCGTTAAGTCTTTGCCACTTAAATTCAAATTTACCAGCCTTTCTTTTTTCTCAAGAATAGGCACCATTGATTCTTTGAACTCACTCCAAGACATTTGAATAGGTTCTACTTCACTCAGTAATTCAGGAGCCAGTTTCTTCAACCTTAGAATCCTAGATCTTGAGGACCAAACAGGAAAGGAAACTTGGTGTTCAGATACATCAAATTCCAATATCGTTCCATCTGGAAATTCAGCAAACCACAAAATCTGAGTTTCAGACACTTCCTTGTAAAATTTTTCTATCTGCGAACCTACACTCAATTCCCTAAGTCTCCTAACGCCTGAATAATGTGTGAGCATAGTTTGGCAATTTTATTGCGCTGTTTGCAACTAAAAATGAAAAACTATGGCGAATCACGATTCATTCCCTTGTTAGGCTGACCTTGCTTTGTTAGTTACAATCTTTCTCTATTCCAGGCTTTACCAATTTTATAGTTTCAAGAGAAAGCTCATCCGTCCATGTTGCCTCATACGAAGCTAAAATTTTCAGAGTAATTTGGCAATACTGAGGGTAGTTTTTTAGCTCATAAATAGTAGCAGCTGAAACTTGAGACGATGCACCATTAAAATTAGAAATTAAAAAGTGATAGTTCTCAAAAGATTTTTGTTTAACGAACGCATTTTCATTTTTCACGTACTCGAAAACAGAAAAAGCAATACTAAAAAGAGGAATCATCATAGTCGCGAAACCAACAACTTTCATGAACTTAATATCACTTTTATCACTATATTCCATTTAGAAAAACTCCCTGATTTTGGCCGCATATATTGAACAGTTATTTGGCAGCCTAACGCCCGCCTAACAGGCGTAAAATGCTTGGCTAAAATTAGGAACGAAGTGACGCAAGCCAGGCTTTTTTACGTCCTTTGTTGAGGCGCTTGTTATACGAAAAGCTTCATTGCGGATAGGCGTTTGACTTATTGCACGTTTCTAATTCTTTTGACAGTGCATGTAATGAAGCAACCTGAACATTTTCCATTCGTTCTTTTCCAGATTCTAAGTCTTCGGCAATTAACTGCTTTAGTCTTTCCTCGAAAACCACAGTCGTCTCATCACTAAAATAACTTCTTGCAATCAAACTATCACTTCTCATTTTAGAAACTTTATCAAAAAGAGCCTCTTCATTTTCAGCCATATATAGTGTGGGCATTGCGAGTGACATTTCCCTGAGAAGTTCATTCATAGACTCACACCTAGCAACAAAGTGCTGCCTCTTCATCTCAAGAGATCGAGATTCTAGCTTTAATACCTCTAACTCATAAGAATTAGAGTTAGAAAAATATGTAGTAGATATTGCTGCTAATGCAGAAACAAGCGATGCAAAAATTGCAGAGATTGCAGTCCATTTATGTTCCAAGGTTTACTCCAATTTCGTATTGTTAGTTGCCCGCTTCTATGAACCTTTACTTTTGAACTTATTATAGGTTAAGAACTCGATCGAAAAAGTTAAACCACAAAGCAGTAAAATAATTATACCTACAAGCCAAAAAGCAAACTCATTAATAGTGGGTTCGTATGATGTTAAATATTTGGCAGCTACAATAAAAACTACCATAGCCACCACAATTAAAACATCTATTCGATTTTGCATAAAAACTTAATTTGACCACCAAATGGGTAATTGCATCAGTTATGCACTCAATTTCATTAGAGCTGCCGGTTATTAACATTCATTACTGCCACTAAATAACATTGACTTTGACTACCTAATATCATTTAGATTAACCATCAGTTTTTAGAAAAAATTATAATTATTTTAGGAAAAGTCGTTAATACTAATTTCTATAATTACTACTGTTCCAACATTGTGGACTTACTGCCAGTCATTTTTAAAAGTAACTAATACTTTGCTACTGGCTGGATTTATTTCTTAAAAACTAAAATCAGACTAAAAAATTGCAGGGTCAGTCACATCCCATATTTTAAGTTTAGTTAGGATTTTCGGTATTTCGTAAGTAAAAACATTTGCATCGAGTGAGGAGCTATTACACATACTAACAAAGGCTACTTGCTCCTTGGGTCTACGGATATAACTAGTACTTGTGCCCATCCATCCGCCATTGTGCAGCGTATAATTTGGCTCGATATATTGCCCGTTAGCATAAAAAGTTATTCCATTGTTTTCGTAGGAGTGTTGACTATTTGGCGTATTAAATTGAGCCATCAATTTGTTAGGGGCATCACCTAATTTCGGGGTATAAAAGTGATTATCCCAAATCAACATATCTTCGAGTGTCGTGTAAAGACCACCGTCACCCACAACAAAAATATTTGTTTCATAACGCTTTAATCCATTATCTTTGAATGTTCTATATCCTTCGGCACGGTTAGGTACTATCTCTCGCATATCATCAGCGAAAAAAGTGTTATGCATACCAAGCGGTTCAAAGATGTATTTTGTAGTGTACTCCCGCATGGACATACCACTGACTTTAGCGACTAACTCCGCCAATAAAAAGTAAGCGAAGTTACTATAGGCCTGTTGAGTATCAGGCTGATGCTCTAAAGGAAGCGATTTTATGACATCGTAGTATTCTTCTTTGGTCAGGTAGTCCTCATCACCTAGTCTGAACGGACCACCAGCGGCGGACAGTAGTGGTTTGGGTAAGAGCGATTTGAGTGTATCGTAATCTGCCATCCCTGAAACGTGACCTAACATTGAGTTGATAGTTACTTTTACCCCATAGTCTTTCAAATCAGTAAGATGTTTCCGTATATCATCATCAAGGTTAATTTCCCTTTTTTCTGCTAATAACAATACCGCAAATCCGGTGAATTGTTTAGATACAGATGCCATACGAAATACTGATATTGAACTGAGTGGAACCTGATGTTCGATGTTTGCCAAACCATAGCTTTTCTTGAATAAAAATTGTTGATTCTTAATAATACCTACAGAGCACCCCGGCCCATAAGCTGGAATAGACTCTGCTGCAATTCTATCAATTTCCTTTTCCAGTAGCGTTAGTTGGGTTTCGCTTCCCATAACGGCAAATGAAAATAACAAAATAACCCCAGCGATTCCTTGAATACTTTTATACATTAATTTCCCTTTTTTATTATTAACTATTCTGATAGTTGTATAGTTTCAACACTTTCCTTTACAGCAATCAGCTCAATAAACTACGTAGAACCTCGTAGATTTACTTTTTTTGTTGAAAAAGTCAACAAAGTGATGAAATAAGAAAAATCGGATGCTCACAATTATTATTGGCACTGAATGACATTTTTCTAAATTCTGATTACGGCAACTTTAATCTTACAGTGGCCTTAAAATTAATAAATATTAGATTTTCTCTTGCCAACACGTAAATTTTTAAAGTGGCAAACCAAAATGCAATTGGATGGTTAGGCTTGATGCAATTGAGTGGCACTAATGGTAGATATTTTCCAACAAAGCTCGACATCTACTCTTAGGGCTACTAACGCCGTAATATGGGGCGTATAAATGCTTGGCTATAATCGCGAAGAATGAGCGCCAGCCAAGCTTTAGGCGTCCATTTCATTAATGCGCTTGTTATATTGCAATACAACCAACTTATAATAACCAAGCATATATGCAATAAGACCCACAACATAAGCAACTGACGAAGCAATTTGCACACCTGCACCGGTTAATCTACTGAGAAAGTTAGCATCAAAAAAGGTTGATTTCAGTAACAAAACAAAAAACGGTAACATAATTACACCAATCAGAAATCTTAACGTTAGACTATTAACAATAAAAGTCGAAAGAAATAATCCCGATTGAGATAACACACCTAAAAGCAAGAAAACTATTAGGTAAGCAACATTAACGTTTTCACCTACCCCAACAGAAAATGAAAGTGACAGATATGAGAACGCTAAAGCAAAAAAAATGGCAACAGCTCTAATAAAAAGATTCATTCAACACCAATGCTTGAAGGCAATATAACGCCCACATTAAGGGGCTTTTTATTAGTTTGCTAAAATTGTGTAGCGCAGCGAAACCGAGCAAACTGTAAAAAGTCCCGCTTTAATTGCTTGTTATATGTTAAACCAAGCTTTCGCGGCACTGCCGCCAACACCTGAGCACTTGATTAAACCACATAGTTTAAATTTATAAACACACTTAAAAGTTTAACAAGCTAATAGAAAAAGAAATGTGACGTTAATCCATTAACCTGATTGAGTAAATACCTTTTAAGTGCGCCCTAGCCTAATGTTACTTTGAACAAATTTGTTAAACAACACCACGGTTTAAAAACCAAATTGAATTGTTTGATTGCACAAAGTTAACCTTAAACGAAGCAACCAACCACAGAATTCATGAAAACATATAACGCCCCATTCAGGGGCTGATAATAGCTTGCTAAAATTGTGAAGCGAAGCGGAACCGAGCAAGCTGTTAGCAGTCCCGTTACTGTAATGGCTTGTTAGCTCTTCTCTTTAAGAAGCCTTTTAACTTCAGCTATTTGTTTAGAACAACTATCGTTAGCTTTTCTATACAATTTGAGATATTTATCCTCAACGTTTTTTATTGAGCCTTCATCATGTCCTATATTTTTGTACACACTTGTTAATAAAGCAGTTGCTAATACTGGGTTTGATTTTCCACTTTCTAATTCTTTTGTAGCTATTTCATTTAAGCAATCACCTAAATTAGTCAAAGCTATTTCGATATCGCTTTGAGCAAAACTAACTCCAGATAATGGTATATATAATAATGCACATAGTTTCCAAATTTTCATCATACTTCCTTGAAGTGCTAACGCCGCGTTAAACGGCTAAGTAATGCTTGCTAAAATGTGAAGCGAAGCGAAACCGAGCAAGCATTACGGTGTCCGACTTTTTAAACGCCTTGTTAGTTGCCTGTTACTATTTTGAAATATACATAATAAACAGGAATAGACATAGCAAAGATGAACGCTAAACCTAAAAGTTTAATTATTTTTATTGAAAATACGGCTTCTTCCAATGTTTCATTTTCACCTAGTTCAACTGTTTGGACAAATTCATTTGCCGGAGTCCAGAAAAAAGAATAATGATGACGGTTGACCCAAACCGACCAGTAAAGCATATATACAAACATTAAAGTTGAATAAACAATTATCTGAGACAAATTAATTATGTTGAAGTAAATAAAAAACAATCCGAAACATGCAAATGTTGAAAGGATCTCACCTACAACATAATAGCTAGACTTTGGGTTAATCGAATACATCGAATAAACAGATCCCAATACAACAACTAGTAAATAAATATAAGCCCAGACTGGCATATAACTCCTAAAGGCAACTAACGCCCCAATCAGGGGCTGATAATAGCTTGCTAAAATGTGTAGCGAAGCGGAACTGAGCAAGCTGTTAGCAGTCCCGTTACTGTATTGGCTTGTATGGATAATAACAGCCAAATCTTATTATTCTTTTTAATCCTTTTCGGGTAGTGTGAGGCCCAAGCTTTGGCTGCAACCAAAGCCTTTTTATATGGTAGTTCGATGATTGGCAGGCTCCTCTATTGAGAGACCGATAACAAGTACGAACGCCATATAAAACTCCAAGCACTAAACTCGGATAGTCAACTGGGCCTCGAGCCCGAATAGCAAGGCAGAGTCAGCTTATTATGAATAACAAAAATAATCAAAACGAAATAAATGTTGGTGTTGATACTGGCAAATCACAACTCGATATTTACATACGCCCGTTAGATATTTATTTCACCGTGACTAACAACGAAATAGGTATTTAAAAGGCGATTAAGGAAATCAAAAAACATAAACCAACACGCATCACTATTGAAGCAACTGGACGTCTTGAGCAAGACTTTATTATGGCTTGCGCAAAAGCTAATTTGCCTTTTGTTGTAGCCAACCCTGCACATATCAAAAAATTTGCAGGTGCCATAGGCCAGCATGCAAAAACAGACAAATTGGATGCACAACTTATTGCTTATTACGGTGAAGCGATAAAGCCCAAGCTTTCAATGCTAAAGCCCGCTACCATGCAATTGATGAGCGACTTACTTTCTCGTCGTAGACAATTGATAGGTTTACAAACCATGGAAAAGAACCGTCTAAAAATCATGCCAAAAACAATCAGCAGTATGATTAATCCCATTTTAACTGCCATTAAAAATCAGCTCGATAAGCTAGACCAAAAACTACTTAAACTAATGGAAAGCTGTGATGATTATAAAACTAAAAACATGATAATCCAGAGCATGCCTGGTGTTGGTAATGTCGTCGCTTTCAACTTACTAAGCGATATGCCTGAGCTCGGTTATCTAACGAATAAACAAGCATCGTCATTGATTGGTGTTGCGCCATTTAATAAAGAAAGTGGTATCTATCAGGGCACAAGACAGATACGAGGGGGACGTCCCAAAATTCGAACGGCAATGTACATGGCGATGATGTCCGCAATCCAGTGTAACTCAGTTTTTAAAGGTACTTACGAACGGTTATTAGCGGCAGGAAAACCCAAAAAAACAGCATTAATTGCCTGTGTAAGAAAGATGATTGTGATCTTAAATTCAATGGTAAGAGATGGTGTCATGTGGGCTCCTAAAATGAGTTGAGAATTAGGAATTGACACCATAGTCACTTGTTATATGTCGCCTAACCCACGTGGTGTTCACCAGGTGCTTCTCCACCTAGAGGCCGTTTTTGTTTGGAAACGTGAACCTCTTGGTTACGATTGAATACCCACATTATTACAGCCCCGACAAACGGAATTAACCAAACGACTATAGTTTGACCCACTTTTTGAAACTTTTCTAAATCATCTCTACGGAATAGAAATAGGCTAACAGCAATATTAATTATTACTAGTATGGATATAAGTATTATCACCGAACTTTCCATTTCACCTTTCCTATAAAGACATATAACGCCCACATTAAGGGGCTTTTTATTAGTTTGCTAAAATTGTGTAGCGCAGCGAAACCGAGCAAACTGTAAAAAGTCCCGCTTTAATTGCTTGTTATATGTTAAACCAAACTTTCGTGGCAATGCCGCAAACACCTGAGCATTTGATAAAACATATAAGCTTAAATATTTAAATAAACCTAAAAGTTTAACTGGAATAGAAAAGTGAGTATTGAATTCACTCCCTGAACATTAAGGCTTATTCCTTTAAATTAATGCCGTACTTTAAATTCTTAACCACGTTTTAACAACGAATATTTTCAAGAATTCTGAACAACATATAACGCCGCGTTAAACGGCAGAGTAATAGTTGGCTAAAATGTGAAGCGAAGCGAAACTGAGCCAACTGTTACGTGTCCGCACTTTTAAACGCCTTGTTATATGCCGATTTGATTAAAATACTAATTTGTAAATACCAAAAATGGGAAGCGCAACCATCCAAATGAACAATATAAAAGGTATTACAATACCCCATATACCTTCCTTGTTTTCTATTTCTGATTCGTCCCATGGTTGCTCTGATAATGCAATATGACCAAAATCACTTTGGAACTGGTCTTTGATTTCGACACATTTACTTTCTAAAGCTTCATCTATCGCAAACTTTAATGCCTGTAGACCTTCACGATTACCTAGAATACAGTCTTCCTGTGTCTCATCATATATTTTCACCCAGGGATGACTTTTCACTCAAACTCCTTCAGGCATATAACGCCCCATTCAGGGGCTTTTAATAGTTGGCTAAAATAACGAACGTAGTGAGGGAAGCCAACTGTTAAAAGTCCCGCACTGCAATGGCTTGTTATATGGTTTTTCTACGGAACAAACTGTATACCCAAATTAATAAGCACACCAAATTTATAAATAAAACTAAGAGCAAAATATTTATTAGCTCTTTTAACTCAATGATTCTCGAATTTGAACTTTGCTTAAGAAAATCGTAATTAGTCGCCAACGAAGTTATTACTGTACCAAGTGCTTCTTTTTCAATAGAGAGAAAATCTTCACTTTTTAGAGCAGCAAGAGCATTCACTTGTGGTTGCTCCCAATTTTCATGTGCCGTTGCATAATCATTAATTTTATAACCATACCCCAAAGTAAATAAGGTAATAGATATTAAAACTAATATTGAAATTAACTTCATACTATCGAACCATATAACGCCCGCATAAGGGGCTGATAATAGTTTGCTAAAATGTGAAGCGGAGCGGAACCGAGCAAACTATTAGCAGTCCCGTGCTTAATGCGCTTGTTAGCAGCTCATCTTCTCCAAATGCCCCTTAACTATACCAGTGACGCATGCTGTTTCAATTGCGTGTGGAAGAAATACTCTTAATACCGCACCGTTCTTAGCCAATACACTATTTTGATGTTGCTCTGGAATTCGGCTTAAATCAAGGGTATCTGGCATTGGACTATTTGACTGGATAAGTACGATGCCAAATTCGTTGAATGCGTCTATATTTTCAAGAAATTCTTCAGTTTGTATTTGTAAGTCATATTGAATATCCCGTACTTTGGCACTAATGAAGGAATTTTTATCAACAGGAACTGTAGATTCCCACCATTGAACAACAGGATTTGGCATGTGCCCTAAAATCCAGATATACGGAATTTTGGGATCTATAAATTGGGCTAACATTTTCACATCTGCATTTTTAACAAATGTTTGTTCGTATCCGTACTGGTCGATTTCGATATTCATGACAATGACTGCTAACGCTTTAAACAGCGGCTAAGACACGTTTGCTATAATGCGCGCAGCGCGAGCAAGCGTGGCGTGTCCGCCTGATTTTACTTGTTAGCTGGCAACGATACCAAGTCAGTAAGTAAAACCACTTTGTTGATTTACCGCTAAACTAATTGATTACGCTGAAAAGGTAAATAATTAATTGAGACTTTACATAAAGTTAAGGCATAACCATTTAAATTAAACGCCTGACTTTAACTTAACACTAAGTTTAAATAGTTAACCAAGAAAAGTACGCCAAGCGATAAAAGTGAAAAGCTTAAAACAATAAAATAGTTTTGCCTGCTAACGCCCTAATAATGGGCGAAAAATTGTTGGCTAAAATGTTGAGGAACGAAAACAGCCAACTGTTTTTTGTCCTTATTTATTAGCTTGTTATACCTCGCCGTACAGCAATAATTGAAAACAATATACCAGCGAGGCTTAAAAATAAAACAATATAAAAATCATTCCTCGAATTACGCTCTGGCTCTAAAACAGAAAAGTTAGGTTTTTGGGTATCGAAATAAACCTGAACTTTTTTACCCACGGGATACCTGCTTAATATTTCAGTTACGCTGGCTTTATCATTACTTCCTTTAAAGCCAAACCCAACACGAGAATTAGTGTAATTAACTCCGTTAACTTCATAGTTGTATGAGATGTTAAAACGGTAATTTGGTCTATGTCCGTGGGTAATTTTAGATTCAACGATTTCGCCATTAACCGAGGAAAAATCGGTGGTTGTAATAAAGTAGCTTCCTCTTACGTCCTCAAACCTGAATATTAAAATTAAGATAGGAATCGCAGTAAACCAAAGAGCTAATTCGTATTTTTTATAGAAATTTTTCACCCAAACTCTCAAGAGGTATAACGCCCCATTCAGGGGCTTTTAATTGTTGGCTAAAATAACGAACGCAGTGAGGAAAGCCAACTGTTAAAAGTCCCGCACTGCAATGGCTTGTTAGGTGTAAGCCTCTCAAAACACCCGTTTATCTTCTGCACACTTTAAACCTACAACCTGATTTTTAATGTTTACTTCTGCTTGTATGAACGAGCTATGAAGCATTACATAATCTGCATGTGGTGAAAATAAATGAAGGGATACTTCATCATTTACTCTATCAATTCTGTGTACCTTACCAAATAATGATTCTAAATCATTAAGAGTGACCGGTTTTTTTAAGGAAATACAGGTGTCGTAATACTTGTTTATACTTTTAGTGTCGTAGCAACCAGAAAGTAAAAACACAATGATTATTGTAATTAAACTCGAACGCATATTCCCTTACACCTAACGCCCAACTAAGGGGCTGATAATTGTTGGCTAAAATGTGAAACGAAGTGGAACTGAGCCAACAGTTAACAGTCCCGCTTTAGTTACTTGTTAGCAGTAAATTTACTCCAAAGCATATCCGACTTTTTTTGTAATTCGGAGTCCCAAAGCGATAACTCTAATTGATGTATACCTTTTTCATCAACGGAACAACCGAGCAACTGAAGGTGCTTAGTTCCATCAAGGGATTTATACCCGTCATCGGAGTTAATCACATTGTTACCAACTTTTAGCTTTTTAGTTTGCTTTAAATGAGCATATTTAGCGTTATATAGTTGATATAGCTTTTGAAATTCTTTATCACATAGATCTGAGGTATTGAATTTCTTTTCTGCCGTTATTGAATAAATAGATTTGTCTGATTCAATAATTTGTATAGTTAAAACATCAAAATTCTTTGCTGCTTCAATACTGCTAGTTTCTAATTTTAAGATTCTGGTCGGATATTCATTTGACGTTGAATCCAAATATTTTTCCGAAATGGGTTTACCAACATAAAACCCTAGAAATTGAGTTAAGTCTTCTTTTGGGGCTTGTGAGCACCCAACAAAAAGTAATATGAGAATCAATATACCAAACTTGAACATGTACATCCTTTTACTGCTAACGCCGCACTAAGCGGACTAAAATAGTGGGTTATAATGTGTAGCAAAGCGAAACGTAACCCGCTGTTTTAGTTCCGTTTAAGTGCCTTGTTATATTCTATTTTTCAGCTTTACTTTTAATTGCGTCAACCAACGATTTTATCTTATCTTCATCTAAGAATTTATCTACAATGATTGCCAGATTACGCTCTCTTACTGAACCTGGAGCTTTTCTAATTAGTCTCATTTCTATGTGTCTAGTAGAGATAGTTTCATCGACTTCAAAAATTTCTCGTTCAAAGTATTTTGAAAACTCTTCACTCTTTATAATTGCATCAATATCAGCGTATTTGATGATATCTTCAATTTCAATATAACCATCTTCACCAACAATTTTTTGCACACTCTCAATTCGTGATTTTCTTGGGTCATCTTTATCTAGAGCAATAACAAACCTTTTAGCTAGCTTACCTAATGATTTTAATAATTTATCAGAGTACAAAGGCCCTACAGAAATTGTATCAAAGGTTTTTAAGCCAAAGTTTTCATACTTTTCAGCGAGAAGATCAAAGAATAATTCATCGGTTTTTCCCTCAACAAATACTGTGAAAGATGATTTGTCTTCTGGAGCTGGTTTCTTAGGTGGCTTAGACTTTTCTAACTTCGGGTAATGTTTATCGATGCCCGTTATGCCTGAAACTCTGTTAAATAGAGGGATCCAACCAAATCTATTTCCCCAAACTGACTGTAATGTGCAATTAGGTGTGTTGTAGTAAAAAGTAATAAGTGCGCCTATTCCCCCATATCCTAAGCCACCATAACCCGACATTTTTTTAAATACGTCTTGTCTATCCTGAAATGACAAACCATCGTAAAATCTTGAGTCAAATGACTTTAGAGTATCTTTCTCATCGTACTCTAAAGCCGAAAAAACCTCTGCAAGTTCCGTTTCTTGGACTTTCTTTATTCCATCTTTCATCCCAACAGCAGTTAAAACAAAAATATTTTTCACACCCAAAGGAATCATTAACTCAGCAACTTCTTTAAGTTCCTTTGCGGATTGGTCACCTGTAGCAATTATGTCATCAACCAAGACTAAGTTTTCAATTTCACCTGCTTCAATAAATTTTATTGAATCCTCGTCTAAAAAATTAGCTGAAGCCAATTCATTTATTAGGCGAAAGTTGTACGCTATCATTGCTCCACTTTTACTTGCTCCGCCAATAGCTGCAAACATTGTATTTTTGAGTGATATATTTATCTTTTTTGCTTTAGCTCTTCTCATTAATTTTGAGTAGGAAATTGCTAATGCGGAATTAAGCTCGTCTGGGCCAATTACATTCAAATTTTTGATTATTCGAAAAGCAAGATCAAAATCTTCATTATCAAACTGAAGCATCCATGTTACGACATCTTCTAGGTTTTTTTTTGTAGGCCATGAAGATATCACTTCTTCTATGTCAGAAAGCCTTTTCTCGATTTCTATTGGATATTTCAATTCAATCTCCGTTGTTGAAATTTGTGAAGAATATAACGCCGCCATATGGGGCGCATAAATGCTTGGCTAAAATTAGCGAAGAATGAGCGCAAGCCAAGCGTTTTGCGTCCAATTGCCATTATGGCCTTGTTAGCTATACCTGAATACATATGCCCGACCAAGATACACTAAATGTATAGTGGCTAAAATTGGTAGTAAATAGAAAACCAAGCCGTATTCGTTAGAGCCCAATAAGATACACGTTAATATTATTGCAGCAATACCCGACACTATAAATAGCCGCATTTTCGCTGGTGTAAGATACCCTTGTGTAGGGTTAAACAAGTGTAAAACTAAACATATTAGTGCTGTAAGCCCTAAGCTCCCGCCAATAGTAGGCAATAGATAAAACATTACTTCAGGCTCAAACGGAGAAGGACTGAAGAAAATTGCAGGTACGAATATGAAACTCATAGCCAGCATAATAGTAGCTGGCCCAAAACATAGGATAACCTCTAACAATATTAGGAATCTAAATAATGGCTTCATATTGGTATAGCTAACGCCCTAATAACGGGCTAAAAATAGTGGGCTAAAATGGAGCGAAGCGAACAGTCCGCTGTTTTTAGTCCTGTTAATTTGCTTGTTATATGCCTAACACACTGTTTTAAGAAGCAATAGCATAATCAATGATGACACCATAACAGCTATAAACAATAATGAATAATCCCATGTACCGAATTATTTTCAAGAAGCTAGGACTAAAATTAAGGTTGAGTTTAGCGGTATCTAAAAATTTACCGTGAGATATTTGAACAAGAATAACACCAAGAGCAAAGACAATAATAAAATCTATCCAGTATCCTAAATCCATTTATTAACTCCAATCCTTGAAAGGCTTATAACGCCCTGTTAAGGGGCAAATTGTAGTTGGCTAAAATGTGAAGCGAAGCGAAACCAGCCAACTGTAATTTGTCCCGCTTGAACAGCTTGTTATGAGTACATGTGATACTGAACTAGAACACAGCCGAAGGTAAAAACCACACCAAAATTAAAACCAAACTTGGCATACCACAAAGGTACTACGACTTTATCAATTTTCTCAGTTGGAGATTTTGACTCTAGCCAAAAACCGTAAACCCAACCAAGAATGTTATGAGTAATATACAGAGCAGGAATTAATACCTGCCAATTTTGAAACTCTAAAGCAAATAAAGCAACTATAGAAACAATTGCCCACAAAAACTCTATCGTTGAAGTAATCATGGCAAATTGACCAATTCCTATGACGCCTTGGTTTTTGATTATTAAATAACCATCATAGATTATAATCAGTCCAATAATGATACTAATGCTTAAATATACTTCTAACATTGCTTGTACTCATAACGCCTAAATAACAGGCAAAAAATTGTTGGCTAAAATTAGCGACGAAGGAGCAAAAGCCAACTGTTTTTTGTCCTTGTTGATTTTCTTGTTAGCTTTCAATTACTCATACAACATTTTAAATGAATTGAAAGATTTAGGAACGAAAGACTTGAACAGATCCAAATCGACATTCTTAGTTGTTGTTAATGTCCAATAATAATAATCGAGCAACCATTGATACTTATCGATAATTCGCTGGTCATCATTCTCTAACATAATTGATTCTATATGTTTCATTTCAGCGAGGACTATATCCTGATTTTCTCCATTGCTATTTATTAACTGTGGCGCAAAATGGACAATTAATTCACCTGAATCGTGTATCAGTAATTGCTTAGCCTCAATAGACAAGCAAGAGAAAACTTCTCTATCAACTATTATCCTTGGATAAGTAGCCTGTTCACTTTCTATTTTGTATGCTTTTTCTAAAGCTGAGGAAGCTAAAAATTCAAAACCGTATTCATTGTCAACATGATTTTCATGTAGTCCTGTCGATAACCCACCTCGAACAAACAATCCTTCAAAGCTTAGGTGAGCAGATAAAATCTTACAGGTATTAATCAAGCCAAAAAGAGTATCGTTACCATTACTTCTTTTGGGGAGAGATAAAACTATACTATCAGAAAAAAACTTAATATTAAGTTGGCTTATATCAATGAGTACGGAAGATATATTAATAATACTTAATGAATGGGATAGAGCTCGTTTGAACCTACCAAGTAAATTGAACTCTCCCTTAAAGTACTTATCCGACTTATCTTTATACCCGACAATATCTAGAAAAGCACAATAATGATCTGAAGCTGTTTTAGAATAATCGTCGATTGAATTCCATTCGTTTGTTGGCATGATACTCCTTTGAAAGCTAACGCCCACATTAAGGGGCTTTTTATTAGTTTGCTAAAATTGTGTAGCGCAGCGAAACCGAGCAAACTGTAAAAAGTCCCGCTTTAATTGCTTGTTATATGTTAAACCAAGCTTTCGCGGCACTGCCGCAAACACCTGAGCATTTGATTAAACCACATAGTTTAAATTTATAAACACACTTAAAAGTTTAACCGGCTAATAGAAAAAGAAATGTGACGTTAATCCATTAACCTGATTGAGTAAATACCTTTTAAGTGCGCCCTAACCTAATGTTACTTTGAACAAATTTGTTAAACAACATCAAGTTTAAAACCTTAAATAAACCCATTGATAAAACCACGTTAAACCTTTAACGAAGCAACCAACCATAGAATTCATGAAAACATATAACGCCCACATTAAGGGGCTTTTTAATAGTTTGCTAAAATTGTGTAGCGCAGCGAAACCGAGCAAACTATAAAAAGTCCCGCTTTAATTGCTTGTTATATGTTAAACAAAGCTTTCGCGGCACTGCCGCCAACACCTGAGCGCTTGATAAAACACATAAGCTTAAATATTTAAATAAACCTAAAAGTTTAACTGGAATAGAAAAGTGAGTATTGAATTCACTCCCTGAACATTAAGGCTTATTCCTTTAAATTAATGCCGTACTTTAAATTCTTAACCACGTTTTAACAACGAATATTTTCAAGAATTCTGAACAACATATAACGCCCCATTCAGGGGCTGATAATAGCTTGCTAAAATTGTGAAGCGAAGCGGAACCGAGCAAGCTGTTAGCAGTCCCGTTACTGTAATGGCTTGTTAGCTCTTCTCTTTAAGAAGCCTTTTAACTTCAGCTATTTGTTTAGAACAACTATCGTTAGCTTTTCTATACAATTTGAGATATTTATCCTCAACGTTTTTTATTGAGCCTTCATCATGTCCTATATTTTTGTACACACTTGTTAATAAAGCAGTTGCTAATACTGGGTTTGATTTTCCACTTTCTAATTCTTTTGTAGCTATTTCATTTAAGCAATCACCTAAATTAGTCAAAGCTATTTCGATATCGCTTTGAGCAAAACTAACTCCAGATAATGGTATATATAATAATGCACATAGTTTCCAAATTTTCATCATACTTCCTTGAAGTGCTAACGCCCACATTAAGGGGCTTTTTATTAGTTTGCTAAAATTGTGTAGCGCAGCGAAACCGAGCAAACTGTAAAAAGTCCCGATTTAATTGCTTGTTAGAGGTAATTTTAGCCAATATTAAATATCATAAATGCAAAAAGAAAAACACTAAACAAACAGACTAACTTCACAGCCAAAACAGAAAATATTCCTGTTAAGTATATAATTAAAGCTTCTAATCTATCTGTACCTACAACCAATATAAGTAACACAGCGGCTAATGATAAATACCCAAAACATACGAAGACAATTGGGAAAATAGCGGTGTCCGCTGAAAAAATTAAGGAAATACCCAACAAAAATCTAATTACAAGGTCTGTATATTTTGCCAATTTTGATTTTATAAGGATTGGCATCCAGTCGATTAATTTTTGCGGGGAATGAATACAGAAAGCACTTAGTAATACCATCCCAAATGAAATCAGAATAATTATTGATTGCCAGACTGTATAGAACACTCCATTTACCTCTAACGCCCATTTAAGGGGCTGATAATTGTTTGCTAAAATGTGTAGCGAAGCGAAACCGAGCAAACTGTTAGCAGTCCCGCTTTAAATTCTTGTTATGTGTTTGATACACAAGGCTAAATAGACTAGTGCTTTAAACCATTTTCTTTGAGAAATTTATCAGATTTACGTTTTGAACGAGCCTCTGATTTTAAAATCCCTTTTTGAGCTATTAAATCAATATTGTGATCAAACACATATTGTTTGAATTCAAGACTTCCGTAGTCGTAGCCAGACTCGCGAACTACTTGTTTTATAGTCATATGGATACTATTCGACATTTATGCTCACCTAAACCATAGAAACACATAACGCCCACATTAAGGGGCTTTTTATTAGTTTGCTAAAATTGTGTAGCGCAGCGAAACCGAGCAAACTGTAAAAAGTCCCACTTTAATTGCTTGTTATATGTTAAACCGAGCTTTCGCGGTATTACCGCAAACACCTGAGCGCTTGATAAAACACATAAGCTTAAATATTTAAATAAACCTAAAAGTTTAACTGGAATAGAAAAGTGAGTATTGAATTCACTCCCTGAACATTAAGGCTTATTCCTTTAAATTAATGCCGTACTTTAAATTCTTAACCACGTTTTAACAACGAATATTTTCAAGAATTCTGAACAACATATAACGCCCCATTCAGGGGCTTTTAATAGTTGGCTAAAATAACGAACGCAGTGAGGAAAGCCAACTGTTAAAAGTCCCGCACTGCAATGGCTTGTTATATGCTATTTAAAATCAAAACCAAGCCTTTTGTTACCGCAACAAATATAGCTAAACCAACCATAATTTTCGGTAACTTTGGGTAATTACCTATCATGTATTTTAGAGCTGGAGATTTATCTACTGTTCCAAGTTTTCCGCTGAAATGCAAAGCACCCATAACGCAAATTAAAATCACCAATAATGTATTGTATGGTTCAGGCAACATCTATTCTTTCCATGGCATATAACGCCGCAATATGGGGCGTATTAAGCTTGGCTAAAATCAGCGAAGAATGAGCGCCAGCCAAGCTTTAGACGTCCCATTTATAATTGCCTTGTTAGTTGGCACTTAAACTACGCTGCCACACTTGTTTAAAATTTTGCTCTGACATTAAGACCAATGTATCACTTTTAATATTGACAATGTTGAAATTTATACTTGTTGATTTACCTAATACAGATTCTGACATTGTTAATTTATTATTTGAAATAAACCACTTACCTTTGGTTTTGTATTTGTGGGCATCACCAAAACCATCTGAATAGCCAACCTCTTCCACAATACACTTAAGATCACTGTTTGCGGCAAAAGTACATGTTTTTATATCAGTGAAATCATTTCCTTTGATTGTATAAACCCATGTACCGATTACCGAATGTTCATTTGCCGCTTGAGTTATGGTAGGAAAGAAGATTAATAAGAACGCCAATATAGATTTCATGCTCGACCTCCGTGCCTACTAACGCCCTGTTAACAGGCAAAAAATAGTTGGTTAAAATTAGCGACGACGGAGCAAAACCAACTGTTTTTTGTCCTTGTTTAACAGCTTGTTAGGGTTTCTTGTTACAAGCCCCAGCAAAACCACAATCACCGTTTATAAAAGCTAAATCAGTAATTTCTAGATTTGGATATGCTTCAGTTCTACGACCAAAGCCAATAATACCAACTTGACGATTTATTAATGTTAAATAGACCGCAGGGTAAGGCGTTTGTTGGAAAAATAGTACAACATATACGTTTTCAAATTTATGAGTAAGTAAATTTAACTCTTTAACCGTTTGTACTTTATAAGTCCCGAATTCGTCTGCCCACTCATGATAACCACGAGAAATATTATCATTTAATAATTTTATACGTAGGTTATTACCTATGATATTTATTTCTTTATCGATGTCCCAACCACAGTTTTTAGTTATGCTAATTACATCAAACATTTGTGTTCTACACTCTTGTTTTTCTTCATCAACAGAAATATTTACCGTTGTGCCATAAATTGTTGAGTACTCATATTTTTGAGCAAAGGATGTGAAAGATAGAAAAACGATTAAAAATGCTAGATATTTGATTGGAACCTCCCTGAAACCCTAACAGCTTATTAGTAGGAATAATTCTCGGTTTCTGTCGTAAACCTGTCTACTAATAATTTCAATTTAATTGAACACACATTAATACATTAATATCTTTATATCTTTATATCAATAACTTATTCAAATATTACACCTACGATCTAGTTGTAGAAAGCGAGAATTTTTCTCGTTTTCTGGCACAAAGCGGGAAAACACCGTAACTGTATATTTAAACAGTGCATTAAAAAGTAAAATCTAATAAATTTAAGCTAATTATTGCTTACAATTTTCCGAACTAAGCATCGCGTATTGGAACTCGCTTCCCCAAGCTCCTTTAAAAAAGATATTCTGTATAAAATGCGCTTATCGTCTGAAATTCAAACCCTCAAGTGGCTGCCACGACGCAATATTTTCAGTGTCGGTAACAGCAATCACGCGGTGTTTATGTAGCGTTAAAAACACGTAAGCCAATAAGCGTTTTATCACAATAGACGCAATTCTCTGGCGCTGATATTTAGGGGCAATTGTAAAGCCAATTTCAACTTGCTCATTATCAATAAAATGTATTGCAAGATCTCCTAGCAGTTCATCATTGTCTTGCCGCGCTACCGCCAATTGCTACCAACAGCTCTGGCAAACAAATATCGCATAATCCATATTATTAAATAACGTAACGGCATCTTGATAACTGTAATCTGACCAACTCTGATATTTAGCCACCTGTTATTAGCTACGACAATTGGCAAATACTCGTAAGTCTTTTTCTTCAAACGCTCTGATAATTTAATTTTCTGCAATTATTTTCGGGACCATAACATCCATTTCCTTATAATTCCGATTAAGCTTTGACGACTTGATTACGACCATTATTTTTTGCCTGATAAACCGCTTGATCGGCACGTTTAATAAAACTAGCTATCGATTCTTCAGCGGTATATTGTGCAACACCAAAACTGCCGGTAAATTTTGGTAAATCTTTAATGTCAGTCTGCGCTAATGTCATTCTAAGCTTTTCAGCCATAACACAAGCTTCCGATAACGGCTGATTGCGCATTAGTACTGCAAACTCTTCCCCGCCTAAGCGAAAAACCAAGTCTGACTCACGAATCGTCTTTTTAATTAGCGCTATTGCTTGCACTAATACCTTATCGCCAACATCATGCCCATAGTTGTCATTGATCTTTTTGAAGTGATCTAAATCAATTAAAATCACACTTAGCAGAGATCCGCGTTTGGCCAATAAAAACTCTGCCGCCAAACTTTCATCCCATTTATGGCGATTATAAGCACCGGTGAGTTTATCCGTTGTCGCCAGCTGTAGTAGCTTATGTTCAACTTCGTAACGATTATCCAACTCAGTTGAAAACCGCTCAACCATGGCATTCATACTGGTTGCTAATCCAGCAAACTCATCAGTTTTTACTGTAATTTTTGCCGCTTCATCCGCACCTTTGCCCTCCGAGATCTGTTGGCTTAACTGATCAATCCCCTGCTGAATTTCCCCTACTCTGCGGCGAAAACCACTGATAATGTACAGGGTAAGATAGATACCGATTATCAATGCAGAAACACCAAGCGCGGTATTTACATAAAAGAACTCTCTTTCATGACGCACTGCATTCTCCGCAATTTCTTCAGTTAAGGTTTCTATTTCGGCTAATAAATTGATCGCCTCGCCATCGAGTAGTGCTAGCTCAGACTCTAGCTGTTCCCAGTGCGTATCACTATCAGGTTGATGCAAAATATTAAAGACAGTGTGCGCGCTAGATTGAAATGCATTTAATTCTTGTTGAAACCCAGTTAACATCGCGATAACTCGACGATGTTCGTCAAGCTTCTCTTCAATATTACCACTGATGATGCCGTTGTTAATGATCTCAGAAGCAAGTCGAATTTCCCTAGTCACCCGCTGCGATAACTCATTAAACTGCTCTCGCTCGTCAGCAATTTCATGGTGCAAATCAACTTTATTTTTATGCTGTTTTTTATACCGGATTTGTTCAAAAATAATATGCTTTTCTAACTGCAATACTTCTAATTCAGAAATGACTTTGGTCAGTGGAAAGTCAATACGCGCCACTTCCTGCATTTCCATACTGATTTGCTGCAGTTTAATCACTGAATAAAGAATAACAACAAATAAAAAACCTAATAATATCGAAGATAAACCACTGATTTTTCGACTTAACGATTGAAATGACCAGAGAGAAAGTCCTTTAGACATGGCAACAATAGCCCCTTAATAACTAATAGCAGCAGAGTAAAAGGAATGTCTATTAAAGTCAAAATGAACAATCACTCACAAGCAAATGCTATCCCTTACCTATCAGCCCCAATAATGAATATACAGTGACATTTGTTTAGCCGCTAAATATCTCCTGTTCACTATTTTTATGCTATAACTAACAATAACTCAATAGCTTAGGAAAAATCATTGCCAAAGTAAACGACGCTCAGAAATATAACAATAAAGGATCAACAGTGGATACAGAAACGGTTATTAACGCCCATTATGTCAATCACCTTGCCAATGTAAATAACAAAAAGAAAGTTGTCGCTACAGAAAATATTTACAACCAATTTGGTGCGCTGCTCGTACCTAAAGGTACCGCTATTGAGCACAGAGTGCACGATTTTCTCGTTGGCCACAAAATGAAAAAACAACTTGATGAGTTTATCACTGTTGACGGCTGTTTAACTGCCAATTCACTCGTAGCAGAATTCAACAAGCTTTTAGCACTCTTTCCAGATCTGCAGCAAATTCATCAATGCATAGACTTTGGTCAGATGCTCGAACATTTATGCTCTGTACAACAAATTCCTCGAATACTATTACAAAAGCTCACCATCCTTAAGTTGCAGCTTCCTACCATTTTTGAACAAACACTATTTAGTACCTGGCTCGGCTGTATGCTTGCAAAAGAAATGAAGCTTTCCCCGCAACACATACGCAACACCTTTTACGTTGGCTTATTACATGATTTAGGTTTGCTCCATATTGATCCCGAACTTATCTCCAAGCAGGGAAGTTATTCAGATCAAGAATGGCACAGTGTTAAGCACCATATGATGATCAGCGTGGCCATCGCTAAACTCATTTACCCATTTGATGAAGAAGTTTACCGCGGTATAAAGGAGCATCATGAGCGCTGTGATGGCACAGGATACCCAAAAGAATTACGCAATGAACAACTCAGTTATAGCGGGCAACTGATTGGTTTAGCAGATATCATCTGTCACATCCGCACCCGACAATACCAGCAGTCAGGCAAATCAATGGCCAATATCATGCCTTATATTCAAATTAACCAACATTCGTTTAAATATGAATCCTATCAAGCGATGTATACCCTAGTGCAACGTGCCGAGCTGGAAATTAGTGATTTGTTAAACCGCAAAGATTTTCTGGCATTACCTAAACGATTGATTTTACAGCGAGTAAGAATAACCCAACTCCACCTAGCGTTTGCTGATTTTGTCGCGCTGTTTCCAAAAGAAACTAAGGGTAAGCATAGTAAAGCGTTGATCGAATCCTGCGAACATATTGGTGATACCATAAAAAGAGCGGGCCTTAATAGCCCGGAAACCTTAGATTGGTTAGAAAGTATCAGTGATAGTGACTTTAACGATGCACGTCAGGAACTTCAGGAGTTAGATAGTATGCACTACGAGCTACTATGGCAATTTAAAAAAGTGTTTCGTATTATCCCAGATTTTTTGCAAGAAGAATTACCGGCTAAAGCTAAACTTGCTCCACAACTAAATGCACACGCAGAAACCATGCAGCAAAACCTACTACAAGCTTGGACAGATTATCAATAACTTCAGCCTGACTATTCAGTCCATTAAAAATTATCTATATTATTATCAATGAGTTAAATTAACTTAAAGACAAATCAATCACAACAGAAATGAGGTCAATTTTGCACTATACAAGGATATTTTTGCTGCTCTGTGCTCCATTTTACGCATCAGCAGGCGAACAACAGCTAGTATTACAGCATGCAAATGCACAATTAATTATTGAGCGTTTTTTCAATCAAACACTAGATTTTAGTCAACTTCCCGCGCAAAAAAACATCTACCTTACGTACTGGGGCAATACACCAACGGCTGAAATCAAACACGAAGATCAACATTTGACTATTGGCTATCAAGGGGATGAAATAGAACAACTTCATCTACAATTAGGAGAAGAAGTCAAAACTATTTCGTTTTACCTGCAAGGTCAACCAGCACATTATAGCAATAACTACATTGCAAGCCATCAAGGAAAAGTCTCAGTTGCCACCCCTGCGGTTTATGAGCTTAGCAATATTGTGTTGGCATTGTCAGACAAATATCGTCAGTCTTATCAGCAAAATCATCAAGGTGAAGATTATTATCAACAAATGCTGCAATGGTTTTCCCCTTTTGCCACACATCCACTCATTAGCAAGCTCAAAGAGGCCGATTATTATTCATTAGTCGAAAATGGGCCGGCATATCAATTCAAAAAAGAGCAAATTAAACCGTCTGAAGTTTATAGCGGATTCAGAGCACAAAACGCTATCAAAGATTACAATAAGCTGCTGGCTGATTTTGCCAAAGAAAGTAAATTTCATGCGTTTTATCAGCAGCATCAAAATTACTATGCCAGCCTGCATCAGCAATTTGAGCTTAGCGTTCAACCTCAGCGTATTTGGCAATGGTTAGAGCATCAATTCCCCGGGCGTTATAATAGCTATAGGGTATTCTTTTCACCGTTAGGGATCGGCAATCACAGTGCTCGAATGTATGACAATAATGGTTTTAAAGAATCAGTAATGTTTATTAGCGGTCCTAATCGTTATCAAAATGAAGAAATATCAGCGTCACTGAAAGCGATAAAACTTACCCGTAGTTTTTTTACCGAAATCGACCATACCTATGTCAACCCAATATCAGATCTTTATATAGATGAGATAAACCAAGCACTCGCTGATTTAACTCCTTGGTACAAAGGCGGGGGTTATAACAAACCATATCTGGTATTTAACGAATACATGACCTGGGCGATATTCTCGTTATACGCCAAAGAACATTACCCTGAACAAGACTTTCTACAAATTAAAGATGACATCGAAAACTTTATGAGCCAAAAGCGCGGTTTTTATCTGTTCAAGGCCTTTAATGAGCAATTGCTCAAGATGTATGAAAAGAAAAAGCCAACAGAAAAAATTCCTGATCTTTATCCAGTGCTCATTGACTGGTTTAACCATAAAACCTAAGCGGCTATTGAGAAAATAGAACATGGAGTAGCAATAAGCTAACAACAATCATTCGTTACTCCTTTTATTGCCCTTAATATTTTTCGGTTTGAAAAAAATTGCCTAAGCTTTAACAATCAGAAAGAAGCTTCACATGATTGATTGGCGAATATTGGACAAAGCAAAGGATTAGCAATGTCAAAGATCATATTACTTGGTACCCGCAAAGGTACTTTAATTTTTCAACAACAAAACGGTCAGTGGCAACCGAAACCAATAATGCACCAAGGGATCCCCGTTTACTATGCCGCCTATTTATTCAGTGCGTTTTGGAACGTTAATTGATTAATGTTGAGATGACACATCACTTATATCGGTATTTTCCACTTCTGGAAAATACCGCGCTTGAACTGGACGCAGGCTCAATTGCCGATGTTTTACATCAAATCAATCAACTGGCCCCCGGATTTACTCAATACATCCTTGACGATAACGGCGCTTTGCGCCGACACGTCAATATCAGTATCAATAATCAGCTATTAATTGACCGAAAAACCTTGTTAGATAAAGTACCAGACAACGCCAAACTCTATATTTTTCAGTCGCTCACAGGAGGCTGAGAAAATTAAAAACATTTCATCTCTACTCTTGACTGGTTTTGTTTAACACTTGCTGATCAAACGCCTGCTTAAGGTATGCTTCGTCCAGCGTTTTATGCCAAAGGTTAGATTTTTGGTCATTATCTCGCGCGATTTCACCAATGCGCCCCGGGTTATATTTTAATACGCGCTCAGTTTGATACAGGGCAATATCATCGGTGTACGCTTGCTCAGGTGAAATAATTTTCCAACCTTGGCGTCTAAGTTCATCCACCAAATCGCCAATAAACAAGGCGGTTATATCCATTTCATGGAGCAGTAACACATGTTTAGGTGAGCGGCCAAGGTAAGTGTTCGCCATTTGATCATAATATTGAATACTGGCCATCAAAGTTTTTACATAAAATTGGCGCATCCGCTCCATATCCAAAGGCTGGCCGCTTTTAATCGATTGCTGAAACAGTGTTTCAATGTACCAATCATAATTGTTCAAAGTGATATAGCCATTGCGATAACCGCGATCTTTTAATAGTGCGCGCATGCCGTTTCTTTTTTCTAAGGTATTGCCTTCTCTCAGATAAGGAAAGCGATATAACGGACTAAAGTTGCTAAACGGGCGTAACTGACGATCGGCACGTAAAAAATTATCACTATACTGCTCTAGCGTTAAACGATTAAAATCGGGATGGGTATCACTATGATTAGCGATAATATGACCTGCAGTATTATATGCATTAACTCGTGCCACCCCTTCCGCATCTAACCTGCTGGTGACAACAAAAAACGCCACTTGCTCCACCTGATGAGCTTTTAGGTTAGCAATCAGTTTAGCCGCTCGAGTTTTACCATCAAAATAACCCTTTGCGGCGCGCGGTGCATCATCAAAGGTCAGCGCTATTTCTTTACTGAAACCATCGAAAGATATGAACAGCGCAAACAATATCATTAGCGCTTTTAAGCTACTATTAATCGTCATTTATTAGTTTCCCTACTGATAAAAAGTACCCAAAAAAATAAGCCAGATAATTTTACAACTCGCTGGCTTATTTTATTAAATTAATATTATCAAATGCTATCAATTATACGACTAACGTTGCGCTAAGCTGTGATTTAATCGCTCAAACCCTTGCGTTAAATCTTCTATTAAATCATCCGCATCTTCTAATCCTATATGTAAACGGATCAGCGGATGCTGATATGGCCAACCGGTGGCAGTACGTAATCGACCAACATTAGTATTTGCTAAAATCAAACTTTCAAAACCGCCCCAGGAATAACCCATTTTAAAATGGTGCATACCATCGAGTAAGGCATTAACCGAGGCCTGATCGCCACGATTTAGCACAAAAGAAAATAACCCGTTTGAACCGGAAAAATCCCGCTCAAAATACTCATGTCCCGGACAAGATGAAAATGCCGGATGTAAAATTTTATCCACCTCTTCACGTTGCTCAAGCCAACGGGCAATTTTCAACGCATTCTCCTGATGTTGTTTTAACCGAACCCCCAAAGTGCGAATACCACGCATCGCAAGATACAAGTCGTCCGGCGACGTACATTGCCCCATCAAATAGCTATTTTCTCTTAAGGTTTCCCAGTATTTTTCTGTCGCAGTTGCGGTGCCTAACATCACATCCGAGTGGCCGACAATGTACTTTGTTGCCGCCTGAATCGAGATATCCACGCCATAATCAAACGGCTGAAAATTTACACCTGCGCTCCAGGTATTATCTAACATCACAATACAATCATGTTGATGAGCAGCTTTAGCAATACCTGGCACATCTTGCACCTCCATGGTGATTGAGCCAGGAGACTCTAAAAAGACGATAGCGGTATTTTCTTGGATCAGCTGCTCAATATCTTTACCTATTAACGGATCATAATAAGTGGTTTCAACGCCAATACGGGTCAAAACCTTATCGCAAAAGTCTCTGGTTGGCTCATAAGCTGTATCGACCATTAAAATATGATCACCAGCTTTAACAAAGGCTAAAATCGCATTGGTAATCGCCGCTGTGCCGGATGGATACAGCGCGCAGCCCGCTCCACCTTCAAGCTCTGTCATCGCATCTTGAAAAGCAAAAGACGTAGAAGTGCCGCGACGACCATAAAATAATACCTGCTCACCACGATGGGCAGTGGCATGTTTCATCTCTTTTACCGACTCAAACACTACTGTTGATGCTCGTTCCACCGGTGGATTTACTACGCCTCTCGTCCATTTTTTACTACGTCCGGCATTAACGATTTTGGTATCTTTTCTCATTAAACTAATTCCATTGACTTATTTAGATATCGTGACACTTTAGCATTCTAGCCATCTAAACATCTTTATTCGTTTTAATCAAACCCTAATCAAAAAAAGTGCGAGTGATTGTTATAATTTTATCAGCCTGCACATGCATTATGGTTATTAATATTAAAACATTTGTCTCGAAAACTGTTGTCACATAATTCACATAATTCAGTTTATTGATAAATAGTTGCTAGCGTAATAAAAGCACGCTTCATCAGCTTGGATGTCTATATTGAGCTTCCTCGCAAGACCTTACGCGTATTGCCTGTCTATCTAACAACAGTTCTCTGGCTCCTCATGAAAATGCTGTTGAAGCATTTACGTCAGCACACTTTTTAAAACAATGATTGCTGTTGATCAACAATCGCCGTAAACGACTCATTAATAAAAGGCAAAATGGCATCTGCAACAGTAGCTATCTGTTTATCAATATATAACTGATAATCCAATGGCGCGGTAACATAGCCCTTGGCCTGTGGCCCTGCTGTAGTTAAATAATATTCAATCCAGCCTTTACCCTGAAATTTTAACGGTTTGCCTTGTTGTTGATTAATAGCATCAGCTGCGCGCGCTGCTTTAATATGCGGCGGCACATTTTTCACATACTCACTGAGTCGTTTACGAATCCGTTTACGGTATACGAGTAAATCATCCAATTTACCGTCATAAGTATCTTGCACCACTTGCATAACATACTCTTTGACTGGTTCCTGGTTAAAGACTTTTAAATACAGACTACGTTGAAAGGTTTTTGCTAATTCGGTCCAGTCAGTTCTAACACTTTCCAGTCCTTTAAATATAATTTGAGTATCACCATTTTCCCGCACTAAACCTGCGTAACGCTTTTTGGTACCAACATCTAGCCCGCGAATTGTCGGCATAAAAAACTGACTAAAATGAGTTTCAAATTCAATTTCTAGCTCACTTTTAATATGAAATTCCGCCTCTAATTTTTGTTGCCACTGGCTATTGATAAATTCAGCCAATGATGCTCCAAGCGCTCGGCTTTGCTCGGCGCTTTTATCATTACCGACATGAACAAATATCGAATCAGTATCACCATAAATCACCCGATAACCTTTCGCTTCAATCCAGACTTGCGTCTGCTTTAATAATTGATGGCCACGTTTAGTAATAGAGCCAGACAAACGAGGATCGAAAAATCGGCAGCCGGTCGAGCCCAAGACACCGTAAAAGGAATTCATAATAATCTTAATTGCCTGCGATAACGCCGCATTGTTTTCTTGCTTTGCTTTATCCCGCTCTTGCCACAGATCTTTAATGATCTGAGGTAAAAAATGCTTATCACGTGAAAAATACGCACCATCAAAACCTTCAATAGCATCTTCTGGTGCTTTTAACCCCTCGATCATTCCCATAGGGTCAATATTAAATGAGCGAATAATACTGGGATATAGGCTCTTAAAATCCAACACCAGTACATTTTGATAAAGCCCAGGAATAGAATCCATGACATAGCCACCTGGCGAGACTAAACCTTTTAAACCATCACCAAGGTTAGGCGCGACATAACCTGCACGATGCAACTTAGGTAAATAGAGATTAGTAAAGGCTGCGACTGAACCGCCGATACGATCTAAAGTCAGCCCGGTTAATTGCGCCCGTAACATCGCAAATTCCAGTAATTGCGTTTTTTCAAAAATCTGTGTCACTAAACGGCAGTCTTCCAGGTTATAAGCTGCAAGCGCTAATTTATCATGATGAAAATTGTCGGTGATCTCCTGCACCCGGTTATCAACATCTTCAACTTTCTTCCCTCTAGCCAGCAATTCAGTGGCGACATAATCGAGTGAGAAGCTTGGAAAGTTATAAGTGGCGGTTTTTAGCAAATCGATACCATCAAGCACTACCCGACCTGCGATATCTATATATTGCTGGCCACTATTATTATTTTTCCGCCATCTAGGCGCTTTACCGTCACGACCGATTGAAAAAAGTAATTGATACAAATCACAACGTTTTTGCAATACATTAAAATCAAACTGTACGACATTCCAGCCGATAACCACATCCGGGTCGTGTTGCTTAAACCAGTCAATTAATGCGACAAGCAAAGCCTTTTCATCCTCAAGCCATCTAATGCATGGCGCAATTTGTTGCCGCTCGATTAATGGCAACTTACTCTTAGTGTTTGAATTGTCACCTATCATCAACACTTGCGTTAATGACTTACCATTTAGCGCATGGGAATATAAACCGATAGAGTAAAGCTCACCCTGCATCGAACATTCAATATCCAGTGATACCATGTCCAATAAAAAGCCACTGTCTATTTGTGTTTTAGGGATCGGCCGACATTGTTGGGCATAAATACGAGGGGCTGCGTGACTGGAAGTATTTTCAGCCATGATTGCCTGTTCACTGACATTAAACTGGCAATGGGCGGTGACAAAACGTTCCATCAAAAAACGATCTTCCGGTCGAAAATCATCTTCATAACATTTGATGCGATAACTCGCTAAGATTTCTTTTGCACGATAATAATCGCGCATCGAACGAAAATAGATAGCGCAAACTGATTGCTGATTAAAGGTTTTTAACGCCAATGGCGTTATTTTCTCATAACTGATGGCATGATCATTTAGATATTGCGTTACCTGCTGTTGTAGAGTTGCTTCAACAAAAAACACCGTCGATTGCTGCGTAACTAAAACATTGGCCGGCCCCTGCTCGGTCTTTAGCCAATAAGACAGGCAAATCCCCTGCTGAGTATCAAAAGCCTGGCGCGTCAGTAAAAAGCCTGACAATAATTTATCTGCAGGAATTTCCATTTAAAGGTTCTAATACCAATTGAAATAACGATTTAACCCATTCAGAGCTATGTCAGGGAAATTAGAACAAAACAAATTGATGCCGTTGTAGTTACTCTCTAACAACACAATTTGTACAGTTATCATTTTCCTGACAAACTCCCAAAAGGCGAGTTTAAAAGGCTTATATGCAGCGTTACTGATTTTGATAAGGTTATTACATGGATGTAATATATTAGGGTAACGCAGGAGCAGTTACCGAGAATAACCATTATCTGCAATCAAAGCCTTGCCTACATCAATGTAGGTACTTAGGTTTTGCCTATAATATAAAACCTGTGCCTATATGCCGTTTAATTCTCGCTCAATGATCAAAAATTTAATTCAGTTGCTATAATTAGCCACCACAAACTGTTAATATATACAGCATTGTAAAATAAAAGCTGAGCAAAGGAAACCGAGCTTAGTCGAGCTAAAGGAATAATTTCCGCTACTACTTATGCTATCCGATAAAATAAAACAGGCGATTCGCAGCGCCTACAAGGCAATTGGCGAGAACCTAAGCAACTTTAATCCAAGAAAACAGCAAACCTTTCTCATTGCGGAAATAGCTAAAACCTTAGCGGGTGATTATGACAAAACCCGTAAAATCATTGCTATCGAAGCTGGCACTGGTACCGGTAAGTCCTTAGCTTATTCATTAGGCGCGATCCCTTTAGCACTGACACGACAAAAAACCGTCTGTATTTCTACCGCGACGGTGGCATTACAAGAACAATTAGTTGATAAAGACTTACCGTTTTTAAAAAAACATGCGGGCTTAGATTTTAATTTTGCGTTAGTTAAAGGACGCCAACGTTACGTCTGTCGACAAAAACTCAAACAAGCAGTGAGCCAGGAAGAAAATCCTCAAGCAGGTTTTACCTTTGCCGAAAAACCGAGTGAATATGAGCTTAAGTTATTAAAAAATCTCAATCAGGCGTTAGCAGAAAACCGCTGGCAAGGCGATCGTGACTCCTGGGCCGACCCGATTCCTCAGCACATCTGGCAGTCAATTCAATCAGATAAACATAGCTGCATCAAAGGACAGAATGAACATAATCATTGTCCATTTCATCAGGCAAGAGAGGCCATGGAACAATGTCAGGTATTGGTGATTAACCATAGTTTACTGCTTGCCGATTTAGAACTCGGTGGTGGGAAAATTTTACCCGCGCCAGAAGATACATTTTACGTTATCGATGAGGCACATCATCTGCCAAAGGTTACGCGTGACCATTCAAGCGCAAGTGTTACCTTAAAGGGAGCCCTAGACTGGCTTGAAAAAACCAAAGAGTTAGGCGATAAAATGGCAAAATTGATCAAATCGAATTCAGCTATCTCACCATCACTGAAACTCGCCGATGATTGTCAGGAGTTAATCGCAGAATTACAAAAAGTATTGCGTTTTATCGACAATAATCAGGCATTATATTTCACGCCAGCAAACAAAAATAACTCAACATTTACTAATGATAATGATTCGGCACTTTTTCGTTTTGAAAATGGCGTAGTCCCCAAACTGATCAAGCAACAAGCAGAAGACCTGACAGAATTAAGTAAGAAATGTTTAAGCCATAGTAACAAACTCTATAACCTGTTGGTGGAATCGGTAAAAGATGGAGACAGTCAAAGTTACCTTGCTGAGCCGTTACTGGCAGAATCAGGTTTTATTATTCAGCGACTGGAAAATTTTAACGCCCTATGGGCAATGTATGCCAAAACCGACAGTGAAAAATCTGCTCCATTGGCACGCTGGTTAGAAAAAATCAGCGGCAAACGCCAGGATTATTTATTATCGGCATCACCAATCGAGGTCGGCTTTACTCTAGAAGATATGTTGTGGTCAAAATGTGAAGGCGCGGTGTTATGTTCTGCGACCATTTTAGCGTTAAATTCGTTTGATTATTTTCGTCGTCAGGTTGGACTAGCAACCAACGATGGCACCCAATATCAAAAAGTAGACTCACCATTTGATTATCAAAGCAATGCGCAATTAGTCATTGCTAAGATGACTAATGAACCCAGTAGTCCACAATTTACTGACGAATTAATTAAACAATTACCCGCATTAATTAAGCAAGACAAGGCGACCCTGGTATTGTTTTCTTCCTATTGGCAAATGGAACAAGTGGCAAAAGCGCTTAGAGAGCAACATCAGGTGCAAATTCAGGTTCAGGGTGAACAAGCAAGACAGCACATTATCGACACCCATAAAAAGCGCTGTGATAACGATGTCGCCAGCGTTATTTTTGGCACCCAAAGTTTTTCTGAAGGGCTAGATTTACCTGGGAAATATTTAACTAATTTGATTATTACCAAGTTGCCTTTCTCAGTGCCGACTTCCCCAGTAGAAGAAGCTCAAGCTGAATATATTAGCGCCAAAGGCGGTAACCCGTTTATGTCGATATCGGTGCCAGATGCGTCAAAAAAATTGATCCAGGCTACCGGCCGGTTATTAAGAAATGAACAAGACACTGGCGTGATCACCATCATGGATAAACGTCTACTGACCAAGCGCTACGGCAAAGAATTACTCGCGTCTTTACCACCTTATAAAATCATCAAAGCTTAATGGTTTAATATTGGAAAATCGGCCTCGGCCGCTAGTTTGGCTTCCAATAACGCTTGTTGTAGCTGAAGCAAAATGGTCGATTTACTTTTGTGAAGATAATGAAAAGCATCAAATGACTTTAGTACCACACGTTGATACTGATTATTATCTAAATCCGAGTAATTACCATAACCTTTAACATCTATCGATAAGATATAATTAAGTCGTGACGCCTGAAGCATCTTGCTGATCTGACTATCTCGTGGTACTTGGTAACTGCTAGCCTTCTTATCTACCATAAATTGAGCAGACGCAATACTACCGCTTATCGTACCAATTAGGTTATGTTTATCATCTAATGCCTCTTTGGAACAAGGCATAGACAATTGACAATAAAGTACCAAATCCCCGTGACCCAACGCCACCGGCACCCTAATATAATCGGGCAAAGACTGCTCAATTAATTCCGCTCTCACTAACACAGCGTCAACATTGCCACTATTAGCTTCACTGATGCCGCGCATCGGTGGGTATTCTTGAAATTTTACGTTAAAACCAATATTTGTATAGGCTTGATGGACAACATCTTTGACCCAGCTAATGATCGGATTATCCGGCAAGGCACTGATCACTATCACGTTGTCTTTGTTTATTGGACTTGCATAACTCAACGGAAGCAATGGCAATGTTATTAACAACAAACATATTCTAAGCATATTATTTTTCTAATTTTTATCTTTAGTTTTATTGTAGTAAAACACCCCTATGTTAGCTAAAAAGAACGATTAATAGTTTTACTATCGCCAACGGTTGAAAAATATTGATACTGACCACTTTTTAGCTGGTTAGGCACTTTCATCGGTACATGAATGCCAACATTACTATCGGCTGAAATAATGTCTGTTAAAATATCACGCCCTTCTGCGGAAAAGAAAAACCAGTATGGGGGAAAGTTGATATCAATTGTATGTTGTCGCCAATGCTGACGATAAGGCAGATAATGTTGAACATCCGGATCTGCATCTCCCATATGCATCACGCTGACATTATCGTTTAACACCACCTGAAACAAAATATTTTCAACGTCAGCACGACTGGGCCACCCGGCATGTGGAATACGGATAGCTGATACCGCTAACCCTGCACTTTTTTGTTGCCAGACATCGTCCCCCAATTGCAAATCAACCGCTATCATACGTGATGGCGCAATTGATAATTGCTGTTCAGCCATATACTGAGTTAACTGAGTAATAGCTTGTTGTGAGGCATATAATTTCACTTGCGTAAAGTTTTGCAAATAACGGGCAACACTGTCTACAGCAAAATGATCTCTATGGGCATGGCTGATAAACACCGCATCAACATCATCAAATGGCGCAGCGCCCGCGAACATAGCCTGTTTAACCTTATCTGGTACCAATTGATAAATGCCGATATTGTCGTGAAAAAACGGATCAAAGAGTATTTTCTGCTGTTTTGTTGCAACCAATAACGCTTCATTTCCCAAATATTGAACAACGCCTTGTTCAATCAACAACTGCTTGCCCCTTGCTTTATTATCGTTGACACCTGGCTCTGGAGAATGAAAGTCGTGGGCACCCACAACATGAATGCTGCCTAAAAAAAATGATAACAATAACAACTGCCACGCCATAGTAATTTCCTTTTATATGTGATTGCCTTACTATATGCTGAGCCAAGAAAAAAAGCCAAGACGGGAGCTTGGCTTTGCATCAACAATTATTTTATCTTAAAAGATAATCACCTCCTTTTTAATTATTACTCACTGTATGTTGGTTGGGTTGATCCATGCCATTCGGTTGTAACTTGATCACTACACGTCGGTCATAGAAACTGACTTGACGCTCATTATTGGCGACCACAGGCGCTTGTTCACCAAAGGCATAGAGACTAATACGTTCTGGTTCAATGCCCTGTTCAATTAACGCCTTTTTCACTGAATTAACCCGGGCAATCGATAGCGCATGGTTAAGCTCATCACTTCCTTGCAGATCGGTATAACCAGATAAATCAACATTCACATTCGGCGACTGCTGTAGCAATTTAGCCAACGAGGATATTTGTGGTAAATAATGTTGTTTAATTTCGCTCGAGCCAGTGGAAAACTGCAGGCTCATTAATAAATTTTCTGCCTGTAGTTGACTGGCAAGCTGTTGCTTTTGCTGTAAAGAAAGCAACTCATCTTGATAGGATTGCTCCGCTAGCTGTAACTGACGTTGATAACGTGATAACGCTGCCTGATATTCGTTCTGCTGATTATCTAACTGCACGGCTAATTGCTCCTTTTCATCTACCACATTGATATGATTGGCGGTTAATACCCCGATAACGCTTGAAACAATGGCGCCAATTGGACCAGCAGCAATAGCACCAACCACCATACCGGTGCCAAAACCAATATTTTCATTTCTTTTTTGCTGCTCAGCTAAAGTCTGCCTGTCTAATACTGGTGTCACCTTAGCCGAAGCTTCATCAGCCATTACCGGTGTTGTCACCAAAGTGAGAAGCAAAGCGCAGGTCAATGCATTACTTTTAAATAAGGTTGGGCGAGTTAATATAGCCATAGTTATATCCTTTATATCAGTGAGTTGTTTATGCAATTGCAAGTCATCACTTGCGTTGTTTGATATGGCTATTAAAACAAGATAAAAAGGCATTTAACCGGCGCAAAAAAGGCAATGTTAAGGTCAAATGTGGCAACATTATGGCAATTTTAATAAATGCGCGATTTTGCCAATTATTTTCGCTATAGTGCAGAAAAACTAAGTCGTAAGAGAGTATTCACTTTGAAACGTATTGCTATCGTAGAAGATGAAGCAGCGATCAGAGAAAATTATGCTGACGTGTTGCGTGCTCAAGGATATCAAGTGCAAACCTTTGCTAATCGCGAGAGTGCCACCTTGGCATTTCAGCTAAAATTACCCCACCTGGTCATATTGGATATAGGTTTAGCACAGGAATATGACGGAGGCTTTGTCTTATGTCAGTGGCTAAGAAGTCAAAGTTCGACCTTGCCAATTATCTTCTTAACTGCACGTGATAACGATGTGGATACCGTTTCCGGATTACGTATCGGCGCCGATGATTATTTAACCAAAGATATTAGCCTGCCTCACCTAACAGCGCGCATTGCGGCGTTATTTCGCCGCGAAGATGCCTGGCAACAACCAACACAAGAAGATCAATTGTTAACTATCGGTTCATTAACCATCGACAGTCAAAAAATGTTGATCCGCTGGAATCAACTGCCGGTTGATATCACCATTACCGAATTTTGGATGATCTATACCTTAGCCAAACAACCCGGCCACGTAAAAAACCGTCAGCAACTGATGCAAGACGCCAATATTTATGTCGATGACAGTACGATTACTTCACATATCAAACGCATACGAAAAAAGTTTATTCAAATCGATGCTGCTTTTGATTGTATCGAAACCGTTTATGGCATGGGCTATCGCTGGTTGCAAGAATCCCCATCAGACACAGCAGCATCATAATGAAACTAAGATTTGGTCTACGCAGTAAGTTATTATTGCTATCCACATTTTTGATAACCATCCCCTGGTTTGGTTATCAATATGTCTGGGAAATGGAAAAATATCTGCGCTTTGGTCAGGAGCAAACCATTTTAGGTACCGCGCGAGCGCTGGCGACTGCCTTACATGAACGACCAAACCTGTTTAACAATCAAGCGAGCTTTTTACCCAGCGTTGAAAAAGGTAAAGATCTGTACGGTTATCAGTTATCACAACCAATCAACCTTGACGGTGATTATTTAGATTGGCCAGATTTTATTAATAAAGCCCATTATTATGGGCTAGACAATGTGTTACCTGGTAGTGAAGTCAGCAGCGCGAGTCAATTATCGCTTAACTACACGGCCAGCGTCGGTAAATTTGATAAGTATTTATACTTTTTTATCAAGGTGATTGATGATCAAGTGATCATGCGCGATAGCAATGCACTGAGTATTAATAAAAACGATCATCTGGAACTAGCATTCACCACACCACAAGGTACATTTCAACGCTTTATTATTAGTAATAAAAATTCAGGTTGGATAGATGCGTTTCAAATCAACCACCCAACACAAGTGACCCCGGTAGCTGCGCCTTTTATTCAAGGAAAATGGCGTAATAATAACCAGGGTTATCACGTTGAATTTCGTATTCCGCTTACCAAAATAAGCGATAATCTAGCGTTTGCCGTCCACGATGTTGATCAGCATTTTGGCAACGTCATCACCACGATTGCCAGCGCCAATCCGTCATCTGCCAATACCTTAGGCACTATTTTAGTACCTTCACCAGAGATTGAACGTATCGTTAAAGGCATGAGCTATACTAACTCCAGCATCTGGGTGGTCGATCAACACAGGCGCGTACTGGCAAGAGCCGGTGATATTAAAAAAGCCAACGGTTTATGGCAAAAGAATTTAAACCTGCAACAACCAGATAACAGCTGGTACAGCCAACTAAAATTTTGGCTGAAACCGTTATTTAACCAGCTATTAACTCAGCCACCGAAAGATTTTATCGATCAACTCTATGACGCACAAAACCTCACAGGTAAACACATTGAATCGGCATTAACCGGTACGCCGATGTCGCAATGGCGCCTAACTTCCGATAATAAAGCCGTCATTTTAACTGCGGCTTACCCTATTTATTTCGGCAATAATGTTCATGGGGCTGTGATAGTTGAAGAAACCAACAATGGTATTCGAACGGTCCGTAATCAAGCGTTAGAAAAACTCTTTACCAGTATTTTAGCAATTATGCTATTTGGTATCTTAGCGTTTTTCTTTTTCGCTTCACGAATTTCTAATCGCATCAGAACCTTAAGAAACCAAGCTGAACTTGCTATTGATGAACATGGCCGCATAAATAACCTGATGCCAGCATCGCAAGCCAACGATGAAATTGGTGACTTGTCCCGCAGTTTTTCCACCGCTGTCAGTCGATTAAGCCAGTATAACCATTATCTGGAAAATATGTCTTCTCGGCTGTCTCATGAGTTACGCACGCCAATTGCGGTAGTGAGAACCTCATTGGAAAACCTAACGATGCAGCAAGACAGTAACCGCCACAATGAATATATCGAGCGTGCTCAAACGGGCTTGCATCGCTTAAATTTGATCTTAACCAATATGAGTGAAGCAACTCGGTTAGAGCAAATGTTAAAAACGACGGATAAAAGTCAGTTTAATTTTTTTGATGTGCTCAATGGTTGTGTCAAAGGTTACCAACAAATTTACCCCGAGGTAAAGTTTCAATTGTCCTACACTTTGCCAAATATTCAGCTATTCGGTTCTCCGGAGCATCTCGCACAATTACTCGATAAAGTGATCATTAACGCGGTAGAGTTTAGTCAGGATCAGCAAATTACCCTCAGTAGTGAAGTAAAACATGGCTGGTTTAGGCTTTATATCAGTAATAACGGCAGTTTATTACCTGAGGAAATGACCGAACGATTGTTCGACTCCATGGTATCAATTCGTGATAATCAAGTCGCAAAACCAGACGATCAAAAGCCCCATTTAGGATTAGGTCTCTATATCGCTCGTCTCATTTGCGAGTTTCATGGCGGCTCTATCTCAGCCAATAATCACCATAACCCACAAGGCGTAACGGTCACCATCGCTCTGCCGTTAGCTAAATAACCTAAGATAAAGTAAGCTATTCTATGCCGATATATTTATGGACCTGAACCGATAAGCGCCAATTATGTTTAATACAAGTATGAATCGCCAATTCCGTTGCGCGCTTTTTCTGGCTGATCGGCTGTAAATAAATCGGGGTATCGTTAATTTGATGCTCTGCTATTAGCGCCAGCAAGTCATCTACATGTTGCTCTGTTGCAACCGGATGTTTAATCTCATTTGCCCGTTGCATCGCCGACGTTAAAATCGGATAGCCACCTTTCATCTTTACTTTTGGTGACACAGTCACCCAGCAATTAGCCGTTGTTAACACCTCAAAAGTTCCTGAAGTTTCTATCTGGCAACTATAACCGGCTTGTTCTAAGGCTGAACATAAAGGCACTAAGTCCACCATGCAAGGCTCACCGCCAGTGATCACGATATGTTTAGCCTGAAAGCCCTGTTCGTTAAAAACCTTAAGGATCTCTATCGGACTCAGCGCTGACCAGGCTTCAGTTTCCTGAGACTTAGCTAGCATTTGTGCTGCTGGTATTTGCTGATCTAAATCAATTTCCCAGGTATGTTTTGTATCACACCATGAACAGCCTACCGGGCAGCCCTGCAAACGAATAAATATTGAAGGTTGTCCAGTAAATGAACCTTCTCCCTGAATCGTTTCAAATAATTCATTAATTTTATAACTTGTGGTGTTCACTTTATGCTTTAGCCCGTTGATGATTTACAGTAAAATGCGCAAGTTTTTTATTATACCCCGAAAGAGCATCAAATATGAGTAATAAAGTCGTTGTAATTTATTCTGGTGGCATGGATTCATTTACTGTCCTTAATCGTGCGTTAAAGGACGGAAAACAAATTTATGCGCTGTCTTTTGATTACGGCCAACGACACGTTAAAGAACTCGACTGTGCTCGCACAGTTTGCAACCACTTAGGTATTGAGCACAAAGTTATTGATATTTCTGCAATCAATCAATTATTAGCCGGGTCATCATTAACCGATGATATTGACATCCCTGAAGGGCATTATGAAGCTGATAATATGAAATCTACGGTCGTGCCAAACCGTAATATGATCCTATTGTCACTGGCGGTGGGTTATGCAGTATCTGTGGGGGCCAGTCAGGTATATTACGGCGCACACTCCGGCGATCATGCAATTTACCCGGACTGCCGACCTGAATTTGTGTTAAAAATGAATGAAGTATGTCAGATAGCGAATTATGAACCCGTGGAAATTTTTAGCCCTTATCTGAATGTATCTAAAACGGATATTTTAACTGATGGCTTAAAAATGGGCTTAGATTATAGCGATACTTGGACCTGTTATAACGGCCGAGAAAAAGCTTGCGGTAAATGTGGTGCCTGTCAGGAACGCTTAGAAGCATTTAGCGATAATAATGCCGTTGACCCACTGGCTTATGAAGCACAATAAAAAAACTTCACGACAAAAGAAAAAGCTCAGCAATCGCTGAGCTTTTTCTTTATCCGGTCAAGATTAATGTTAAGCAAACAAACTGCTATGCAATTTTTCTACCGCTTCATTCGCCTGTTGTTCATCCACAAGAAAACACAAATTATGCTCACTCGCTCCTTGGCAAATCATCCGAACATTAATGCCTTTTAAGGTATCAAAAATACTGGTACCAACCCCATTAGTACGATGGATTTGATTACCGACCACCGCGATTAATGACAATCCGTGCTCGACAGAAACTTCACATAGCTGTTCAAGTTCCTGCACCACGGTAGAATTTAATAATGCCTGAGTTGAACCTTCTGGATTATCAAAAGTCATGGCAACACTGATTTCTGACGTAGTGATCAAATCAACACTGAGTTCATGTTTTGCTAAGACCGCAAATACATTCGCGAGAAAACCGCTAGCATGTAGCATTGCTGGGCTTTTAACTGTGACTAAGGTCTGTTCTCTGCGCAACGCAATGGAACGATATGTCGGTCTCGATTCCACTTGTTGTTGAATGCGGGTGCCACCTTTTTCAGGCTCTTTACTGGAACCGACAAATACCGGGATATTTTGCCGCATTGCCGGGATCAGCGTGGCCGGGTGTAAGATCTTTGCACCAAAGGTGGCCATTTCTGCCGCTTCACCAAAGCTGATCTCTTTAATCGAGCGTGCTTGATCAGTAATACGTGGGTCGGTAGTAAATATCCCAACCACATCGGTCCAAATTGCCAGATTATTCGCCGTTAATGCTTCCGCTAATAAAGCAGCACTATAATCAGAACCTCCACGGCCTAATGTCGTAGTTTCACCTTGCTCATTTTGACCGATAAAGCCTTGGGTCACTAACACCTGATGTTGAAGTTTAGGGGCGAGATATTCTTTCGCATTTTTCTGTAACTGTTCAATGTCAACCAGCGCCTGACCGTATAAACTATTCGTTTTCATCACTTGGCGAACATCAAAATACGCGCTATCAACGCCTACAGATTGTAATACTTTGGCAAAAATACGAGAACTCATTTGCTCGCCGTACGATAAAATAGTATCTGCAATGCTCTTACTGTGATTAATACCCTGCGCCTTCGCGTGTTCAGCCAGTTCATCCAGCAAAACAGAAATTTCGTCACTTAATTGCTGATCGTTAAGCTGAACTAAGATATTTTGCTGAATGTCGCTGATGTTCGCTAAAATTGATTGTTGTTCACTAGCTGGAATATTTTGCTGACTTAATCGTACCAGTAAATTAGTGACACCTGAACTGGCAGAAACGACCACTAAACGATTAGTAGCGTCATTTTTAACGATATCGGCACAACGTAGCATTGCCTGAAAATCAGCAACACTGGTTCCACCAAATTTAGCAACAGTTAAATTGTTTAACGACATGAACTACCCTCTCTAGCAGCGGGCATCAATAGTACACTATCAAGTAATGTAATGGATAACATATAAAAGGTCTCCCTAATGGTCGTATGTGACGACAAAAATATCTAAGGAAGAGCATGACTGAAGAGTATCCGCAACATAGTACGGAAATATACGTTTCAGCCAGAAGCTCTCCACCCTTATCTATCTAACGCTGGACCTTGGTCCTATGTTAGTAGCGGTGACAATCCTAAGGATTCAACCTTAGTGACCGAAACTGCAATGCCACACATATACAGCTCCTCGGCACTAGTCCCCCTCAATAACCGTCAAAGGAATGTGGTTCCTATTGTTATTTACCTGGCTAATGCACCTCTTCTGGTGTGTAATATCAGACCAAAACGTTTTAGCGCTATGCTAAGCAGTTCAGCAAAGCTTCAATATCTTTAGATAAAAGCTTTAATTTGAGTAATTAGTCTAATTTTACAACAAGGGCATTAAACCTTAGTATCAAAAAAAAATCAACCACTAAAAAAGTATTTCTTTTGCTATTCAAAGTACACGCTAGATTGCTAAAATATTGTTTTTAATCAAAGGGGATTAAAATTGGATTTATTTTTTCTGAAAAAGGTACTTGGTTTTCTATTAATGCCGCTTAGCATCATCTCTATTTTGTTGATAATCGCCATTGTTTTTTTCCATAAAAAGCCAAAATTAAGCTTTAACTGTCTGATTGCTGGTAGCTTGATCCTTATTTTATCTTCTATTGGCTGGGTATCAGATCGTTTAATATTACCGTTAGAAAGTCAGTACCAAAGTTATAACAACCCTACCGGTTCATTAAACTATATTGTGGTACTCGGCTGCGGTCATACATCAGATAAAAAATTACCGGCAACCGCACAACTGTTTACTTGTTCATTGGAGCGTTTAGTAGAAGCGGTGCGTATTTATCGTTTACACCCAGAGGCGCAAATCATTGCCTCTGGTGCCGCATTTGATAATCAGGAATCCAATGCTGAAAAAGTCAAACAAGCGGCAATATTATTGGGCATTCCTAAGCACAAGATACTGATCGAGAGTTTTCCAAAAGATACCGAAGAAGAAGCTGAACTTATTGCTCCTCGGATAAAAGGCAGCAAAGCGGCACTCATAACTAACGCCGATCATATGCCACGCGCGATTAACTACTTTGTTCAACAAGGGGTCGAAGTGATCGCGGCGCCAGCCAACTTTTATGTCAAAGGATTTGAGCAAGAAAAACGCTGGCTTTATTACCTGCCAAACAGTCAAAATTTAGTACAAACCACCACTGCATGGTATGAAACGCTCGGGCTATTAGTACAATGGCTTAAATCCTTTTAGGAAATAGGATATAAGCCAATATACAGCGACAATTACACCGGGTTATCGATATCAATAAACTCAGCATTAGGCGCTAGTTGTTCATTAAGGTGCTGAGCCAGTGCCTGTACGCCATAACGCTCAGTGGCGTGATGGCCGGCAGCAATAAAATGTATATCCATTTCCCGGGCAATATGGGTAGTTTGTTCAGAGACTTCGCCGGAGACAAAGCAATCTATCCCCTGCTCGGCTGCCAGCTCGATATATGACTGGCCTCCACCAGTGCACCAGGCAATCGTTTTTATCGCTTTATTTGATGGTGGTGCGATATGCAATGAGGTTCGGGCCAATTTGCAATCAACTCGCTTAACAAAGTCTTCAGCCGCAATAGCTGTTTTAAGTTGCCCCTGAATAGCGACACTTTGCTGATTACCTAGCTCTAGCGGCCCTGTAACTTCAATCTCTAACAACTTTGCCAGCTGGGCATTATTCCCAAGCTCAGGGTGAATATCCAGCGGCAAGTGATAGGCAAATAAATTAATATCATGATCTAGCAGTTTTTTGATCCGTCGATATTTCATGCCACGAATAACATAAGATTCATTTTTCCAAAAGTATCCGTGATGGACGATAATTGCATCCGCTTTCGCTACGATGGCCTGATCGATCAGCGCTTCAGTCGCCGTTACCCCGGTGATGATTTTATTGATTTGTTCTTTCCCTTGGATTTGTAATCCATTCGGACAAAAATCTTTGATCAGCTCAGGCGTTAATAATTGATTTAAATAGGATTCTAATTCTGCTCTTAATATCATAGTGCTACTTATTACTTATTCGTGAAGAATTCATGGGGGTGACATTGACCGGCTGCAATTTCGCCCGTAATTTCCATTGCGGTTTAATTGGCGTTAACGGCAACACCCGCTTTTTGGCAACAATAACATAAATAGACCCTAAACTTGGTAAATATTGCTGGGCAAATTTACGCCAGTTGCGGGCTATCACTCCCTGGCTCATTTGGTGAGCTAATGAAGAGTGAAGACAACGTTGATCCATTAATATTTCGTACCCCATTAGATTCAACCAATCTTTCACTCGCATGGCAGAGAAAAAGCGCTCATTCCACGGTCGTTGTTGGCGACGATAAGGGACGAAACTGTTCAACCCAGCTAAGCTTAATGGGTTATATCCGGTTAATACCAGATAGCCGTTAGGGATCAACACTCGATTGGCCTCGCGAATAACATGATGAGGATCCAAAGAAAACTCCAACACATGACTTAACACACAAACATCAACGCTATGTTCCAGTACAGGTAAATCATCGATGTCGGCAAAAATGGTATTCGCAGATAAATCACAAACTTTTTGTTTTTCAGAAACAGTTACCTGATGTTTAATCGCACATTGGCTACTGTCAATAAAACCGCTTAATGCCCCTATTTTCAGTAAGTGGTAACCGAAAAATTTTTGCCACCAAGGCGCCAGTAAACTGTTGATTTCGTCTAGAATCAATGGACCGTTAGGTAACTTTTGCCAACTTGATGGCGAGTGAGGCTGTCTAAATGCTAATGCAGGTTTCATTATTTATCTATCAGGTTCGTTAATATCATAGTACATGGATGGGCAATTTATCGTTACCACAGTATAATAACAGCATATTATTATTGAGGATGATTTATGTCACAAAGTCAAACGTTAAATCACGTTAACATCTCTCCAATAAAAGCTTTTTCCGATAACTATATCTGGGCGATAACAAAGAGTGAAAGTCATCATTTAGCCTTAATTGACCCAGGTGATGCGAAAGTATGTATTGATCATATTGAACAACAGCAACTGGTATTATCTCATATTCTCATTACTCATCATCATCCCGATCATACCGGAGGTATCTCAGAACTAGTAAGATATTGCCATAACAAACAGTGGCCGATAGAGGTATTAGCACCAAAGAGCAATGTAATTCCCGATGTAACTCGTCAACTTAAAGAAAAGGATAAAATTGAATTAACAGATTTTGATGTAACCCTGACAGTAATAGAGTTACCTGGTCATACTCTGGATCATATTGGCTATTACAATAACGAGTTATTATTTTGCGGAGATACCTTATTTTCAGGTGGTTGTGGCCGATTATTTGAAGGAAGTCCAGAACAAATGCACACTTCATTAAATAAACTCAAACAGTTACCCGAGCAAACGGCTGTTTATTGTACCCATGAATATACACTAGCCAATTTAGAATTCGCGCTGGCGGTTGAACCCAAAAACCCTAAGTTAGTTCATTATTATCATCAAGTAGCAGAACTTCGTCGTCAGGATAAAGTTTCATTACCTTCATCTATCGCATTGGAAAAGCAAATTAATCCGTTTTTACGAGCAGATCAAACTAGCATCAAAGAAAGTGCCCAGCAATACCTAGCTCATGCATTGCATGATGAAGTAGCTGTTTTTGCCACCATTAGAAAATGGAAAGACAGCTTTTAACGGCAAAATGTTGAATCAACGCCGCAATTTAGTAAACTAAGGCTAACAATCAATAAATAAAGTATTCATGAAGTCTTTATCTTTTTCAATTTCCATTGCGATCGCCTTAATGGGCTGTCAGTCGACAAATCTACAGCAAAGTGTAGCCGTAGACAAAAATGATGGCACCTCGACAAATTTATTAGCCGAGCACACCGCATCTCCCGTTGATATTAGTCAGGCGTTACTCACTGATGAAAATATCGAAGTTATCCATCCGGTTGCCGATGTCTCGTTAAACTTATCTGACGAAGCAATCGTCAGTGACGATGTCTGGCAGCGGATTAGAACACAACTCGCATTTGACATACCACAAAACCGTCGCGTGGTAGTACAACGTAACTGGTACGCCAAACACCAGTCTTATTTAGATCGCGTCGCTAAACGTGCTGAGCCCTACATGCATTTTATTGTTGAAGAGCTGGAAGCGGCAAATATGCCGATGGAAATCGCGTTACTACCAATTGTTGAAAGCGCCTTTGACCCCTTCGCCTACTCTCATGGCCGGGCATCAGGCATGTGGCAATTTGTTCCAGGCACTGCCACCCGTTTCGGTATGAAGCAAAACTGGTGGTATGACGGCCGACGAGACGTTGTGGCGTCAACCAAAGGTGCAATAAAATACTTACAATATCTTAATAAGTTTTTTGATGGCGATTGGTTATTAGCGTTGGCAGCTTACAATTCAGGCGAAGGACGAGTCAGAAGAGCGATGCGTAATAATGCACGTAAAAATATTCCAACCGATTTTTGGTCACTGGATCTACCGAAAGAAACCCGGGCTTATGTCCCTAAATTATTAGCCCTTGCCGATTTAGTAAAACGCCCTAATGATTTTAACGTCAGCTTCTACCCGATAGAAAACAAAAGTGTTATCAGTGCGGTGGATATCGGCTCGCAAATAGATTTAGCCAAAGCAGCTGAATTGGCGGGGATGAGTTTAGAAGAGTTACAGCACCTTAACCCAGGTTATAACCGCTGGGCAACGGATCCTAAGGGGCCACATTATCTCGTGATCCCTAATAATAAAGTCACTGCTTTTAAGTCTAGATTAAGCAACTTAAGTGATAAAGAGCGACTGGCTTGGCAGCGCTATAAAATTCGTCGTGGTGATAGCTTAGGCAAGATTGCGAATAAGTTTAATACCGATATTGGCGTGATCAAACAAGTCAATAATATTCGCGGCACTCAAATTCGTGAAGGTAAACACCTGTTAATTCCGGTCGCAGCCAAATCTCTTGATGCCTATACTTTATCGCAAGAACAGCGTTTAGCGAAAAAACAAAACTATCGCCGTGGCAATGAAAAAATTACCTATACGGTAAAAACTGGAGATAATTTCTGGGATATCAGCCGCGCTTATAAGGTTAATTATCGTCAATTAGCAAAATGGAATGGCATGGCTCCTAAAGATACCTTAAAGCCAGGACAGAAACTGGTGATCTGGCGTCAGGCTAAAATTGCTAACGTGTCAGATAAACCGGTAGAACAAGCAATATTACGCAACATTACTTACAAAGTGAGACGCGGTGATTCATTTGCCCGTATTGCCGATAAATTTAATGTCACCATTCGCGATATTGAACGCTGGAATAGTTTAAGTCGCAGTAAATACTTGCAACCAGGACAATTACTTAAACTATCTGTGGATGTTACTAACGCGATTTAACGCCGCAACAGACAAATAAAAGCAAGAAGGCATTCTATTGAATGCCTTCTTTAGTTAAGCATTCAGCGACAAATTATAACAATAAGTCCTGCAACTCAAATAATGAATCAACAATCGCTTTAGGCTGGTACTGCGCCAATGTGATTTTGTCATCGACGCCATAAGTGACACCTATGCGGTCAACATTGGCATTTTTTGCCATTGCCATATCGTGACGAGTATCCCCGATCATTACCGCCTCTTCAGGTCGAACATTAAGCTCAGCTAAAATTTGCTCGAGCATTTCTGGGTGCGGTTTCGACTGACATTCATAACCACAGCGCGAACTATGAAAATAATGCTTCGTATCCGTCATTTGCCATACTCGCTCTAATCCATCTCGGCCTTTACCGGTAGCCACCGCTAACAATTTATCCTGTTGTCGTAATTGCTCAAGCAAATTTATCGCATTATCAAATAAGGGAGTCGGCGTTGTATCCAATGCCTTATATTGCACCTTATATCGCTGGTGAAGACTTTCCCCTATAGCAGCAGTCAATTTAGGAAACAAAATTTCCGCAGCTTTTGGTAAACTTAAACCAATAATTTCACGCACTTGCTCGGCGCTGGGGATTTCTAATGCCAGATCTTTTGCTGCTGATTGCATAGAAGAGACGATACGGGCGACAGAATCCATCACAGTACCGTCCCAATCAAATATCACTAACTTATAATGATGCATCTAACGGTTACTTTCTTTAATTACGTTTTTCTTTAACTAACTGTTTTAATAATTTTTCCAGCGACGCTTCCAGTGGCGCTTCCACTTTTAAGCGCTGCTCCGTTGTCGGGTGAGTAAATTCAATACTGGCAGCATGTAAAAATAAACGTTTAAGGCCCAAAGATTTCATCTCACCGTCAAATTCAGGATGACCATATTTGTTATCCCCTGCAATAGGATGGCCTTTACATTGACAATGAACGCGAATTTGATGAGTACGTCCGGTCACAGGAAACGCTCTAACTAACGTCGCACCATTATAATGTTGTAACACCTTATAACGGGTTTCCGATTCTTTACCGTTAATATTATCAACCACTACCACTCGCTCACCAGATTTTAAATCGTTCTTTTTTAATCCTTCGGTGACACGCGTCAGCTTAGATGACCAGCGCCCCTTCACGAGCGCATGATAAAACTTTTGCACTTTTTTGTTACGTAGCTGTTCATGCAAATTACGCAATGCCGAGCGCTTTTTAGCAATCACTAAGCAGCCGGAAGTATCTCTATCCAAACGATGCACTAGCTCTAACATCCGCGCTTCCGGGCGTAACGCCCGCAACGCTTCAATCACACCAAAATTCACGCCACTACCGCCGTGAACTGCCATACCTGAAGGCTTGTTAATCACGATTAAGCGATCATCTTCAAATAAAATTTGTTTTTCCAGATTCGCGACAACATTAAGTTGTGTAGATACGGCAGGCGCTTTTTCCGAGACTCTGATCGGCGCAATTCTCAACACATCCTGATCAACTAATTTGTATTCAGGCTTTGTGCGTTTCTTATTTACACGAATTTCTCCTTTACGCAACAAACGATAAATCATGCTTTTCGGCACACCTTTTAACGTTTTTACCAGGAAATTATCGATTCTTTGGCCAGCATCTTCACTATCAACGGTGATAAATCTGACTTGAGGTTTAGTACTTTCTGTCATAACGCGCAGTTTAACATACTTTTTTATAAAATTACGCTAAATAAGCTGACGATTTAATTGCCTTTTTCATAAAAAAAGTGGGATAATAGCCAAGTTGCACTATAATTGAACGGCAACATTAAAATTGGAAGCTTTTTACGAATTGTAAGAGGTAATTTGCGGCTACATTATTGAGCATTACGACAAAAATGACTGAATAACTGAATGGCCTATTGCGTAATTGACGTGAGTACCCTGTCAAAACAAACGCATAAACATTTTATCCAGCGACAAAAAAGCACTAGGTAAATTAGATTTAATCGTCTTGGGAATTTTCAACAGATATAACGCATCATAAATAAACAATGATGATTATCGCTACCCTAAGATTGTTAAAACAAGCACAGCACTTTTGCTGAGCACATGAAGAAACATAACTAAACAGGTAAAGTGCCTGTTTATTGAATAGACAATCAGAAAATTTTAACAGCTTTTTGCGTAATATGGCGCATTAAGATTGACATCCGTGAGGCTGACAAATCGCTGTTACCATAGCGACAGATTGCTTTGTGTACTAAGCAAATAGTGTGTTGTGACTAAAATTGAGTCAAACAAACTATGAAACGTATGTTAATTAATGCTACACAATCGGAAGAGTTACGTGTAGCACTTGTTGATGGTCAACAACTTTATGATCTTGACATTGAAAGTCCTGGTCATGAGCAAAAAAAGGCCAATATTTATAAAGCAAAAATCACCCGCATAGAACCTTCTCTAGAAGCCGCATTTGTTGATTATGGCGCAGAACGCCACGGTTTCTTACCGATGAAAGAAATCGCTCGCGAATACTTCCCTAAAGGTTATACCTTCCAGGGTCGTCCGAACATTAAAGATGTTTTGACTGAAGGCCAAGAAGTTATCGTACAAATCGATAAAGAAGAGCGCGGTCAAAAAGGTGCAGCATTAACTACCTTTATTAGCTTAGCGGGTAGTTATTTAGTACTAATGCCAAATAACCCAAGAGCTGGCGGAATTTCTCGCCGTATCGAAGGTGACGAGCGTACTGAATTAAAAACATCGTTAAATAAACTTAGTCTACCTAAAGGCATGGGGCTTATTGTCCGTACTGCCGGTGTTGGTAAAGATTATGATGAATTAGAATGGGATTTAAACGTATTACTTCATCACTGGAAAGCGATTGAAGAAGCAGCCGCCAGCCGCCCTGCACCATTTTTAATTCATCAAGAAACGAATGTTATTTTACGTGCTATTCGTGATTATTTACGTCGCGATATTGGTGAAGTATTAATTGATAGACCTAAAACGTTTGAAAGCGTTAAACAACATATCGAAATTGTTCGTCCTGATTTTGCCAGCAAGGTCAAACTCTATACCAACGATGTACCGCTGTTTACTCATTATCAAATAGAAACCCAAATAGAGTCAGCGTTCCAACGTGAAGTACGCTTACCTTCTGGTGGTTCAATCGTTATCGATCCAACGGAAGCGATGACGTCGATTGATATTAACTCAGCACGAGCCACTAAAGGCGGTGATATCGAAGAAACGGCGTTTAATACCAACTTAGAAGCCGCTGATGAAATTGCTCGTCAATTACGTTTGCGAGACTTAGGTGGTTTAGTCGTCATCGACTTTATCGATATGACACCAGTACGTCACCAGCGGGAAGTTGAAAACCGCATGCGTGAGGCGGTAAAACCAGATCGTGCTCGTATCCAACTTGGACGAATTTCTCGCTTTGGTTTATTGGAAATGTCACGTCAGCGCTTAAGACCATCTATTGGTGAAACCAGTCAAGGCGTTTGTCCACGTTGTAACGGTACTGGTCACGTTAGAGGCGTAGAATCACTTGCATTATCAGTGTTGCGCTTAATGGAAGAAGAAGCGATAAAAGACAATACCCAACAAGTCCATGCACAAGTGCCTGTACCTGTCGCGACTTATTTATTGAATGAAAAGCGTCGTTCAGTATTCCATGTAGAAAAACATCACGGCGTTAAAGTATTGATCATACCTAACCCAAATATGTCGACACCTCAATATGAAGTGATCCGCATTCGGTTAGATGAAAGCATTGCCGAAGCCAGCTATCAAGTACCAGCAATTGAAGCAGCACCTGAAGAAGCTGTAATGCCGAAGTTTGATAAAACTGCTGCGAAAAAAGACGAACCTTTATTGCAGGGAATGTCAGCACCCAAACAAGCACCTAAAGCAAATAAAGCAACACCAAAACCAGTTGAGAGTTCAGAAGGTTTGTTCTCTGGATTAGTTAAATGGTTAAAAGGTTTGTTTGGTGAAACAGAAGATGCAGCCAAAAGCAAACAATCTCAACCTGCCGATAAACGTGATCAGGACCAGCGTTCGCAACGCAATCGTAAAAATCCACGTTCACGCACTAATGCAAAAGGCGATAACCGTCAACAAAAACGGGGAGAGAGAAAACCTGCGGCTGAGAAGCAAAAAGCAGCGGAAAATAAGCCAGAAAGACCAAACCGCAAACCGCAGCAAAATCGCACAGCAAAGCCGAAAGAAGAGAAAGTAGCGGAGAAGCGCCAACGCCGCAACAGCCGGAAAAAAGTACGACTCGCTGATGATAATGCAACGAACAAGGCAAAAAAAGAATCAGATAATAGTCAGGCACCAGCAGCTGTTCAAGCGGTAGAGCAAAAGCCAGACGCACAAACAAACGATAGTAATGCGCCGAATAAATCAACGGAAGAACGTTCACGCAACCGTCGTTCACCACGTCACTTACGCTCTCACGGACAAAGACGCAGATCGAAAAGCGAGAGTAAAGAAGTTAACGAAGCTGTAGAGACAATCGAAATTACCGCAACGGCTGATCCGGTTGAAGCTCGTTACCCTGAAGCTGAAGAACAAGCAAAAGAGTCACGACAGGAAGTACAACAGAATCTTCCGCTTGAAGATGTTACTGAAGAAAAAGCATCATCAGACGCTAGTGTAGCCCCATCAACTGAAGCAAGTGCACCTGTCAGTGTCGCTAAGGAAACTGCTCAACCAGAAGTGAAACAAGCGGTTGAAAGTCAACAGCCAAGTAGCCCTGAAAATACCGAGCAACATGCTGAAATAAGTACTGAAGTTGAAGCGGATGTAACAAACGACAACACAACTTTAGCCGAGGAAAACTCTTTAGATAACACGTTAGAAATTTCTGCAGAAAAATCATCAGCGACAGAAAGTAAAGAATCTGCTGCTAACGACGTAGCACAGCCAATTGCAAATAATAACAGCGATGCAATCATTGATAAGCAATCGACTGTTGATAATAAAGCAAATGGCAGCGCAGTGAATAACACGGATATCGATACGCAGATAACGACTCCAAAAGCCAGAGTACAGTATCGCGCTTCATCTGATATGGCTAAGCCGACAACAATTAACACGGTTAATGAAATTCCGCGCAGCTTTTTAGCGAATGAGGAACGAACTGCCGCGGCTACCTCTGGTAGAATGGCGATGCTAGCACATGTTGTTAACCGCAGTAATGCTGGACCAACAAAACCTTAGCATGGTAAATACCTGTCCAAACAAAAACGGCTACTGTTAAGTAGCCGTTTTTTTATCTCAAGTTTACATTACTTTACTAACTGAAAATCAGCCTGTGCTATCGCATCCGTTAAAGGTATATTAGGATAATAATGATCGCGCAGATAATGGATCAACTTCAGTGTTTTAAAGGCATCAAACCAAACAATTAACTGCTTATTAAACTGGCGGCGATCATTACGACCTTGCTTGCTAATAAAATGCTCAAAATGAATAGCTTTTAACGCGGCGGTTAGTTCATCACCTAATAATAAATACCAGTTAGCAAGTTGCTCAGTCTGCTCAAATAAAAGCTCAAAGCTCGCTATTAAGCATTTTAGTTGCCTGAAAACCTTAGGGTGATAATAGCGATAATTTGCCGCAGATTGTTGCTCAGTCAAAATTTGTTGCACCGCCGGTCCAGTGCCAAATGGCACCCGGTCAGAAGTTCTTGCCGCTAGGCGAATAACACTCTTTTCCACACGGATCACTTGTCCCATTTTTGCCAGCTTGTTCAGTAAATAAAAATCTTCACCCGCGCTTTTCTTCGGAAAACCTCTAACACTGGCATAAGCAGATGCTTTAAATGCTAAGATGCTGCCAATAGTAAAAAAGCTATAAGCAGATCCTGCATATTCAAGTCCAGCAACATAATAACGTAACGCCTGCTCGTACACTTGATTGGCTAAATGCAGCTCAATATTAGCGCTAACATGATGAAAATCATAGCAAGCAGCAACAACCGGTTCAGTACTTTTACTCGCACAAAGTTGTTCAATTTGATTGATTAGTTCAGTGAAATAATTATCCGGCAGCGTTGCATCGGCGTCAGTCGAGTGCAGCCAGTCTGTGGTAATATTGCGCTGACTGATTAACTGACACGCTATGTCGACACCTATTTTTCTCGCTAAGCCAACGCCCTGCTTTACATCTATAGGATGGGTATAACGGTCTACTAGCAGGCATGCACTATTGCCAAATGAGAAAACAACATGAGTTAAATTATCCTGTTGCCATGTCACTTGACCACGTTTTAAAATTTCAGTGGCAAGTTGTTGCTGTGGCCGGATATCACTATCAATATCCGGCTGATTAATCACAATGATCAATAAAACGTTTTGTCGAGCAAGCTGAGATGATAAAAACGTTTCAATAAAAGTACTCGTTTCCTTATAAGCAGGGATCACCACCACATGGGAATAACTCAGCTTAGCTGGAAAATCATTTAATGCCCGCACTTCAAGTTGTGCATAATTTGCAAGGTACTTAGCTAAATTACTCAAATTAGCACCGCTAGCTGGTTAGTTTCTATAATCCACACGATTAATGCAGCGCAGCCCTAAAAGGTAGACTTTCGCAGATTTTTGCTTCTTCAATTAAAATCTCTTCTAAGCGCTGATCAACTTCCTGTTTGTCAAAATATTCATAAGCTAATTCAATAAAAAGGTTTTTATGTTTTTCTTCTGATTTTGCAATAGAGACGTAAAAGTCTTTTTCTTTCCCGGCAGGCAAGGCTTCAGCGACTAAGGCAAAACGTTCATGACCACGTGCTTCAATCACCGCAGCCACTAATAAACGATCTAAAAAAAAGACCTCTTTCCCATTACGAAAAACAGCACGAATTTTTTTTACGTAGTGATCTTTCTCATCATTTGCCATTTGAATATCTCTGGCCTGCATTAACTTTACTACTTGCTTAAAATGGATCAGCTCTTCTATCGCTAAATCTGTCATCGCTCGCACTAAATTTTTACGGTCAGGGTAATGTGACAACATTGAAACCGCCATGCCTGACGCTTTCTTCTCGGCGGCAGCGTGATCTTTTAAGAAGGCGTCAAAATCTTCTAGCACCGCTTCGGTCCAGCTAAACGGCGTTTTATACTTCAGTTCAAACATTGATTTATTAAAACTCAATTAGGATCAAATTGCGCGCTATTTTAACTGGCTTTGTCCAACGAAGAAACCAATTGATACAAGAAAACACTCAACCCCTGCCAGTGGCCCCATAGTAAAATGATAAAACCGCAACTACTGGTAATTTATTATATTGGCTAGGTCATGTCTTTGGAGATCAGAATTAAACAAGCGATAGATATAGCCCATAGTAAACACAAAATGATAAGGGTTGCGACTATAAGGCTAAATCCCATCGATTGCTTCAGTTAATATCTGCTTAATTTGTTTTACTATCTGCGCTGATGTTTTTGGCGCAAAACCAATAAATTTCGGGGTATGGAGATGACCAACCGGCAGTAGCGGGTTTAACTGCTCTCGTAGTAAAATACTACGATACGATATTTCATTAGAAAGATATCCACCGCCTGAGCCAGCAACTGATATTTTGTCTGCAAGCGCTGATAATGATTGCGCTTCTACCTTACCAGATAAGGTAAGAACTTTTCGGTTATCATTCACTTTAAACGGGCGCTGAACCTTGATCATCTTGGCAACTGGCAAACTCAACTCGACAAATTCCGGCCCGTCCAAAGACTTACCTTTCAATAATGGCACTTTAGGTTTATCTGGTGAAGCTCCCGTTTTAATATTTAGATTATCTGACGCTTTTGCACTTCTGCGCAATCCTGGGAAGCGTTCTAAATCAAACCCTGATCGTCCCATGCTAATGGTGACTACCATGTCTACTTTTTGATAATAAGGCGCGAGTAAAATCTCCACAATACCTTGATCAAAATCAGCAAAACGAACCGGGAAGATCAAAGTTTCAATTTCTGCACTTATGCCATCTCTACTGAGCAACAAATCATCCAGTGCTAGCGCTGCAACGCCAGAGGGGTTGCTTTGTCTGATATTACGATCGAGTAAAAACGGATCGAAACCGGTAATAAGAATTTTTTTCTTTGCTCCTTTATTAAACTTAACATCATTTTGACCGCGCGATAATAGTTCCAATAACCAAAGAATTTTTTGTTGTTGCATAGGTAATAACTGAAGAAAGCTCGGCGACTGTTTTAATAACTTGGTCATTTGTATCCTTGCCCAATATAATGGCCGATCATCATAACGCTGAGAAGCATCAAACCACAGAATCGCATCTTTCCACAAACCACCAGCATGACGGATCACCACTTGTGTTAACGCAGTAAAATTTCGCGCCTTTGCGATGTGTTGTTCAAACATTGATAAACGTTGCGTTAATGGCTGAAACACTTCTGGCATTATCTGTTGCGCTTTTGTTAAGCGTTGTTCTTCAATACTCAAAGTACTATTTAAGGCATTAGACGGCTGCGCGACTGCAACACTTAGGTTGCCAGGCCAAAACCACACCAGTACTACTAAATTCATTAGATACTTATTCATTTCAACACTCTTATTAGTTTTAGCATTCTTACATAGCACATTGCTTCGATATTCAAAATCAACTATAAGCATCTCAATGCCCTCTTTCAGGGACAAGACTAACACTTATAACCAGTTTACTATCGAAACTTAAAATTATTATCAGCATCATTAATTCAGCACAATTAGAGTAAAAGCTCATAAAAAATACCGAAAAATCAATACACTTTTTAAAATCCTAATAAAAATAATAGATTATAAAATGTAATTTATTTACAAAATTTAAAAATTAACCCTTGATTTTTAGCTAAGAAATGGCAAAGTGACAGCTCAGTTAACTGGCGGCCATGGCTGGAGGCTTATGCGCATTACTGTGTATTTGCCACTGACAACCATCTGTGTTACCAAAGCTAGCTTAACTGATCACAATCAATGACTAACATTGTATAAATTAAATCTATATTAAGGAGTAGCGCTTCAATGTGTTCGATATTTGGTATATTAGATATAAAAACAGATGCAGAGGCTTTACGGCCAAAAGCCATCGAATGTTCCCGTTTATTACGTCATAGAGGACCAGATTGGTCTGGCGTCTACAGTAATCAAAATGCAATTTTAGTCCACGAACGACTTGCTATTGTTGATACCGAAAATGGTGCTCAACCGCTTTACAATCAAGATAAAAGCCATATCCTGGCGGTCAATGGGGAAATATACAACCACACTGCCCTTGCCAGTGAACTAGACGTAGATTATCAATTTCAAACGGGCTCTGACTGCGAAGTCATTTTGCCGCTATATCAAGCCCATGGCGTTGACTTTATCGATAAATTGCAAGGCATGTTCGCCTTTTGTCTGTATAACGAAAAGGATAATAGCTATTTGATCGCTCGTGATCATATCGGCATTATTCCGTTATATACTGGCTATGATGAAGACGGTAACTTTTATGTTGCCTCTGAAATGAAAGCCTTGATGCCAGTGTGTAAAACCGTTAGCGAATTTCCTCCAGGCCATTATTTAGATAGCCGCAGCGGAGAATTAACTAAGTATTATAAGCGAAACTGGCATCAATATAGTGCGATTAAAGATAATCACACCAGCAAACACAGAATTCGTGAAGCATTAGAAGATTCCGTTAAAAGCCACCTGATGACAGACGTCCCATATGGTGTTTTATTGTCTGGTGGCCTCGACTCTTCGCTCGTATCAGCGATAACACAAAAGTTTGCCGCCCGCCGAGTGGAAGAAAACGATCTTTCTGAAGCCTGGTGGCCACGCGTGCATTCATTTGCTTGTGGCTTAGCCGGTTCACCAGATTTAGAAGCGGCACAAAAAGTAGCAGATAGTATTGGTACGATTCATCACAGTGTGATCTTTACCGAACAAGAAGGCATCGATGCGTTAAAAGAAGTGATTTATCACCTCGAAACTTATGATGTTACAACAATTCGTGCTTCTACCCCTATGTACCTAATGGCGAGAAAAATTAAGGCCATGGGGATAAAAATGGTTCTGTCAGGTGAAGGTGCTGATGAAATATTTGGTGGTTATTTGTATTTCCATAAAGCGCCAAATGCCCAAGAGTTTCATGAAGAATTAAACCGTAAGCTGGAAAAACTCCATATGTTTGATTGCTTACGCGCTAATAAATCTATGTCTGCTTGGGGTATTGAAGCCCGAGTTCCATTTTTAGACAAGAACTTTATGGATGTCGCTATGCGCATCAACCCACAAGATAAAATGTGTGGCAATGGTAAAATGGAAAAAGGCATATTACGGGCTTCTTTTGAAGGTTACCTACCAGAAGAAATTCTATGGCGTCAGAAAGAGCAATTTTCTGACGGTGTTGGTTACTCTTGGATTGACGGGTTGAAGTCTTATGTCGAAAGTCAGGTTAGCGATCAACAACTGGAAAATGCGGCATTTAAATTTCCAGTAAATACACCCGATACCAAAGAAGCTTATTTCTATCGCTGCATCTTTGAACAACACTTCCCACTCGCGTCGGCAGCGGAATGCGTACCGGGTGGCAAATCAGTGGCTTGTAGCACACCGCAAGCACTCGCCTGGGATGAAGCCTTTAGTAAAATGGCAGATCCTTCCGGCCGCGCCGTGATGAGTGTTCATAACGACAGCTATTAAAATCAAACATAACCAAGCTAAAAACCGATAAATTGCGATATTTATCGGTTTTTTCGTTAAATATCGCAATTAATTCCAGTTAAACTATTAAATATTGGAAGATTTTGTTTTACAGTTAGCCTTTAGTATTTTTCCACTTAAGGCTAGCATAGTGTCAAATCGTGTTGAACCCGAAATCCCCAGTATTACCTTAGATCAAGATCAGGTTAAATCATCTCGTCGACCACAGGGAGCAACGAAAACCAAAACACAACTGAGCCCCCAGCAAGAAGTAAAGCAATCGTCCTCAGTAGCGACAACACTATTACTAGTTGCCATTCTACTGACCTTAGCAGGTGGTGCTTGGTACTTTTATCAGCAGAACCTGAAATTACAGCTGTTAGTTCAGCAATCAGAGCAACGCATTCAATCATTAGAGAATCAGCTTTCCGCCACAGGTGAAGAAATGGGCGAATCCACCATTGCCTTAAAAACCAAGCTCGAAGCTATCACCGAAAAAACCAATAAACTCTGGGATGAAATGGATAAGCTCTGGGCATCAGCCTGGCGTCGTAATCAAAGTGAAATTAAAGAGTTACAGTCAACAAACAAAAAACTACAAACGGCCAGCAGTAACCACAGTCAACAGTTGAAAAACACCGCATCTGCAATTAATGACATTAATGAAAAGCAAACGTCAAACGAACTTAATATGAATGCATTAGCAGATCAAATTAACGCGGCTAATAATATTCAGGATGATATTAGCAAGCTAAGGGCACAAATAGACACCTTGGAAGAAAAATCTTCAAGCCGTGATAGTCAACAAATAGAAGTGGCTACCACTGTTAATCAATTGGAAATGTCTGTGACCTTATTAGTCGAAAGGTTAGCGCAATTAGAAAAATCAGCTGAGCACCAAGCACCAAGTAATCCCCCTGCTGCGACGCAACCATAATCGACAATTCAATCGCCAAGACAAGCATATAGCATGCTTGTTTTGGCTTAATTTTCACACCATCAATATCAAAGTCAGATAACTAAACTCTGTGGCTAGAAATGATAAATATCTGATACAAGCGCCTTGTTCGTTTGCTATTAAACGTAAAAAAGGGCCTAAAGCCCCTTTTTTGTAATATTCGTTATCACAGTACTAACGTCGTAACGTTTGCACTATTTCTTTCACTAACTCAGGGCCTTGATAAATAAAGCCAGTGTAGACTTGCACCAGTTTCGCACCTGCTTCTATTTTTTCTTTCGCATCGGCTCCTGATGAAATACCACCGACACCAATAATTGGCAATTTACCATCCAGCGCTTTTGCCAATAACCGGATCACTTCAGTACTCTTATCTTTCACTGGTGCACCGCTTAAACCACCAGTTTCATTACCGTGTTCAAGGTCTTCAACCCCATCTCGCGCCAACGTAGTATTAGTGGCAATAACACCATCAATGTCGTTATTAATTAAACACTCGGCAATAGAGTTAATTTCCTGCTCACTAAGATCTGGTGCTATTTTAACGGCGATTGGTACATATTTATCGTATTGCTTAGCTAACACTGTTTGCTCTGCTTTTAATGCAGCCAATAACTCGTTTAGCGCGTCCCCATATTGTAATGAGCGAAGTCCAGGGGTATTAGGAGAGGAAATATTTACCGTAATGTAACTGGCGAAGTTATAGACCTTACGCATGCAATAGAGATAATCATCTTTAGCATTTTCTTCCGGAGTGTCTTTATTTTTACCGATGTTAATGCCTAACACACCGCTATATTTAGCTTTTCTCACCTGATCAACTAAGTAATCTACCCCTTTGTTATTAAACCCCATACGGTTGATCACCGCATTCGCTTGTGGCAGACGGAAAATTCTTGGTTTATCATTACCAGGCTGTGGTCTAGGTGTTACAGTGCCCACTTCAACAAAACCAAACCCCATTGCATCAAATGCCCGAATACACTCACCATTTTTATCCAAACCAGCTGCCAAACCGCAAGGGTTTGGAAAATGAATTCCCATCACTTGCACCGGCTTATTCGGCACTTGTTGCTTATACGCAAAATTAAATGGTGTTGCTCCGGTCGATTTTAATCCTTTAATCGTTAACTCATGGATAGTTTCCGGATCAAATTGAAATAAAATTTTACGAATGGCTGAATAAAACATATCACCTCGATTGCTTAATAAATATTATCGGTATTTTCAGTGGGACATCAATAGAAACGCTGTTATCAACGACTACAGTGTAGAATAAATTGGCAAACAGCTATGAGTGTTTATTATTCAAGTGCTCAGGTAAACACTTAGCTCTTGAACCAGCACAATATCCTTATTCTGCCGATAAATAACACGCTATATATAAAAATCCCCGCATTTGCGGGGATTCTATCATTTTATTTGCTTGGGTCACAATTCAAACTCAACAACATTAACTCTCTTAATGCTACTGAGAACTTAGCAAATTCATGCGTTTGCCCAATTCTAAAGTCATCTAAAATATGATTCCAACGTTTCAACGGTTGTTCGTTAGCATCAAACCAATGATCCAACATCGCCTCAACATCTTTACTCTTAGGGTCGCTACGTAAAATAACGGCAGTAATCGAGCGTTGTTGCCAATCCAACTCTTCCCTAAATGACGCTCTAGCCAACGCTTGCCAATGGTTAGACACAGGCTGCTTGGTAATTTGATCTAAGAACCAATGCAAGTCTAAACGAGCCCCCAATTTAAAGTAAAGATCCGCCACTAATTTAGCCGGTCGACCATCACTATCGATTAACTCAGCAAGATCCATCACAGAGAATAAGGTACTTAGCTGTGAAATGCGCTGACTAATACCAGCTGGAACACCTGCATTGACCAAGTCAGTTTCTACGCGTTTAAGCATGTTAACTTCTTCTTCGATCATTACTGTGTCAATCTGTTTAGTTAACGATTTAAAAGTTCTACCATAGAAATCAATAGATTGCTGTATATCTAATGACTTATTACGATGACGTAAGAACCAACGTGTCGCACGACGTACAGTGCGGCGTAACTGGAATAACATCTCCGTTTGTACTGAAGTGGAAATTTTATTATCTAAATCGCTGATTTTCTGCCAAACATCTGACATTTCAAATACTGCACTTGCCATCACATAGCAATTTGCAATTTCCGCTACCGAAGCGCCGGTTTCTTCGTGCATACGATTAACGAAATTAAACCCCATATCATTGCCAATATTATTAGCAAGTTTAGTCGCAATAATTTCAGCTCTTAACGGATGTTCCTGCATCTGCTCACGATATTTTTCTTGTAGCTGTTGCGGGAAAGCTTCAAATAGCAATTGGTCATAGTAAGAGTTGTTAGTAATTTCAGAACACACCAGATCTTCTTTCAAAACCATTTTGCTATACGCAAGCAATACAGCAAGCTCTGGACGGGTAAGCCCCTGACCTTGAGCTAAACGGTCAGCGATTTCCTCATCATTTGGAATGAACTCTAATGCACGATCTAATTTACCGGCACGTTCCATCTCATGAATAAAGCGCGCTTGCTCTTTTAATTGATTAACGCCACGTTGGTTGGTGATCGACATCGAATGCGTTTGGCGATAACAATCTTCTAACACAATCTCAGAAACTGCATCCGTCATATCGTATAACAATTTGTTACGTTGCTTAACGGTTAGGTCACCACTTTGTACTAAGCCGTTAAGTAAAATTTTGATATTAACTTCATTATCTGAGCAATCGACACCACCAGCATTATCGATAGCATCAGTATTAATGCGGCCACCTTTGGCGGCATATTCAATACGGCCTAATTGAGTAAAGCCAAGGTTACCACCTTCACCAACAATCTTCGCTTGCAACTCATTACCATTTATCCGTAATGAATCGTTTGCACGATCTCCCACTTCCAAGTGAGATTCTTTACTGGATTTAACATAAGTGCCGATACCGCCATTCCATAATAAATCCACTTTCATTTTTAAAATGGCTTGGATCAATTCATTCGGCGACATATTTTGCTTTTGTGTACCGAGCATTTTCTTGATCTGGCTGGTTATCTTAATCGATTTTGCTGAACGGTTGAAAATGCCACCACCTTCAGAGATCAATTCTTTATTGTAATCTTCCCAAGTACAGCCAGCCAAATTAAATAAGCGCTCTCGCTCTTTATAACTAGAAGCTGAATCTGGGTTTGGGTCGATAAAGATATGCATATGGTTAAATGCCGCTTGTAAACGGATATGTTTTGATAACAACATACCGTTACCAAATACATCACCCGCCATATCACCAACACCAATACAGGTAAAATCAGTGGTTTGACAATCAATATCCATTTCACGGAAATGGCGTTTAACTGATTCCCATGCACCTTTTGCGGTAATGCCCATGCCTTTATGGTCGTAACCAACACTACCACCTGAAGCAAACGCATCTCCCATCCAGAAGTTATATTCTTCAGAAATGCCGTTTGCAATATCTGAGAAAGTCGCAGTCCCTTTATCGGCTGCTACCACTAAATACGGATCATCTTCATCATGTCGAATAACGTTTTCCGGTGGTACTATTTCACCAGCAACAATATTGTCGGTAATGTCTAATAAACCACGAATAAAGGTGCGATAGCATTCCTTACCCGCTTCAAATATCTCATTACGATCGCCATGTGGTAACTGTTTACAGACAAATCCACCTTTAGCACCAACTGGTACTATCACGGTATTTTTAACTTGCTGTGCTTTAACCAGGCCTAACACTTCTGTTCTGAAATCTTCTCGACGATCTGACCAACGCAAGCCACCTCGAGCAACTTTACCACCACGTAAATGCACGCCTTCCACTTGTGGTGAATAAACAAAAATTTCAAATGCAGGTACAGGTTGTGGAATATCGGCAATCAAGCTCGGCGTAATCTTAAATGAGATATAAGATTTCTCACCCAATGTTGGATGCGGCTGGAAGTAGTTAGTACGAATAGTCGCATTGATCATTTCAACAAAGCGGCGAATAATTCTGTCATCATCCAAGTTAGCGACTTTATCTAATGACGCTTCAATTTGCTCTAGGACCTTACTAATTGCTTTTTCGGTTGATTTTGCATTAGGATCAAAACGCAAGTTAAACAGTTTGATCAATAATTCTGCAATATTAGGATAACGGAAAAAGGTATCTTCGATATAGTTTTGACTAAAAGTACCGCCAATTTGACGTTCGTATTTAGCAAAAGCACGCAGGATAGAAACTTCACGACCAGCTAATTCCGCCCCTAAGATTAAACGGTTAAAACCATCATCTTCTAAGATACCTGCCCATACTTTCGCAAAGGCCTCCTGAAATAAGCTTTGCACTTTCTCAAGGTTAAAGGTCTTTTTGCCGGTCAGTAACATTGAAAAGTCAAGGATCCAACAAGTTTCACCGTCAGACGTTCTAACCGCGTGCGGACTTTCACCTATCACTCGTAAGCCAAAGTTTTCCAACATAGGTAAAACATCGGATAAATGTAATGGCTCACCTTTATGAAATAGTTTTAACTTAACAAAACGACTACCTTGCGCTTCTTCTTGTGGTTGATAAAACAACATTTCCAGTTTGTTCGCGTCTGATAACGCTTCAAACTTTTCAATATCAACAATCGCGCTGCCTGGCAACACTTCATCTTTATAAGCTTGTGGGAAGCTAACATATTTACGGCTTAATGCTTTACCTTTTGCTTCCCCTTTATGAGAATTTAACACCGCTGCCAATTTATCATCCCAGCTGCGCGCGGCTTCATTTAAGTTCTTTTCAATTTCTTTCACGTTGATGTCTGCTTTTGTTGTTTTAACGCGCACAATATAATGCGTTCTCGCCTGAGCGGATTCTGAAAAGAAAGTGGTAAACTCCACTTCTTGATCGCTACCAAATGATTCTTGCAATAGTTTTTGTGTTTTAATCCTTAATGCCGTGTTGTATCTTTCACGAGGCACATACACCATACAAGAATAAAAACGATCAAAGGCGTCGCGACGAATAAATAATCCAGAATAATCTCGCTCCTGCATTTGGAAAATACCCAAGACATTTTGCAATAACTCTTCGGTATTTGTTTGCAGAATTTCATCACGTGGATAAGTTTCTAAAATATTGATCAAGGTTTTAAAAGCATGAGTGCCAGGAGCATATCCAGACGACTTACAAACATCGGCCACTTTAGCACCAATCAGCGGTAAATCTAACGCACTATTGGTATAATACGCTGAGCCAAATAAGCCAACAAAACGTTCTTCGCCTATCACATTACCCTTAGCATCAAAACGTTTAATACCAATATAATCAAGATGTGCTGGACGATGAACGCGAGAACGAGAGTTGGTTTTCGTTAAGATCAGTAAATTATCACCTAAAGCAAGTTTTCTCGCTGAAGGACTTAAATGAGAAAGTAAACGTTCTTTCGTGCCTTTTGATTGCTTCATCAGACCTAGGCTAGATTTGACATTAGCTGATAACGCTAAGTCTCCTTCTAAAGTTTTAACGTCATAGGAACGATAACCAAGTAAGGTGAAGTTATCAGCTAACAACCAACGGAGAAACTCTAAACCATTGCTGTGCTCTTCTTTTGAACAAGGAACTTTCGCTTTTTCAGTATCGGCAATCACTTCAGTTAAGCGTTTTTTCATCTCGCTCCAATCATTGACCGTGATCGCAATATCACTTAACACTGAGTGTAGTTCTCTTTCTATACTATCAATCACGTCTTGTTCGGTTTGACGATCGATCTCGACAAAAAATACCGTTTCAGTTGACGTCGCTTTTATTTTTTTATCTGAAGCGGTCGCCAATTGCTTGATATTATATTGTTTATCACGTACTAATTTAATTGGGCTATTTAACATTAAGTGAGGCGTTACCCCTAAACGACTCAACGCAATGCGTACAGAATCCACCAAAAATGGCATATCTGCTGTAATGATTTCGATGATGGTATGACTGGATTTCCAACCGTGCTTAGAAACCTGAGGGTTAAATACTTTAATGACCGGCGTATTATCTTTATGGTCACTAAGCGAATTCCACAAACTTAATGTTGCGCCGTACATATCGCTGTCGTTGCGATGAGCTAAGTCTAATGTGGAAATATTTCGATAAAGCAGCTCAGCAAACTTTTCAACTAAAGGAGCTGTTTCTGCTGGAACTTTTTGTTTAATTAATTGTGCTACATCAGATAGTATCACAGAGGGTAAACCGTCTACTAACGCCATGCCGTTTTCCTTTTGGATAAAACGCTTGAAATAATTTGTTGTATAATTTTTATATCTATGCCTAACAGAATAGACTACAGGATGGATTTTATTAATAATTTTAGGCTATTGCGAGCTATTTTTTTCGCATAACTCAGTAATCGAGCTAGCTGGAAGGCGCTTTTAATCAGTTCGGTTCCTTTTTATTCACTTGTTATAAATAGAAAATGACCTTTCGGCCATTTTCATGTTTATTTATGCAAAGTAATTTAAGTGAAATTTTTTCAGTTATTTTTTATCTCGCCATAAAAAACAAGCCAATGCTGGTAACACGGTAACCGCCGCTAACATATTCACTAAAAACATAAAGGTAAGTAACACTCCCATATCAACCTGGAATTTTAAATCTGAGAAAAACCAGGTAGAAACACCAATCGCCAAGGTGAAGCCAGTTAACAATACCGCACTGCCCCGTTCATGAAGTGCTGCCAAATAAGCCTGATGCGCAGACATCCCCTCTCTGAGCTTAATACTCATGGTCGATAAAATATAGATACCGTAATCCACACCAATACCTACCCCTAACGCAATCACAGGTAAGGTCGATACAGTCAAACCGATATCAAGTACTGTCATTAACCATTGAGCAAGGGTCGATACCACATATAACGGTACAACTACCGCAATCGTTGCTCTTACGCTTCTGAAGCTAATAAAACAAAGTAAAATCACGGCACCATATACATAGAGCATCATCGGCAATTGTGCTTCAGCAACCGCTTCATTTGTCGCCGCCATCACGCCGATAGGACCAGAAGCTAAATTAAAGGTTAAATCGTCATTATTTAACTCACTAATCGCCTGTTTCGCTTTTACAATAACCCGGTCGATAGTTTCCGCTTTATGATCTTCAAGGAACAAGATCACCGGCATGACACTACATTCGTTATTTAACAAGCCAGTAGAGCTAGGAACGTTAGATAACGCTTGTGCCAAGGCATATTGATTTGGAGAAATAATGCGCCATTTCAGGTTACCTTCATAATAACCCGCATTAATGATTTTCATTACAGAAGGTAAGCTTACCGCTGACTGAACACCTGCAACATTTTCCATCTGCCACTGAAACGCATCCATGGTTTTTAATACCTGGGCGTCAGTACAGGCATTAGCCGTAGTTTCAACAATCACCGACATATAATCGACACTTATCGCATAACGATTAGTGATCAAAAAGGTGTCCTGATTATAACGCGAGCTTTCGTGTAACGCCGGCGCACCTGCATGTAACTCCCCAATTTTCAACTGTTTAGAATAGTGAAAGCCTGCAACAAACAATATCGCTGTAAAAACTAGAATAACACTTGCTACTACACGATTACTGACACTCGCCATCAACTGCCATAATGGCGTATTAGCTTCTTTGCTCTGTGAACGGGCAGATTTGTCTAATTTCAGGAAAGAAATCAACACAGGTAACAGCAATAAATTGGTAAAAATTATCACTGCAACTCCTAACGAGGCAGTAATGGCTAATTCACGGATAATACCAATATCAATGGATAATAAGGTAATGAAACCAACAGTATCTGATAACAGTGCTGCCCCGCCAGGTATGATCAGTGAGCGAAAGCTAAATTGCGCCGCCTCTTTAGTGGTAAAGCCTTGCTCAACATGTTTACCTATGGCATTGATCATTTGCACACCATGACTAACGCCAATAGCAAACACTAAGAACGGCACCAAAATAGACATAGGATCTAAGCCAAAACCGAGACTAGATAAAAGCCCCATTTGCCAGACAACCGCAACCAGTGAACAGGCAATCGGCAGCAAGGTTAATAACACTGAACGAGAAAATAAAAAGACCATTATTGATGTGATAGCGATGGCGACGGCAAAAAATGTCACCACCCCTTTCGCACCGTCCGCGACATCACCAACCATTTTAGTAAAACCGATTATATGAACCGTAATATTACCTTTTTCATACGGTTTTCTAATATCATTTTCCAAGATATTGGCTAGCGCGATAGAATCAAGTTTTTCACCTGTATTAGGATTGCGCTCCATTAAAATCGCTTTCACCATAGCGCAGCTATAATCATCAGAAACAATCCGGCCAACAATACCGGCTTTTTCTATATTGGCTTTAACCGTTGCAAGTCCTTTGTCATCAGCGACAAAATCTGCTGGCACTACTGGACCGCCAGCAAAACCATCTTCAACAACTTCAACAAAGCGTGTACTGGGAGAAAACAAAGATTTAACCTGAGTCCGATTAACCCCGGGAATAAAAAATAGTTGATCATGCACACCTTTAAGCGCCGTGAAAAACTCTTTGTTAAAAATATCCCCCTCTTGATGACAGACAGAAATTAACACACTATTTGCACCACCAAAATTTTCCTGGTGCTTCAAGTACGTTTGCATATACTCGTGATTAAGCGGAATATTTTTAGTAAATGCTGCATCTAGCTTGATCTGTGATGCCTGAAAGACTAGCAAAGCACTTAATAGCGCAAATATTGTCAACACAAAAGCGCGATGCCTAAATACCGTAATTTCTAATCGATTAATTAATCCATCTACATTCATACTACTTCACTACCTTTAACACTTTAATACCAACCTCTGAGGCAACTACCAGATCCCCGTTAAAGGTAACGCCAGCAAGTAATGCCTTGCCATCATTTTGAATTCGTTTGTCAAAGGTTACGCCATCATCCACACTTTCTAATAACACCCCGTTATTCCCTAACAAAAACACTTGCGCTTCTCCGGCCAATACTATGGTATTTAATAAGGTCGTCACACCCGATTCACTTTTTTGCCACTGCTCGCCATTAGTTAAGCTGCGATAGATATTTCCTCTTAGGCCTATCGCTAATAAATTGCCATGCTGAGTACGTGCTAAATCAAAAAATGAGCCCTGATATATTTCCTCAAATCGCTGCCAGCTGCGGCCAAAATCATTACTTTTTGCAATCAAGCCTAATTCACCAATGAGATACAGGGTTCGGCCATCAATAACGACTCGATTAAAATGAGGTAAGATACTGGTTAGTTCATCTAAATAAACTTGCTCATCTTCTTGTCTGAGTTCTTCAAGGTATTGCAGATCTTCTTCCGCTAGCAAAGAAGTATGAAATTCTTGCTGCCAGCTACGGCCTCCATCAATCGTACGATAAAACAAACCATAGGCGCCAACCGCAACGCCTTCTTTACTATCTTTAAACGCAACATCAAGCAATGGCTTTTGTGTGCTGGGCAAAAACTGCTGTACCTGCCAAGAAAAACCGCCATCTTGGGTTGCTAAAATGGTTGCATCATGACCAACGGCCCAGCCCGTTTGCGCATCGACAAAGGTAACAGCCGTTAATGTTGTTTGGCTCGGTACATCAACCTGCTGCCAACTATCAACACTGCTAGCGCGAAGTATATGGCCACGTTCTCCTACCGCGACCATAAAGCTATTATCAACCTTAACAATATCAAATAGCATTGAACGAACTGCCAATTCAGATTGGATTGCTGCCTGGGGTAGCTGCTGCGCCGAAACTGTAGAAAAACAACATATGGCACAAACAAGGCCAATTAATATTCTCATTTAACCCTAACCTTAAAACATTGGCGTAATCAAAAAAAAGGCTGGCATCTGCCAGCCATTTACCTTGCTAGTCGAAACTAGCGATTATCTCGCTGTAAGGCACGAGAAGTAAACTGAACATCTTTAAGTTTAGCTGAAAAATCATACATTTTGTTTTCATTGTCTAAACCGATGGCAATATAACGCTTAGACTGAAAATCATAGAAAACGTCCAAGGTTGACCATTGAGTCGGCACTTCATAGTAATTTAGCCCGTGCGCCATACCGATGCGATAAAGTTCATTTCGGTCGTCATAAATATCTGTGATAGCAATTTGCCAGCTGTCTTCATCAATGTAAAAAACACGTTTTTTATAGATATGGCGGGTATTTTCTTTTAAGTTTGCTTCAACCACCCAAACACGATGTTTCTCATAGCGAACCAAGTCTTGGTTAATATGACCAGCTTGTACTATCTCGTCATAAGTGACTTTATCACTATGCAGTCGATAATCGTTATAAGGGATATAGAGTTCCTGTTTACCTTTTAAGGTCCAGGTATAACGATTAGGCGCACCGTTAAACATATCAAAGTCATCAGTGGTTCTTAAACCATCTGCCGCCGTGCCCGGGGCATCATATGCCACCGTTGGTGCCTTTTGTGCACGTCGGATGCCCTTGTTATAAATCCAGGCCTGACGAGGCGTTTTAATTTGATCCATAGTTTCATGTACCAATAACGCGGTACCGACCAGTTTAGAAGGCTCTGTCACTTTCTGCTTAAATTTAAACAAAATATTGGTTTTTTCTAACTCCTCTGGAGAAGCGCCTTTAACGCCATACGGCAACATTAACTGCTCATCAAAACCTATATAAGTGTAATCGCCTGACGCAGTTGGTGTCACCTGGCCACCTTCACGTGTTAATGCTTCACCACGATAACGTAAAATATGGTTCCATATTGCTTCTAAACCTGTTTGAGGAATAGGAAACGGCACACCAACAGCGGCTTGAGTAATACCGTTACCATCCTGGATCAATTCAGAACGTCCGGCATTTTTAATGGTTTCCTGATAAACATGCTCAGGGTAAGAAGCAGATCGATGAGTCGGGTAAACATTCATTTTGAAAGTATCAGGGTAGGTTTCAAACATTTTGATCTGCCCTGGTGTTAAAAATTGCTTGTACTGCTCAAGATTCGCCTGATTAATGGTAAATTTTATTTTATCTTGCGGATATGGATCTAAATGATGCATCCCCGGTTGATAGCCTTCAGGAGCAGAAGTAATACCACCGGTCCACTCAGGAATACTACCATCGGCATTACCCGCTCTAACCGCACCCATAGGTGTTAATTCACCTGATAATTTTTTTACTTGTTGCTCATCAACCTTAGCCTGTGAAAACCCAGAAAATGCTAAGCCAATCGCTAATGATAATAAGGTTATTTTTTTCATCTTATTATGCCCTTATAAAGAATATTTTACGTTGAAAGATACATAGTCACGATCTTCCATTTTATTAGTAGTGCCGACACCACCCCAGAAACCGTTATAGCTGATATCAGCAGACCAACGACTCTGATAATCAAACGAAATTCCCGCTGAAATAGACTTTCTGTCTTCAACAAATAAGAATAACGGATCAGGTGTTACCCCACTAACATCGTGAGAAAAGACAATGCGTGGTGACATGTTAATACCTGAGAAAACATTGCTATAATCCAGTTTCGTCACTAAACGATACCCCCAGGCAAAATCATCTGGAAATGGATTCGTTTCCACGCCACCTTGTAGCGCTAACGCTAAACCTTCTTTACCGGCAATACCACCGTTTCTGTCAGTTCCAGGACCATTAAGGCGTAATTCATCTTCACTTGGCATATCATTAATTTGAATACCACCAACTTCCAATAAGGTTGTCGTTTGACTGGCACCAAACATAGGTCCCCAAAAACGCGTCATTGTCAATTGTGCTTGCACAGTATCAGTCAGAATAAAGCCGTCTGCAGTTTCGCCTGGGGCAAATGTGGGCATCTGTGAAACACCATCAAGGTCTGGACGATAATTAACAGAATCTGGGTGTGCTAACTGTTGTGGCATCGCAGCAAAAAGTAACTCTACATCATCTATTTGCAACGGCTCATCTTGACGATAAGTGATCTCCCCCGCCAACGCTGTACCCGCTACAGTGGTATTAAAACTCATTGCATAAAGTTTAATATCTTCAGGGTAAGTCAATAGCACTTTAGAAAATGCATCTAACTGATGATAATTATCTTCATCTATGGTGTGACTAGCGAGATAATTAATGTCTCCCTTTACAGAGGCAGTAGTAAAATCAGCGGTGATCCCAGAAAATAATGGGCGACGACTATGATAATTAATGTGATATAAACTTAGTTCAGTTTCATTAAATTCAGGTAAATACCAAGATAAACGGACACCATATTGACCACCATCCTCTGGCTCTACCATGCCGTTTGAACCAGGCGCTTTCAAAGTTAATTTTGTTGGATACGCCATATAAGCAGCACTTGCTGCAGCAATCATTTGTGGATCGCCAGTACTTGCCATTGCACCCAATTCATTTAATCCTGAGAGCAAAAAGTTTAAATCGATATCCGGATTACCAGTAAAGCCTAACTGAACATTATTGTAATGACCGCCGTCTCCGGCAAAGTCATTAGTAGAAAAATAACTGCCTGGTGCAGGTAGTATGGTTTTTTCCCATTCATACTGATAGAACATCTCAATATTAAAATTTTCTGTGACACCAAGTGACGCCCAAACGGCACCAAACGGAATAAAGGCTTCCGTTAATTCAGCGCCAGGCGCTTTTATACGGGCAATATCAATAGGGTTAATTTCACTGATACCATGGGAAATTAATGTACTTTCCCCCCAACCTATCACCTGCTGACCAATTCGGACCGATAGCGGCATTTCATCAAGATAGAAATCACCGTAAAAATAGGCATCTAATAAACGAACATCATGGCAAACCTGATCACTGGCATTGCTATCACGACAGGGATCATTACGTTCACCAGTAATAGCATTTGACCATGGACGATCACCGTCACTCATTTCCATGTCATAAAAGTACATACCTCGCAAAAACAAGCCCATATTGTCATTACGAATATCTAATTCATGTGTACCTTTAAATAACTGAGAAAACATTTCGCCAGCGTCATAATTTAAATTACCCAAATCACCATTATTTGAATAGCTGCCCTGGCCTCGCCAAATATCAACATTCACCGGGTTAGCATTGAGCGCTGGGTGATAATGAGAGAAGTCAAAACCATTGTTTAAATTATTAGAAATACCGACATTATCTTGCCAGTTACGATCTTCGACTCGCCAACTGGCACCGATAGAGAAAGTCGAATCAAAACGAATATCGAAATCCCCTAGTTCAAAGTTTGCTGCCGATGCTTGCCCTGAAACGGAACACATCAATGCTGCTGTGATCGCTGTAGCCAACGGCTTTTGATAAAACCTTTTAATTGGGCTTTGTTTCATTATTCTCTCCCCAGACCCGAAACAATTTATTGTTATAACTTGTTATTAATTTTTCTAGTAATTGTATTTACGCACACCAATAAGCATAACTCATCAACCAGTCACTAGTATTAATGTAGTAGTATAAAACAATAATTGCATCATTTTTAATGCTAAGCAAGAGTTAAAAACAATTGTTAAGACGCTGTATTTTAATGACTTGCACACTAGATAATCAGGAATAAAAATCACCGTTTAAAACAGTTGTTTTAAACAGTGATTTTTATAATGTTGAAATTTTTATACTATTAGTAGATAAAGCTATTGCAAGGCTATCAGCACATCAGACCATTAGCCCCCAAGATGGTCTGACCACTGTTTAAAGCTTTAGCTCTAATCAGACATTTTCAGCAAAGATTTAAACTTATTATTTTCTGTTTCCAGACAAAAATATCCTCGTACACCAGAGGCAGTTAAAAATTTTCGTAAATGCATCGCAGGAAACTGTATTCGTTTTCCTGTGGTAGAAGTCACCACTATTGCCTGAATTTTCCCCTGATAATAAGGGAAAAATTCCTGGCTGGTCATGTTAATCGCAAAATAATACTTCATCACACTAGCTATTACGTCATTAATTACCTAAAGCAGCATCGAGTTTTTCTTTTAAATCTCTTGATAGGTTGCTTAACTGCGATAAGTTAACTAATTCCGTTTTCATCATTGCCTGACGTTTGCTATCAAACTTTTTAAACTGTATCAGCGGCGTGATTAACCGCGAAGCTACTTGCGGATTAATGTCATTAAGTGCAGCAACATGCTTAGCTAAAAAACGATAACCACGACCAGAAAGACAGTGAAAATACCTTGGATTATTATGACTAAAAGCACCTATTAACGAACGCGCTCTATTTGGATTTTTCAAAATAAATAACGGGTGTTGTTCCAATACCGCTAATTTGTTGAAAATACTTTCATCTGCAAACAGTGCCTGTAGCATGAAGCATTTATCCATTACTAACGGTGTCTGATACCATTTTTGCTCAAAATCTTTGATCTGTTCACTAAATCTAGCACTTGCCGTTAGCGCCTGATAGTGTAGCGCCGCCAGAGTATCCGTCATATTATCTGCATTTTGATATTGATTAACGGTAAGGCTTTGATAATCAGATAAGTGACTAAGGTAAGCTAAACAGACATTTTTCAACGCTCGCTCACCAATAGACTGTCCGTCGTTTTGATATGCTCTGCCGGATAATCGCTGGAACTGCTGATGAAATTCACTCGCTAATCCCTGAGCTAAAAACAGCCTGATTTGTTTTAGTGCATCTAATAACTTGATCGGATCTATTTGTTCAAACTGTTCTACCAGCTCATCAAAGCTTGGCAAGGTTAATTGTTCTGCTTTTAACGCAGCATCACCCGGTAGGGTCAGAATTTGTTTAAATGCTACGACTAGGTCTTGCGGCAAAGTAAAATCAGCATCTTGTACTAACGCATGAATATAACGGGTTAACAATTGCTGACCAGCATCCCAACGATTAAAAGCGTCACTTGCCTTCACCATAATCAAGGCTAATTCCTGTTCCCGTTGTGGAAAATTCACTTTCACCGGTGCCGAAAAACCAGATAAAAATGCGACAATAGGTTTAACACTATAGCCACTAAACTCAAATTTTTGCTGGCTATCACTTAGCGTGATTAAATGTTGGGTTTTCTCATTGTCTGACAGTAACTCTAATTTTATTGGGATTAATAAATCCTGTTTCTCAGTTTGTTGTTTACTTGGTTTATTAACCTGAGCAATCGTTAAGGTAAATAACTGCTGTTGTTTATCAAAGCTTTCTTTAACGATTAGTTCAGGTGTTCCCGATTGACTGTACCAACGTTTAAACTGACTCAGATCAATACCTGAGCCGTCTGCCATGGCATCAACAAAATCATCACAAGTTACTGCCATACCATCAAAGCGCTGGAAGTATAGATCCATACCTTGTCGAAATTTATCCTGGCCTAATAAGGTGTGGATCATCCGGATCACTTCAGCCCCTTTCTCATACACGGTTAACGTATAGAAATTATTCATTTCCAGCACTTTTTCAGGGCGGATAGGATGCGCCATAGGACCCGCATCTTCAGCAAATTGTTGTGCTCGTAAAACCCGAACATTTTGAATACGGGTAACGGCAGCAGAATGCATATCTCCACTAAATTGCTGATCGCGAAAAACCGTTAAACCTTCTTTAAGGCTCAGTTGAAACCAGTCACGACAGGTAACCCGGTTACCGGTCCAGTTGTGAAAGTATTCATGGGCGATGACTGCCTCTACGTTAAAGTAATCAGTATCTGTCGCACTACTTTGGTCGGCTAGAACAAACTTGCTGTTAAAAACATTGAGACCTTTATTTTCCATCGCTCCCATATTAAAGAAGTCGACCGCCACTATCATATAGATGTCTAAATCATATTCGAGACCAAAGGTTTGCTCATCCCATTGCATCGATTTTTTCAGTGACGTCATTGCATGCTCAGCTTTTGGCAAATTTCCTCTATCAACAAACAGCTCCAGTGCCACTTCCCTACCGGAAACCGTAGTATAGCTGCTACGTAAAACGTCAAAATCTCCCGCCACCAGAGCAAACAAATAACATGGCTTTAAAAAGGGATCTTGCCAAGTAACAAAATGCTTTCCATTGGCTAAATCCCCCGCTGCTATTTTATTGCCGTTAGACAGTAAATACGGGTACTGTTTCTTATCAGCAATAACCTTAGTCGTAAATTTAGCCATAACATCAGGACGGTCAAGGTAATAAGTAATGCGTCTAAAGCCTTCTGCTTCACACTGAGTACAAAAAGCATCTCCTGACTTAAATAGCCCTTCAAGGGCAGTATTGTTCAGTGGATCGATTTCAGTAATAACAGTTAAAATAAAGTCTTGTGCTTCAGTATCTATAGTCAGGCTAGTTTCATTAAGCTGATATTGAGACTCGCTTAACTCAATATTATTTAACTGCACGGATATTAATTTGAGCTGTTCACCATCTAAAATTAATGGCTGCGCCTTATCAGTAATGCGTTCAATATGCATTTTATTGACTACACGTGTTGCCTGATCAGCTAAATCAAATTCAAGCTCTGTAGATAAAATAGCAAAATCGCTCGGTTGGTAATCGGCAAGAATACGCGCATTAGTATCGGTCATAAAATAAATCCTATTGAAAGGCTAAAAACGATAAAGCCTGTGATTAACAGGCTTTATGAATAATTATTAATTTATCAGTAGTGTAATTAATTGTCCGCTAATTTCCTAATTTTGAAGCCAGCGAAACCATAAATAACTGCCAGAAGCGGATTAATTAAGTTAAAGAAGCAATAAAAAATATAATCATATGAGGTTAACGCTAAGGCGCCAAACATAAATGCACCACAGGTATTCCATGGGATCAACGGTGAAGTAATGGTACCAGAGTCCTCCAAGGTACGGCTAAGCATAGTCGGATGCAAACCTCGGCGCTCAAACTCTTCTTTATACATACGCCCTGGCATCACAATCGCCATATACTGATCAGCCGTTATAAGGTTAGTACCAATACAAGTAGCTACGGTACTGGCAATTAAACTGCCCGTTGATTTTGCAGCTGCTAATATCGACTGGACAAACTTTTTCAGCATGCCTAGGTGCTCAAGTACCGCACCAAAACTTAAGGCACACATAACCAACCAGATAGTATTAAGCATGCTCGACATACCACCACGGCTCAGTAACTCATTAATCTCACTGTTGCCGGTTTCAACCACCACACCATCAAAAAATGCCGTCCAGATAACCGTGACATTTGCCGTTATGGTCGACATGCCGTCTTGCGCCATATTGTGAATAAGATCTTGCTGAAAAATGGCCGCCCAAATCGCACCAATAACCGCACCAATGGCAACCGCAGGAAACGCTGGCATCTTCTTATAAGCCAGTGTTAATAGCACTAATAATGGGATCAAGTTCAATGCGGTAATATTATAGGTTGCTTCTAAAGTATTGGTTAAGGTTTCGATACTGTCGGTACTACCAACATTCGCTGACGAATGATTAAAACCAATCACTAAGAATAAGATCAGTGCTATAGATATTGACGGAATTGTAGTCCATAACATCGCACGGATATGCTCAAACAACTCACTACCTGCAACTGCTGGTGCCAAGTTAGTTGTTTCTGACAAAGGAGATAATTTGTCACCAAAATACGCCCCTGAAATTACCGCCCCAGCGGTAACAGAAGTGGACATTTCAAAGCCATTAGCAATACCGATAAAAGCCACACCAACCGTCGCTGCTGTAGTCCAAGAACTACCAATACTCATAGCAACAATACCACAAACGACACAAGCTGCAGCATAAAACCAGCTAGGGTCGATAATTTGCAGGCCATAATACACCATAGTTGGCACCGTACCGGACAATAGCCAAGTCCCTATTAATGCTCCTACCACCATTAAAATCAAAATAGCCCCTAATGAGATAGAAATACCATGCACTATCGCTTTTTCAATTGACGCCCAGGTATAGCCATTTTTTAAGCCGATAATGACGGCGATCCCTAACGCAAACATCAGGGCAATTTGATTCGGCCCATAAGAAGAATTATCGGAAAAGTACGTTACCGAAGCCGATAACATAAAAACAAGCGCGATAAGCGGAATAAAAGCATCGACAAAACTCGGCGCCTTAAGCTGATTATGATCTGACATAGACTAGTGTTACCTTAATACATTAGTGTTTTATTATAATAATTTTTTAAGACGGCATGTAACATGCCCGTTGTTTGCTAGGGTTGCAAGTACTTTATTTGTGATGGCTAAGTTTTGAACAACCTTACACTCAGCCAAATTAAATAACTATTCATAAAATTTGTGTAAAAATATTGCTCTAAAAAAAACCGCCTTAACGGCGGTTTAGCTTGATACTCTATCTGTTACTTTTTCGCCACTTTACCTAAGGTCACCAGATCAAAGGTAATGCGTGCAGTTTCATCTAAAAACGGATCGATTTCTTCCAACTCTTCTGGCAAATCTTCTAGGCTGGTAATTTTCTCTTTACCCATGAGTGTTAAGCGTTCATTAGCACGTTTTAACTGTTTCACCTTACGTTGATCGCGGTTCGCTTTACGCTCTGCTAGGTTAAGCGATACAAATTTCTTATCCTTCTCTTTTTTATATTCTTCAATGTCATCAAGCAGATAATTGAATTCTTTATTTTCTTTAATGCGATCTTGATAGAGCGAGGTTAAATAATCTACATCTGCCTGCAGATTTGATAACGGCGCATAACGCGCTTGCGGTACTTGATCCCAAGGTAAGGCATTTTCTTCTTTACTTTCGCCCCAGTCCTCTGGGTCAATAGCTGTGGGGAACGCGATGTCAGGTAACACTCCCCGATGTTGCGTACTGCCACCGTTAATACGGTAAAATTTAGCGATAGTATATTGAATGCTGCCAAATGGTTTTTCGAACAAGTCATATACTCGACCTAACGGACGATGCTGCTGTACTGTCCCTTTACCAAAAGTATGCTCACCAACGATGATGCCACGGCCATAATCCTGAATTGCGGCAGAAAAGATTTCTGACGCCGACGCACTATATCGATCAACCATGACAGTTAACGGTCCGTCATAATAAGTAATACCATCACGATCACGATTCACAGAAATTCGATTCGCACCATCACGCACCTGCACTACCGGTCCTTTATCAATAAACAAACCCGTTAGTAATGTTGCTTCTGTTAGCGAACCGCCACCATTGCCGCGTAAGTCAACAATAATACCTTCGACATTTTCAGCAGTAAGCTTATCAATCTCTTTTTTAACATCCCGCGATAAATTATTGTAAAAGCTTGGAATATCTATTACTCCCAATTTTTTACTTTTCTCATCACCGGCTTTTTCATAAATGATCCGAGATTTAGCAGCTCGATCTTCAAGAACAATTTTATCACGAATGATAGAAACAACCTTGATGCTAGACTCATCGACTGCTTCACCAGATAAAATTTGTAACCTTACCTTGCTGCCTTTTGGTCCCTTGATCAAATCAACAACATCATCTAAACGCCAGCCAATAACGTCTTCAAACTTTTCGTCTCCTTGTGAGACGCCTACAATGCGATCTTTAGGCTTAAGCTGTTTAGATTTATCCGCAGGACCACCAGTCACTATGCTTTGGATCACGGTATAATCTTCTTCCGCCCTAAGCACCGCACCTATACCTTCAAGTGACAAGTTCATATCCATTTGAAAGCGTTCTGCGTTTCTTGGTGATAAATAAGAAGTATGAGGTTCAACAACTCGAGCAAAGCTATTCATTACTATTTGAAAAACATCTTCACTTTCACTCTGGCTTAAACGTTTAATGGCATAGCGATACCGCTTACCTAATACTTCTTTAACTTTATCCCATTTTTTCCCCGCTAAGGTAAGATTTAGCGCATCAGACTTAACTTTTAACCGCCAAATTTCATTTAACTCAGCTTCGGTCACTGGCCATGGCTGCTCTTCTCGATCATAGTGATAAACTTCATCTTTAGTAAAATCGAACGGCTTATCAAGCAAGCTCAATGCATACTGATAACGCTCCATCCGACGTTGCATATTCAGATTATAGATATCATAAGCTATGTCTAATTTGCCGCGTGCAATCACACCATCAAATTCATGACGATATTTTTCAAACCCTGCAATATCAGAGGCAAGAAACACATTACGGCCATAATCGAGCTGTTTAATATAGCGATCAAAAATTTGCTCTGACAAAACGTCATTCATCTGCACAGTTTTATAGTGTGCACGAGTAAATTGAGCAGTTATTCGTTTACTAGAAGTAGCATGCTGACTCTCTGGCGCTAAGATTGGCAGAGGTTTAGTTTTGTCTATGTCGGTAGATGCGAGAAGACTAACCGAAGTTAGTGAGAATGATACGGCAAGAGCGATACGACAAAATTTTTGCATGCTTGCTACTCCAATTATTCAGTAAAAATATTTTTGATTTGAGTTTTGACAACCATTCCAGAATTTAGTTGCACACTCACTTCATCTCCAGACACTTCAGTGATCACAGCATCAAGCGGTGCATTTCCAAGCTGAACTTTTACCGCTTGACCTACTTTTACTGCAGAAGACTCTACTGGTTTAAGTTTAGCAGCTACTTTAGCTTGTGCACGTGGCGAGCTTTTCACTGTTTTAAATTTCGCTTTGTCTTTAGGTTTACGCGCTGGCAGAGATCCCTTATTTGCTGGCTTATTCCCCTTATACGAGGATTTGCCAGCATTGTCTTTAGTATTTTTGTTACCAAATTTTTCCTGGCTCTCTTTTAGCGTTTTGTCAGCGTAATCTGCTTGTTCTTGATCAATTTCAGCAGCTTGGTTGCCGTCAACATCAACACGATGTGCACCTACTTTAATCGCTTTTAAATAGCGCCAGCTGCTGGTGTAGTGTCTCAATGCTTGACGTAAACGAGTTTTACTGACCAGCTCATCATCTGCCAATTTTTCAGCTAACTCTTGAAAAATACCAATTTTAAGCGGTTTCGCTGGTCCTTTAATCGAAAAACACGCCGGAAATTTCTCTGCTAAGTGAGCAATAATTTCTTTGGTGCTAATACGCTTTTGTTCAGCGGTTTGTGACTCACTGGCTTGGTCAGTAGCGGCCTCTACTGGCGCGTCTTCTGGCTTAGTTACATCACTTTCTGTTTTAGTTTCCATAAATACAACTTATTAATAATAATCTAATTTTCAAGATATTGTTCGCGGTTTTGCAGAACATGCAAACACCAGTCACTAATATCCTCACTTTCAATTTCGGCCAGGGCTTCTTGCCCTATCCAATGTTCCCAAACCAAAGCTAATAACTGATTTAATATCTCTGGTTCAATATCTTCTTCGGCATAGTCATAGAGCGTGTGATAAATTTCATTTAAATTTTCAGCCACATGCTCTTCTTCACCCTCCCAGTCACCAACAACGGCTTCTGAGACTAAATAATCATGGATGACGACAAATTCTTTCATAATTTATCAACGTTATAACGAATTAAAGTTTGTTCAAATACTTGCACAACTTGTTCCAACCATTGCTGGTCCTGCTCATCAAAACGTTCAAATGCCACGCTATCGATATCTAATACCCCGATAACACGATCATTGATTCGCACCGGAATAACAATTTCCGCATTACTTGCCGCATCACAGGCAATATGCCCGGAGAACTGATGAACATCGGCAATTCGCTGCGTCTTATTTTCCGATACCGCCGTACCACAGACTCCTTGTCCCACAGGAATTCTAATGCAAGCGACTTTCCCTTGAAATGGGCCTAACACCAGCTCATCATTAACACAGCGATAAAAGCCAACCCAATTCACTTGCTCCAAAGCATCAAACAGTATGGCACTCAAATTTGCCATGTTAGCAACAACGTCTGATTCATCACCAATAATTGCTTCAACCTGAGCAACTAATTGCTCGTAAAACGGCTTTTTATCCATCACTCAATTATAACTTCGCTAAAAATCGCATAACATACCGCGATAGTGTAACAAATTAAAGCTTTATCGCCGAGAAATTAACATTATTTAACCATCTATCTGATAAACGGCGATAACTTGAGCAGAGATCGCTTTTTTTGTTGTACTTGAGTTAAAAGCTGTACTCGACTCACTCGCCATCCGATACATTACAGGTGCAAAATGTGAGGTTTCTTTTAACGACACTAATTGACCAAGTTTTACTCCTGCTTGTTCCGCTATTGCCAGCGCTTTACTTTTAGCATGTGCTATCGCCTTAAATAGTGCTTGCTGATAATGTTTATCCGGAGTTTGAAATGACATTTCCATTGGTGAAATGTGACTAACACCTAATTTCACCACTTGATCTAAGACTTTGTCATAAATAGCCCATTCAGTAAACGACACGGTTATCGTGCGACCAACATCAAACCAAGCGACTTGCTGTTCATTCGCTTGAGCACTTTGCTTCGTTGAAAACTTAACCTTACTATTTTCATTGATTTGGGTTTTCACTTCACTCGGCTGAAATTTCATTGCTGGCTTTTCATATATCGGATACATAGAGACTTGCGATGAATCTATTGCCGATGCCTTGACCCCCTCTTGAACAAACATTCGGGTAATTTGCGCACTTTTACTGTCAATTAAGGCTTTAGTTTTGCTTGCACTACGCCCTCTTTCTTTAATTCTAATGGTTAATGAAAACTGATCTGGCATCACATCAACACTCGCTTTACCTATGACTTCGATTCCTTCATTTGCCATAGTTAAGGTACTAAAGAGCCATAGCAAACAAGCACCTATCATAACTAATTTTTTCATTTTATCTCCTTATCTTTTACCGTTGATATCGCTGATTTAAATTGCATTTTTTGTTTATCCGTCGCCTGCTGCCACCAATAATGGAGCATATCAAGTGCATACTGTTGTGCTAATTCAGTTTTTGTAATAGGACGATGAGTTGATGCTTGATGATCGGTAACAGGAGTAGCTTTTGCGCTATCGACTGATGCTATTTGCTCAATATTTTTGCTTTGCTGCTGTGCAATTTCTTGGTTACGTGTAACAGCAAGATAGTTATCAAGATCAAACAGTTCCATCGCTATATTATTGTTTTCATCGTCCACAATAGCAAAATGTGGTGAGTCAGCAAATTGTTTGGCCTGAACTTGATCATTAATGTATGGCGTTAACAATGTTAGTGCTTGTTGCTTAGCAATATTAAAGACTAACACCATCAGGGCGGACTTAATTCGGGTATGATCATCATAGTCGACATCGTCAAATAATTCGCTGTATTGAATGGTCAAGACATTGCGCCCCTGACGCAATGGCACCATGTGTTGCTGTTCAAACAAGTTAAAACCTTGCGCTATACCATTCACTTTCACCACTTCAACATTGGCAGGTACCTGCAATTGCTGAGCAAAGGATGGCTGAACAAATAGGCTCACTAGCAATAATGAGATGATTTTCATAGTGTTGGCTGCTAAATAGACATAGCTAACAGTGTACACTAATTAGATAGAATAACGCCGTTAAATTTTTCTTAATCTAACGGCGTAAAACTGAAAAAGCGATAGTTATCACAGCTAGAATGAGCTAAAAACTATCTGCTGGGATCCTGACCCAGCCCTCCATTAATACCCGAGCACTACGACTCATGATCACTTTATTCACCGTCCAATTCGCCCCCAACAGATTGGTTTTAGCACCAACTTTTAACGTCCCAGATGGATGACCAAAAGTGACTGACGAACACTCACCGCCGCCAGCAGCAAGATTCACTAAGGTACCCGGAATAGCGGCTGCAGTACCAATTGCCACAGCAGCGGTCCCCATCATTGCATGGTGTAATTTCCCCATAGAAAGCGCCCGAACGTTTAAATCAATATCGTGTTCCGTGATCGATTTACCGCTAGATGAGCGATAAGATTTTGCCGGTGCGACAAATGCTACTTTCGGGGTATGTTGACGCTTAGCAGCTTCACTAATCTCTGAAATCAGGCCCATCTTTATCGCGCCGTATGCGCGAATAGTTTCAAAGCGCGTTAAGGCAGCTGGGTCGTTATTAATATCATCTTGCAACTCTGTCCCTTGGTAACCAATTTCATCGGCATTCAAAAAGATAGTCGGAATACCGGCATTAATCATCGTTGCCTGAAAAGTACCAATACCCGGAACTTCCAGCTCATCTACGATATTTCCAGTTGGAAACATCGCTTCACTCGGGTCAACCGGCGCGATAAATTCAACCGGTACTTCCGCTGCTGCAAAGGTGACGCCATCAAGTTCAAAATCACCAGTCTCCTGTACCAGACCATTAGTGATTGGCACTTGAGCGACAATAGTTTTTTCAATATTTTTTTGCCAGATACGCACTGTGCAAATACCATTTTGCGGAATACGTGTTGCATCCACTAAACCTGCATTAATAGCAAAAGAGCCAACCGCTGCAGTTAAATTACCACAATTACCAGACCAGTCAACAAACGCTTTATCAATTGCCACCTGACCAAATAAATAATCAACGTCATGATCTTGTTTGTCTGACGTTGACAAAATCACTGTTTTACTGGTACTGGACGTTGCGCCTCCCATACCATCGGTTTGTTTACCATAAGGATCAGGACTGCCAATCACGCGCAGTAACATCTTATCCCGTGCTTCACCAGGCTGTTGGCAACGTTCAGGCAAGTCAACTAAATTGAAAAACACCCCTTTTGAAGTGCCACCGCGCATATAAGTTGCGGGAATTTTAATTTGTGGAGCAAAAGACATAGATTTTCTCCTTGTTAGAGAACACACCAATTTTCGTATCAAATACGCCATGATATGTTCTTTATTCTGTAGATAAAAAGCAGCAAATATTATTTGCTGCTTTTCATTCAGTCATCAGCCAATTAATTTACATCATGAGGAAATTAGTTTGTTATCACCGCAGATATATAAAGTGAACAAATGTCTCCTCGTACACCAAACAAAGATAACCCGTTAATTAACCATTTGATTGTAAGAAATCAGTGGCAAATTTCTGTAATACGCCGCCTGCGGCATGAACGGTGACTTCTTCCGCGGTATCTAAACGACACTTAACAGGAATATTCACCAATTCACCATTTTTCCGGGTCATCACGACTGTCATAGCACCACCAGGTGCGGTAGAACCTTCAACATCAAACGTTTCACTGCCATCAATCTGATAGAATTTACGGGTTTCACCATTAATAAATTCTAACGGAAGCACGCCCATACCAATTAAGTTAGTACGGTGGATACGCTCAAAGCCTTCAGCAACTATCACTTCCACCCCCGCTAAACGCACCCCTTTTGCCGCCCAGTCACGCGAAGACCCCTGGCCATAATCTGCACCAGCGATAATGATCAACGGCTGTTTACGCTCCATATAGGTTTCAATCGCTTCCCACATCCGACTCTCAACACCTTCTGGCTCAATACGTGCCAGTGAACCCTGTTTAACGTCACCGTTTTGCTCACGGCACATCTCATTAAACAATTTAGGGTTAGCAAAGGTTGCTCGTTGTGCGGTTAAATGATCACCGCGATGGGTCGCATAAGAATTAAAGTCTTCTTCCGGTAGGCCCATTTTATCCAAATATGCGCCAGCGGCACTGTCTAGCAAGATAGCATTCGATGGTGATAAATGATCGGTCGTAATGTTATCCCCCAGCACTGCTAACGGCCGCATACCTTTCATGGTACGTTCACCTGCTAATGCTCCTTCCCAATATGGGGGCCGGCGAATATAGGTACTCATTTCACGCCAATCGTATAACGGGCTTTCTGCCGGTTCAAAGGCGCCTAAATCAAACATCGGGGTATAAACTTGTTTAAATTGCTCCGGTTTTACAAACTCATTAACAATCGCATCGATTTCACTATCCGATGGCCAAATATCTTTTAGGAGAATATCGTTACCGTTCGCATCTTGCCCTAAGACATCCTGCTCAATATCAAAGCGCATCGTCCCAGCAATAGCATAGGCGACCACTAAAGGAGGAGACGCTAAAAATGCCTGTTTCGCATACGGATGAATACGACCATCAAAATTACGATTACCTGAAAGCACTGCCGTCGCATATAAATCACGTTCGATAACTTCTCGTTGAATCTTAGGAGCTAACGCACCTGACATACCATTACAGGTGGTACAGGCATATGCAACAATACCAAACCCAAGTTTTTCCATTTCTGGCAATAACCCGGATTCTTCCAAATAAAGCTTCGCCACTTTTGAACCCGGTGCAAATGAAGTTTTCACCCAAGGTTTACGTACTAATCCTAGCTCATTTGCTTTTTTCGCCACCAAACCAGCGGCCACGACATTCCGCGGATTTGACGTATTAGTACAACTGGTAATTGCTGCGATGATCACCGCGCCATCTGGCATTAAACCTTGTTCTTCTTGTGCTTTTGCTTTATCTAAATCAACCGCAATATCACGCTCGGCTAATGCCGAAGTTGGTAAGCGACGGTGAGGATTAGAAGGGCCAGCCATGTTACGGCCAACGCTTGATAAATCAAATTCTAATACACGTTGGTATTCGGCATCTTTTAACTCATCCGCCCATAAACCGGTATGTTTAGCATAGCGTTCCACAAGTTCGACTTGCTCTGGCTCGCGTCCCGTAATCTTCAAATAATCAATCGTTTGTTGATCGATATAGAACATCCCTGCTGAAGCGCCATATTCTGGCGTCATATTGGAGATAGTCGCACGATCACCAATAGTGAGGTTTTTCGCCCCATCGCCAAAAAACTCGAGATATGCACCAACAACTTTTTCATTACGTAAAAATTCAGTAATTGCTAACACGATATCGGTGGCGGTAATACCCGGTTGACGATTGCCAACTAGCTTCACCCCAACAATATCAGGTAAACGCATCATCGAAGGCCGACCTAACATCACCGTTTCTGCTTCTAAGCCGCCAACACCAATAGCTATAACGCCTAAAGCGTCAACATGTGGGGTATGAGAGTCAGTACCAACACAAGTATCAGGAAATGCAACACCATCACGTAACTGGATCACCGGCGACATTTTCTCGAGGTTGATTTGATGCATAATGCCGTTACCGGCAGGAATAACGTCAACATTTTTAAATGCCGTTTTAGTCCATTCAATAAAATGGAATCTGTCTTCATTACGTCGATCTTCAATCGCACGATTTTTCTCAAATGCATCGGGATCAAAACCTGCGTGTTCCACTGCTAATGAGTGATCAACAATTAATTGAGTCGGCACTACCGGATTCACTTTCGCCGGATCGCCTCCCTGCTCCGCAATCGCATCTCGTAATCCGGCTAAGTCTACTAACGCAGTTTGACCTAAAATATCGTGACAAACAACGCGAGCTGGATACCAGGGAAAATCTAAATCACGTTTGTTGCCAATGATCTGCTTTAATGAATCGGTTAAATTTTCCGGCTGACATTTACGTACCAGCTGCTCAGCTAAGACGCGAGAAGTATAAGGAAGTTTGGCATAACTGCCTGGTTCAATGCTTTCAATCGCTTCACGGGTGTCGAAAAAATCGACAGCGATGCCGTTAAGCGAATAACCAGGCAATGGTTTGCGGTATTGATAGTTCATAATTTAGTCCACAAATTTATTCGACCACTATGGTTTTTATTCGACCACTATGGTTTAAATGACTACGGTAACTACAATAAACATCGCAATTACCGTCAGTGAAAGATACCTAAAGCGGCCTATCTTTCTGAGATTGGCGCAACTTTGCGAGGTTCAACACCAATATAGTCGGCTGATGGACGAATAATACGGTTATTTGATCTTTGCTCCATCACATGTGCCGACCAACCGGTTAGGCGTGAACAAACAAAAATCGGGGTAAACAACTTCGTTGGAATACCCATAAAATGATAGGCTGACGCGTGGAAAAAATCGGCATTACAAAATAGTTTTTTCGTATCCCACATATATTCTTCACAGGCAACCGAGATATCATAAAGAGAGCTATCACCAAATTCTTGTGCCAATTTTTCAGACCATTTTTTAATAATAACATTACGTGGGTCTGAGGTGCGGTAGACTGCATGGCCAAAGCCCATGATTTTTTCTTTGCGCTCAAGCATACCGGCCATTTGTACTTTCGCATCTTCCGGCGATTTAAAGCCCTGGATCATATCCATTGCTGCTTCATTCGCCCCACCATGTAATGGCCCACGTAGCGAACCAATAGCAGCGGTAACGCAAGAGAACATATCAGACAAGGTAGAAGCGCAAACACGGGCGGTAAAAGTTGAAGCATTAAATTCATGCTCTGCATATAAGATCAATGAAACATCAATCACTTTGCGGTGTAATTCAGACGGTGTTTTGCCAGTTAATAATTTTAAGAAATGACCACCGATTGAATCTTCATCGGTAACGCAGTCTATCTCAACATTATCATGAGAATAACGGTACCAATAAGTCATAATTGCAGGGAACGCCGCTAATAAACGGTTAGCAGCCCGGCTTTGCTCATTAAAATTAAGTTCAGGCTCTAAATTACCTAAAAACGAACAACCGGTACGCATTACATCCATTGGATGAGCATCGGCGGGAATACGTTGTAAGACTTCTTTTAATGCTTGTGGTAAATCACGCATCGCAAATAATTCGGTCTTATAAGTATCTAATTGCGCTTGATTAGGTAACTCACCGTTAAATAATAAAAAGGCTACCTCTTCAAAGGTCACGTTATCCGCTAAATCTGAAACGTCATAACCACAATAAGTTAAACCACTGCCTGATTTACCAACAGTACATAACTTTGTTTCACCTGCACTTTGACCGCGTAAGCCTGCACCACCTAATTTTTTATCAACCATAATACTTTCCTCTGACTTTATTGATTTGGTTGTTGCATAAAGCCCAACTTCTGCGTCAGCTGTGCTCACGTACACTTATACGCTGTGCTCAGTTTCCTTGAATTTGAACTTTTTGCTTAAACCAAAAACAAAAAGTTATTTTATATTTTTAACTTGTTGTTTAATTTATAATTTTAAAACACATATCGTTAGCTATTTATTTTTACCTTCAGCAAATAATGAATCTAATTTTTTCTCATAATCGTGATAACCAAGGTAATCATAAAGCTCCATACGAGTTTGCATATTGTCGATTTCAGCTGTTTGATCGCCGTCACGTAGTAAGGTTTTATAAACAGATTCTGCCGCTTTATTCATCGCTCTAAATGCTGACAACGGGTACAGCACCATGGCACAGCCCCACTCACCTAATTGCTCTTTGTTCCATAACTCGGTTTGACCAAATTCAGTAATATTAGCCAGTACGGGTACATCCAAAGCTTCAGTAAAAGCACGGTAATGCTCTTCAGTTTTTACCGCTTCGGCAAAAATACCGTCAGCGCCAGCTGCAACATAAGCTTTTGCTCGGGCTAACGCTTTTTCTAATCCTTCCTGAGCAAAGGCATCGGTGCGCGCCATAATAAAGAAATCTTTATCGGTACGAGCATCAACTGCCGCTTTAATTCGGTCGACCATTTCTTCGGTTGAAACAATTTCTTTATTCGGACGATGACCACAGCGTTTTTGTGCTACCTGATCTTCCAAATGAACCGCAGCGGCGCCAGCCTTTTCCATATCTCGGATAGTTTTGGCAATATTAAATGCGCCGCCCCAACCAGTGTCTATATCCACTAATAGCGGTAAGCTCGACGCTGCTGTGATCCGCTGAACATCAGCAATGACATCGTTTAATGACGTCATACCAAGATCAGGTAAACCGTATGATGCATTAGCAACACCGCCGCCTGATAAATAAATGGCTTGATGGCCTAATTGTTCTGCCATTATGGCGCAGTAAGCGTTTATAGTTCCCACCACTTGCAGTGGTTTGTTATTTTCCAGCGCCTGGCGAAATTTCGCTCCTGGAGATAATGTTGCAGACATACTATTTGTCCTCTTGTTGTAATTGCGCGATTTTTTTCTCAATATTTTTACGAGACGCTGCAATATGACGTCTCATTAAAATCTCTGCCAGTTCGCCATCTCGGTCGGCAATCGCTTCGATAATGCGCGAATGTTCATCAAATGCTCGAGAGGCTCTTGGGCTGTTCATACCAAACTGGATACGATACATACGCACCAAATGATATAGCTGGCCACATAGCAAGTTAATTAACTGTTGATTATGACTGCCTAAAATCACTTTATAATGAAAGTCGAGATCCCCTTGTTCCTGATAATAGGCAATACCATCTTTTAGATCCTGAGCACTGGCATGTTGTTTAAGCATAGCCTGCATGTCGACAATTTCCTCATCTGACATATTTAATGCCGCCTGACGACACGCCATACCTTCCAGCGCTTCCCTAACTACATAAATTTCCAGTAGCCCTTCAATAGTACAACTGACTACTCGAGAGCCAACATTGGCTTTACGTTCAATTAAGTGGCATTTTTCTAAACGGTTAAGTGCTTCTCGTAAGGTAGACCGACTGACCTGAAACTGCTTTGCCAATTCAGGTTCACTGATTTTACTGCCCGCAGATATTTTACCTTCCACAATAGCGTACTGCATTTGTTCAAATACTTTATCTGAAGTGGTAATAGCCTGAGGTTGTAAGGGATTAATAAATGTCATCAAATTGTCGACAATCAAATCAAGGTAGTTGGATCATAGCCCAGTAATCTTAATAGTCAAGAGAGGAAAGGGGAAATTGTCGACAATTAGTACTAAAGTAGTAGACTTTACTGGCTAAAAATAAAAAAGGCCTAAACCAGGTTCAGGCCAAATGCCATTTTATGGCTGCAGGGACGAGAGTCGAAATAGATGTTGATTAACAATATCACCGTTAACGTTCTTTAAACCGATAGCTATCTGAGGATCCGCTAGCTGCCAATCAATCTCAATAAAGCCATAATTAACCTTATGCGTATAGGCACCAATACGGTGCTGATTAGGACTGACATCTTTCCATTCTTCACTTAAGCCGGAACTTGTCACTTCCCATAGACCATAGCCTCTATCATTATCCAGATAAGACACTTCTCCCCAATGAGTATCGCCACTGATCAATATCACCCCTGGAATTTTATGTTTAACAATAAAATCCAACAGTCTCTGTCTATCTTCAGGGAAATTCGCCCAGGCTTCCCAGCCAGTAAATTCAGGTAACAATTGCAGACTTGAGCCGATAACTTTTATCGCCGCCGGTTTTAACAGCTCTTGCTCTAACCACTGCCATTGTGCTTCACCTAGCATAGAAGCGCCTTTATCCGGTGAAGGTATATAAGGTCCCATATTTTTAGGGGCTTTCTCGGCAACATAGCTAAGCTTAGATACGCTGTGTAATCTATCCCTATTCCATCTCAAATCCGGTAAAATTACTTGTACTTTCTGCTTACCTTCACCATAAAAATAACTGGTATAAATACCATCACGTTGATAGCGTGGAGAATCTTTCGGCTCCTGCCAAAAATCCAGCATTAACTGCCGTGATTCCTGTTTTTTCGGATACTCCTTCCCCGCATCATTTTCACCAAAATCATGATCATCCCAGATGGCGATTAACTCGGCGGTTTGCTTGAGCTTATTAAAACCTGGATGTTTACCAAGCGTCTGATACTTCTCTTTAAGCTCGGCCATATCTTGGGTATCACCGTAGATATTATCCCCTAAAAAGATAAAGACATCAGGATCATCCGCCACTATCGCATCAAAAATGGGCATCTCTTTATATTGTTTGGCACAAGAACCGAAGTATATTTTATCTACCGCTACAGTTTGAGCAGATAAAACCAAGCCAAGGCATAATAAAGCGCTATTGAGTTTCATTATAATAACTCCTTAATCGCTGCACCGGCATCCGGATTAAACGCATTTGGGGATTGTCCCAATAAAGTTAGTGCCGTTGCCGCCACTTGTTTTTGGTAGATCTCATGTTCAGTAGTGAGTAAACCTTTGGTCTTAATATCAGGTCCGATTGCCGCCATCCAGATATGCGCCGAACCTTGCACGCCCTCTTTAAATTGCTTCAGCCCTTTCATATAACTTTTCACCGCCTGCGCCGAAGCGTGATGTTGCCAGTCCTGTTTGTTTTTTCCACGGCCGTGGTCAGTGACTATCAATAAATTAGTGTTATTGGCATATTCTGGCATTTGTTGTAATTTCTGCCACAAATCCGCGAGAAAGTTATCAGTACGATGAGCTGCTGATAAATACTGATCATAGTGGCCATCATGAGCAAAATCATCGGTTTCACCATACGAAATCACTAACACTTTAGGCTTGTTTTTCTCTAGGTAATCCAGAGCGAATCTATGAGTAAAACTATCAAGTCGAACATTATGCCATGGACTTGGAATTTCCCGTTGTAACGCGTTAAGTAGATTTGCCTGCTCAGAATGATAAGCCGCCATAGCGTCATCAAAGCCAGCATTAACATACAACTTGCTACGCTCGGTATTAAAAATATAAGGAAAAACATCCCAGCTACCAAACGCCGCAGCTTTGCTATAGCCCTGTTGTTGATAGAGCCATTCAACAAAACTCACTTCTGGGTTAGGTACTTTGTTATTGGAATTCAAACTATCGTTGGCAACACCTGTGAATATTTCACTATAGCCAGGATAAGAAAAATGCCAGTTATTGCTGACCGACATTTTTGAGCCCTTGTTGCGATCACCAATTAACGTCCCCTGCTGCGCAACAGTATCCCAGATAAAAGGCATCAACGTATGTTTTGCCTGCTCACTATTTTGCTTGGTTAATGTTTGGATCAATGGCGTAACATGTTTGGTCAATATTTTATCTTCTATTAACGCTTGCTGCTTGCCATTAAACACTTCTTGCCAACGTAAACCATCAATAGTAACTAAGATCAGGTTACGCTCATTGGCTATTGACGGCAGTGCCGCAGCACAAAGTAATAAAGTGATTATTGTTTTTTTCATTGATAATGTAACAGGAGAGAGTGTATCTCCCTCCTGCTCCTTGTTTAAAAGCTTGCGTTAACTGTCAAACTAGTAGTGCGAGGTGCACCAATAAAAAATGACGTGCCGTTACCTGTACCGGTAGATAAATAATCTTCATCAAACAAATTATTCACTACCAAAGCTAAATCAACCGACTTTATTCCCTGTCCGGTAAAATTAATGGTGTACCCCAGATTTACATCTGTCACCAGATAATCATCCGCTTGACCGCGCTCTCCGGTATACTTGGTTGATGCGCCAAAGCGTAAATCACCGTTGTAGTAGTTTGCCGACAATACCCACATGTCATCTACCGAGTCGATAACTTGCTGACCTTTTTCAAATCCAGGCGCATTGCCCACATATTCTGAATCATTTTTGGTAAATGACGCATACAACTCCCAATTATCGTTTAGCTTATAGCTGGCGCTTAGTTCCAACCCGGTAGAATCAATACCACCAACATTAAGATAAGTACCGTTAGTCCCTATGGTATAGTCAATACCATCGGTATTACTGCCCGGCGCAATAAAGGTGATACGATCATTAAACTCAATAGAATACGCAGTTACCTGTAAATTAAGGTTTTCGCCAAAATAACGAATACCAAAATCTATATTTTCCGCGGTTTCCGGCTCAATTTCCGTTAACGTTGAAGTATCACGTTCCAATACCCCATCTTTAATTGAGGCAAAGTTTTCACTATAACCAGCGAACAATTCTGTTGCCGGATTTAACTGATAAAGCAAACCTGTGCTAAATAGTACATCTGAATCACTGTCAACCTTGGCATTTTTCGCCGAATGAAAATGATCAGTCTTTTTAATATCGACTAAATATTGCTGTACACCTAAGTTCAAAGTGAAATCGCTGATCGTAATGGTATCTTGTAAATACCACTTTAAGGTATCTTGATCGAAGGTGTTTTTATACTGAGTCCAGTAAGGTATTTGATCAAAATGATGATAAACCCGGGCATCGATAACCTTATGCCAATCCCGGTGTTCATCACGTTCAGAAGTTTCATACCAGATACCGGCTAATAAATCGTGGTCGCCGATAGTCGTTTGTGCTTTAGCAGTAAAGCCAGTACGTTCTTTTGCATAATGAGTATGACGAAAAGACATTACAGGGACCGCATCATCACCGTAACAGGCTGGATGTAGACCCGTGCCTGAATTCCACGGCCAGCTATAATTAGCCGTACAATCGGCAGCAGGAGCTAGTGGAAGACCTTGCTGATCAGCAAAACCATATCTGACCGGATTACCTTTCTCATCCAATACCGCATCACCACTATCATCCAGTAAAATTAAATATGGTGGGATCCAGTCACCACGACCTTTATTCTTATGATAATACGGCGTCACTTCAAAATTAGTGACATCAGATAATGCATAATCAATTTTGACATAAGCCAAGGTGTTTTCACGCAGGGTTGACCAGCCTTCAGCAAACATTTGATCAAAATGTGGAATACCAGTCCAGTTCCAGGTTAATTGATCCCAGTCTGGCGTTTGCTTAAATTGATCGATACTGACGTTATTGTAGTTATCTTCTGCAACATCATCATAAGATAAACGTCCGGTATAGGTAAACTTCCCCTGAGTTGAGACGAACTTTACTTCCGCATGCTGCTTATCAGCACCGCCGTTTGAACCTTTACCAACCCAACGACTGGTTGAAGTATCAGAGTAGCTAATATAAGCAAAAGTATTTTGCGCAATTTCACCCGTTTCATAACGGGCAAAATAACGCTGCGCATCATGAGAACCTGTAGTATAGGCAATCGTTGTACTTTGCTGTTGCTCAGGGTCTTTACTGACAAAGTTAAAAGTACCGCCGAGCGCATCTAATGAAGCGGAAGAAATATCCGATGTTCCCTGCGCCACTTCAACCGTTAACAGATTATCGGTATCTAAATAACGGTTTGCCTTAGCACCACCACCATAATTTGAACCACCATTAGGAATACCATCAACAGTCATCCCTAGTTGTTGCTGATTACCGTCGATAGAAAAACCACGCATGTTAATAGAAGTTGACCAGTCATCGCCACCAAAAGCATCCCCTTCATTAATACTGATACCAGGAAGATTATCCATCACCGCCAATACACTAGTGATAGGAGCTTGTTGATCTATCATGGTCACATCGACCGTGTTATTGGCATAAGATAATTTTTTTGCAATAACTGCAACTTCTTCGATAGTGTTAGTTTCATCTTTGGCATTATCCGCCAAGGCCGGCATCGCAATAGCACTAGTAATAGCTAGCGATAACAATGATTTAGTTTTTAGTTGTCGAGACATAATTCACTCACTTTATGATTATTATTTCTGTTTAAGTTTCAAAACAGCCAGCATCATAATGAGCAAATGTTACAGCTATGTTATTTTTTATTGAACGTTCAATTAATAAAAAATTAACTTGTGTTCCACTGCTTTCCCCTTAAGATAAATAGCTATATGTTATTGACCTTAAAGGCTATTTATTTCTGCTTATTAATGAATAGTCCAGAAGTATTAAAATTTGAGTTATATATGCCTAAAATTGGAATGGAGAAAATTCGTAAACAGCAACTAATAGATGCCACCTTAGCTTCTATTGCCCAACACGGTATGCACGGCACCACTATTTCAACCATCAGTAAACTTGCCGGGGTATCCAGTGGTATTATTAGCCACTACTTCGGCGGTAAGGCAGGGTTACTCAAAGGCACGACGATTTATCTGTTAGAGCAGCTTAAACAGGATTTTCTGCAGCAATTTACTGACAGTACACCAACACCAAAAGAACGCTTAGCCTTTATCATTAATGCTAATTTCAGTACTGCACAAAGCTCCAATAAAGCGGCTGTTGCTTGGCTCAGTTTTTGGGTGCAATCAATGCATGATAAGGAATTATCCCAGCTTCAAAGAGTCAATCACGCGAGGCTCGCCAGTAACTTGCGTTATTCATTTAAGGCGCTGATAAAAAGGGACTACCTTGATTATTGTACTAACATGCTTGCCGCACAAATAGACGGTCAGTGGCTCAGATGCGCATTATCTCAAGGTTCTAATGCACAATTTCTCAATGCCGCAAATTACTGTCATGCTCTAGCGGAGCAATTAATCGACCAATACAGTAATTAACTCGTCATAAAACTGACAACTTTGTCCCTTAGACTCGGCGGACTTTAATCTAAACACCACAGGTGCAAATTGCTAATAGGATTTGGAGTTATTAGCGTTTTGCTATTTGGCGCCATATTGACGTGGCGCTTTCGTAATAGCCAATTGTCAGGAAAACAGCCCAGATCAATTTGGCTGCTGAGCGCTATTTTATTCACCTCTGGTCTCGATGGCGGCTTTATATTACTTCCGCTAATTGAATTTCCACAATATCAAGAGAAAAATATTTATAGCTTCACAAACCCGTTAGCGATTGAACTTGGTTTTTGGGGGATCACTGCGTGGACGTTGTACTATGTCTCGACCTTATACTTCTTAACTTTAGAGCCCAAATTACAATTATTTAGCAAACAATGGGTACAAAAACTCAGTGCCTTAGTGGTCATTATCACCTGCGCGTTTACTCTATCCTTATTTACCCAGTTAGTACCATTTTATTTATCTGAACGACACAGTGATCATCCGCTATTCACCTTCATTATATTACTGGTGATTATTCTAACAGCGCTAGTGATCAGTACACGAATATCATTAATGATGCGTATCAGCCAACTAAGTGTCTTAATATTTATTGGCTTATGGAGCTATTTGGCGCTGTCCAGTCAATTTGACTCACAAACGTTAATTTCTAGCATAGACTTAGGTGCTGATTACTTAACATCATTGCACAAATTTATTGTGCCATTTAACGATTATCACGAGTTTTATCTTGCCTGGTGGCTTACATGGTCAATTATGCTGGGACAATTCGTTGCACGTTTTGTTTCCGGTTTAAAACCATTACCTTTATTTATCGTCATGACTCTCTTGCCACTAATCCCCTGTTTTCTGTGGTTTGCGCTGTTATTCCACCTTGAGCAATCTCATTTTACCTTAACGACAGAAGTTAAATGGTGCCTACTGCTATTGGCATTAGCCTTTGTTATTAATTCATTGGATTTTATGGTGGAAAACTATAGTAGAGCATTCAACATTGGTTTACAGGATATTGGCAAGAGCAGATTTATTATTATCAATAGTCTACTGCTATTAACGTTAAGCTACCTGTTTCAATTGCAGCTTATCTTTGTTCAATGGTCAGCATTTGTCGTTATTTTGCTATTTTACCTGCTAATTGGTTATAAAAAACTACCTACTCCCTACTTTACTCGCTCAACCAAAAAACCAGTAGCAAACGCTGATCGCTGCACACATACCAGCAATATCGGCGATCAAACCACAACTGATGGCATGTCTTGAATAGCGAATACCCACCGAGCCAAAATACACCGCTAGCACATAAAAAGTGGTTTCTGTTGAACCCTGCATAATCGACGCCAATCGCCCGGCAAAGGAATCCGCACCATAGGTATTCATAGTTTCTATCATCATCGCTCTAGAACCTGAGCCACTTAAAGGCTTCATAAAGGCAGTAGGCAATGCATCGACAAAACGGGCATCCCAGCCAAAAAAATTAACGAATGTACGAATAGCGCCGACACATAGCTCAAGCGCACCACTGGCACGAAAAACACCAATAGCCACTAACATAGCAAGTAAATAAGGGATCAATTTAATACTAGTTTCAAAGCCCTGTTGTGCCCCTTCAATAAAGCTATCGTAAACATTAACCTGCTTTTTTGTCGCCAGCACAATAAAAGCTAATAAAGTACTAAAGATCAAAAAATTGCCAACTAACGACGACTGAGTAGACAAAGCTTGTGCTGACAAGTTAAGAAAATAAACAACTATGGCCGCCATAATAGCAAACGCTGACAATAAATAAGCGAGCACCACAGTGTTATACAACTTAATTTTCTGAACAAAAGCAACGCTTAGTAAACCTGCCATGGTTGAAGCAAATGTTGCCAAGATAATCGGCACAAAAACATCGGTAGGTGAAGCAGCTCCTTGCTGTGCCCGGTAAACAAAAACCGCTAACGGAAACAAGGTCACCGACGAGGTATTAAGCACTAAAAATAAGATCTGAGCATTACTGGCTGTATCTTTATTAGGGTTTAAGGTTTGCAAATCCTGCATTGCTTTTAAACCCAAAGGTGTAGCGGCATTATCAAGCCCGAGAAAATTCGCTGATAAGTTCATGGTCATTGAGCCAATAGCCGGATGGCCGTGGGGTAACTCTGGCATTAAGCGAGTAAATAATGGAGAAATTAATGTTGCCAGCTTCGTCATTAATCCGGCATGCTCTGCCACTTTCATCATACCAAGCCAAAAACTGAGCACGCCAATTAAGCCAATCGCTATTTCCACTGTCACCTTCGACATCGAAAAAATCGCATTGACCAATTGCTCAAAAATCAATGCCTGATCGAGTACCAACCACTGGTAGAGCGCTGAAACAAATGCGATAGTAAAAAAGCTGATCCAAATTTTATTTAGCAAAACGAAAAATCACACCTTTAAATAATAAGCCAACAGTATACATAAGCTCAGCATAAAGCCTAGTGCATAGCCTGTGCACAAACTGTTAGCTAGCCGTAGATAAGCGGTGAGTTAGGTGTATACAAAAATCAATCAAAACCAATAAAACCAATAAATATCAATGAGATATTTTTTTTATAAATATTATTAGCTTTTGCTAGAGTTTGCACTACAATTAGTTTTACAGATTAATTATGACCCAATGATGCTCGCATATATTTTCATTGTTCTAGTAACATAACCTGTTAATTAGCGCACGGCTCATCTCCTTTTTGAGCCATCCCCTGGGCCCGAAACTAGCTAATAGTTTCGGGCTGTTTTTATCTACAATAATTAAAAATAAGCTTAAGAAAGGGCAAATAATCGCTGAAAATTTTCACGGGAGATTTTCGCAATCTCTTCTACCGACTGGCCGCGGATACTGGCTAAATGTTTTGCTACTTCTACCACATAAGCCGGTTGATTTTGTTGACCTCGATATGGTACTGGCGCCAAATAAGGAGCATCAGTTTCAATTAAAATTCGCTCATCCGGGACTCTTCTTGCTACTTCTCTAAGAGCACTGGCATTTTTAAACGTCACTATGCCGGAAAAGGAAATATAAAATCCCATTTCAATCGCTTGCTGCGCCATTTCCCAGGTTTCAGTAAAACAATGCAAAATCCCGCCAACTTTACCTGCCTGATGTTGACGCAGCATATTAAGGGTGTCTTGTTGCGCATCCCGAGTATGAATAATCAATGGTTTATTCAAGTGAATTGCAGCTTTGATGTGCTTTTCAAATGAATCTAACTGAATTTCTTTTGTTTCCGGTGCATAAAAATAGTCTAAACCAGTTTCACCGATTGCGATAACACGTGGGTGTTGGGCTAATTCAAGTAACTGCTGATAATCTGTTTTATCTTCCTGATTGAGTGGATGCGCTCCACAAGTTAACAGCACATTGTCATAATTTGCTGTCTTCTCAGCCATGGTAGGAAAGTCAGCTAATGTCACACTCACACAAAGCATTTGCGTGACCTGAGCGTCATGTGCTGCCTGCACTACCTTGTCGAGGTTATTGTCGAATGAAGCAAGATCAAGACGATCTAAGTGACAATGGGAATCGATAAACAAAAACTACTCCTAGGATATTATATAAAGTAAATTGACTACTAAACAGCTACATAGTGAGCGTTGGCTCAGAAGAATTAAGTAAACGACTGATCGCTTTTTCGATTTGATTACGGGTATTTTCCGGATCTTCTACAAATGCAATACCGATACCTGCAGGCGTACCGTGTTGTGCGCCTATTGGTGTTAACCAGCAAACCTTACCAATCACTTCTGAAGGTTCAAGCGAATCTGGTAACAGGACCTCTAAGGTAATATCCGTACCTAATTCAAATTTTTCTGTCGTTCTGACAAACAGACCACCATTTTTAACAAATGGCATATAAGACAAATACAGCTCTTTATCGCTAACAAATTCTAAATACAAACTTTCCATCTTGTTCCCTTAATCATCGATAATGAACTGAATCTCAACAAGCAGTTTTTCTAAACCAAATGTCTGATTAAATTGGCTGTAACTGGTGACTTTTTTATTATAGGCATTAATCGCCTGATATACCTGATAAAGCGCATCTTGTTTATCATGAAGAAAGCGTGAAAATTTATCAAGGTCAATCGCAGGTGGTAAGGTGACGCTTTGCCATTGATGATGACTTCTCAACAAATCCACCGCTATTTTTTCAAGCCAACGCACACTATGGGCACTAGTTTCTAACAAGGTTAATAGCGCCATGCGTTGCTGGCCCAGATATAAAAAACTGATAAACTGCTGCACTACTTGCTGGTACTGCTGATGAATTTCAGGATCAGCAAGTTCAGCAAAATGCGATAAGTTAACAAAGCTATCTTGACTGGTTTTTCCTAAATTCGCCGTTAACTCAGCCCCCACTGGCGGCCGTAATGGTAACTGACGACAACGACTGACGATGGTTGGTAACAAGTGTTGAATATCTTTTACCAGCAGCAGTAAGTAACAATGTGCTGTTGGTTCTTCTAATGTTTTCAATAACGCGTTGGCGGCTGACTCAGTCATCATCTCCGCACCATCAATCACTACCACCTGGTTATGACCTAACTGGGCTGTTTTTTCTAAAAAACGACTAACCTGACGAATTTGATCAACGCCAATATGGTTGCCCTCAGCAACAACATCAAGATGATCAGGATGACTATTTTGGCCAAAAAGATGACAGTTTTTACATTGACCACACGGAATATCAGCAGGATTATTCGCTAATAATGATGGTTCTGCCGGTGCAGAGTATTGGCACATCAATGCATTAGCTAACCAATGAGCCAATTCCTTTTTTCCTGCGCCACTAACGCCTGACAGAACAATAGCATGAGGCAAATTCTTACGATGAATTTGCTCGATTAATACTTGCTGTTCAGCTAATAGCCACGACTTCATCAAAATGACCTTATCAAAAAATTATTGTTGTTGAGCTAACAAGGTATCAATCACGGTCAGCACATCGCTCAGTACTTGTTCTTTTGATTGCGATGCATCAATTATCGCGAATTTTTCCGGATGATTTTTTGCTTGAATCAAATAACCGTTGCGTGCTTTAGTGAGAAAATCCAGTTTTTCATCTTCTAAGCGGTCCAGCGCTTGACCTCGTTTTTTTACTCTTTCGAGCCCTGCTAACGGATCTAAATCAAGAATAATATTAATATCTGGTCGAAAGCCATCAAGCGCCAAATCATTGATTTTAACGATAGTATCTAATGCTATACCTCGAGCATAGTGCTGAAAACTAAAGGTTGCCGCATCAAAACGATCAGAAATGACAATTTTTCCTGCCGCCAATGCCGGTTTAATTTTTTGTTCAAGATGTTGCGCCCGTCCGGCGCCAAATAGCATTAATTCCGTCAGATCGCACATTTCCGGTGTACTTGGGTCAAGAATAACTTCTCTGATCTTCTCACCTATCGGTGTACCACCTGGCTCTCTGGTTAACACCACATCTAGCCCTTTTGCACTCAGATACTTTTCTACTTCATTAATTACCGTTGTTTTACCCGCGCCATTGCTACCATCGAAAACAACCATAAAGCCTTTTTTCATTTTTTCTCTCAATAGTGTTTAGCTAACTCAAAGGACTTATCTAATTTGGTGATAAAGATATTTGTCGTTTATAGAGGTGAAGCTATCACGGCCAGTTAGTGAAAGTTATTTGCCGAGCATTCTCGCAAATAAGCATTGCAAACTCAATTGCTAAGGTGCGCTATTTGTTTCATCGTTAGGTGGATTGCCACTGACTCCTGCATTAGACCCGCTTTATCGAAGCAAGAAAACGCTATCGATACCGCTAAAAATAGCATCGACTTACTTTCTAGCAATCACTGATTGAAATGAGAGGACAGCGAAGGCTAAATTGAAAAAGCAACAGCCCCTACCGATTGAGCTGATATTTCACCACAGCTTTATTATGATCGGTCAAATTTTCTGTAAAAATATGCTTGCCCTGGCCATTACTGACAAAATATAAATAATTGCTGGGGGCTGGATGCATAGCAGCATGAATAGCCGATTTTCCTGGCATAGCAATTGGTGTTGGTGGTAATCCATTAATTCTATAAGTATTATACGCCGTTTTTTCTTTCTTATGCGCACGTTTGATATCGCCTTGATACCTGTCACCTAAGCCATAAATAATAGTGGGATCCGTTTGAAGTCGCATGCCCTGATTTAAGCGGTTAACAAACACTGATGCAATCAACTCATGTTCCGTATGTCGCCCGCTTTCTTTTTCTATAATCGACGCCATAGTCAATGCTTGATAAGCATTATCATAAGGTAGGCCGCCATCTCGGTTCGCCCAGGCATTTTCCAGCTCTTGTCGCATTTTATTATAGGCTCGGGTGAGTAACTCAACATCTGAGGTTTGATTAGTAAACGCATAAGTATCGGGATAAAAAAGCCCTTCAGGATGTGACTGCTTAAGCGCTAACTTATTGGCCACCTGTTGATAGCCATTTTTTTGCGGATCTAATGTATGAGTAATATGGCGATTAGCTCGTATCAATGCCAACCATTGTTTTAAAGTAGAACCTTCAATAAAAGTAATCGTAAATTGATGCTCTTTACCTTGCGATACCATTTGCAGTATTTGCTTTAATGTTTGCGACGGTAATATTTGATAGGTTCCTGCTTTAATTATCACAGCGTTGCGGTAAAAACGAACATAATTTCGTAGCCAAAAACGAGTCTCTATTACACCCAATGCTTTTAATTGCTTGGTAAACTGATGAAATGAGCTACCGTTATTAACGGTAAGCAATGCCGGCTCAGCTAACAGGTTAGGTTTTGTTAACTGGTAATGAGTAACGGCTACGAGTATACCGACAACAAGTAGTAATAAACTAGCACCGGTAAATAAAAAACGCTTCAACTTATTCAACAGTTACTTCCCTTGGCTGATACATTGGTTAAATTGCGCACGATAATGCAATACTTTATCTAGAGCCAGTACTTGTCCCTGATAACAGCGCACCGGGACAATCCCCATAATGCTGTTACAGATAAACATAGCATCAAGTTGAGTTACATCCGCTAACGTTGCCTTCACCACCTCTATGTTTGCATCCTGTGCTAATATCTGCTGGCGATAAAGCCCTTTGACGCCAGAATCAGATAGTTCTGGTGTATAAAGTCGCCCACGATGAAACCAAAAAAGATTAGCACAACTGGTTTCAATGATTTCATTATTAATATTGCACACCAGTAAATCATCACAATCACGCTGATCGAGCTCCGCCCTGAGTAAGACCTGCTCTAAACGGTTAAGATGTTTTAATCCTTTTAACAGCGGGTTCAACCCCAACTGTATATTCGCATTTTCCAGTGTAATACCTTGCTGAGCCCATTGACTATAACGTGTCGGCATAGGATGAAGAGAAATTATTCGCTGCGCGTTTAAGGCTCCTTGCCGTGAATAACCACGTCCACCACTCCCAGCAGTGATCATCACTTTCACTACAGCTAACTGACATGCTGAAACAGCTTGATTAAGCTCTGAGACTAATGCTTGATGGTCATATGATATCTTTAAATAACGACAACCTTCCACCAGACGAGTTAAATGCTCTGCCAACCATTGCACCTCTCCATTGACCACCTTAGCGGTAGTAAACAAGCCGTCACCATAGGCTAAACCACGATCATCTGTCGCAATCTGTTGTTGCCTTTGACCATTAATAAAGCAATGAAACATTAAAAATCATTATCTAATAACAAGTTATAACTAAGCGCCATTATATGTTAATAGCGCGATAATATGCCACCAATAAAAAAGCCTGAATACGACCAGCATATTCAGGCTTAACATTTTTTTATTGCTCAGCGATTAGATTTTTTTCAACACTAATGAGCCATTCGTGCCGCCAAAACCAAAAGAGTTACACAAGGCATATTCTAAATTGACATCACGGGCACTACCGCGAATATAATCTAAATCACAGCCTTCACTCGGATTTTCCAAATTAATAGTTGGCGCTACTTTATTATCAAATAACGATTGTACAGTAAAAATGGTTTCTACTGCGCCCGCTGCACCTAGCAAGTGACCCGTCATCGATTTAGTCGAGCCGACCATAGTATTATAAGCATGTTCTTTAAAAACCGATTTGACTGCGTTAGTTTCCGCAATATCACCGGCAGGTGTTGATGTACCATGTGCATTAATATAACCAATTTGGCTAACATCCACTTTGGCATCTTTTAAAGCATTCTCCATCGCTAATGCCGCACCAGCACCATCAGCTGGTGGTGAGGTCATATGATAGGCATCACCACTCATACCGAAACCAAGGATCTCAGCATAAATGGTCGCACCACGTGCTCGCGCATGCTCATATTCTTCAATCACCACAATACCAGCACCATCACTGAGCACAAAACCATCACGGTCTTTATCCCAAGGACGACTCGCCCCTTGAGGATCGTCATTGCGTGTTGATAAGGCGCGTGCCGAGCAAAAACCACCTATACCTAATTCTGTTGATGCTTTTTCAGCGCCTCCAGCAAGCATCGCGTCCGCATCACCATGAGCAATCATCCGCGCAGCATGGCCAATATTATGCACACCTGAAGTACAAGCAGTGACAATGGCAATATTAGGTCCTTTAAGCCCTAATTTGATTGATAAGTGCCCTGCTGCCATATTCAATATCGTCGATGGACAAAAGAAGGGAGATAATTTTCTCACGCCACCTTTAAGATACTTACTATGATTTTCTTCAATCAAGCTTAAACCGCCGATGCCAGAGCCAACAGCAACGCCAATACGAGCGGCATTTTCTTCCGTCACTTCCAGGCCTGAATGATTAAATGCCTGAATGCCAGCTGCTAAGCCATATTGAATAAAGGTATCCATTTTTTTGGCATCTTTTTTCGCAATACCGTAGGACTCAGCATCAAAATTTTTAACTAAACCAGCGAATTTAGTAGGAAAGTGACTTACATCAAAATGATCTATGGTATCAATACCGCTTTTACCCGCTAATAAGTTTTGCCACGTAGTATCAGCATTATTACCTAATGGGGAAAGCATACCATAACCGGTAACCACAACACGTCTCATCTGTCGAGTTGCCTCCGTAGAGCTAATGTGAAAGGTAGTACCATGCCTTTAACGGCAGGTATGTTAACTGGAATATATGTAGATTATATCTGTTATTAAATAGCAGAAAAAAATCAGGCGGTTAGATACCGCCTGAAAAATTCTTAATAAATGCTGTAATTACTGATTAGCAGTTACGTAGTCAATTGCTGCTTGAACTGTAGTGATTTTTTCAGCTTCTTCATCAGGAATTTCTGTATCAAATTCTTCTTCTAACGCCATTACTAATTCTACTGTATCTAGAGAATCTGCACCTAGGTCATCAACAAAAGAAGCTTCATTTTTTACTTCATCTTCACTTACGCCTAATTGCTCAACAGTAATTTTTTTTACGCGTTCTTCGATAGTACTCATTTTTTTTCCTTTACTAGAAAATACAATTTTTCAAAATTGCGTGTAGTGTATTCGTCTACAGCTTTCCTTGCAAGCTTCTAATTTTGCTTTTTAAGCTGGTCTAACCTGTAGACAGTGTATTTATTATGCTTACTTATTATGATTTATCAAGAGTAATATTAAATATTATCTCTAATTAAACCATATACATGCCGCCATTTACGTGCAAAGTTTCACCAGTAATATAGGCCGCGCAATCAGACGCTAAAAACGCCACTGAATTTGCAATTTCTTCCGGCTTACCTAAACGATTGGCTGGTACTTGCGAAAAAATGCCTTCTTTTTGTTCATCCGTTAACGTCTGTGTCATATCGGTATCGATAAAACCTGGCGCTATCGTATTAACCGTAATACCGCGCGAAGCAACTTCACGAGCTAATGACTTAGTAAAGCCAATTAAACCTGCTTTTGCCGTTGCGTAATTGACTTGACCCGCATTGCCCATAGTGCCGACAACCGAGCCGATATTAATAATACGGCCATGACGTTTTTTCATCATAGAGCGGATCACTGCTTTACTGATTTTATAAACAGAAGACAAGTTAGTATCAATAATATCGTCCCACTCTTCATCTTTCATGCGCATAAACAAGTTATCACGAGTGATACCAGCATTATTGACTAAAATATCAACGCCGCCAAAGTTTTCTTTTATCGCATCAAATAAATCAGCGATAGATTCGTTGCTAGTGACGTTTAACACCATACCTTGGCCTGCACCTAAATATTCACTAATTTTTTCAGCACCATGCTCAGACGTTGCTGTACCTATAACAGTCGCGCCTAATGATTTTAACTGCGTCGCAATTGCTTTACCTATACCACGACTGGCTCCAGTCACTAGTGCCACTTGTCCCTCTAATGTAAACATAATTTATCCTACTAATTCTTTTGCTTGAGTTAATGATGCCTGATCATTAACCGAAATACATGAAATTGACTTATCAATACGCTTAACCAAGCCTTGTAATACTTTACCTGGACCAACTTCTAATGCGATTTCAACCCCTGACTGAGCTAGTTTTTCTATAGTTTCCGTCCATCTTACCGGACTATATAACTGGCGGATCAAAGCATTTTTAATCGCCTCTACGTCATCTTCAATCGCAACATCAACATTGTTGACAACAGGTAACTGAGGTTGATTAAAGTGAACCAGGTTAAACTGTTCAGCTAACTTATCCGCCGCCTCTTTCATTAAGGCACAATGTGATGGAACGCTAACAGGCAACGGTAATACACGTTTTGCTCCTGCTGCTTTACAAAGTTCACCGGCACGCTCAACCGCTTCTTTATTACCCGCGATAACCACCTGACCGGGTGAATTAAAGTTTACTGCAGAAACGACTTGCCCTTGCTCTGATTGTTGGCAAGCATCAATAATTTTATCATCCGCTAAACCGATAACAGCAGCCATCGCACCAACACCTTCTGGTACTGACGCTTGCATAAACTCACCTCGTTTTTCCACTAATTTAACGCCATCTGCGAGTGAAAATACGCCAGCGCAAACTAAGGCAGAGTATTCACCCAAGCTATGACCGGCCAGCATTGTAGGTGTTACTGTTGACTCACTTTGCCATAATCGCCACAAAGCAACACTTGCAGTTAATAAAGCAGGTTGAGTAAAGTTAGTTTGATTTAATTTTTCTGCCGGTCCTTGAGCAACTAATTGCCATAAATCATAGCCTAACGCTTGAGATGCTTCTGAAAAAGTTGATTGAACAATTTCATTGTCGGCAAATTCACTCAACATAGCAATCGCTTGTGAGCCTTGCCCGGGGAAAATAAAAGCTAATTTATTTTGCATTATATTACCTAATTAGTCGAAGGTTACATCTTGAAATATGGTTAACAACTCCATGACTCAAGAGTTAATCAAATTATTTGTGCTTATAAGCCTAGCAATGCTGTTTACTCTAGACGCTCTTTTAAGCCTTGCTCTAATGTCATTTTTATTTTTTCTGGTACCTGGCGTTCAACTTCTCTCACAGCCTCTAATATCGAGGTATGAAATGCTGAAACGCTAGCATTACCATGACTTTTTATTACAATTCCGCGCAATCCTATCAAACTTGCACCGTTATACTGGTCGGGGTTCAGTGGTTTAAAAAGCTTTTTTAATGAGGGAGCTAAAATTTTACCAATTAAACGTGCAAAAACATGCTCAGACAGTACCTGTTTTAATTTTTGGTAAACCAGTCTGGCAACACCTTCACAAGTTTTCAAGGCAACATTGCCTACAAAACCATCACAAACAATGACATCGGCTTTATTATTAAAAATGTCATTCCCTTCAATAAAGCCAACATAGTTCACTGAGGGGTTATCATTCAATTTAGTCGCAGCCAGCTTAATATGATCACTGCCTTTAATATCCTCAACGCCCATATTCAATAACGCAACGCGAGGAGCCGAGATACCATCAACCTGCTCTGCCATTACCGATCCCATCACACCAAACTGATAAAGAATATTAGAATCACAAAAGACATTAGCGCCAAGATCTAACATAAAAACATGCTGATGTTCACTATGAGTGGGTAATGAGGAAATCAATGCGGGACGTTCAACGCTTGGTAGAGTCTTTAACACATAATGTGCCATGGCAAACAAAGCACCAGTATTACCCGCACTAACACAAGCTTGCGCTTTACCCTGTTCGACTAAGTCCAGTGCTTTACGCATCGATGAATGCTTTTTACTTCTAAGCGCTGAGCTCGGTTTTTCATCCATAGCAACAACTTCAGTCGTTGGCACTATCGATAACTGAGAGTGCTCTAAAACATTATGTTTTATCAGAATTTCTTGAATAATCGTTTCGTCACCGCAAAGTATTAAATGTAATTGCGCCGACTTTTTGATGGCAAGAACTGCCGCAGGAATAGTTACAAGGGGGCCTTTATCGCCCCCCATAACATCTAACGCTATGGTTAGACTAGTCAAAATGTTTTACCAAGTAATGGCTTATTTAGCGATTACTTTAACACCTTTGTAAAAGCCATCAGCTGTTACATGATGACGACGGTGTGTTTCGCCAGATACGGGATCTACTGATAAGTTTTCAGCGGTTAATGCATCATGTGAACGGCGCATGCCACGTCTTGAACGAGACTTTTTGCTCTTTTGAACTGCCATTTCCTAACTCCTAAAATCGATTGGTAACAAATAGTGTTACTTAAGTTTTTTTAATACGTCAAATGGATTCGGCTTATCATGCTCTTCAGGTAATTTCCCCCAAACACTATCAGCTGGTGACTGACAATCTTTGAAGTCATGCCTAGGTATTAATGGAATCGCAAGGATTAACTCATCTTCCACTAACTCTCGCAAGTTAACTTCACCATTTTCATCTAATTCAATTGCATCATAATATGATGGCAAATCTTCAGCAGCTTCAGCATTTTTTACCGGGCTAAACGAAAAGTCTATCTCCAGTAAATATTCAAATGCATCAGTACATCGCTGACAAGTTAAATTAACTGTTGCCGACCCCTTACCTGATATAACCACCAAGCCAAGTTCATCCACATCAAAATTAAATTTAACTTCAATTTGCTCGCTGTTTATTTCACTGACAGCAAGCAATCTATTCATTTCCGATATTGCAAATAGTCCCTGACACTCAAGTCTACGTTGAGCGCTTTTATACGGGTCGATTGTTATCGGAAGCTTAAGATTCTGCATAAGGCGCGCATAATAATGCCGTTAGCCTCATGTGTCAAAAGAAAATTAACGAAATCCGTTTAATTTTGCAATATTGCCCTCATATTAGCAAAATCTGATTAATTTTTGTATGACAATCTCACTAATGACACAACAAGCTATTATTTTAGGTTCAACCTCCCCATTTAGAAAAAGTCTATTGGAAAAGTTAAACATTGCCTTTAGCTGCGCCAAACCACAAGTAGATGAAACTCCATTAGTCAACGAAACACCTCAGGCTTTGGTGGAACGATTAGCAATATTAAAAGCCAAAGCAGTAGCCAATGAGCATGATAACGCGCTGATCATAGGCTCAGATCAAGTTGCCACCTGTGATGGAGAAATTTTAGGTAAGCCTCACACTGCTGAAAATGCAATTAAGCAATTAACAAAGTTCAGCGGAAAATGCGTTACCTTTTATACTGGATTAGCTATCTATAGCAGCACTTCAAGCACGGTAAAATCATTAGTAGAACCATTTAAAGTCCATTTTAAGCAACTTAACCAACAAGATATTGAAAATTACGTTAATGCCGAGCAACCGCTTAATTGTGCAGGTAGTTTTAAAAGTGAAGGTTTGGGTATCTGTTTATTTGATCGGCTCGAAGGTGACGATCCAAATAGCTTGATTGGTTTACCGTTAATCCGACTAAATGAATTACTACAATCTTTTGATTTTAATATATTAGCGAATCAAAACAAGTAAGTAACAAAAAGCCATGGTTTGTTAGCAAACCATGGCTTTTAAGCGATTATTGACAATAAATAGTTAACTAATCGACTGATTAATTTCTTGTAACACTAGGTGAGGATCTGAAGATTTAGTTATTGGACGGCCTATCACTAAGTAATCAACGCCATCTGCTATCGCCTGTTCCGGCGTCATGATGCGTTTCTGATCATCGCTACTGGCACCCGCCGGGCGTATCCCAGGTGTTATTAATTTAAAGTCATTTCCTAATAGCTGCTTTAATGATTGCGCTTCCTGCGCTGAACACACAACACCATCTATTCCTGATTGCTGCGCCAGTTGCGCTAAATGCTTCACTTGTTCTGCTGGAGATTTAGTAATACCTAAACCTGCTAAGTCTTCAGCTCCCATACTGGTGAGTACAGTAACTGCGATGAGTAGCGGCGCTTTATCACCATATGGTACTAATGCTTCTTTAGCTTTTTTCATCATTTCACTGCCACCAGAAGCATGAACATTTACCATCCAGACACCAAGTTCAGCGGCGGCAGTAACCGCTTTGGCAACCGTATTAGGGATATCGTGAAATTTAAGATCTAAAAAAACGTCAAAGCCACGGTTCACCAAAGCCTTAACAAATTCCGGACCAAAATAAGTAAACATTTCTTTGCCCACTTTTAACCGACAATCACTCGGCTGAATTTTATCAACAAAAGCAAGGGCATCCGCCTGGCTATCAAAATCTAATGCCACTACCACTTTTGGATCATTCATAAAACTTCCTTAGGTAAATTCTTTTAAAAAACTTAATAATGTCATTATACAAGTAATCTTTGCCTTTGAAGACAGTTAATTCAATATCGCGGAAAAGAAACGGAGTTTATAAGCATAAATGAGTATCTTTGACAAAGAGATTGGATTAACTGGCAAAAACAGAGGTTACTCCCCTTCGAGGCCTCGAACGGGCTTTAATGTTTCCCAGTCATGGCAAGAAGGACAAGACCAATAATGAGTACTACTGTTAAAGCCACAGTTTCGGCAATTATAACGCTGTTTGATATTGAGGTAAGCCGAAACTAATTCTTTAATCATCGCCAAATTTTCATGGTCCTGCTCAGGTTGATTCATTTGCATTTTAATAAAATGCTTAAAACCTTGAATCGTTGGCCGTCGTTTCAATGCAGATAACATGAACTCCTGCGCTTTAACATGACCGTGTTTATGTTCAATCAATGATAAATACTTGATTAAAGCACTGCTACCGCCAGTTTCATCATATACTTTTTTAATAAAGCAATAAAACTCATCGTCTGCGTCTAACTGATGATAACAGTTAGCCATTTTATCAATAACATCAGGAAAAAATTCGTTATCCTGAGTGTAAATATCTTTATAGCATTGACAAGCTTCATTATATTGCTGATGATTTTCGTAAATTTCTGCCATTAGCCAATTTGCACGACAAGAGTTAGGATCACACCTTAAGGCACTTTCCAGTAACTCCAGCACTTCAATAAATTGATCTTTTTCCAAGGCGATAGTCGCCAGCTCACAATAAAAATTAGCTAAGGTATGAAGTAGTTTTTTATCTTTTGATTTAACAATCGCTTTTTTTAGTTCAATGCCATGTTGCCAATCTTTAGTCGATTGATAAATTTGCAATAAATAGGTCAGTGAGCGCTGTGCAAAGACCTTAGACTTCATTAACGTATGAAACATCGACTCGGCCCGATCATACAGGCCCGCAGTTAAAAAATCTTTGCCTAATTCAAATGCCGCTTGTTGCTTTGCTTTCGTTGGCAGATGCTTTTGCCTCACCAAATGTTCATGAACTTTCAGTGCGCGATCCAGCTCTCCACGTTTGCGAAATAAGTTCGCCATAGCAAAGTGCGCTTCGACAGTATCATCTTCGACCGTCAAGGTTTCCAGTAGATACTCTATTGCTTTGTCTTGTTGATTTGAAAGTAGATAATTTATTCCTGTCGAGTATTTTATCGATAGGTCCTGTTTGGCGCTATGGTCGCGTTGTTTCACGCTGTTGCGTCCCATAAACCAACCATATCCCATGGCAACAGGTAGTAGCAGAAATAAAAGTTCTAACATTGATGTGTTAACCAGTAACGTTAAGTGGCATTTTTACCCGGTTTTGTTTTAATTATTCGCATTAGTTTCCACAAAACTGCAAAAAGTAATCCGAGAAAAAAACCAATTACGGTAAATAAACTTACCGCAGCAGCGACCGATATTTCTGTCTGAGCGATCAAATAATTCAAGGTGATCAATTGATCATTCTGACTGCCAAAGATAAATGCTACTAACAATAGCAACAGCATTAATATAAGAGTTAAATAGACTCGCACTGGAAACCTTTACCCATGTAAACAATTATCGAAAAAAAACGGCATGCCTATGCATGCCGTTTTTAGTATATGATTTTATTTACGCTATTGAAAGATTTACTCTTTCACGTAATTCTTTGCCAGGTTTAAAGTGCGGAACGTATTTACCAGCAAGTTCTACTGACTCACCAGTTTTTGGGTTCCGACCAACGCGTGGAGCACGATAATGCAAGGAGAAACTACCAAAGCCTCTAATTTCAATACGCTCACCTTTAGATAAAGTCTGCGCCATCATTTCGAGAATTTCTTTAATAGCTTGTTCTACTTCTTTTGCAGATAAATGATTTAATTTGTCTGCTAATCTTTCAATGAGTTCTGATTTGGTCATTCGACCCCCCAGTGTTCATTTAGCATCACGCCAATGGTTTACAAATTGAGGAAAGTATTGAATATACAATACCTCCCTCCTCCTAGCTAAAATTAACTTTTAGCGTTTTTAAACGCTGCAGCCATAGCACTTAAACCAGTATCTTCAGATTGGTTTAAGCTGTCCATTGCTTCACGCTCATCAGCTTGATCTTTCGCTTTGATAGACAAGCTGATAGTGCGGTTCTTACGATCTACGCCCATGTATTTAGCTTCTACATCATCACCAACTGATAATTCAGTTGAAGCATCTTCGATACGCTCACGAGAGATATCAGAAACGCGTAAGTAACCTTCAACACCTTCTGCTAATTCAATCTTAGCACCTTTAGCGTCTACTTCAACTACCTTACCTGTAACAATAGCACCTTTTTTGTTATCTGCAAGGTATTGATTAAACGGATCATCTTCAGTCTGTTTAACACCTAATGAGATACGCTCACGCTCTGGATCAACTTGTAATACCACAGCTGAGATTTCATCGCCTTTCTTGTATTCACGAACAGCTTCTTCACCACCTGCCCATGAAATATCAGATAAGTGAACAAGACCGTCGATACCACCGTCAAGACCAATAAAGATACCAAAATCAGTAATTGACTTGATCTTACCAGAAACTTTATCACCTTTGCTGAAGTTCTTAGCAAACTCTTCCCATGGATTCGGGATACATTGCTTAAGACCTAGAGAAATACGACGACGCTCTTCATCGATTTCTAATACCATCACTTCAACTGTGTCACCTAAGTTAACCACTTTAGATGGGTGGATGTTCTTGTTAGTCCAATCCATTTCAGAAACGTGAACTAAACCTTCAACGCCTTCTTGGATTTCAACGAAACAACCGTAGTCAGTTAAGTTAGTTACGCGACCAGAAAGTTTAGCACCTTCAGGGTAACGCTTAGCGATAGCTACCCATGGATCTTCGCCTAACTGCTTCATACCTAATGAAACACGTGTACGTTCACGATCGAACTTCAATACTTTAACTTGGATCTCGTCACCAACGTTTACAATTTCACTTGGGTGCTTAACACGCTTCCAAGCCATATCTGTGATATGTAATAAACCGTCGATACCACCTAAGTCTACGAATGCACCGTAATCAGTTAAGTTCTTAACGATACCTTTAACTTCGATACCTTCTGCTAACGACTCTAACAATGCATCACGTTCTACGCTGCTTTCAGATTCGATAACGGCACGACGAGAAACAACAACGTTATTACGCTTCTGATCAAGCTTAATAACTTTAAATTCTAAATCTTTACCTTCAAGGTGAGCTGTGTCACGTACTGGACGAACATCTACTAATGAACCTGGTAAGAAAGCACGAATGTTGCTAACTTCAACCGTGAAGCCACCTTTAACTTTACCGTTGATAACACCGATAACAGTTTCTTTTTCTTCATATGCTTTTTCAAGCACTTGCCATGCTTCATGACGTTTTGCTTTTTCACGAGAAAGTATTGTTTCACCAAAACCATCGTCAGTAGCGTCTAATGCAACATCAACTTCTGCACCAACTTCAATTTCTACTTCACCAGCAGAGTTTTTAAATTGGTCAATTGAGATAACAGATTCAGATTTTAAACCAGCGTCAACTAAAACGTTGTCTTTGTTGATGGCTACTACAGTCCCTTTAATGATTGAACCAGGACGTGTTTCGATTTCTTTTAAACTTTCTTCAAAAAGTTGGGCAAAATTTTCAGTCATAATATTTATATGAACTCTTAAGTTATCCAATCCACTTACATGTGTCATGGGGTTGTTAATAAACCTAAAGTATCCTTACGTTAGGTGAAAAATTAATTCCAAAACAGTTGAAATTAATAGTTACGTCAATTTCTCATTAGCAAATAATAAAATTTTACCGACGACTTCATCTATAGAAAGCTCAGTAGAATCAACAATTAACGCCCCTTCTGCTGGCACTAACGGAGCCACTTTACGGCTCTGATCACGTTCATCTCGTTGACGTATGTCATCCAGAAGGCGCGTGATTTTAACATCAAAGCCTTTTTCTTTCAACTGATTAAATCTGCGCTGCGCGCGTTCTTCCGCACTGGCGGTTAAAAAAACTTTCACTGGCGCATCAGTAAAGACCACTGTGCCCATATCACGACCATCGGCCACTAACCCTGGAGAAACTTTAAACGCACGTTGTCGACGTAATAACGCTTCTCGTACGCGGGGAAATGCCGCTACTTTAGAGGCAATCGCGCCAATCTCTTCGGTGCGAATATGATCAGTGACATCTTCACCCTCAAGTATCACCCGACTTTCTCCATCGGATGAAATTTCAAACTGGACATCTAAATGTGCAGCAATCGGGATCAACGGCTCCTCTTCTTCAACTGAAAGATGATGATACTGTGTTGCTACCGCTAACACTCTATAAATAGCACCACTATCAAGCAGTTGCCATCCTAACTGTTCAGCGACTAAGCGTGCTGCAGTTCCTTTACCAGCACCACTGGGACCATCTATCGTGATCACTGGAATGTTTTCCTGCATACATTTATCTCCTAATGTCGAAAATCGGCGGCATTATACGGGAATTATATTTCAAAATCGCGTAAAAAATTATTCTGTAACATATTTTCAGCAGGAGACTTGCGCCAACTTGTCAAAATAATCAGGAAATGTTTTTGCCGTACATTTAGGGTCATTTATCGTCACGGGAGTATCACTCAGTGCAACAAGAGAAAAACACATTGCCACCCGATGATCATTGTAGGTATCAATTTCAGCATGTTTTAATAACTGTGGCGGAGTAATCGAAATATAATCTTCTCCTTCAATAACTTGTGCCCCAACCTTTTTAAGCTCAGTTGCCATTGCAGTTAGCCGATCTGTTTCTTTAACCCGCCAGTTATAGATATTACGAATAGTGGTGGTACCGTTAGCAAAAAGTGCCGTTGTGGCGATTGTCATCGCCGCATCCGGAATATGATTCATATCCATATCAACCGCCGTTAATGCTTTTCCTTTAACCGTGATAGACTCATCATGCCAAATAACCTCTGCTCCCATTTTTTCGAGCACATCAGCAAAATGTTTATCTCCCTGGACACTTAATTTACCAACACCATGTACAGTAACTTCTCCGCCTTTAATTGCACCGGCCGCAAGAAAATATGAGGCAGAAGATGCATCCCCTTCCACCATATACCGGTCTACAGACTGGTATTTTTGACCACCTTTAACAGTAAATGATTGATAACTATTATTTTTCACTGTCACACCAAACCGGCGCATAATATCTAAAGTGATATCAATATAAGGCTTAGAAACCAGTTCGCCGTCAATGACGATATTAGTGTCGGTTTTTAACAAGGGCGCTATCATCAAAATAGCCGTTAAAAACTGACTAGAAATAGAACCATCGATCGTCACTGTACTACCAGACAATGCTTTGCCGACAATTTTTACCGGTGGATAATCTTTGTTTTCTAAATATTGAATATCCGCATCAAGCTGTGCTAATGCATCAACCAAATGACCAATTGGTCTTTCTTTCATTCTTGGTTCGCCCGTTAAGACAAACTCGCCATGACTTGCAGCAAGTGCTGCACATAAAGGTCGCATTGCGGTACCAGCATTACCTAAATATAACTCGAGTGCTTCAGTTGTGTTAAAAAAACCACTATTACCAACAACAGTGCACTCTGTACCGCAATCACTTAACTGATATTCAATACCAAGACTCGCTAATGCATTTAACATATGCTGAATGTCGTCACTGACCAGTAAATTGGTGATTTTAGTTGTGCCATTCGCTAATGCTGCAATTAACAACGCGCGGTTAGACAAGCTTTTAGAGCCGGGTAAAAACACTTCGCCTTGAATTTTAGCGATTGGCTGTAAGGTTAACTGCTCCACGTTAACTATTCTCCTGTTCAAATGCTTTCATAAAATCAACCAGTGTTTGTACACCTTCTAGCGGCATTGCATTGTAGATACTGGCGCGCATACCACCGACTGAACGATGACCTTTTAACGCAACTAACCCTTGCTCTTTTGCAGCGCTGAGAAATTTGCTATCGAGTGATTCATCCATTAACCAAAAAGGAATATTCATTAAACTACGGTTATTAGAAATAATTCCGTTACGATAAAAATCACTGCGATCGACATATTGATAAAGCAACTCGGCTTTTTGCTGATTATTATGTTGTATCGCACTAACACCGCCTTGCTCTTTCAACCACTGGAATACCAGGCCGGCTAAATACCAAGCATAGGTAGGTGGTGTGTTATACATAGAATCATTATCGGCAATCAATTGATAATTCATGATGCAGGGCGTCTCTTTACGTGCTTGACCTAATAGAGATTGCTCAATAATAACTATCGTTAAGCCCGACGGGCCAATATTCTTTTGGGCACCAGCATAAATCATCGCAAACTGACTGACATCGATTTCACGAGACAATATGGTTGATGACATATCTGCAATTAATGGCACACCACCAGTTTCAGGTATATCAAACATTTCAATACCATCTACTGTTTCATTGGGGCAATAATGGACATATGCGGCATCGGATGTTAACGGCCAGTCACGACTATCCTTGACTTGCTTAACCCCATTAACTTCTTCCACGACATTGATTGTATTCACTTCACCATAGTTTGCTGCTTCTTGCGCTGCGGCTTTTGACCAGGAACCGCTAACAATATAATCCGCTTTGCTGCCGGCAGCTAACAAATTGAGCGGTACGGCAGAAAATTGTCCTCGGCCACCACCGTGACAAAATAATACTTTATAGTTATCTGGGATATGCATGAGTTCACGTAAATCTGCCTCAGCTTTTTCCGCTAGTGCAATAAACTCTTTACTTCGATGGCTCATTTCCATCACTGAGCAACCAGTATTTTGCCAATTGAGGAACTCTTGCTGTGCCTGTTGCATCACTTGAGCCGGGAGCATGGCTGGACCTGCAGAAAAATTATAAACAGCGGACATGAGAAACTTACAACCTTTTCTAATAGTAAATGTAAATGTGTGATTTATTACAGCCAACGAGACTTAATAAGATCAAAAAATGTGTGACTAAAATGTCATTGCCACTTGAAGCAATCATGCTCTTGCGACATTGCCTACACGGATCTAGGCACTTAGCCCAACCAGAAACAAAAACTGACCGTATATCCTCGGCTCAGGCATCCTGTTTGCCCTACTCCTGTACCCGTGCAGTCGTGTACATCGTCGCTCTTTTACATCCATGTAACCCCGACATACAGTACTTTCTGTACATAAACCCTTGCTAACACCATCCATGGCTCGCAAGAATAAATATTTCCATATATAAAAAAATAGGCGGTTAATACCGCCTATTTTATTTTATATTGCGGTAACGCTAGTCGTTATCGCCCTCGCTGAGTTGTTCACTTTGTTCAGCTACCGGCGGCGTTTCACTAAACGATTCATTTGCTTCTATTGATGTATCACCTTCGTCATCAGGTAATTCATCTTCTTCTATTTCATCAATACGTTGCAGTGCTACCACGTGTTCATCTTCAGCAGTACGGATAATACGCACCCCTTGTGTATTACGACCAATGACACTGACTTCATTGACGCGAGTACGTACTAAGGTACCGTTATCTGTGATCAACATGATCTCATCCTGATCTTCAACCTGAACAGCACCAACGACAGGGCCGTTACGCTCACTGACTTTAATCGAAACAACCCCTTTGGTTGCACGACTTTTCGCAGGGTATTCTTCCAGCGCAGTACGCTTACCGTAACCGTTTTGCGTTATTGTTAAGATCGCGCCATCATTTTTCGGTACGATCAAAGACACCACTTTTTGGTTACCTTCAAGCTTAATACCTCGTACCCCGGTCGCTGTACGTCCCATTGCACGTAATGCGTGAATTTCTTCACCCGTTTCAGGATCTAGCTTCACTTCACCCGTTTCACTATCACGGGCTTTTTCATTAAAGCGAACCACTTTACCTTCGTCAGAGAACAACATGATGTCATTTTCTCCGTTGGTAATATCAACGCCGATTAAAGTATCGTCATCTCGTAAGTTCAAGGCAATAATACCGTTTGCACGTTGATTAGAATATGCCGTTAATGGCGTTTTCTTCACCGTGCCAGACGCGGTCGCCATAATAATAAATTTATCTTCTTCGTATTCTCTAACCGGTAGAATTGCAGTGATCTTTTCATCACTTTCTAATGGCAATAAATTAACAATTGGACGACCACGGGCCGTGCGACTCGCCAATGGCAATTGATAAACCTTAAGCCAATACAATTTACCTCGGTTTGAGAAACATAAAATCGTATCATGGGTATTTGCCACTAATAAACGTTCGACAAAGTCTTCTTCCTTCATCTTAGTCGCGGCTTTACCCTTACCACCACGGCGCTGTGCCTGATAATCAGATAATATCTGATATTTGACATAACCTTCGTTAGATAGCGTGACCACTACATCTTCTTCACAGATTAGATCTTCTAACGATAAATCATGTGACGCATTTGTAATTTCAGTACGGCGCTCATCACCAAATTCATCACGGATCAACTCTAATTCTTCACGAATCACTTCCATCAAACGTACCGGGCTGGCTAAAATATGCATTAGCTCGGCAATTAAGTCTAATAACTCTTTGTACTCATTTAGAATTTTTTCGTGTTCCATGCCAGAGAGTTTATACAACTGCAAATCAACAATCGCTTTCGCTTGTTCTGGCGTTAAATAATATAAACCATCACGAATACCGTATTCAGGCTCTAACCATTCAGGACGTGCAGCATCAGTACCAGCGGCTTCAAGCATGCTACTAACATTACCCAATTCCCAGCCACGTGCGACTAACTTTTCTTCAGCATCTTTTCTATTATTAGAATTTTTCACCAGTTCAATAACAGGATCGATATTAGCAAGTGCAATCGATAAACCTTCTAATATATGAGCGCGATCACGTGCTTTACGTAATTCGAAAATAGTACGACGAGTCACGACTTCACGGCGATGAAGAATAAAGGCTTCCAGCATGTCTTTTAAATTGAATAATCTAGGCTGGCCGTTACTTAAGGCCACCATATTCAAACCAAAAGAGATTTGCATTTGTGTCAATTTAAAGAGGTTATTTAATACCACTTCACCGACATCACCGCGCTTAACTTCAATCACCATACGCATGCCGTCTTTATCTGACTCATCACGTAATGCGGAAATACCTTCTAAGCGTTTTTCTTTCACCAACTCTGCCATTTTTTCAATTAGGCGAGCTTTGTTTACCTGATAAGGTAACTCGTGAACAACAATGGTTTCTTTACCACTTTTCTCGTCAACTTCTATTTCAGCCCGAGCGCGAATTTTTATTTTACCACGGCCCGTTTTATAAGCTTCTTCAATACCAGCTCGGCCACTAATAATACCAGCGGTAGGAAAATCCGGCCCAGGGATATATGTGAGTAACTCATCACAAGTAATATCTTCGTTCTCAATAACAGCTAAACAGCCATTAATCACTTCCGTTAAGTTGTGCGGTGGAATATTCGTTGCCATACCAACCGCAATACCTGAAGTACCATTTACCAGTAACGTTGGAATACGTGTTGGCATGACCGCTGGGATTTGTTCTGTGCCATCATAGTTAGGTACGAAGTCAACGGTTTCTTTATCGAGATCGGCTAAAATAGCATGCGATATTTTATCCATGCGGATTTCGGTATAACGCATTGCTGCCGCTGAATCACCATCAACAGAACCAAAGTTACCTTGACCATCAACAAGCATATAACGCATTGAGAATGGTTGTGCCATACGAACTATAGTGTCATAAACAGCAGTATCACCATGCGGGTGATACTTACCGATAACATCACCAACAACACGGGCAGATTTTTTATAAGGTTTATTAAAATCATTACCTAGTACATTCATCGCGAATAACACACGACGATGTACCGGTTTTAAACCATCCCGAACGTCAGGTAACGCTCGTCCTACAATGACGCTCATCGCGTAATCTAGATAGGAACTTTTTAGCTCATCTTCAATATTGACTGGAGCAACATTTTTTGCCAGATCGGTCATAAAACGACGGTATCCCTAAAAATTAGAATATGGAAATTATTATTGTAAAAAACGCAGCGCATATTATCACAAAGATTCAATAGGCAGTACTGCTTTATAGCATGACATTCTGCTTTGCTTACGCGTCTATTTCAAGTGATTATTTTCGCAATAAGGTAATCTGACATCATTCTTGCATTTACTGTGCTTGGATTGACAGCGAATTGACTAAATCTCACACAACTAATTGCACTTTATCCAAGTGATAGATCAAACATTCCCCCTCATCAGCGCTAGGCGATATATTAACTTTAGTTTAGAATGCCAGCTCTTTAACTATTTAGATCTGCTTTATCACTATGTCGCAAAACGTCAACCTAGAAGAAATTGCCAAATTTGAAAAAGTCGCCAGTCAATGGTGGGAACTTGATGGAGAATTTAAACCTTTACATCAAATTAATCCGGTGCGCCGACAATTTATTATTCAGTATATGCAGGAGTTATTTGAGCAAAAAATACTCGACGTAGGTTGCGGCGGCGGCATTTTAGCAGAAAGTCTTGCCAGACTTGGCGCAGATGTTACTGGCATCGACATGGGGGAAGAGCCGCTTAATGTTGCCAAGTTACATGCCTTAGAATCAGGAATAACTGTCAATTATCAAAAAATTACTGCCGAAGAAATGGCTATACAATTGCCCGGGCAATTTGACGCCGTAACGTGTATGGAGATGTTAGAGCATGTCCCTGATCCCGCGTCTATCGTAAAGGCTTGCAGCACCCTAGTAAAACCTGGCGGTTTTGTGTTTTTTTCAACACTCAATAAAACACTTAAGTCTTATTTACTGGCAATTGTCGCGGCAGAAAAACTTTTAAAATTAGTGCCTGACGGCACTCATGACCATCAGCAGTTTATCCGCCCTTCTACTTTAATCGGCTGGGCTGAGGCCAATGGCTTAAAATGCATTGACGCTGCAGGCATTCATTATAATCCATTGACCGAAAATCATAAATTAATTGACTCGTTAGAGGTAAATTACATTTTATGTTGTCAGAAGGTGTCATAACATGAGTCAAGAACCTAGCAACATCGCCGCCGTTTTATTTGATCTCGATGGCACCTTATTAGATACCGCAGATGATCTAGGTGCCGCTTTAAATCACGTATTAGCCGGGCACAATTTGCCAGAAATTGAACGCGAGATTTTTCGCCCTGTTGCTTCAGATGGCGCCAAAGGCCTGCTTGAGCTCGGTTTTGGACAACGACTCAAAAATTATGACTATGATGTGCTACGTGAGAGATTCTTATCTTATTATCAATCGCATATTGCAATTAAAACATGCCTCTACCCTGGTATTTCTTCATTGCTTAACACACTGAATCAAAATGACATTCCTTGGGGCATAGTGACAAATAAACCGGAACAACTCACTAAACAGTTGTTACCTCACTATGTAGAATTTGAGCAATGTCGGGTCATTGTGGGTGGAGATACCCTATCGACCAGAAAGCCCGACCCAGCACCGTTATTATTTGCCTGCCAACGTTTAGAAGCTTCACCTGAGCATTGTTTATACATTGGCGATGCCCAAAGAGACATCGAAGCAGGTAACCGTGCCAAAATGACAACAGTTGTTGCCGCTTGGGGCTATATCAAAACAAGTGATGATATTAATCAATGGCAGGCTGACTATATCGCAAAAAGCATCAAAGATTGTTTAATGTATATATAATAATCAAGCTGATTATTTATAAAACAATATAAGTAACACATTGTAATTTATATATTTTTCACCCTATATGACAATTAGGAATATAGGGGTAAAATTTATGACTAAAATAAATCTATTTAAAGAAAAAAAAACTAAATAATCGTTGCGTTTCTTAAAAATCAAATTAAAAAGACGATACTAAGTTAGTTGTTACTAACTAAATAAATCTTCGTATAAATCCTAGTCAAATTATACACTTTTTAGTGCTTGCAATAGAGCCAAAACCTCATTATCTTGTGATCAGTTTTGAGTTTAGCCCCAAGATATAGTGCATTAACTCAAATTTGTGTTTTTGTAAACATTCACTCTAGATAATTAAAAAAATAATCGTAAATAATACAGGTTTTTCATGAATAACAACCTCTTTGTCACCAAACGTAACGGTAAAAAAGAACCCATAGATCTGGAAAAAATCCATCAAGTGATCACTTGGGCAGCAGAAGGCTTAGATAATGTCTCTGTCTCACAAGTAGAATTAAAATCACATATTCAGTTTTATGATGGGATAAAAACCGAAGATATTCATGAAACTATAATTAAGGCGGCCGCTGACCTTATTTCAGAAGAAACGCCTGATTATCAATATCTATCAGCACGTTTAGCGGTTTTTCACTTACGTAAAAAAGCCTATGGCCAATTTGAACCCCCTAAGCTCTATCAGCATATCGTTAACTTAGTTGAGGCTGGTAAATACGATCAGCATTTATTAACTGACTATAGCGAAGCAGAATTTGAGCAAATGGAAGCCTTTATCGATCATAGAAGAGATCTTAATTTCAGCTATGCTGCGGTAAAACAGCTTGAAGGCAAATACCTGGTTCAAAACCGAGTCACAGGTGAAATATACGAAAGTGCCCAATTTTTATATATTTTGGTTGCTGCTTGTTTATTTGCCAAATACTCTAAAGAAACACGTTTGCAATATATTGAAGGTTTTTATCACGCGATATCGACTTTTAAAATCTCGCTACCAACCCCGATTATGGCTGGAGTAAGAACTCCTACCCGTCAATTTTCATCCTGTGTGTTAATTGAGTGTGGTGACAGCCTGGATTCGATCAATGCCGCATCAAGCTCTATCGTTAAATACGTTTCGCAACGGGCTGGCATAGGGATCAACGCAGGTCGTATTCGTGCATTAGGCAGTACAATTCGCAATGGTGAAGCTTTCCATACCGGCTGTATTCCGTTTTATAAACATTTTCAAACTGCGGTTAAAAGTTGTTCTCAAGGTGGTGTTCGCGGCGGCGCGGCAACCTTATTTTATCCGTTGTGGCACTTAGAAGTAGAAAGCTTATTAGTGCTTAAAAACAACCGCGGTGTAGAAGAAAACCGGGTTCGCCACTTAGATTACGGCGTGCAATTTAACAAACTTATGTACCAGCGTTTGATTAAAGGCGAGTCAATTACCCTGTTTAGTCCAAGCGATGTTCCAGGACTATACGATGCGTTTTTTGAAGATCAGGAAAAATTTGAACAGCTGTACTTAAAGTATGAAGCGGATGATTCTATTCGTAAAAAGTGCATTAAAGCGATTGAGCTATTTACACTGTTTGCACAGGAACGCGCAAGTACCGGTCGGATTTACTTACAGAATGTCGATCACTGTAATACACATAGTCCGTTTTTACCGGAAGTTGCGCCCATTAGACAAAGTAACCTTTGCCTAGAAATCGCGTTACCGACCAAACCGTTAAATGATATTAACGATCCTGAAGGTGAAATAGCGCTTTGTACCCTGTCTGCGTTTAACTTAGGAGCAATTGACAGCTTAGATGAATTAGAAGGGTTAGCAGATTTAGCGGTCAGAGCCTTAGACAGTCTGTTAGATTATCAAGACTATCCAATGCCGGCAGCACGCAATGCCACTATGGGCCGAAGAACACTCGGTATAGGTGTAATCAACTATGCCTATTATCTGGCTAAAAATGGCGTATATTACTCAAACGGCAGTGCGAATAATTTAACTCATAGAACCTTTGAAGCAATTCAATACTATTTGTTAAAAGCATCAAACAAACTGGCTATTGAGCAAGGCGCATGTCCTAAGTTTAATGAAACCCGTTTGTCTCAAGGTATTTTACCGATTGATACTTACAAAAAAGAAGTTGATAACATTACCGGTGAACCATTGCATTTAGACTGGGAAACACTGCGAGAAAGCATTAAAAAGCACGGCGTTAGAAATTCTACTGTTTCAGCACTGATGCCATCAGAAACGTCGTCACAAATTTCTAATGCAACTAATGGTATTGAGCCACCACGTGGTTTAATCAGCGTCAAAGCCAGTAAAGACGGTATTTTAAAACAAGTTGTACCTGAGTATGCAAGACTCAAAGATAACTATGAGTTACTGTGGGCTATTCCAAGCAACGAAGGCTATTTAGAACTGGTTGGCATTATGCAGAAGTTTGTTGATCAGACCATTTCTGCCAACACTAACTACGATCCGTCAAAATATGAAGGCAATAAAGTGCCGGTTAAGCAAATTTTAAAAGATTTACTTACCGCTTATAAACTTGGCATCAAAACCATGTACTACCACAACACTCGTGACGGTGCAGATGACAGCGTAGAGCTTGAAAGCGATGATTGTGCAGGCGGTGCTTGTAAAATTTAACCAACTCTTGTGCGCCATTGCTATTGGCTATGGCGCAACATACTCATATTAAAAAACAAAGAATAGATAGATTTTTGAAACAATAAATTGTAGCTATTGTTTCTAGGAGCCATAGATGACCTACAGTACCTTTAACCAAACCCCAAATGACGCCTTAACAGAGCCAATGTTTATGGGGAATAGTGTTAATGTTGCCCGTTACGATCAACAACGATATATTGCTTTTGAGAAATTAATCGAAAAACAATTGTCTTTTTTCTGGCGTCCTGAAGAAATTGATGTATCAAAAGATCGGGCCGACTGGCAAGGACTGACAGACTCAGAAAAGCATATTTTTATTTCTAACCTTAAATATCAAACCTTACTTGATAGCATGGCTGCACGTTCAGTGAATGCCGTGTTATTACCGTTAGTGTCATTACCCGAAGTAGAAACCTGGGTTGAAACCTGGGCCTTTAGTGAAACCATTCACTCTCGCTCTTACACCCATATTTTGCGTAACCTATTTAGCGATCCAAGTGATGTCTTCGATGATATTGTCGTCAATCCAGCAATTTTAAAACGAGCCAGCTCCATTGCCCATTACTTTGATAAAGTGATCATCACCACCCAGTTATTGCAATCTCAAGGCGAAGGCAGTTATGAGGTTGAAGGTGAAACGATAGAAGTGTCAGAACGTAAGCTAAAAGAGCGTTTATACCTAGCAATTTGCTCGGTAAATGCGTTAGAAGCAATTCGCTTTTATGTCAGCTTTGCCTGTTCATTCGCCTTTGCAGAGCGTGAATTATTAGAGGGTAATGCAAAGATCATTAAACTAATCGCCCGTGATGAAGCCCTACATTTAACTGGTACTCAGCATATCCTCAACAACTGGATGTCAGGTAAAGACGATCCAGAAATGAAAGAAATAGCAGATGAGTTACGTGATCAAGGATTACAAATCTTTTTAGATGTTGTTGAACAGGAAAAAGAGTGGGCGCAATATTTATTTAAAGACGGTTCAATGATCGGTTTAAACGCAGAAATCTTAAATCAGTATATTGAATATATTAGTAATCAGCGTTTAACTGCCATTGGTTTCGACGCACCATTTACTATAAAAAGTAATCCATTACCTTGGATGAATGCCTATCTAGTCAGTGATAATGTTCAAGTTGCACCGCAAGAAACGGAAATATCCAGTTACCTAGTTGGGCAAGTTGACTCAGCCGTATCAAGCGATGATTTTGATGATTTTGATCTCTGATCATGAATAATGCCTCAAAAACTAGCGTCAGCAACTATGTGGTTAAAAATGGCTGATGCGAATACTCATACAAACAGTAGCAAACAACAGCATAAGGTCGTAGTCGAACAACAAACGATTGACTACGACCCTCAAGCGAAAACCTTACTCAATTGCTTAGAAAAAGCGGGAGTTGAAGTACATTACCATTGCCGTGATGGTTTTTGTGGCGCATGTCGAGTGAAGTTAATTAAAGGGCAAATAGAGTATCCAAACGGAGAACCACTTGCTTTTATTGGCGAAGGTGAAATATTACCTTGCTGCTGTATTCCTAAGTCAGATATAGAACTAGAAATCGATTGATTAAAAAATCTCAACGCCTCACAGTTTATTTGCTAATTTTTGTTGGATGCCAGATAACACTTCAGTAAGTTTACTGTTCACATCAATAAACAATGTTTGAAACTGACTTTCCTGACGATCGTTTAATGCAACGTCTAATGCTTTCGCCGCATCAAACAGCTCCATTGCTCCAATGGAAGAAGCGACTCCTTTTAAGGTATGAACCAGATGCTGAGCTTGCTGATAGTCTTTTTGTCGCAGCGCCTGTTCAATATGCTCAATATCTCGACCATGATCCTGATAAAACATCACCAAAATATCATGAAATAAGTCCTTATCTCCCAGTACATTATCAAGACCAACTTGATAAGTAATGCCGCTAAACACACATTGATGCGCATTGCTAACTTCGCTATTCGCCTGCTCCATATCTTCCTTGCTCCCCTTATCGGCTAATTTTGACTGCTCAACATAAGTCCGATTTCTGCCATTTTCCTTTGCCTGATACAGCATATGATCAGCGCGGCGCAGCATATCATCATAATCATTAATCGGCGGGGCCTCTGAAACTAACCCAACACTGACTGTTATATAAATCTCCTCAATTTTGCCGTCAAACTCTATTTGTATTGCTGAGTTCATTAACAATTGCCGACAACGCTCACAAGCGTTAAATGCCTCTTTAATGGTGGAATTCAACATACAAACCGCAAACTCTTCACCCCCAATGCGGCCAACAACGTCATAATCACGAAACGATGCGGTTAAAATACGAGCAAATTCCACCAATGCTTTATCACCAGATTCATGGCCGTACTTATCATTAACTTTTTTAAAAAAATCCAGATCAAACATCGCCAATGCAAGCGCATGTTTTTCCCGATTAGCCTGATTAATCGCTTTGTTTACCATACTTTCAAAGCTACCACGATTATTAACCTTAGTTAAAAAGTCAGTGTTTGCCAGTGCTTCTAATTGAATGGTTTTCTCCATCAACACTAAGGAGTTTTTAAGTCTTGCCAGTAAAATTTTGCTATTGTAAGGTTTATTCACATAATCATTTGCCCCTAATTCTAAGGCGGCAACTACCTGATCTTCATCATTTGAAGCAGACATCATGATGATTGGAATATGATCAAATTGAGAGTCGGCTTTAATTTTCATCAGGATAGATAATCCCGTTTGCCCAGGCATATACATATCAAGTAATAGCAAGTCAATCTGTGTCGACTTCAGATATTCAAACGCTGATTCAGTGGAATCCGCTAACAGCACATCATAACCTGCCTGCTGTAAATCACACTCTAGCAGCAATAAACTGTCTTTCGCGTCGTCGACCGCTAAAATGGTATAGGAATCTTTATGTAACACATTCACATTTATTAACCTGACAGCTAATTATCTTATTATTGAAGCACTTATTTGGGTACAATGCTATTATCTCAAAGTAAAATATTTTCATTTTTTAATAAATATATAATTGAAATCATCTGTAAGTCATATTGACAACAACAAACAGCTTAGAAATAATCTATTTAATTATTAGTTAAAAAATCAGCCAGCTCTTCAGAGTTAAACGGTTTTCTTAATACTGGATGCTGCCATTTATTATCTTCTTCAGCGATATAACCGCTGATTGAATACACTTTTATTTCAGGGAACTTTTCTTGTACCAATTCAACCGCTTCCCGACCAGAAATATCGGGTAAGATCATGTCGGTAATAAAAACATCAAACACACAGTCACAAGCTAGCACCTTAAGTAGCGACTCTTTACTTTGAACATATTCTGTCGCAGCCCCTTTACTAGCTAAAAACAGCGCGACAAATTCACCAATACTGGTTTCATCATCCAGCACTAATACTGATTTTTCACTCATCGCCATCTTGGTCTTTTTCTGTTTGCAAGTATTGACTTGCTGCTCAAAAACTCGGCAAGGGAATGCTAAAATAAATTCAGCCCCCCCTAAATCACATTGCCCTTTTGCCAGCACTTCACCATTATATTTATGGATAGTACCGTAAACATTTGCTAAGCCGATACCATTGCCTTTATTAACCAATTTACTGCTATAGAAGGGATCAAATATTTTTGCTAAATTTTCTTGTTCGATGCCTACACCGCTGTCTTTGACGTGAATTTCCAGCATTTTCTGCTCGTTAAGGCCAACACTCATCACTATCGTTCCTATCAATCCTTGTTCCTGAATCGCATCTTGTGCATTTAACACCAGATTCAGCAAGATATTGATAAATTCGCCCTGAGGAAATTTAATTTGGCAATGAATATCGTCAAACTGACATTGAAAATCTATGGTGTTGAGTAACAGCTGTTTAAATAAGTATTGATTTTCTTTAATTTCTTGAATTGGATCGAACTCGATAATTTTAACGGCTGGCTTACGGGTAAATGCTAATAATCGCTCCGTGACATTTTTACCTTTATCTATAGCATTTTTCACTCGGTCGATATATTTGCCTATGTCTTGACTACCATGAGCCACTTTCAATTCGAGCATTTCTGTTGCGCCAAGCGCAACACCAAGTACATTATTAATGTCATGAGAGACATTACCAAAGGTATTACCTAATAAAGCTAAACGATTACTAATAATTTGTTGCTGCTCTTTTCGATAATTTTCAGTAGTATTTTCAACAATCCAAATATAGAGCCCCTCTTCTGACTCAAATACCACCTGTAAATCGAAAACCGATATATAGTTATCAAAACTAATGTTAGCTTGCTTTATTTGCCCTTGCTCTTTTGCCAACCCTTTATAGCGCAAATAATCTTTGATACTAAAATTAATATAATCAAATAGACCGATTCCTTCACTGGCCATTTGTGATGACAACTCTTGATAAACCACCTTATCCGCTTCATCAATAAAAAATATCGGTACCTTTATGGTATAATTAACTTTCGACAGTAGTTTTAGCTTCTCATAAGTTTCAACTGTTTGAGTAATATCCTTAAAAACACCAAAAATAGCGACTACTTGTTCGTTATCATTCAGTTCAACTTCTCCGATACATTCTACTTGCACGCGCTTTCTCTGAGCATTGATTATAGTGCTTTTAAAATGAAAGCTTTTTTTATACTCAATCGCATCATCCAGTAATTGCTGAATCCGTTCTTGTTCTTCCTTTAGGTAAAAATCAATCGCAGAGGCTATTTCAGGCTGATACTGTCCAGGACGGACCCCATGAATAATATATATCCCTTTTGACCAATATAATTGGTCTTGCTTTAAATCCAACCGCCAGTGGCCAGACTGATTTAAGCGTTCTGCCAGATGTAAATAGCGGTTTTGCTTTTTTAATTGTGTGATTAATTTTTGTTCCTGAGTGACCTCTTTAATCGAAGCAGACATTTTTATCGGATCACCCTCTTGATACTCAAGACACAATAAATAACCATTGTTGATCTCACTAACTTTAACCTGGCAGTTTAGCGTTTGCTTAGATTTAAGCGGTAATTCAATTAGATAGGAAAACGCGGAGGTATGCGGATGTTGATCAGACTTTTGTTGATATAGCGTATAAGAAGAGATCACCTCTTTAAACAATAAGTTTTCGATATCGCTACCATGCAATTCCTTGCACGAGTATCCCGTTAGCTGCTCAAGACGATCATTCACCTCAATTATCTTACCTGAAGTATCTACACTGAGCGCTGCAAAAGGTAAATGCGCAATACCAAAATCACATTTTATTGGTGTCAAAATAGCTCATCCTCTTCATTGAGCACTTCTTCTGGCATTTCCTGTGTTGTATTCAATTGTTTCAACTCATCAACACTCGTTAACGCACTATCAAGCAAGTGACTAATATCAATAAATAATGCATCATCCTGACTATGTTTTTGTAACGCATTTTGTACAAGCTCGGTTAAGAACTCTTCCTGCTCCATTGTCATATCAAGTACATGAAAACTCATACCGATATTTTGCACTATTTCATTCATCACCTCTTGCTGATGATGCTTTGAAATTCCAATCATTTTCTTAGTTTTACTCACCGCAGCCAAAATTTGATCTTGTACCGTTTCTAACGAATCTTTATAAGTGATAAACGCCATCCTAGCACCAATACATTCGATCACAGACGCCAAGGCATCAATATAAATATCAGTTTCAATCGAACCATCTTCCAAATTTAATATTAAAATTGACACTAATGGATGATTAAAAATAGTGCGAGAACCAAAACGATAGAGCCGAGGTTTTACTTTTAATAGCTCCATCACTCCTTTTTCTACTGGCGAACAGAAACCATTTTTTGAACTGTAATATTCCGCAGGGCCAGTAAAAGGATAAAACGCGATACAGCCTTGCAAATTAGTGCTGTAAAGATAAGAAAAGACTTCATCCCTGATTTTTTCTAATGAAAAGCACTGATTTAATCTAGAAGTCAGTTGCATACAACTGCCGTATTTTGATGCCTGCGCCATCGAAATATTAATGACTCTGTCTTTCGAACAAATTTCATTTTCAAACTGATGAATTTGCTTTTGGTAGGCGATTAATTTTTCCAGTTTATTACTCAACGCCAGCAAAGACATCGGCTTAACTAAAAAGTCATCAGCCCCACATTCCAACCCTTTTAAAATCGCATCTTCACTTGCGAGCCCGGAATATAAAACAAAAGAAATCGCAACGTCTTGTTGTTTTACCTTTTGCTTAATCCAGTCTGAGCCTTTATCTTGTCCTATATTTTCATCGACCAAAGCTATTTCTACAGTGCCAATATCTGCAATAATGGCTTCTGCTCTTTGTAAGGTGTCTGCACTATAAACGAGGAATTGATGTTCCAATGCTTCCGATAACAGTTCCAAATAATCTTGTTCGTCATCTATGATCAGTATTTTAGGTTTAGACATTTTAAAAGCATTCCTTTGTTTCATTATCATCACTCTTGCTAGCCATTAGGCTTAATTCAAAAGCGATGAACTCCATTGTTGCCTGTACGGATTTAATGACTCAACGTCTACAAGGCTCAATAACCAGATCGTTCTTTGTTAGGTGATCTGCTATTGCAACCGTGACGTCGTAATTAAATCACGCCTAATTCGGACACAATGTGATCTCTAAAGATCAACAGTCCAACCTTAAGCATAGTGAATTTTTCTGAAATTACACATTTTCACCAGCAACCTATAGCAATTGAAACTAATATTTAATTCAATTGCTATTAATCTGCGCTATAGCGACACGTCCAGTCATTTAGAATATTTCTTTGCTAATTTTTGTCTTGCTGATTCTGCCAAAAAAATGAAGCTTTCGCTAAAGTACCGTGTTCACTAAATTGCAAATCCTGACAAAGCTGTTGAACCAATTCAATACCTCGCCCTGACAACTGCTGTTGATGTGCTACGCCTTGCTTGGGCATAGTATTTAGCACTGGAAAATCGAAGCCATCACCACTATCTTTTACTTTTACAACAATTTTGCCGCCATTGGATAATGGATAATATTGAATGACGATATGAATAAAACCTAAAGTTAAGTGTTTCAACCGCTTTTCTCGCTCACTGAAATATTGGGCGAACCCCTCTGGCGATGATTTTAAACCGGAGCTCAACCTCAATACTCCATGATCTAACGCATTCATATACAACTCCGTTAAAATCGTAAATAAGCTTTGCCAATGATCGCCATGACCTTCTAATTCTTGAATATAATTCATCGCTAAAGGAACGGGATTAATTTTCGCTAAGCGCTTACCCGTTAAATTTAAGTCCCAATGCCATGCCGGTATAGCATTATTTTGTGTATCACTGACCTTTAAAGGCTGCATATTTTGTTGATTAACGGCAAAGCTTTGCTGCCAGCCACCACATGGCAAATCAATCAAGGAAATATCATCTTCCTGTGGCATTTGCTGACAAAACAATTCAACCTGCCTCAGCACCGTTTGACTAACGCTATGCCCATTAACACCTTGTATCGCAGCATCCTCAAACCTTTGATAACCAAACATTTCTCCTTGTTCGTTACGCGCTTCAATAATGCCATCACTGATCAACACTATGCGATCATTCTGCTCTATTGATAACACTTTAACACTGACGTCTGTCAGCAAGTTAGATAGCACACCTAATGGAGGGTGAAACGAGCTAATTTTCTTTTTAATTTTCCCTTGATGATCAAAAAGATAAGTATCTGGCAACCCGGCATTAAAGACATACACCGATTGGTCATGATTGGAAATTGTTACCACGCCGGCAGCTAAAAATAAGTCGGCGGGTAAAAGATGATAGAGTTGTTGGTTAACCTGAGTAATTATTTCAGCTAAGGAGAAGCCTTTTTTTGTCATTGCTCTAAAGGTTTCGGCTAACGGGATCGCACCAATCGAAGAACGTAAACCATGACCGGTAAAATCTCCCAGTAAGACATTAACATCCCCATTAGGACTTAGTGCAGTTAATTGTATATCACCGCTAAACAGCGCCGCTGCCTTTTTTATTATGCCGATTTTATCAAGCGCATAATTACGGGTTTCTATCACACCAAACATTAATTGTTCAGCCAGCTCAGCATCTTTTTGCTGCTGTTGTTGCAGCCTTTTAACTTGGCTGTATAGATCGCTGATCCGTTGAATTGATTTAATTTTTGCTTTGAAAACCTCAGGAGAAAATGGCCGGACTAAAATGCCATCGCCACCAGCATCTATACTCTCAATAAAAGATTCATCAGTATCCATACTGGTAATAAAAATAAGCGGACATAAGTTATTTTTTAGCGATAAGCTTTTAATTTTTCGAGCCGCCTGATAACCATTCATCACCGGCATACTAATATCCATTAGTACTAAATCCGGTTGCTGCTGAATATAAAGTGCCACTCCTCGAGCACCATCTTCAGCGGTGATAACTCGGTAGCCTTCTTCTATTAATAAAACGCTTAATACCTTACGTTGCGTTGCCGAGTCATCCACGACTAACGCTAACTTTCCTTGCTTATGACCCGATAATAACGACATCTATCTTTCAATCGTCATCAAACGCTGAAATTGAGCTATCTCTAACACCTTATAGACAGCATCACTTGGGTTGACAAGTTTCAAGGTACCAGATAGCTGTTCAATATGATCTTTTAATAATAAAATCATACCCAGTGCGGAACTATCCATATAGGAGGTTTTACTTAAATCTAATATTACATTCACCCCTTGTTCGGTACGATGAATATAGGCCTCTCTAAATTGCTGGTGCAATGAAAAATCAAATCTGTCTTCAATCGCGATAGTAACGTTATTGCCTGCAAACTCTTCAATTTGTAATGACATATAATTTCCTTTACGTTTATATTTTTATAACTCTCAATTTCACCTTTGTTTAACCTTAGCTAAACAATTTTTTATCGTGGTACTTTCAAAACGCTTCCTTCATTTGCTTTTTATCTAGCTCGGCGTAGCTCAGTAATAACTCCGGTATTTGTTTAAGTTCACAGATATCCGTATGAGCGTTAAGTTGAACAGCGCTGCCCGGCATACCCCATATCAAGCTGGTATTTTTATCCTGTACTAAAGTGCGCGCCCCTTGCATTTTCAACGCAAGCATTGCGCGAGCACCATCATTTCCCATTCCAGTTAGCAACACCGCTTGCACATTGTTTGCCATTGGTAACAGTGAATGAAATAACACATCCACCGAAGGTTTATGACGGTTAACTAATGCACTATCTTCTAACACACAAAACAATGAACCGTTTTTTTCAGTAACCTTCAAGTGCTGATCACCTGGTGCAATATAAGCGTAACCTGTCTTAATTTTCTGCCTGTGCTTTGCCTCCTGCACACAAATATGACAACTTTCATTGAGTCGTTCAGCAAAACGAGCACTAAAGGTTTTAGGAATATGTTGGGTGATCACGATAGCAGGACTGTTACTGGGGAGGTTAACCAGCACGCTTTTTATCGCTTCCGTGCCACCAGTTGACGCACCAATGGCGATTAAATGGTTCTCTCTTTTAGTACCATTAAACGGCAACGGTTGTGTTAAATTAATATCAGATACAGACTGTACTAATGAATATTTTTTTTGTTCGACGGTCATTGCCGACTTAATTATAGTTAGCAACTGCTCTTTAAAATTATCTTTAGATGCAATAAGGGTTTCAAAACTCGGTTTTTCAATGAAGTCCAAAGCGCCAAGTTCTAACGCCCGTAACGTAATATCTGCCCCCTGAGAAGTTAATGTCGACAGCATCACAACGGGCATGGGTCTTAAACGCATTAAGTTTTCTAAAAAAGTAATACCGTCCATTTTGGGCATTTTAACGTCTAACGTTAACACATCGGGATTGAGCTTTTTAATTAACTCCCGGGCAATATATGGATCTTCTGCTTCACCAACCACTTCGATTTGTGAGTCGCTAGATAATATTTCACTGACAAGATTTCTGATCACCACAGAATCATCAACGATCAATACTTTAATTTTTCTCATATCAATATAACGCCTGATAATTCATACAATTGTCAAAATAATTCAATATCACCATCCACTGGTTCTTTATCAATATGATTACGATAATCAAACTCTCTTTTAACAATAGTATCGTTATGTAAGTTATTCAATTTTTTGACAAAAGCTTTACCTGTTTTGGGATGAAACAGCACTTTTCTTGGAAAGCAATCACCAAGATCAGCGCTTTCTAAAACGATGTTTTCTTGTGCCAAATATTGACGGGCAAACTCAATATTTTTTTGGCCAATATCAGACATCTGTTTGAGTACTTTCCCACCACCAAAAAGTTTAGCTCTAAGATTTATCCGCCGACCACCACATTTTAAAATCAAATTAATCAAATGCTCCATGGCAAAATTTCCATAACGAGTCGCATCAGATGTCAAACCTCTTTGCCCCCATTCCACTTCGTGCGCTTCTTTTTCAATCAAAGGCAACATAAAATGATTCATTCCCCCTATGCCTAAACTTTTATCCCAGATACAAGCAGCAATACAGGAACCTAACGTAGTGGCAATTAAAATATCGTCTTTAGTCATATAAAATTCGCCCGGCAATATTTTTGCAACTACGCTTGCTCGTTCTTTATCCCAGTAGTGGTTGATATGTGAAAATTCAGGCAGACAAGTGGTAAGAGATTGTGCTACATGGATATTTTTTTGATTATTAAAGAGCATCCTAGCCTCATAGCCCTAAAAGGGCTTTCTGAAAATTGTTCGTCCAACATTCTTAAAATATTGTTGGTAATGTCCCAAGTTTTCGCTATGTCCTAAAATCAACAAGCCACCAGGAGCTAGCATTTCGTAAAAGCGTTCAAATAATTCAATTTGCGTTTTTTTATCAAAATAAATAATCACATTACGACAAAAAATAATATCGAACGGCCCCTTCATCGGCCATTGATGTAACAAATTTAACTCTTTAAATGTCAATAGATTACGTAGACATTGAGCAACTTTTACCTTGTGAGCATTTTCCCCTGTCCCTTTAATAAAATACGGTTTTAAATATACCGAAGGGACATCTTCAATACGCTTTTCGTCATAAATACCAGCTTTTCCCTTTGCTAAAACATTACCATCAATATCCGTTGCTAATATCTTAATATCCCAAGAAGATAAAGACTGCTTACAACTCTCATATACGATAGCCGCGATACTATAGGCTTCTTCGCCGGTCGATGTAGCTGACGACCAGATACGTATTCTTTGTTGCTGTTTATTTCGTTTCAACAGTTGTGGTAATTCTATTGACAGTAAATAATCAAAGTGATGCTTTTCTCGAAAAAAACTCGTTAAATTCGTTGTGATCGCGTTAATAAAGTAGTGTTTTTCTTGTTCAGGGTTTTGCTTTAATAATTGGCAATATTGACTGAAAGACGCGAGTTTACGTTCTTTGATCACACGCGTGAGGCGGCGATAGACCATCTCACGTTTACTTGCATTTAAAACAATGCCGGCTGTGTCATAGACAAACTGACAAACAAAATTAAACTCTTTGTCCGTCAGACGAAATGGCCGTTCTCTGATGTCGTTCATAGGCAAACACTAAAATTCTTCCCATTCTTGATCTGAAACGGTTCTTTCTCGTTTGATCTGACTTACCGGGGCCGGCTGCGCAAGCACTTGCTCGCTGCTACTGACAATATTGGCAATTGGTGACCGACTAAAGCTATCATCGTCATCATTGCTAAAAAACGCTACTTGTTCTAATAACGACTGAGATTGCTCTTCCATTGATTTACTAGACGCTGCCGCTTCTTCAACTAACGCCGCATTTTGCTGCGTCATTTCATCCATTTGACTAACAGCGGCACTCACTTCACCAATACCTGCAGCTTGCTCTTTACCGGCACTGTCAATATCACCGATCATTTTCTCAACATCCTCAATCGCTGCTACCAACTCAGTAAAGGTTTGCCCGGTTTCATCGACCAATTTAGTGCCTTGGCCGACAGCATCGACACTATCGTTAATCAACCCTTTTATTTCTTTCGCAGCCCCGGCTGAGCGTTGCGCTAAATTTCTCACTTCTGCAGCGACAACCGCAAAGCCTCGCCCTTGTTCACCAGCGCGAGCAGCCTCTACAGCAGCATTAAGGGCCAGTAAATTTGTTTGAAACGCTATTTCATCAATAACGCTAATAATATCGGCAATTTTATTGCTGGATTTATTAATATCACTCATAGCAGTAATGGCATTTCTCACCACTTCACCACCATTAGTTGCCTTATCCATCACAGATTTTGATAATTTACTCGCTTCTGAGGCATTTTCTGCATTTTGTTGCACTGTACTGGTTAATTCTTCCATCGCCGACGCCGTTTCTTCTAAACTTGACGCTTGCGACTCGGTTCGGTGACTTAATTCATTATTACCTTCGGCGATTTCACGAGCCGAATCAAAGACATTGGTCGATGCGGTGCGAATTTCATTCACCATGTTATTTAAGTTAGCAATAGATGCATTCATTGCGTCAGCAAGTGCTAAAAATTCTCCATCATATTGGCCATCCATCGTTTCTGTTAAGTTTCCTTTTGATAAGGATTTAGCGACACGAATAGCTTCATTTATCGGATTAACAATCGCATCCATTAGGCCATTAATGTTATTACCAAGATCTTGCATAAAACCTTGATAATCAGAAGTGTCTATTCGGCTATCCAATTTACCAGACGTCGCATCGTTGATTAATTTCTCCACTTGGCGTTGAGCATCTTTTTCCTCAGTAATATCGAGCCATTGCACAACGGTTCCCAAGTGATTTTTTTGTTCATCAAGTAAGGCAATTGCCATAAGGTTAAAACTCAACCCAGCAATGGATATTTCGCTTTCGTAAGGGAGGTTATCTGGGTTACCTAATAAGTTTTGTTGATGGGCCGGATTTTTATGAAAAGTATCAAAGTTAGTGCCCACGATATTATCAACACTAAATGATGAAAATACCGAACGTATACGCTCTTCTCGTCGACGTAACATTTTTTTCACCGCAGGATTAGCGTAGACAATATTGCCTTTGGTATCTGCCATCATAAAGTTTGTAGTACTACCTTCAACGGCACAAGTTAAGCGACCGACTTCACTTTGTTTATCCTTTAGCGTTTGTTGCATGTTCGCTATTGCATTAGTCAACTGACCAAACTCATCCGTATCCTCAGTTGATAAGTCATTATCCAAATTGCCTTTGGCAATACTATCAAAGGTCTGTATCGCAAAATCCATGGCATTAATCGCACTTCTGATAATAACAAAGGCAATAAAACAACCAACAACAACAACGACCAGAATCAGTGACACTTCAATATACATACTACTTTCTTTAGTTGCAGCCCGCTCTTCAAGAATTTCTGTTAATGCACTCATCACTGCATCGGTATAGCCATACACTTGCTCTACTGTTGCTGTAGTTTCCCCGTAATATTTAACTGCACCATAGTCCAAAGATGCTGACTGAATAATTTCATTATCAATTAACGCCACCATGTTGTTTACGGCATTAAACGCCTCATTAAGTTTTGATGAGAGTTGCAGTCTTGCCGCCGAATTTTCCTCAAAAATACGCTCACTGCCTGTTTCCAGACCTACCACCCAAGCTTTAATATTACTCAGCTTATCAAGTATCGCTATCTTCGCCTTATCATCAAGCGACTGCGCCGCAAGTACTTTAGCGCCTTGGGCACGGGAGACTCCTAGATCATTTGCCAGACTAGGTAATTGATTAGTAACCGCCAACATCATGTAATAGCTGTCGATATAAGCATCTAATGACAGGCCAGATTTATCAGCTACCAGTTGGATTAGAGCCAGAGTTTCTTTTACCACCAGATTGTGTCTGCTCATCGATTGCTGTGCTGAAAGCGATAAGTTAACCTCTATTAAATCCGTCCAGCTTTTTTTTAATATCTTCATTTCATTGGTCAATGAAAACGACTCAACATCTGCTAACACTTTAGCCAGCTCATTAAAATCGCCATTCACTTCTTGTTCTAGTGGTTTAAGGCGATTACCTAATGATTGATCGCCACCTAAAAAACCAGCAGAAGCCCCTCTGTGATCAGCAACATTTTGAGCAATACTCTGTAATGGCGCTATCGCTAAAATACCTTCACGACTACTACGAGCGACATTAACCTCATTGAGCGAAGTTGTAACTAGGTGGTATGTTGTTATTGCCAAAGGAATTAATATCATAAAAAAAGCTAAGCTTAATTTATAAGCTAGTTTTATATTGCCAAGTAATTTATTTAACATCATTTTCTCCGTTAATATTCTTTGATAAAAAGCGTAAACCTCAACTTTCTCAAAGCTATATTTCCTTAAACATGCGTACTTGCAGGGATGTCAAACTACCCAATAAACAATTTCTCACCTGGTTACACAAATTAATTCTTAATTTATTTAATCCACTATTTCAGCTAGTTCTTCTTTACTGGTGGCGCTATAAAGCTCATTCTGATCCAGTAATTTTTGCGTATCGAGTAGGATGATTAACTTCTCATCAATAGATGCAATACCATTTAAAAAACAACTATCGATATGACTACCAAATTCAGGTGCCGGGCGAATTGCTTCACTACTCACCTTATAAACATCAGACACTGAGTCGACAACGATGCCAATCGCATTCAATCGCTCTGATTTTTGGCTACGCAGAATAATAGTGACGGTTGTAGCGCTGTATTCCAAAGGTTCAATTTCAAACCGCTGCCGTAAGTCAATCACAGGAATAATGACGCCGCGAAGATTAATAATACCTTTAAAGTAATTAGGCTTATTCGGCAGTTCAGTGACTGAGCTCCATACACGAATTTCCTGTACATATAAAATATCAAGGCCAAATTCTTCGTCTTTGATTTTAAATGTTAAATATTCTTGCTCATCACTCATCGTCCCTCACCTTTTAACTTTTCCGCTAAATGCCTAATTGCTGCAGCGCATTGACATTTAAAATAGTGACAACACTTTCCCCAACATTAACCAGTCCCTGAATACTTTCCTGAGGAATAGAGCCAACAAAGCCAGAATCTGCCTGAATATCTTGTTCCTCAACATCAATAACGTCAGATACGGCATCAACAACAAAGCCCATTGTTTTCGTTGTTCCACCATTTTCTATGGTTAACACCATCACTACCGTTGAATCTAGATACTCAGCCCGGCAGATGTTAAATTTAAGTCTGAAATCAATAATAGGTACTATCAACCCGCGAATATTAATCACCCCTTTAACATACTCCGGTGAGTTAGGGATTTTAGTGGGTAATTCCCAACTACGAATTTCTTCAACACATAAAATATCGACGGCATAACATTCACTAGCCAGATTAAACATTAAAAATTGTTTACCATTTGAGATAAAATCGATCTCATCAACCATAGATTGATCGATATCAGGGATTTCATGAGCTAATGCTTGAATGTCCATTTAAACTTCTACCTCTGGGACTAATGAAGATAAATGACGCGTACTTGTAGCTTGTTGATCACCTATAGCCATTTGAATTAATCCGGTGACATCTAATATCATAGCGACCGAACCATCACCTAAAATAGTAGCGCCGGAGATCCCGTCAACTTGCTGGTAATTATCCTGTAAGCTTTTAATCACCACTTGTTGCTGAGCTAATAAATCATCAACCATTAGCCCTACTTTTTGCCCGTCAGCTTCAACTACCACCAATAGAGCGTCTTCTATCTTTTGATGCTGCACTTGAATATTAAATAATTGACCAACAGAGATAACCGGCACATTGTCTTCTCTAAGTCGATAAAGCACCATATCTCCTGAAACCCGGTTAATGTATTCAGCCTTTGCTTGCAATGACTCGACTATAGTGATCAAAGGAATAATGTAAATTTCACTACCGACACGCACCAATTGCCCATCCAATATCGCCAAAGTCAGCGGTAGGTTAACCTTAAAAGTTGAACCTTTATCTGGTTCCGATTCCACCTGAATCCGGCCTCCTAATGCCTGAATGTTCTTTTTCACCACATCCATACCAACACCACGACCAGAAATATCACTAATTTCTTTTGCGGTAGAAAAGCCTGGCTCAAAAATGAGATCAAATACCTGACTGTCACTGAATATGCTATGTTGCTCAACGATGCCTTTTTCAACCGCTTTATTAAAAACAGCCTCTCGGTCAATACCGCCGCCATCATCATTGATTTCAATCACGATACTGCCACCTTGATGGTATGCATCGAGGGTGATCTTACCTTTTGCATTCTTACCTTTAGCCCGACGTTCTTCAGCCGCTTCAATGCCATGATCAACAGCGTTTCTCACCAAATGCGTTAATGGATCGCCTATTTGCTCCATTACCGTTTTATCTAATTCCGTATGTTCACCCTTAATAATCAGTTCAATTTCTTTGCCCATTTTATTCGACAAATCATGGATCAAACGAGGAAAGCGATTAAAAGCAAAACTAATCGGTAACATCCGAATACGCATCACGCTTTCTTGTAATTCTTTGGTGTTTTGTAACAGTTGCTCTAAACCAGAAGTTAAGCGGTCTATTTTACTTAAATCAAAATCGTTACCGAGTTCGGATAACATTGACTGGGTGATCACTAATTCCCCAACCAGGTTGATCAAGCTATCCACCTTATCGACTCCAACGCGAATAGAACCGACATCCTGCTTTACTTTTACCGCTGTTTTTTGATTATTTTTAGGGTTAGTTTTAACCGTTTCCTGATTGGTTTTCGCTTGTTCACTATCCGTTAATTTATGTTCCTCAGCTGGTAATAATTGCTGTTGCTGTAACGACATATCCGTTTTTGTTTGCGTGATATTCAGTTGACATTCATCTTCAACCCACTCAAAAATTTCTCTGATTTCTTGTTCTGTTGCCGACGAGACTAATGTTAACTGCCAGCTAATATATATTTCTTTCGGATCAATATCGGTAATAGCTGGAAGCTCTTTACAATTAGCTTTTACTGTCAGACGGCCTAAATCGGCCAAGACATTAAACAGTAATAACGGATCATTACCGGTTTGCACTAAGTGGTGTTCAGGAATAAATTCGATTTGCCAGGTAGTTGCCGTACTTCGTTGTTCAAGCGTTTGCTCGTCTTGGCAAGAACTTTTTTCTGTACCAACTATTTTTGCTTTTTGATTTAACGCTATCGTTAATAACTTGGATGTTTCTTCTATTTTAGTGGTATCACATTGTTCATCGTCTCGGATCGCTTCGATTAACGAACGCATACAATCAACTGATGCTAATAACAACTCAACATCAGGTTGTACTATTGCCCGCCGGCCATCTCTCATTTCATCCAATAAGGTTTCAACTAAATGAGTAAACTCTGTTACATGCTCAAAACCAAAAGTACCAGCTCCGCCTTTTATCGAATGAGCGGCTCTGAAAATTGAATTAATAGTTTCATCATCTCCTTGCTCAAGTGTTAACAGACTCGACTCCATTAACTCAAGCCCTTCAAAACTTTCTTCTAAAAAGCTAGGAATAAACTGCGAGAGATCCACACTCATAATGATTTACCGAATCACTCGTTTAATTGTCGCCAACAACTTATCAGGATTAAACGGTTTAACCAGCCAACCTGTAGCGCCAGCAGATTTTCCTTTTAATTTCATGTCACCAGAACTTTCAGTGGTTAACATCAGAATAGGCGTAAACTTAAAATCATCTAACTGACGCAACTCACTACATAAAGTAATACCATCCATATTGGGCATATTGACGTCCGAAATGACTAAGTCAAAGTTATCTGCCTGTGCTTTGGCTAAGCCTTCGTGTCCATCTTTTGCTTCGACAGTCTCATAACCCGCACTTTTTAGGGTAAAACTCACCATATCGCGAATTGAGTTAGAGTCATCAACAACCAATACTTTAGACATACTTTTTTCCTTATATTGTAAAAATCATCTATACGGCCAATGCTAGCTATTGAAATACGGCGCTAAAATAGGCTCATCAATTCCTAATGCCCTAATACTTTGCTCAATAATGGAAGATTGGTTTTGCCAGATAAGCGTTTTCTTTTGCGTCACCACATGAGAAACCATCGTAAGTAATAACTGTATGCCCACAGTATCAATTAGGCTGACACGACTGGTATCTAGAGTGATGTCATTATGGCTAGCGACAAATTCAAGAAATAATGATTGATATTCATCAACATTTGCAATGGTAAGTTCCGTGGGCAATATAAACATTCCCTGTCATTCCTTTGGCCGAATTTCTTTTATTCATTATATTGAAAGATATAATATTATTTGATTATCGCAAGAAATCGGTCAAAAAAAGCACATTTAATTATTACGCAAAGCAGCGAAATAACAGCGCTTAAGTTATCGCGAAAGATAAAATACAACTCAGCCTTATTTATCACTGCCCCTGTGTATATTGTATAACATCATAAAACCCAGTATCATCTGTGCGACTTATCGTTAACCAAAACATTGAGGAACTTCCATGACAATAGGCGTCGGTGGCTCAACCGCAGAAGCTGAACTTGCACAGCTGTCAGATATGACAACCAATGTAACCCCCATTTCATCGCAGGAATACCAAAAACGTATCGCTCGCGCGCAAGAGATTATGAAACAACATAATATTGCAGCAACTTATGTTAATGCCGGTACTAACCTGTATTATTTTACCGGCACTCGCTGGTACGCCAGTGAACGTATGGTGGGCGCAATTATTCCGCAATCTGGTGATATTCAATATATAGCGCCTTACTTTGAAATCAACACGCTTGAACAATACATGCAAATAAAGGGGAAAGTATGTCCTTGGCAAGAACATGAAAGCCCCTACCAACTATTTCTTAATACCTTATCATCGATGGGTATTGAACAAGGTACGATCGCTTTTGATGAATCCACCGCTTTTTTTATCGTAAATGGTATCGACAAATTATCTAATAACTACCAGCTCGTCGATGCAAAGGACATTACCGCAGGTTGTCGTATGCAAAAATCCAGTAGTGAAATTGCATTATTACAACAGGCTAAAGATATGACTTTAACCGTACAAAAGGCAGCCGCACGTATCTTACGACCAGGTATCAGTACCAAAGAAGTTGAACAATTTATTGATCAGGCCCACCGCAAGCTAGGTGCCCCCGCTGGTTCCTATTTTTGTATTGTATTATTTGGTAAAGACTCGTCATTCCCTCATGGAGTTGCTCACCCGAAGACACTTGAGCCCAATGACATCGTTCTGATAGATACAGGATGTCAAATCGAAGGTTATAACTCAGACATCACCCGCACTTATGTGTATGGCGAAGCCAATGACAGACAAAGAGCGATGTGGGATATTGAACGACAAGCACAACAGGCAGCATTTGATGCCGCCCAAATTGGTAGCCCTTGTGGTGATATTGACGTTGCAGCCCGTAATTATATTGCTAGTCAAGGCTTGGGACCTGATTATCAAACTCCCGGTTGTCCACATCGTACCGGACATGGCATAGGTTTAGACATCCATGAATGGCCATATTTAGTACAAAGCGATAAAACCCCATTAGCCCAAGGTATGTGTTTTTCAAATGAACCTATGTTAGTGATCCCAGATGAATTTGGTGTGCGTTTAGAAGATCATTTTTATATGACAGAAACAGGTCCTAAATGGTTTACTGAACCATCCTATTCCATTGACGATCCTTTTGGTTATCAGCAAAATTAATTGATTACTAAATAAAGAAGCGCAGCAATCAGTTGCGCCTCTTGCGAGTAATTAAGCAAAAATTTAGTTGGCTCACACCAATAGGTTAGTTAGAATTGCAGGATACTTGAGCAATCTAAAGACAATATGCACGCACTTTTTGAATATTTGCCACTGGTCATCTTCTTTGTTTTTTACAAATTTGGCGACTTATATTGGGCCACGGGCTCACTCATTGTAACTTCTGCTCTGCAAATCTTATATTACCTCTACAAAAAACAGCCAGTACCAAAAAGAAACTGGATATTTTTCGGCTTAATTGCCCTTTTTGGTGGTTTAACAATATTCTTGCAAGATGACAGCTTTATCAAATGGAAAGTCACCGTCATTAATGCCATTTTTGCACTGGCGTTGTTGATCAGTAACCATGTATTTAATAAAAACCTTATTAAAGACATGATGGGTGAAAACTTGCCATTGCCAGAGAATATCTGGGGTAAACTTAACTTTGCCTGGGCAATGTTCTTTTTAACCTGTGCAATATTAAACATTTACATTGCCTCTAATTACTCTCAGGAAACCTGGGTCAACTTCAAGGTCTTTGGCTTAATGGGCTTAACGATTGTTTTTGCCATCGTTAGTGTATTTTCCCTATATAAATATCTGCCACAAGATGATGAACAGACCTCAAAAAATCAAGATAACCAGTAGAATTTGAACTATGATGTATTATTTAATTTATAGCGAAGATGTTGAAAATAGTTTGCCATTACGAATGAAAGTACGAGAAAAACATCTAGCCCGCTTAAGCCAATTACAACAGCAAGGGCGCCTATTAGTTGCAGGCCCATGTCCGGCTATTGACAGTGAAAATCCAGGTGATGCTGGTTTTACTGGATCATTAGTGATAGCAAAATTTGAAAGTTTAGCACAAGCACAAACTTGGGCAGACACCGATCCGTACATCAGCGCAGGTGTTTACCAACGCGTTACCGTAAAACCCTATAAAAAGGTGTTACCTGCGTAATGATGAATCAATTTTTACTTATGCTAAGTTTCGCACTATCACTGATATTTACTAAAGCGCATGCATTTCAGGCAAAAACGGTTAATGAATGTGAGCAATCCTATCAAACCACTTCTGAGCTATCCCAATGCCTAGATTTGGTAAAAGATGTTGTCGATAAAGAGTTGCAAACCTGGATTAATAATCAAATATTTGTCTTAGAAGAGTTTGCCATTGTCACCGGACGACGCTCTGCACTGGAAATGTTTAAACGCTCTCAGCGAAACTTTATCACTTATCGTGAGAATGATTGTCGCTGGCAATATCTGCATATTTCACCTGGCACAGGCGCCGCATCCGCCTATAAAAAATGTTATATTTTGCTCACTCGCGATAGAATAAAAGAGCTCAGTCGCCTGAATTAACATTACTATTACCTTTCAATACGCACCTTTTACTTTCGCTAGAAGGTGCAATTTCTAACTGCTAATAACGTCTCTAAAAACTCTACACTTAACTACCTACAACTCACTTGCAGGTAGTCCTTTATTAATAAATTTATTACCACTGTTCTTTTAACTCTACAACCAAACATCACTCACTAGAGCTTAACAACAAATTGAATTTAGCTTAATTTTTACACTTGCATTACTGTATAAATTAATATACTGTTTATATATACAGTATATTAATTATCTTTTTGAGGTATTGTGAAAATGTTAACTTTTACTCAAACATCATTGAACGCAAGCGCTCCTTATAACAACAACTGGATTGATGTAAGAAATATCAATAATGAACAAAGCTGGTTAGCACAATACACGGATATTTGTTTACAGCATAAAGTAAATAATAAATGGATATTAATGATAGATCCCGAAGATCAATCTTTAGAACAATTAAGTAAGACCCATCATGTAGATACCAGTAGAATTTTAAAAGTAAATTCATATAACGGAAAAGTGAATTTAGAAAATCTCGGTTTCGCACTGTGCAAAGGGAATTGTGCGGCGGTGATTTTGTCAAATACCCAGTTAAAAGATGAAGATCTGTTCAAGCTTAACCAATGCGCACAACAAGGTAAAACCGCTTGTATCGTGTTAACTAATCAGCAACAATTGCACTAATTAATTACATTAAAATATTTAAGAAGATTAATGAGCTGTTATTGTGGAAACAAAAATGCATTTGAACAATGTTGCCTACCGATCATTTTAGGCAACAAACTCGCAAGCACGCCAGAGCAGTTAATGCGCTCAAGGTACAGTGCCTATGCTGCTCGATATCCACAATACATTTACGACAGTTATGCCTGCGAGCCTCAGAAAAATCAGTCGCTTGATGAGATCACTCAATGGGCTGAACAAACACTATGGTTAAAATTAACCATAGTGGCAAATGATACTGCTCCCCTTGATAGTATTAAGCATAGTGAGCATGAAAACTTACCAAAAGTTCACTTTAAGGCGTTATATTTAGATGGTAAGCAATTTTGCCTGATGGAAGAAATTTCACGTTTTATTAAAGAAAATGGGCAATGGCGCTATCTTGATGGTGATATTATCTATCATGAGGCCCTGCCAACGCCAAAACGAAATGCCCCCTGTCTATGCCTTAGCGGTAAAAAATTTAAACACTGTTGCGCACTAAAATATTAACCGCTATTTTGCCTTATTTGTTCGTTAATTACTCAACATTCGCCATGCCAGCAATTTGATGCCAATAACCGTTACATTCTCTCTTTTTATCTAACGGATAATATTGCGGGGAGCTCAGCTGTTGTTTAAACTGAGTAAGTTTTTCAAATGCCTGCTCACTGTCTGCACTGACGCGTACAATATCAACGCCTATCTCTTGCATACTTTGTACTTCATTCACCAGATTATATTGATCCCCCGACATAGTTTGAATGCCATTAAGGGTAAAAACCTGCGCTCCTTCCTGGCTATTCATTTTCCTACCTTGTGGGTAATTGATACAGCAATATTGGCAATCATCTTTTGGTCGATTTTCTGAGCGTGCAGTAAAACAGCGCGCAGAATATGCTAACGGCAAGTAGCCCCAGGAAAAGACTTCACACTCAAATTGCTGACGAATTAATTCCTGCTCAGCCTGTTGTAACAGCGAACTTAACCAGTCTCCAGATAATTCAACAGGCATCACCCAGCGAATCATGCCCTGCTTCAATAATACTTTTAATGTTGATAAGTTATAACAGTTAATGGCAGGCCCTGCGACAAATGGCAGTTTATGTGGTTGCAGAATTTGTATCGCACTCAGATCATTTGCCTCAATCAAAAATTCACCATTATCACAGTATTTACGGAGTGTCTGAATTTCTGCTGGCGACTCCAGCAAGGTCATGGTTGAAATCACCACTTGCTTTCCCGACTGCGCAAGCTCTTTCGCTATTGCGAGCCAGTCATTTACCCGTAACTCTCGTCGCTTTGAACACACGGTTTCACCTAAATAAATGATATCTGCAGTACTAGACATCGCCTGCTGATAGAATTGCTCAACTTGTGCTTTTGGCCAAAAAAACAAACTGGCACCAAGGGAAAACTTCATTACTTCATATCTCTTTTTTTATATAACAACTATTGCCATTTGCGATGATAAGCACCAAGTGTTGTTTGCGTGCCTTCGGATAACTTTGCCAACGTATCCATCCAATGACTTTCAACGATAAAATCATCAGGCGACTGCTGGTAACGGTTCAATGCCTGACGCCAGGTTTTAGCTATTTGTTCAACATAAGCCGGGCTACGTTGACGACCTTCTATTTTCACTGACACCACTCCCATTTGCGCTAGTTGTGGAAGCAACGCTAAGGTATTTAAACTGGTGGGTTCTTCCAAGGCATGATACACATTATCATCCACTTCAAAACGCCCTTTACATAAGGTGGGATAACCAGCATTTTCATCTGCCTGATACCGGTCAATTAACACACCATTTAATCGGCTTTCCAATCCCTGCTCAGTTTCCTGCCAACGAACATATTTCGCTGGCGAACATGCTCCTACAGTGTTTGGTGATTCACCCGTCATATAAGATGATAAATAACAACGTCCTTCCGACATGATGCATAGGCTGCCAAAGGCAAAGACTTCCAGAGGTACTGGCGTTTTTTGTGCTAGCTGTCTCACCTGCTGAACTGACAACACCCGAGGTAGTACCACTCGGCTCACAGCAAAGTTGTCGCTAAAAAAGCGAATAGCTTCAATATTAGTTGTGGATGCCTGTACCGAGACGTGACGTTCAATTTCAGGGTATTTATTAGCGGCGTAATCCAGCACCCCCAAATCAGCAATGATCAAGGCATCACATCCAATCGCTACGGCATCATCAACCGCTTTACGCCACCTGGATTCACCATCGGGGTGAGCAAACGTATTAATAGCAATATGTAGTTTTTTACCGTGCTGATGAACATAATCAGCTGCTGTTAACAGCTTACTCTCATTAAAGTTTAACCCGGCAAAATGTCTGGCATTGGTATCACCTTTCATCCCTATATATACCGCATCAGCTCCATGATTAATCGCTGTTTTTAACGCAGGTAAGTTGCCTGCTGGACATAGTAATTCCATACACTTCTTTAACTGGCAAATTAAGTGTCAGCAATTTAACGACTTTTAGCCAAATAATGTTTGACTTAAAACAAACTTCGTCCGTTTTATCTAAGCTTAATTATCACCAAAACTTGATCTGTAACAGCTCAAAATATTTCACCGCTGCTACCATAGTCCTCCTTAATAAATTTGTAATGATTAAAAGAGCAAGCCGTGAGCAATTTATTCCCTTTAGCTGACCTACCACAGACGTTAGTACCACGCATACTGGACAAACTACCTAATTTATTACGGCCAGCATTTAAACGAGTGCCTTATTCGTTATACAAAGCACTGTTATTACCGGTGCTACATTCTGTTTTTTCTGAGGCTATTAACGATGGCGACTTTGAATTTCTCCAAGGACATTGGTTAAGAATTTCCATAAACGATCTCGGCATCACTTGGCTGATAAGCTATCAAGATCAACAATTGATCATGGCGCCAGAAAACAGTGTAAAAGAAAATGTCAGCTTTGATGCTAACGGTGATGATTTATTATTAATCGCCGGTAGAAAAGAAGATCCAGATACGCTGTTTTTTCAACGACGCTTAAAAATAGAAGGTGACACTGAATTGGGGTTAGCAGTAAAAAATTTGATTGATGCCATAGATCTTGAACAACTACCTAGCTTGGCGCATACCCTGGTAGCCTATTGTGCAGAGATCATCGCCAGCCAGCGAAGTAACATAAGATAATGAACTCCCTTACATACAGCCCCTAGTCAGGTAAACTGCTGCGGATCGCCCAAAACTCATCAAAGTTATCGAGTATAATATCCACCAATGCCGGTTGAAATTTTTTGCCCTTTTGTTCCGTTATATACTGTTTAACTTCTTCCGCTGACCAAGGGGTTTTATAACTACGTTTTGAACCTAGTGCATCAAAAACATCAGCGATCGCCATTATTCTTGCTTCCAATGGAATATCCTCACCAGTTAAACCATCTGGATAACCGCTACCGTCCCAGTTCTCATGATGATAATGAGCTAACCTTGCGCCAATTTTAGAAATTTTTGCTCGTGATTTACTCAGTAATTCTTTCCCTAACTCAGCGTGAGTCTTCATCACTTGCCACTCTCTGTCATCGAGCTTGCCAGGTTTTTGTAAAATTAGCTCTGGAATAATAACCTTACCTAAATCATGTAGTGGTGACGCCGTTTTAATCGCATCAACAAACTTATCGTCTAAATTCATTTTTTGAGCAAGCAATTCACAAATGAGTGCGACACGCTGGACATGAGCACCACTTTCTTTACTTCTTGCCTCTATTGCCTCACCAACGATATAAAGCAATTCTTTTTGTGTTCGCTCGATTTCATGTTGCTTAGTTAAACTTTCCAGTATCAGAGCAACATTAGTTGCAAACAATTCAGCTAAGCCAGATTTAAAATGTTCAGCATCGTCTTCAAACTCAATATAAAGTACAGAACAAGCATTAGGTGATGTTTCATAGTAACCGACAAAATATTCATCACCGGCAAAATGTTTTTTATCATCAAACGCTTGTTGAATTAACTGCTTAACATCCTCACTAATATCAGAATGTTCTAAACTGTCTGACTCACTGCAATACTTTCCAGTACAGGCAAGGATCAAATTAGTGCATTCCTCATCAAAATCTCGCTGACTTCTAGCGATATAAAGCGCAGAGCTATCGACATCCATTAACGTCAGCAAATGATTTAATGCGGCTGAGCCAAAAGGCTTAAACTGACTGATTTTAAGTAAGTCATGAGTGGAAGTGATCAATTGCTTAAAGGCATCTAAACTACGTTGAATAGTCATAATATCGCGATAAGCACGAATACTGGCATAGACCGTTGTGGTCATTTTTCCAGCAGTAAAATCCGTTTTTTCTTTATAATCATTAATATCAAACTCTTTGATCACTTCAGCTTCTGGTGCTGTCCCTGCTTGCCCTGTACGTAAAATCAAGCGAATTGCCTGATTTCTTAGCTCTTTTCGGATCCACTCCACAAGCTCGAGTCCTGCATGATCCGTTTCCATCACGACATCAACGAACGCCATACAAAAGTCATTATCAATTGCCAGTAATTCACGCGCTTCCTTTGCTGAATACACTGAGACTATGTCCAAAGAGCGATGTTCTATAATAGCGTCAGCAAGCACTAAACGAGTGATCTGATGAATAGACTCATCATCATCAATAACGAGAATACGCCAACATTTATTATTTTTCTTCGTTAACTGTTGAGATTCTTCTTCAGACTCTTCCTTAAATATGAATTTCGACATGATAATTTCGCGCGCATCTAATCAAATAACTTACTAAGAGTGTAGAGTATAATTAACTAAAGTTCATAAAAATTAATGACTTCTCATTACAAATAAATAAATTAGAATGAAATGATATAAACTTTTTCGGACAATTTGTATTTAGAGGTTGACAGTCTCATGGTTTAGCTTTAAAAATAGAGTTATCAAAAATAATTACTTTTTCATTTTATGTTTAACGTAACTGTACTCAATGTCGTGCTCTCAGTCGTAGTGGTTGTCAAACCAATGCGGGGTTGGTGTTGTCTACAGAAAAAGTAAATAAGACATATTAATAAAAACCCCCGCTCTGCAAAGACCGGGGGTTTTTTATTATTTGGCTCAAACAATAAGGGTAAGTAAAAGGTTAAGCTCATGACAAAACAGTTATTTACTGGTGCTGAAATGGTGGTAAAAGCATTATCGGCGCTGGAAGTAAAATATATCTTCGGTTACCCCGGAGGCACGGTACTAGACATCTATGATGCCATTTTCCAGCAAGATGAATTCCAACACATCTTGGTGCGTCATGAACAAGCGGCTACCCATATGGCGGACGGCTACGCCAGGGCAACAGGCGATGTTGGCGTGGTGCTGGCAACTTCCGGTCCGGGGGCGACCAACTGTATCACCGGCATAGCTACTGCCTATATGGACTCGATCCCTATGGTAGTGTTATCTGGTCAGGTACCAACAAACCTAATTGGTGACGATGCCTTTCAGGAAACCGATATTGTTGGTTGTTCCCGTCCTATCGTTAAACATAGTTTTAATTGTCGAGACTTGGAAGATATTCCCAATATTATTGCTAAAGCTTTTTATATTGCAAAGTCAGGCCGACCAGGGCCTGTGGTGGTTGAATTACCAAAGGATATCTTGATCCCGGATCACAAAGGTGAATTTCAAATTGATACCGATGTCAAACTACGATCCTATAACCCAACGAAAAAAGGTCACCCAAAACAAATTCGCAAAGCGGTAAAAACCATTGCCCAAGCTGAGAGGTTAGTGATTTATTCCGGTGGCGGCATTGTCTTAGCGGATGCATCGGATCTGTTAACCGAATTAGTGGAAAAACTAAATGCACCATGTACTAATACCTTAATGGGCTTAGGTGGCCTTTCCGGCACCCATAAAAACTTTATCGGCATGCTTGGCATGCACGGCTCCCTTGAAGCTAACAAAGCCATGGCCCATGCCGATGTCATTTTAGCCTTAGGAGCACGCTTTGATGACAGAGTTACTAATAACGTGAAAAAATTCTGTCCGGATGCCACTATTGTTCATGTTGATATTGATCCTACTTCGATATCTAAAACAATTAATGCCCATGTACCCGTTGTTGGCTTAATTGATGTAGTACTAAAACAACTGCTAGAAGAGTTAAACACTACCGACTATAGCCCAGATAAAAACAAATTAGCACAATGGTGGCAACAAATTGATGGCTGGCGCGCTGAAAAAAGTATCAGCTATCAACAAGGTGACGGCAAAATTAAGCCTCAACGTGTGGTTGAAGCCATGTATCAAATCACAAACGGAGAGGCTTATGTTTGCTCTGACGTTGGTCAGCATCAGATGTTTGCCGCGCAATACTACCCATTTGCCAAACCCCGTCAATGGATTAACTCGGGCGGTTTAGGCACTATGGGCTTTGGCCTACCAGCGGCTATGGGTGTAAAACTGGCGTTTCCTGATAGCCCGGTAATTTGCATTACTGGTGATGGCTCTATTCAAATGAACATTCAGGAATTATCTACCTGTTTGCAATACAATCTCCCCGTCGTCATTATTTCTCTCAATAACCGCTCTTTAGGAATGGTACGCCAATGGCAAGATATGATTTATGGCGGACGCCATGCATCGTCTTATATGGAGTCGTTACCTGATTTCGTTAAACTAGCCGAATCATATGGCCATGTTGGTATTCAAATTAACCACTTAGATGAATTAGATGAGAAACTGACACAAGCATTTGCCATCAAAAATCGATTAGTGTTCGTCGATGTTTTAGTTGACGAACTAGAACATGTTTATCCAATGCAAATACGCCATGGAAAAATTGACGATATGTGGATCAAAAAAGGAGTAAAAGCATAATGCGCCGTATATTAGCTATTTTATTGGAAAATGAACCTGGTTCCTTATCACGTATTGTCGGTTTGTTTTCCCAGCGAGCATTTAATATTGAAAGTTTAACGGTTGCGCCAACAGAAGATGAAAGTTTGTCGCGGATCACTATTGCTACCAAAGGTGATGACAGAGTGTTAGAGCAAATCGTTAAGCAAGTTAATAAACTCATCGATGTCATTAAGATCACCGATTTAACCGAACGTAGCCATGTTGAACGGGAAATTATTTTACTGAAAGTGTTAGCAATGAATGATAAGTCACGCACTGAAGTGAAACGTATTACCGACATTTTCAGAGGTTCAATTGTCGATATCGGCAAGCAAGTCTATACCATAGAATTAACTGGTGATGCTGACAAGATCAATGCTTTTATCAACACTCTGGCCCATGAAACCGAAATTATAGAGTCAGTACGTTCCGGCGCCGTAGGTATTGCCCGTGGAGAAAAAGCGTTACGGGTTTAACACGTTACGAACAAAAATATAGGGCATCAATTGATGCCCTATATTTTTCGTAATGTACAATCATTCCGCTTTATTCATGCTCATATAATAAAGACAGCACGCTCTATTAAGTTTTATTTTAGCTGCTTAATTAACCCATCACTGGCATCTTCCACCAGATCCAGCACATACTGAAAACCGCGGGCGCCGCCATAGTAAGGATCTGGCACCTCGGTATCTTCGAAGTTTTCAGCAAATTCCAAAAACAATTTTACTTTCGTCATCAAATGCTCAGGGGCCACTTTTGCCAATTCTCGGACATTATGTTCATCCATCGCCAAGATCAAATCGAACTTGTCAAAATCTTCAACGGTAACTTTACGCGCTTTAATTTTGTCAAACGAATAGCCGCGCGCTATCCCTGCTTTTTGTGCTCGATGATCCGGTTTTTCCCGCGCATGTGAACCGATAGTGCCAGCAGAATCTAACATCAGCTTGAGTCCTTGCTCTTTCGCTTTATGGCGAAACACCGCTTCTGCCGTTGGCGAACGGCAGATATTGCCCATACAGACAAAGAGAATGCTAGTTATGTCTTTATAATTCATTATGTTAACCAAAGCGTTTACTGTAATTTACCAAGGTTTACCATGTAATTCAGGGTAAATCATTTATTTGTTATTTTAATCATTTAAGCCGCTATTCTCGGTTGTTTTTTAACGCAGGTAAAGAGGAATCTAAAGATAACAGCTGACAAGAATTTCAAGTAGTCACTCAAAGCTTTTCCTTACACAGTAAGTAGATAGACAATAAGTACAACTGTGTAAGGAATAACTACCTGATATTGATAATAAATAAAATAATTAATGGTTCTGCCGCATCCTTTTGGCAACATTACAATACATCGGTGTACCTAAATCTTGATATTGTGTGCCTATTTCGCAAGCTTTTGATACAAATTCTTTTGCCAAGTCAGACTGCTTATTCGCTTTATATGCCTGTGAAAGATTGAAATATACACCACCAGTTAATGGGTATTTATTAACCTGCTTTTTAAATATTTCTATCGCCTCATCAATGCGTTTGTTGGCAATAAAGTAATATCCTGCTGCGGTAACGGTTTCGCTTGGCACATCAATACGATAGCCAAATTTCTCTGATAATTTTTGATAATACACTTTAATGTCTTCAAATTTTCCATGCTCAAGCAGCTGAGCAACATCACTAAGGTACCACCCCTTAAAAAGCAACTTTAACCCTTCAAACATAGCTAAATGAAACGATGACATATGAGTTTCTTGTGGTAGCTCTTGATAGTGCCATGAGAAGCTCTCGGGTGCCGACTCTTTCAGTACCTTTACATATGCCTCTATACTTTGCTTAAATTCAGGGTATTCATCAGCAACAGTCATATACATAAACTGTGGTGTGACGGATTTTTCCTGCAAAAAATACTGTTTGGCAGATTTGATCAATGCTCTTTCATCATAGAACAGGCTTGGGCTGATAGTAATATAGGCATTAAATAATTGTGGCTTAACCTGTTGACTATAAATAGAAAAAATACCACCATAAGAATGACCAATTAAAATACTATAAGGCGCAATGCGGTAGCGCTTTGCTATTTCTCCCTTAAGTTCTTCGGCAATAAAGCGAAGAAAATTATCAGCACCGCCCATTTGAGGTAAACCATAAAGCTCTTTTGACGGTACTGGTGTAAAATCCCTGACTCTATCAACATTATTAATAGCAACAATAATCGCTTTAGGCATAAATTGGTTTTTCTGCAGATAACTAATGATCCCTGCGGTATAAAGTAGGTTATGCTCTCCATCTAACAAGTAAATCACTGGATACTGATCTGAAGTAATATCATAGTCGGCGGGTGTATAAACAGCTATTTTGCGTTGTTCATGCAATACTTTTGAAGAGATCGTTAACATCTCAGCCAGAGGATATTTTTCTAATGCTTGGGCATGAGAACAATAACTGGTTAATAAAAACACGCTTAAAAGCACACGTTGGATCATTTTAATGAGCGGGTTACTGACGGTAAGACTTGTGAATATTGCTATCATTGATTTTCCAAAGTTTCATTTAATTGTAAAAGCAATATAACTCTGCAAAAGCATGGCCAAAAATAACAATAAAACTTTATAAAATTTTATCAAACTGATGATTTATATTAACTTTTTCTGAAAACCAAGAAAGTCTAGGTTGTAATATTGTTAATTGATGTTGATTGATTATTTGACTGGCTCGAGCAAAATATTCTTGAGTCTGCGCTTTTTTTTCTTGTAAATGAGCTAAGAAACTCATCTCTAGTAATGTATTACTTTTGCCTACCGGACATTGCATCACCTCATAATAGCTTAATGCACTTTCAAGAGATTGCTGAGCTATTTGATAATCTTGCGTTTGTATCGCTATTTTTGCGTTAAGCTGAGCAATAAAGCCACGATATAACCAGTCATTATGTTCAGTTGCAAATTGATTAGCCGTCGCAATTTTTGCTTTAGCTTGCTCTAAATCACCGTGGATATAATCTATATACGATAATAAATAATAAATTTTCACCAATTCAGGTGAATGTTCTTGTTGCGCGATTTGCTCTGCATACCATAAGTGTTTTTCAGCAGCTGATAATTGATGCATTTCCATATAAGTATCTGCAATGAGTCTTCGAGCAACAATATTATCCGGCTCTATTTGTAAAAGCCCCTGATATACTTTACTTGCCGCCAGATGATTACCCTGTTCACTAAATTCAAGTGCTCTCACCATTAGCTCATTAGCAAAGTCAGAATGTTCTCCTTTCACTAAATGCTTCACATCTTGACCGGTATATGAGGCTATTTTATCACTCAGTTTATTCAACGCTTCGTTAACATTGGATTGAAAAATAACACCACGTTTAGCTGTATTCTTAAAATGTAATGTATATTTTAATTGATATTGATGACTTGCCCCTGACAACTGAGTTTCAACAATTAAACCAGCGCCAGAAACTTGAAAAATCCGTGCAATCTTGTCAGAAGATTTCTGCGATAACAAATCAGCATTTCTTAAAATTTCAAGGACATAGTCAGTATCCATCACGGCTATTTTAGCGTTAGAATGCAAACTAGATACCAGCTGATCCATCGCCCCTAAATACACCCATTGGTGATCGTTATCTTTGATTTGATTCTCAACCGGTAAAATGACCAATGAACCTGATGACTCACCTGCCTCTCCCTGCACCGTTGAAGCAGATTTCCAATAGGAAGAATAAATAAAACTGATATTCATTAATAGTAATACAATAGTGATAGCTGTTAGCGGGTAACGCCATAACTTCAAACGCACTAACATTGCTTTAAAGAAAGACCGTTTTTCTGTTTCAGGCGCTATCAGCTCTACGGGAGCTACCCAGGCATATCCTTTTCTCGGATGTGTTTTTATCACCAGGTCGCCAGCAAAAACCTGTCTTAACTCGGTAATTGTTTGAAATAAGACCTGTTCTTGCACTTCAACGTCATCCCAAATCGAGGTGAGTAACTCTTGCTTGGAAAGTACCTGATAAGGATTTTCTAAAAACTTTATCAATAAAGAAAAGGTTTTAGGTCTGATATTTTTACGCTGGCCATTATGAATAACCGTTTGTTGATGAATATGAACTAAGTATCCATGTGTTTTATAATGCACAGGCAAACTATCTCTTTTTAATAACAACGATGAAAAATATCACCAGGATCACTCCAATAGTGCATGGGCTTTTAACCAGTCAAACACCTTTGCCGCTGCAACTGAACAGCGATTCTTCTCCTGATAACTTAAAAATGCTAGTTCAGCGATTTCTGCGTCAGGCTTAAGTTTTCCCTGAAAGTCAGCAAAATAACAGCTCAGTTTAACGATAGAATTATCCGCTTCACCGTCTGCAGGCCCAGTAAAAGTGTTTGCATAGCGAATAGTTTCAACAAGCAAATCAACACACACCTCTTCCTTGACTTCACGTGTTAACGCTTGTTTATCGCTTTCTTCGAGCTCACGTTTACCGCCAGGTATATAAAATAACTCTTTATCTTTTGATCTGACGCACAATCACTTGCCATCACGAAGAGATAACCAGGCGAGTTTATCTATTTCTATTTCCATCTAACTACCTTAGCTCTACTTAGGATCAACCGATTCATTCAAGCTATTGATCGAGTAACCAGCCATGTTGTACGGCTAATTCAATTTGCTGGCAAGCATGCTGCCATAAAGCAGGTGCAGATCCTGCTAAGTATTTATTACGGTTAAGCACCTGAGTTTTTTTTATCTGATGATTACGCCAACTGCCACCGTTATTTTTCATATTTTGTAGTAATGGCAATACCCGGTCCATAGCTTTGGCAAATCTGGCATCAGCCGTTTCAGCCTGCTCAAACTCTAGCCATAGGACTTTACAGTGTTGGTATTGCTGCTCAGGCAACAGACCGAAAATTCGCTCTACTGCGGCAAGCTCTTTAGCATGCTGGCCTGCTAACGCTTCGTCCGCAGCAAAGGCAAAGGTATCACCCGCATCAATTTCTACCACATCATGCAGCAATAACATCTGAACCACCCGATTAATGTCTATCGGCTCACTGGCATACGGGTGAAGAGTTAATGCCATCATAGCAATATGCCAGCTATGTTCAGCACTATTTTCTTGTCGATTATTATCTGATTTAACCAATGCCTGACGATAAACTGACTTCAGTAAATCCATTTCCATTATAAAATCTAACTGCTTATCTAGCTCTACCATCCTATTTTCTACTCTTATATATGGCCATATTTGATCCGCTCGCTAATATAATTGAATTGGTTAACTGTTGATAGTAACCAGAGATAAATTAATTTTGCGAAAAACTCCCTAAATAATGTTATTTTTGCTACAGTTAGCTCAAATACAGATAAAATAAATAAGTGTTTCGTGTCTCATTTATTGCATTTAATTTCTTGCTTTATCCGCACGCTCGCCGTTGCCTTTATTCTTGCAATCGTAGCTACGGTGCTATTTAACCTTTATTTAAAGTTCACCTTAATAGAGCACGACACAGATGCAAATACTAAAGTAAGTACTAAATACGCTTATTTAATTGATCCAGATAACCGCTTTACCATCAAAGAACTCGGTGAAAAGTTACCAAGTTTTACTGCGGTAACTCCAGATAAAATTCCCTATCAATTGTCAAGCCAAACCGTTTGGTTGCAGCTAAAGCTAACAAACAATACTAACCAGCTGCAAAAACTAGTGTTATATGCTGATAACAGCTTGTTAGATACATTTAACATTTATCCGCTGACATCATCTGGGCTGCAACTTTTTCCGTTAGAATCACAAGACAGCACCATTAATCGTTTATACCCACATATTGATTTGTCACTGGCAGCAAAAGAAAGCAGAACATTTATTTTAGAAATTCAAACTGATGGTCCGCCTAATGTGCCGGTTATGGTATTAGCAGAAGAAAAATTTCACCATAGACTGCTATACACTCAGGTTATTTACGGTGCCTTTATCGGAATAGTGCTGCTAATGGCGCTATATAATTTAGTACTGTATTTTGCCATCAAAGATAGTGTTTATTTAATTTATATCGGCTACCTCATTAGTGCGACCTTAGTACTATCAAGTTTGACCGGCTTTGGTTACCTAATATTTTCCACCGACACTCAAGCATTTATTAATAAATACCTGCTATTTATTGATTATTATCTGGTGATTTTTTTATTAACTTTTACCTTATTTTTTCTCCGTTATCATCAGCAAAGTAAACACACCTACCGAATTGGTAAACTATTTTGCATAGCACTTATAGGCTGCTCATTATATTCACTGACTTTAGATACTATTGCACAAACAAAGCTGTTTTTCTCATTACAGCCAGTAGTTTACTTGTTTGCCCTCTTTTTAATAATTCGACGATTACGCAATGATTTTTCTTGGGCAAAATATTATGTTTTATCCTGGTTTCCACTACTTGCTGGAGCAGCAATCCAACCTTTAGTGTTACTTAATTACCTTAGTTATTCATTTATTACCAGCAACGCATTTCTATTTGCGGTAATGGCTGAAGTAACCTTAATGGCATTTGCGTTAGCAGAACGTATGAGACGCCATGAACAAGACAGGTTATCCGATATTACCTACCACATTGCCAGCGGATTACCGAGGAAATCTAACATTGAACGCTTTATTAATCAGCTAAGCATACAAGCCAATCAGGACTTCACTGTTATCGTTGTCAGGCCTGAGCATATTGAGAAAGTCGCGCTTTACATCGATGACTCAATGAATACCGATTTATTTCAACGGTTATTTATCAAACTTTCATCGTTATTTGAATTTAACGATGCGATTTATCCTTTAACCGATAAAAAAGAAAAGCTTTGCTTTATCAACAATGACAGCTTAATTTTTATTCTTAACAACAAACGCAATAAACAGTCGTTAGAAACTCTAGTCCACTCGATTCAGCAAGTGATCAATGAAAATTTTGAAGTGGATAATATTAAACTGCCATTGTCCGCAGTTATTGGCGCAGCCACTTACCCGCAGCACGGCACTAAAAGCCATCAATTGATCAATCACGCCATATTAGCGGCAAACTCAGGTGAAAATACCGCAATAAAGTGGGCAATTTTTCAACCCGAATCAAGCGATCATGCTAATTATTTATTAAAGCTCACTGGAGAATTAAAACAGGCATTAGAAAATAACCAGCTTAATATTTATCACCAACCGCAGATCGATTTGCGAACCTTACGAGTCTGTAGCAGTGAATGTTTATTGCGATGGCAGCACCCGAAAGAAGGCTTTATTCCACCATCCGTGTTTATTCCCATTGCTGAAGACATGGGATTGATTAATCAATTAACTTTGTGGGTTATTCAACAATCATTGGCACAGCAAGCAATATTGAGTGAAGAATATGGCTATAACCATATGGTTTCTATAAATATCAGCGGTAAAGACATAGCGTCTAAACATTTCTTTAAACAATGTTTAGACATTATTGACGCATCCAATATTCCCGCCGATAAAATCATCTTTGAGCTCACTGAGTCAGCGTCTTTTGCCTACAACGATCACGCATTAAAACTCATAGAAGAATTAGCAGAACTCGGCGTCACTATTAGCATCGATGATTTTGGTACCGGCTATTCCACTATGTCACAAATCAGCCACCTACCATTTCAAGAATTAAAAGTAGATCGAGAGTTTGTTGAAAACGTCAACGACGATAATAAACGAAAAATCATTGCCGAAACGACGGTAAAAATGGCGAAAGGACTTGGTCTGGAAGTTGTTGCTGAAGGCATCAACTCACAAGCTGATGAGGATACGTTACGCAAATTTGGTTGTGATATTGGACAAGGCTATTTCTATGCCAAGCCTATGAATTTAGACGATTATATCGACTGGCTAAAAAACTTAGTCAATGGCCGCATTAAACAGCCAGTACAAGGGGAATTTATTCCGGCAAGTAAGGAATAAGATTAAAATGAAAAAGCCGCTAAAATTAGCGGCTTTTTACTCGGTAATCATTTACTTTAAACCGCTTTTCGCTGTGCCACCGCATCATTTAACTGCGCCAGTAGCCTTTCTGTATCTTGCCAGCCAATACAGGCATCGGTGATCGACTGACCATAAGTTTCAGCCTGACCATCGACTAAATCCTGTCGACCTTCAACCAAGTGGCTTTCCACCATCACACCAAAGATATCCTGATTACCACTGGCAATTTGCTGGCTCACGTTTTCACAAACTAACAGTTGATTTTGAAATTTCTTACTGGAATTACCATGACTAAAATCGATCATAATTTTAGTATTGAGCTTGGCTTGCGCCAACTGTTCAGTGACCTGTTGAACACTCTCAGCATCATAATTTGGCTTTTTACCACCACGCAAAATGATATGGCAATCTTTATTACCCGTGGTTTGCACTATCGCTGAATGACCATATTTTGTCACTGATAAAAAGTGATGAGAAGCACTGGCTGAGCCAATAGCATCAATGGCTATTTTAATGGTGCCATCGGTACCATTTTTAAAACCAACCGGGCAAGATAAACCTGAAGCTAACTCTCTATGTACCTGGCTTTCAGTCGTCCGTGCACCAATAGCCCCCCAGCACATAAAGTCCGCCATATATTGTGGTGTGATCATATCTAAGAATTCACCGGCAGTTGGCAAACCTATGCCATTTAAATCTGCCAACAACTTACGTCCTATACGAAGCCCGTCATTGAGTTTAAAGCTATTATCCATATAAGGGTCATTAATAAGTCCTTTCCAACCAACGGTAGTACGAGGTTTCTCAAAATAGACCCGCATAACCACTTCAAGGTTATCACGATATTTTTCACGCAACTGAACTAACCGTTCACCATACTCAAGTGCTGCTTTGGGATCATGAATAGAGCATGGCCCAATTACCACTAACAAGCGATCATCTTGATGATTAAATATATTACTGATCGCTGCACGTCCTGAAAAAACCGTTTTTGACGCTTTTTCTGATGCGGGAAATCGTTCCAATAAAGCAACGGGAGGCAATAACTCTTTGATTTTTTCAATACGAACGTCGTCGGTTTGATAGAACATAGTTGTTTCTCTTTATACTACTTATGTGTAAATTTTATTGTAATGTACGTCTAGACACCTAGATAATTAACCCAGCACTAATTTATCAGTGTTATTACTCTAATACCAACATAAATTCAGAAAAACACGATATAATAAATAATACTAAGTTTTTTAAGTGATTTCCCTCTCAGCGAGAATTAAAAGCCTTAGCGGCAAGGCATTGATTGAAGAGAATCGCTATTTCCTTGCCAAAAGAAGTAACGCGGCATATAAGCCTTTTAGACTCGCCCTTTGGCAATACATTTAATAGATTTGGTATCACAACGCGCCCAATTGATTTTTGGCTACAATAATTCAACGAAGGATCTGATAAAACATGGTTAACTCTCGATTACCCCTTATTGATTTACACCGTCACTTAGACGGTAATATTCGCCCGAAAACAATTTGGCAATTAGCACAGCAACATCAAATTCAACTACCGTGTGAAAATTTTGACGACTTCTTACCTTTTGTCCAAATTCAAGACAGCGAAGCGGATTTATTAGCATTTTTGCAGAAATTGGATTGGGGAGTTAATGTCCTAAAAACCTTAGATGATTGTAAGCGCATTGCCTATGAAAATGTTGAAGACGCATTTCACGCCGGCATCGACTACGCGGAGCTGCGCTTTTCTCCTTACTATATGGCAAAAACACACCAATTAAATACCGCCGATGTCGTCGCTGCCGTCATTGATGGTGTTAATTCAGGCATCCAAGACTTTAACGTCAAGATCAACCTGATAGGCATTTTAAGCCGTACTTTTGGTGTAGAAAAATGTCAGCATGAATTAGACGCTATTTTAGCTCACCAGCAAAGTATCACTGCGGTTGATTTAGCCGGCGACGAAGGAAACTTTCCTGGTCATTTATTTACCAAACACTTTAAACAAGTACGTGATGCTGGCTTACAAGTGACAGTGCATGCGGGGGAAGCAGCCGGTAGTGATAGCGTTTGGCAAGCAATTAACGAACTTGGTGCAACACGTATCGGACACGGTGTCGCTTGTCAGCACGATCAAAAACTTATGGATCATATGCGTGATAATCATGTCGCGATTGAGTCTTGTTTAACCTCAAATTACCAAACAGGCACTATTAATGATTTAACTCAGCACCCGATCACCACATTTTTAGCCAATGATTTATTAGTCTGCTTAAATACAGATGATCCTGCAGTTGAAAACATTGAATTAACACATGAGTTTACGCTTGCTCAATCGCTGTTAGGCTTAACTGATGAACAAATTACTCAGTTGCAAAAAAATGCATTACAGGCTAGTTTTCTCTCAGCAAGTGAAAAACAAGCTTTGCTCGATATTAAACAATAATAAAATTTACATTCACCCTTAACATACAGGAGTTTCTATGACAGAAATCTTATTAGCACTATTCGCCGGCACCATCGTTGGGCTCATCTTCTCAGTCATTAAATTGCCATTACCCGCTCCTCCGGTTTTATCCGGTATCGCAGGAATTGTTGGCATCTACTTAGGTGGTAGCGCATACCACTGGATCGTCGAACGCTTTTTTAGTTAAAATAGTCCATAATCTATAGACTCTTTAACACATCAGTAAAAAACCCTTGATAGAAGTTGTCTTATCAGACACTTGCTAGAAACTTACTGAGATAAATTTTTTAATTAAGGTTATATCTCATGACAACACCTCATATAGAAGCAAAAGCAAACGAATTCGCCAAAACGGTATTAATGCCAGGCGACCCACTACGCGCGAAGTTTATCGCAGAAAATTTTTTAGACGACGCCAAATGCATTACCCGTGTGCGGAATATGTATGGCTATACCGGCACCTATAAAGGCAAACCTATTTCGGTAATGGGTTCAGGTATGGGTATTCCATCAATCTCTATTTATGCCACCGAACTATACAAAGAATATGGCGTTGAAAATATCATTCGCATAGGCTCATGTGGCGCAGTACGTGATGATATTAAAGTACGCGATGTGATTATTGGTATGACTGCAAGTACCGACTCCAATGTTAACCGTCAACGTTTTAACCACTGCGACTTTGCTGCCAGTGCTGACTTTTCATTATTACAAAAAGTGGTTAATACCGCGGATAAAATCAACAAGCCCGTTCATGTAGGTAATGTCTTTACCGCTGATTTATTTTATACCCCGCAACCAGAAATGTTTAAAACCATGGAAAACATGGGCATTTTAGCAGTAGAAATGGAAGCCGCCGGCTTATATGGCGTAGCTGCAGAACTAGGCAAAAAAGCATTAGCAGTATTTACCGTCAGTGATCATATTAAAACCGGCGAGCAAACCTCCGCCGACGAGCGTGAAAACACTTTCAAAGATATGATGGAATTAACGTTAGAAAGTATTTTATAACAATAATTTCTGAACACACGCTCCTGTTCATCCATGAACCCGCGACATATCGTACATCCTGTACATAAAAGGGCTAACCGAGGTTAGCCCTTTTTAATTCCTTTACATTAAGTTAAAGCAGTCTAGAAAAAGCTCACTTTAAACTCAGCGCCAACAAAGCGCTCTTCATTTACAATCGCGGTATTGTTACTAAAATCAACGGCGCCAATAGCTTGCTGCTCATCCGTAATGTTACGAACAAAGAGTGCTACATCATACTCATTATCACCGCTGTACCAGTTATAACCGGTTCTGATACCACCTTCTAACAATGAATCACCAGTGAACTCTTTCGATTCATAAAGGAAAAAGCTGATATCATCACGATACGACCAATCGGTATAGATATAAAACTCACCATCACCGATTTCTTTCATATACCGTGCCGTCACTGCCATAATCCATTCAGGCGCATGCGGTAAGCTATTACCATCAACAATAGCGCGGCCATCAACAACTGAATCTGTCACAGTACATAAGGCACAAACAGGTACTGATAAGCTATTATCATTTAACTCAGTTTTGTTATAACTAACGCTGGCAGTCACAAAAAAGTTATCTGATAACATGAATTCTGAATCGACTTCAAAACCATAACCTTTCGTTTCATTAGCATTTAGTAATCGAGCAGTGTTACTGTCACCACCAACCGATGTTAATTGCTGGTCATCCATGTTGTAATAAAAGACCGAGTAATTTAAGCGACCAAAACCATCTAAGATATCTGATTTAACACCCGCTTCAACTGAAGTAATTGTTTCCGAGTCTGCTACTGAAATACCGTCATCAGGTGCAAACAATGAACGCCCTTGAACACTTGGTGCTCTAAAACTGTTGGCAATGCGCGCGTAAAGATTAATATCGTCAGTGTACTTATAAGTAGCACTTAAATCCCAGCTGACATGACTATCACTAGGGTTCACTGAGCCAGAGACTTCATCTGGGAAACCTAACCAAGCCAATGGACTTTTAGTGCGTTGATTTTTATACTCTTTATCATCATCTGAATAACGTAAACCTAAGGTGGCTGATAATTTATCATTCACGTCATAATCAAATGAACCAAACACCGCCCAAGCGGTAGTATCTTGTTCTTGAATAACATACCCGGTTTGTGCACCGTTGCTAAATAACGGGTCAAAGGCGAAACTTTCAATGGTTAAATCTTCATTAAAGTAGAAGAAACCCACTTGATAATTAAACTGCCCACTTAAATTACTGGTTAAACGTAATTCTTGCGTTGTTTGTGAGTGGTCTGGAATGCCGTCTGCCGTTTCAGAATCTAAGGTGATAACACCTGGTCCTTGCGTTGGCGCATAAACCGCACCATAACCACCATCAACGTCAGCACGTGAATAAAGCTCTGCACTTTCATAACCTGTGACCGAGGTTACAGTATACTCACCTAAATCAAACTCTAACTTTAAGCTCGCACCTTCCATTTCTACTTGTTGGGTCGCACGTTCCGCAGAATCATGAGTCACTTTATCACGACTAAAGCCTTTGACGAGATCGTTGCTACCCGATTTAAACGCGTTAGCATAGAATGTCACCGGCTTACCGTCTAAATCACGCATATGGTAATTAAATAAGGCATTAACATTATCACCTTCATATAAAAACTGAATACGTGCCGCTTGATCGGTATAACCACCTAAGACATCTTTTTTCTCAAAACCTGGTGCTTCATTATCAATATAATCATCTCTGTCTTGACGTAAAACAGAAATACGGGCAGATAATTTATCTGTTAATCCAGCGCCAACGGCAGCACGTAAATCAGAAGTGCTTTTGCTACCATAAGATAACGAAACAAAGCCATCAAATTCTTGTGAAGGTTTAACTGAATCAAACTTGATCAATCCTGCTGGCGTATTGCGGCCAAACAAGGTTCCTTGCGGTCCTCTTAACGCTTCAACGCGGGCGACATCAAATACCGGGAAACCTTTTAAAATAGGGTTTTCTTGCACTACTTCATCAACAACTAATGACACTGGCTGAGAGGCATTTAAATCAAAATCTGAATTACCTAAGCCACGCATGTAAAATCTTGGAAAAGTACGGCCAAATGACGACTCAACCGACAAGCTTGGAATACGGGCATTCATAAAGCGAATGTCCATCGCTGCAGAGCTATAAGCATTAAGGTTATCCCCCTGCAAAGCAGAAACGGCAACGGGTACTTCTTGAACATTTTCCACTCGCTTACGAGCTGTTACTTCAATGACTTCTAAACCTTGTTGTTCTTTTTCTGCATTACTTTCTTCAGCAAGCGATGTCGTAGAATAGCCAAAGGCAGTTGCCATTATTGCCACCTGCACGCTAGTTGCAAGTGTAGTTCGTCCGAACACTTTCATTTAGTTCTCTCCCAAGGACTGATAGATATTTTTTAACCAATTATTATAGTTAACCGCGTATATTATAACGCAAAATCGCGGTTTTTCTTTACTTAAAGGTCAACTTTTGCAAAAAACTGCTGCCATAATCCAATTGGTGTAAATCGAACATTTCAGCAATTGTTTGTCCCAAGTCGGCAAAAGTGCTTCTTTCCCCTAAATCAACGGAAGCAATATTGTGATGATAAGCGAGCATAGGCACATATTCACGCGTATGGTCGCTACCATGCCAGGTAGGATCACAGCCATGGTCCGCAGTTAAAAACAACAAGTCATCATCTTGCATCGCGGCAAATATTTCCGGTAATCGTTGATCAAACGCCTCAAGCGCCTCAGCATAACCTATGGCATCACGACGGTGACCATAATCCTGATCAAAATTGACCAAGTTCGTAAAAATTAAGCTTTTCTCCGGTGCTGTTTTCAGGTGCTCAATAGTGGCATCAACCAAAGCATCAATACCGGTTGCCTTAGTTTTTTCACTTATGCCCTGATGAGCAAAAATATCAGCGATTTTCCCAACACTGATCACATGACCGCCAGCCAGGGTTAATTTATCAAGCACAGTAGGCGATGGCGGTAAGACCGAATAATCACGTCGATTACCGGTACGAACAAAATCTTCTTTAGTTTCTCCAACAAATGGCCGAGCGATAACACGGCCTATATTATAATCATCTAATAACGAACGTACCGTTTCACAATACTGATAAAGTTTATCTAAACCAAAATATTCTTCATGTGCCGCCACCTGAAACACACTATCGGCAGAGGTATAGCAAATAGGGATTCCGGTTTTGACATGCTCTTCACCTAAACGAGCAATAATTTCAGTACCGGATGCATGACAATTGCCCAGCACGGCATTAATTCCCGTCGCCTGGTAAATTTCACTTAATAACTTTTCTGGAAAACATGGCGTAGTGGTAGGAAAATAGCCCCAATCAAATAACACTGGCACCCCAGCCATTTCCCAGTGGCCACTTGGTGTATCTTTACCACTACTTATCTCTGCCGCATAACCATAGGCACCTTTCGCCAATTGATAATTGGCTATAGGGAATTGCTCCTTACCCGCTGCTAAACAGGCATCTACCAGTCCCATAGACGCCAAATGTGGCAAAGCAATTTGTTGCTTTGTTTCCTGATAATAATACTGAGCAAGATGAGCAAACGTGTTCGCCGGTACATCACCAAATTTATCGGCATCAGGTGCATGCCCAATACCAAAACTGTCCATAACCAAAATAATTGCTCTTGCCATTTCTCTACCTATATCACTTAAATAAATTATTTCATGACCAATTAGTCAAGTTATGTTAATTTACCACTTTCTGTTAAATAGTTATAGCGTACTTAAACAGAACATCGAATTTCACCGGTAATAATTTACGCCTCAAGCTAATCATTGCTGGCGACTTTCCCATTAATTCGTTCATAATAAGTACTATTACTGATTTTTTTGATATTTACCAAGACCTAAGGCTAAGGCATTGCATACAATTAAACCAACCATTATCGCTATCACCGGCGCTTCAGCTTCAGGGAAAACACTTTTTGCCCAAACAATATTTGACGAATTGCTCGCCGAACTTGGCGCCCAAGGCATCACCATTATAAAAGAAGATGCCTATTATCGTGCGCAAGATCATTTACCATTACATGAGCGGGAAAAAACCAATTACGATCACCCAAATGCATTTGAGCATGAGTTATTATCTGAACACTTGACGAAATTACTTAATAACCAATCGGTAGAAATGCCAGTATATTGTTATCAAACACATACTCGTACTAAGCAAACCAGTTTAATACAGCCAACCCCGATTATTCTGGTAGAAGGTATTTTACTCTTTACCAATCCGATCTTGAGAAACTGTTTTGATATTAAAGTCTATATGGATACACCGCTCGATATCTGCTTAGTTCGCCGTATTCAACGTGATACTGCAGAACGAGGCCGTAGTTTAGAGTCTATCACTGCACAATATTTAGAAACGGTCAGACCTATGTACTATCAATTTATTGAGCCAGAGAAAGCCTGGGCTGATATAGTGATCACCAAAGGCGGGAAAAACCGCATGGCAATTGAAGTACTTAAAGCAAAAATAAGACAACTTATTCAACAACATATATCATAAAATTATAATAAAAATGTATGGGGATACTATGAATTTAAGCGCACTCCATGGAGTATTTGGCATTGCCGCTATTTTATTGGCCGCCTATCTACTTTCCAATCATAAAAAAGCGATCAATCTGCGAACCGTCGGATTTGCTTTTGGCTTGCAACTATTACTCGGTGCATTTGTGCTATATGTGCCATTTGGTAAAGATGTTCTGGCATCAATCACTAATGGCGTACAAGGAGTGATTGATAGTGCAAAAGCCGGCATTAACTTTATTTTTGGTGGCTTAGGCACAGATGCTATGTTTGAAAATGGCGTCGGCTTTGTTTTCGCCGTTCGAGTATTGCCGGTTATTATCTTTTTCTCATCGTTAATTGCTGTGCTCTATCACCTCAATATCATGCAATGGATCATTCGCATTATCGGCGGCGGATTACAAAAACTATTAAAAACCAGTAAACCAGAATCATTATCAGCAACCGCAAATATCTTTGTCGGTCAAACGGAAGCGCCGCTCGTAGTGCGTCCTTATATCGCTAAAATGACGCAGTCGGAATTATTTGCCATCATGGTTGGCGGCTTAGCATCCGTTGCTGGTTCTATCTTAGCGGGATATGCCGGTTTAGGGGTCGAGCTGAAATACTTAATAGCCGCCTCTTTTATGGCAGCACCTGGTGGCCTATTAATGGCGAAAATCATTATTCCTGAAACTGAACAGGATAAAATCCAAACTGACGATGTTGCCTTAAGTGACGCTGATGATAAACCCGTAAATGTCATTGATGCCGCTGCATCTGGCGCAGCTTCTGGAGTAAAATTAGCCGTAAATGTCGGTGCCATGCTATTAGCCTTTATTGCATTGATCGCATTATTAAATATGCTGGTCGGAAATGCCGCTAGTTTACTGGGATTTGAAGGAGTAACGATTGAATGGTTATTAGGTTATCTATTTGCTCCATTTGCCTTTTTAATTGGCGTACCTTGGGATGAAATGCTGCATGCGGGTAGTTTTATCGGTCAAAAAATCGTTGTTAATGAATTTTTTGCCTATGTGAATTTTGTTGAAATAAAAGATACGTTGACCCCAGGTACACAAGCGATAATCACCTTTGCCCTCTGTGGTTTTGCCAACCTGTCATCTATTGCTATTTTATTAGGTGGTATCGGTTCTATGGCACCTAATCGTCGCCATGATATTGCCAGATTAGGCATGAAAGCCATGATAGCTGCCACGTTAGCTAACCTAATGAGCGCCGCTATTGCCGGTGTTTTTCTCAGTTTATAAGGAGCACAAATGATGAGTGAAATAAAAGATATTGCCAAATTAGCCTTATCGTTAATGGACTTAACCAGCTTAACCGGCGAAGAAACTGATCAAGACATTATCAACTTATGCCAGCAGGCAAAATCAACGGCTGGCGACACAGCTGCCATTTGTATCTACCCTAAATACATTACTGTTGCGAAAAAACAATTAGCGGCTCAAGGTAGTCAAGGTATCAAAATAGCAACCGTTACCAACTTCCCTCATGGTGGTACTGACATTAATCAAGCCGTAAAAGAAACCGCAGAAGCGGTCGCTTTAGGCGCTGATGAAGTGGATGTGGTGTTTCCCTATAAGGCAATGATGTCAGGGGATGAGCAAATTGGCGCAGATTTAATATCTGCATGTAAACGTGCTTGTGGCAACCAAGTATTATTAAAAGTGATCATTGAATCCGGCGAATTACAATCAAACGATCTCATTCGTAAAGCCAGCGAAATATCCATTGCTGCTGGTGCCGACTTTATCAAAACCTCCACAGGTAAAGTGCCGGTTAACGCCACGATTGAGGCGGCAAAAGTAATGTTAGAGGTAATAAAAAATAGCAACCCTAACGTCGGTTTTAAAGCCGCTGGTGGGGTACGTAATGTTGATGATGCCGCACAATATTTAGCATTAACTATGGATACCTTAGGGGCGTCCTGGCTTAATCCAACCCATTTTCGTTTCGGTGCCAGCGGACTATTAACTAACCTACTAGCCACCATAAACGATAGCAAACCAAACACTGATACCACAGCATATTAAGTAATTAGTTAAACGAAATGGCACAATTATACTTTTATTACTCGACCATGAATGCGGGTAAGTCAACACATCTGCTACAGTCCTCATACAACTATCGCGAGCGCGGTTTGCATACCGTGCTTTTCACCGCATCAATCGACGACAGATTTGCTAAAGGTAAGGTTGCTTCCCGCCTTGGCATCAACGCCGAGGCAGAACTCTTCGACCAAGATAGCAATATCTTTGATCAAATCAGCACGATTAATCACCTGAAAAAAGTTGATTGTGTGTTGATCGATGAGGCACAGTTTTTATCAACTGAGCAAGTAAAGCAATTAACCGATATTGTCGATCTATTGAAAATTCCGGTACTGGCCTACGGCATCCGCACCGATTTTCTCGGACAAACGTTTAGCGGCAGCGCCGCACTACTTGCCTGGGCAGATAAATTAGTCGAGTTAAAAACCATCTGTCACTGCGGCAAAAAAGCCAACTTTGTCGTCAGACGCGATCAAAATGGCGACGTTGTCACCGGCGGTGAGCAAATAGAAGTGGGCGGTAATGAACGCTACGAGTCGTTATGTCGTTCGCATTTTAAAGCACTTGTTTGGCAGTAAAAATACGCTAAAGTAACAATAATGAAAATTAAAGGTAGATAAGATGTCAGTTTATGCCAGCACTCACCCCTTAGTTCAGCATAAAGTGAGCTTATTGCGTGATGCGCAAATTTCAGTGAAATCATTTCGTGAACTTACTAAAGAACTTGCAACCTTATTAGCGATAGAAGCCACTGCTTCTCTCAAGGTTGAAGCAAAACCACTGACCTGTTGGTCGGGCACTATTAGCACCCCTATGCTTGCAGAAAAACAGCCAACATTGGTACCTATTCTGCGGGCAGGTTTGGGGATGTTAGATGGCACATTGGCAGTTTTGCCTTGTGCTAAAGTCAGTGTGGTCGGCTTAAAACGTAATGACGACTCAGTTAAACTTGATGCGAATGGCAAAGTAGATATTGCTATTGAAAGTTACTATCAAAACATCATCAGTGATGTCAGCGAACGCAAAGCGATTATTATTGATCCTATGTTAGCAACCGGTGGCTCAGCCATTGCCTGTATTAATATGCTAAAAGCATCAGGGTGTACCGATATCTGCGCGCTGTTTTTAGTCGCTGCTCCAGAGGGTATCGAGGCACTTACCGAGTCGCATCCAGATGTTGATATTTTTGTTGCCGCCATCGATGAAAAGCTTAATGACCAAGGCTATATTTTACCTGGCTTGGGTGATGCCGGCGATAAAATTTTCGGTACGTTATAAGGCAAAACGGCGGTATCACTACCGCCATCAAGCTACCTTTTACAAGCTGTTAAAACTTAGCGTTTAACCACAACCACAATTTATCGGTATCAACTTTTGCAAATACGCTATCGCCAGCAGAATAGCTCGCGTACTTAATTCCGACGGTATATTGCTTAGTAATTGCTTTACTGTATTGTGCATTGATTTCTGTGCCTAAATCATCATCACCTGATAATCGCTGTTTTGCAGAAAAGTCATGCCATACTAATTTCCAGCCGCCTCCATATGCTTTACCATTTATTGAAGCATAAACATCTTGCAAGCCTTGCTTCGGCGTAGCTAGAAATTGATCCGACCAACCATTAAACTTGTGCAACGTTGCTAAAGGAGTAGTAAAGCCATAATCACCACCATCACTACCTAAAGATTCCCCCCCCAATTTAACGGTTAATTTATCAAAGGCATATCCTAACTCAGCTTTAAAGTAGTTGGCGTCGAAATCATTGGCTGCTGTCTCGGCGCTTTGCTTAGCAAATTCAAAAACATAAGGGAACTTACCTTTTTTACCCGCTAACCGAACACCATAAGTATCCAGGCCATTATCAATGCCCTCATCAACTGCTAATAAATAACTATAAGCGGTAATTTTTCCTACTTCGCTGTTATAAGAAACATTGATTAAATGATCTTTGGCAGCTAAATCTTTTTGATCGGAGAAAATTCGATTTCGTTTATCTATAAACGCATAATTTAACTGTAAACTTTTCGACAGTTGATAATTTATACTAAAGGCATCAAACGTTTGCTTATCGTGTCGCCAGCCAACATGACCAACAAAGCGATGATTATCAAAGATCAGTACCTGACGCCCTACTTTCACGTTAATGCCTTGGTCCTGGTATTGAATAAAGCCTTGATCAAGCTCGGTGGTTTCAGGGTCAGCAATGACCGAATAATCGGTGTTTTTACCTAAAGTATTATTATAATCATCAACCCCAGCAACAACGCGGGAATCTTCAAATTCTACTACTGCGTTAAAGTGATTAACGCTCGCACTGGTAAACTGTAGCTTAGTTCTTAAGGTCAATGCATCCGCATCCTTTTTTGTATTATCTTGCGAAACCGCTTCATAACGCAGATCAAAATTTACATTAGCTTTTGCTTTATCATCTGTCGCATAAGCCGACGAAATAAAATGAGTTAATATTAGCGAAGTGATGACATTGAATTTATTTAATTTCACGAGAGTATTTTCCTATGTTTATGTTATGCGATATTTGACGTTTCGTTACTGTTTTTACTTTGGGAGATTTTCCCAATTAATGGCGCGACTTTTCTTTGTTTTTCATATAGAAAGCTTAAAACCCGAGCTCTTAAATCGTTGTATTGTTGGTCATTAGCAAGCTGAACTCGGTTTCTTGGCCGAGCTAGATCAACCGTAAGGATCTCCCCTATTGTTGCTTCCGGGCCATTAGTCATCATGACAATTCGATCAGAAAGTAATACCGCTTCATCAACATCATGTGTGATCATGATCACTGTGTTATTCAACTGCTGTTGAATCTCCATCAATGAATCTTGCATATGAGCACGCGTTAGTGCATCTAAAGCGCCAAAAGGCTCATCCATTAATAGAATTTCTGGCTGCATCGCGAGTGCCCGAGCAATACCAATTCGCTGTTTCATGCCACCTGAAATTTCATCAGGTCGTTTATGCATTGCATGCTCCATATGAACCAAGTGCAAGTTGTGCTCAATCCACTGCTTCATCTCTAGAGCAGACATTTTTTGTTGAAAGACTTGTTTTACTGCCAACTCAATATTTTGATACGCAGTTAACCAAGGGAGTAATGAATGATTTTGAAAAACTACAGCTCGCTCGGGGCCTGGCTCTATGACTTCTTTATTATTTAATAGCACGCCACCTTTGGTTGCTTGATACAAACCAGCGACAACATTTAATACTGTTGATTTACCACAACCTGAGTGACCGATAAGTGAAATAAATTCGCCACGATTGATTTTAAGATCAACATTTTTTAATGCGGTAAAGTCTCCCTTGGGTGTGGGAAAAACCATATCAATCTGACTAATATTTAAAATTGCGCTCATTTAGTTCTCCTTAATTAACTAATTTCACGAGCGTTATCCCACGACCAGAATCGTTGTAGGCCTAACATGATGCGATCGAGCAGAAAACCAATAAAACCTATGACAAAAACTGCGGTCATAATGCGGCTAAGTGATTGCGAGCTACCATTTTGAAATTCATCCCAAACGAATTTGCCAAGGCCAGGGTTTTGCGCCAACATTTCTGCTGCAATCAGTACCATCCATGCAACACCTAGCGATAAGCGCATACCGGTAAAAATGGCGGGAACAGAAGAAGGCAAAACTATTTTTTGTATATGAGAAAGCTTACTTAAGCGCAAGACTCGACTAACGTTCAACCAATCTTGCTCAATAGCAGATACACCAGCGGAAGTGTTAATCACCATAGGCCAAATACTACATAAAGTTACTGTGATCATTGAGTTAACAAATGATTTCGCTAATAAAGGGTCATCAGAGACATAAAGCGCACTGACCACCATAGTTACTAATGGTAACCAGGCTAAAGGCGAAACGGGTTTAAATAACTGAATAAGCGGGTTAATAACATCATTAAGTGAACGGCTTAAACCAATTGCTATACCTAATGGTATTGCAATGATCGCCGCGAGTATAAAACCACTTAATACGGTTACTAAGCTGGTGATGATTTGATCTAAAAATGTTTCTTTACCTGTATATTGGCGAACCTTAACTTGATAATTCTCATCTTTAGCCAAACGTGCAGCATTACGTTTTTCCTGGCGAAGGTAGAACGCCTGTTCTTTTACTTTTTCTTGTTGGTATTCATGATACAAACTTGAAAATTGTTCTGTCACGGCAACTGGGCCAGGAAACTTCCCAAGAGATGTTGTAATACTATTGGCAACTATTGCCCATATAAGGATAAACATCGACAAGCCCAAAGCAGGCAGTAATAAACGCTTCAATTTACTAGCAAGTGATGCTTGCACCGCCAATAGCAAGCGATAGTATTTGCCGTCGTTACCAAATGATTTAATAGATACTGTCATAATCCTTCCTATTGCTAAAAGCAGCGTCAATACCTGTTGCTAAAACTGTATTGACGCCAATTAATGCCAATTGAAATAAATATTTAACCTATTCAGAGCTGTGTCAGGATCGTGGGAACAAAGCAAATTAATGCAGGTGTAGTTATTCTCCATCAAAGCAATTTGTAAAGTTATCACTTTCCTGACAAGCTCCCGAAGGGCGAGTTAAAAAGGCTGATATGCTGCGTTATTGATTTTGATAAGGGAATACCATTAGCTGCAATCAATGCCTTGCCTCTAAGCCTTTTAATTCTCGCTGAATGAGCAAATATTTAATTCACTTGGTATAAAGCGTTAAATTTTGTCTCCGGCTTTTAAACCAATCGCAAATTTATTGATATAGTCATTAGGATGACGACCGTCATAGACAATGTTGTCAATAAAGTGTGTTTGTGGCTGTCTAAAACCGTCTTGCTGAGTAAAATCTGGAAACTCTTCAGCAGCGATCAACTTATCTGCAATCAGAGAGTTAGCGGCTTTAATGTAGATATCAGGACGATAAACTTTCTTAGCGACATCAAAATACCAGGCGTCTGGCTTATCCGAACTAATTTGTCCCCAACGGCGCATTTGGGTTAAATACCAAATCGCATCAGAGTAATAAGGAAAAGTCGCGTTATATCTGAAAAATACGTTAAAATCCGGCACCGCTCTTTTATCACCTTTTTCATATTCAAAGGTTCCTGTCATACTATTGGCAATTACCTTGGCGTCAGCACCAACATAGTTTGATTGAGCAAGAATTTTCACCGCTTCAGGACGGTTTGCGTTGTTATTTTCATCCAACCATTTAGCCGCACGGATCAATGCGCGAGTTAGACGAATAGCTGTGTTTGGATATTTATCAGCGAACGCTTTAGTAATACCGAATACTTTTTCAGGATTGTCTTTCCAAATTTCATAATCCGTGACGACAGGCACACCAATATTTTTAAATACGGCTTGTTGATTCCATGGTTCACCAACACAATAACCATAAATAGTACCCGCTTCCATTGTTGCTGGCATTTGCGGTGGCGGAGTTACGGAAAGCAAAACATCGGCATCAAGTTGACCAGAGGTATCACCTTTTTCTGGGGCATAAAACCCAGGATTGATCCCACCGGCAGCTAACCAATAACGTAACTCATAATTGTGTGTCGATACAGGGAAAACCATCCCCATGTTAAATGGTTTACCCTGTTGCTTATATTTTTCAACCACAGGTTTTAGCGCATCTGCTTTAATAGGATGAACTGGACGACCATCAGGCATTTTAGGGATATTGACTTTCATTTGCTGCCAAATATCGTTTGATACGGTAATACCGTTACCATTTAAATCCATTGAGAACGGAGTAATGATCTCTCCTTTAGTGCCATAACCAATAGTTGCAGCTATCGGTTGCCCAGCAAGCATATGGGCACCATCTAATCGGCCGTCGATGACACCATCGAGTAATACTTTCCAGTTTGCCTGTGCTTCAATCGTGACATATAGCCCTTCGTCTTCGAAATATCCTTTTTCATAGGCAATGGCAATCGGTGCCATATCCGTTAGTTTGATAAAGCCAAATCGCAATTCTTCCTTTTCAGGGTAACCAAGTTCATCGGCCGTTGCTGAGTGAGCAAAAAAAGCACAACAGCCGGCAATCAAAGTGTGACATATGTGCCTATTTATTCTTTTTAACGGTGAGTTAAACATACATTTTCTCCAAATAAAAAAGCCCATAACATCACTGAAAAAGTTTCAGCTGTTATGGGCCACTATGCCAAACTAATAAATGACTACGCCGTTGTAGTACCATTAGTTTTACGTCAAATTTTTTAGTCGCTAAATCGTTATCCTTGCAACAATGCAAACAACACGTTTAACAATGAATTATATAACATCAATCATGCCAAGTTATCATTATCATTAAATATCAACAACTTATGTGGTTGCACCATAAAATAACAGCAGAAACTCAATGGTAAATGACACATCACAGTGCAAGTTTTCCCTGTTCTAGTGCAGTAAAACAATTCAACTAATGACTAGGTACATCTAGCGAGTCGTTGCTCAAATAACATTGCCATGGCTGACTGATAAATATCAGCACGATAGATCTTTGCAATATTACAGCGTTTAGCCTGTATGGAAGATATATGATTCATTTCAACCATATAGTTAAGTATGCGCGCACCATAACCAATATCAGGACTATTACCGAGTTCTTGATGCAAATGATAAAACTGATGATATTTAGCGAGTTCCCTTGGCATCATATCGCGATGAATAATGCCACTGCCAATTAATGATGGAGCAATGTTTTCTAATGCAGTATTTAAATAACAGCTTTTGGAAAGCATTAATGCCGCTTCAAATCTATTCGCTGTTCCTTCGAGCCATTGACAGGCTTCGATTAGCGCTAATATCAACTTAAAGACTTCCGCTTTATGTGCTTCATAATACGTTGACAATAAACCCAATACTTTTTCCGGAACATTTGACCATATATCAGGCGCTGCAACGACGGTATAACCACTGCCTTCTCTTGCGGCTATCGTATTCCACGGTTCACCAGAGCAAAAGCCATCAATGTCTCCAGCAGCTAGTGCAGCTGTAATATTACAAGGTGAAATTATCACTATTTCTATATCTTTAGGGTTCACCTGACCAGCAATCAACCAGGACTTTAATTGATAGTAATGGCAACTATGCTGATAGACGACAGCAAATGTTAATTTACGTCCTTGTCGTTTATAACTTTTGATCAATGATTTTAATACTGATGCGCACATAGGCAATAAAGGTGGATAACCAAGTTTTTTGGTTATTTCTCGATATAAAGATGAAGAAATAGTAACTGCATTACCATTTTTGCTCAGGATAAAAGGCGTGATCACCGGTTGTGCCTGATTAGATAGCGCTAGCTGACTTTCAAATGGCATAGGTGCTAACATTTGTGCGCAATCAATCTGCCCTTTATGCAAGTTTTCTCTTAATGACGCCCACGAGCTTTGCATCTTTAACGAGACCGATAGACCATGTTTCGCAAAATAGCCATTTTCCTGAGCAACGATGAGGGGCGCTGTGTCAGTGAGTGGCATAATTCCTATTTTTATTTCTGGTAGTACGTTGGTTACCTCATTCATATTGCAACAACACCTCTATCAATATTGGCAAGTGCCAGGATATTTTTAGCGACATCTTCAACCTTCTGGCTATTATCCATCGCTATTTTTCGTAGGCAGTGATATGCCTCATTTTCTGAATAATTTTTATTTTCCATTAACCAAAGCTTGGCCTGTTCGACTGTTTTTTGATGGTTCAATTTCTCTTTTGTTGTTTGCAACTCTCTTTTTAATTTTTGATACTCAGTAAACCTAGCAGCTGCTACATTTAAAATAGAAAACAGACGGTTAGGATTAAACTCCCCAGCAATAAACGCACTAACCCCCGCTTTGACTAAGGCATTAATAATGGAATCATTCTGATCATCAGCAAACATCACGACAGGCTTTGGCATGTTAAGCGCTAATATCGATAACTCACTTAAGATCATGCTCGTTGGTGATGCAACATCGACAATAATGATATCAGGGGAAAGCTGTTGCACCATGGTAAGATTAAACTCATCAGCTTGAGTCACTTCTGCTAATTGATAACAACTACCAGTAAATGCTTTTATGTAACGAGTCGACTTATCTTGTCCATTTTGCACTAACAGTACATTAAGTATGATATTTTGTACTTTCATCGTCGACGATTTAATCTTCCTCACAATAAGCCATACCTTTATATAAAAACCATAGATAACAATAATCAACCAATATCCATGCCAAACAACTTTTTACATATAAAACATAAAGTTAGTTAAGTTACGTTTCCTATAACAAGGACTTAATTGAGCCAGAATCGCACAAATGCGCCAATATAGAGCAAATTATCGAAACAAACTCAACTTCCAACTTGCACTTTAAATGTGCATTCGTGCCCCTTAGGTGCGTCTCCCTTCTTGTTAGATAAAACGGCTCACTCCTATCTCATTGTTAATTAAATGAAATTTATTTTTTATCTTACTGGCACTTCCTTTGCAATTCTTCCATTAGTCAATTTGTTTAATTCATTTTTGGGAGAAAATTATGAGTGAACCAGCTGGATTTAAGCTTTGGTCATTTAGCGGAAAGATAAAAATCCTACACTTAAGTTGGATGGCGTTTTTTATTACCTTTGTTGTCTGGTTTAATCACGCCCCTTTACTTGCAGTGATTGGTAATAGCTTAGGGTTAACGAGCAGTGAAATAAAAACCCTACTGATCCTTAATGTTGCGCTCACCATACCAGCCCGGGTGTTGATAGGTATGCTAACGGATAAATATGGTCCAAGGCTAACATTTGCCTTAGTGCTATTTTTCTGTAGTCTGCCTTGCTTTATGTTTGCCTTAGCAGACAATTTTGAACAGGCAGCCTTGGCTCGCTTTCTACTAGGCTTTATCGGTGCAGGCTTTGTCATCGGTATTCGTATGGTCAGTGAATGGTTTCCTGCTAATGAACTCGGTACCGCAGAAGGAATTTATGGTGGCTGGGGCAACTTTGGCTCTGCAGCCGGTGCGATGTCATTACCTGCAATAGCGTTAATATTCGGTGGTGAAGACGGCTGGCGCTATGCCATCGGCCTGACAGGAATTCTTAGCTTAATATTTAGTTTTGTCTGGTATTTTAACGTCTCTGATACCCCAAAAGGCTCCACTTATTTCAAACCTAAGCAAACCGGTGCAATGGAGGTGACTAGCGTCAGTGATTTTTGGTTACTATTGGTGATGAAACTGCCAATGTATGGTGCATTAGCATTATTAACCTGGAAGTTATCACCGAGCGGCGTAAACTTATTGTCTGAATCTATGGCGATGCTTGCCTATCTATCATTAGTTATCTTATTTTTGATTGAATTTAAACAAACCTACAAGGTCAATCGTGATATTTTCCACAAGCCGGTAGATAAAATTCACCAATATAAATTTAAACAGGTTGCCGTACTTAATATCTTGTATTTTGCCACCTTTGGCTCTGAATTAGCCGTTGTCTCTATGTTACCGCTATTTTTTGCTGATGTGTTTAGTCTAGATATGGTTTATGCTGGTTTACTTGCTTCGCTTTACGCCTTTATGAATCTAATGTCACGCCCAGGCGGTGGCTGGTTAAGTGATAAGTTCGGTCGTAAAAAAACCTTACTGATCTTAACCGCAGGCTTAGCTATCGGTTATTTTGCCATGTCGACCATTAACAGCAACTGGCCACTGGTATTAGCGGTAATAACAGTAATGGCGTGTTCATTCTTCGTGCAGGCCGGAGAAGGCGCAGTGTTTGCGGCAGTACCTTTGATCAAACGTCGGTTAACTGGTCAAATCGCCGGTATGACAGGTGCGTATGGCAATGTTGGAGCCGTAGTTTACCTGACAGTATTATCTATGGTTGAATATCAGACATTCTTTTTGGTTATCGCCTTAACCGCAGTGGTTGGCTTTATAACCTTATTATTAATGGAAGAACCACAAGGCACGATAACAGAAGTACGTGAAGATGGTTCAATTGAGCTAATTAATGTCAGCTAAACAAAGCAACCAGTCAGCACACTTAACTGATAAGCAAAGCACAGCAGCAAAATTACAGCTGTGCTTTGGTGGTTATTCATGCCAAGGGAAAAAGGCAGAAAATCAAGATGCTTTTGCCGTTAACTATCCACAAGGTAGCGCCTTAAACACCAAAGGCGCGATTGCCGCAATTGCTGATGGCGTTAGCAGTGCCAGCAATGCCGCACAGGCAGCACAACTGGCAGTCACGCAATTTAGTCAGGAGTTTTATAGTACCCCTGATACCTGGTCCACGGAAAAATCAGCGACCAAAGTACTCAACAGCTTAAATCAATGGCTTTATGCCCAGGCCAGTGGTATTGCTAGTCACTACCAAACAAGTAACCAACAGTGGCTAACCACCTTCTCTGCCATAGTGTTAAAATCTACCACAGGTTATATTTTCCATGTTGGTGATTCCCGTATTAGTCGACTTCGTCAGCAAGAATATGAAATACTGACCCAAGATCATAACCGTAAACAAGCTAATCAACATTTAGTACTAACCCGCGCGCTTGGCGCAGATGTTCGCTTACAAGTTGACTTTCACCAAATCGATTTACAGGCCAAAGATTTACTGTTACTGACCTGTGATGGTGTCCATGATTTTGTCAGCGCGAAAGAATTAAAACGCCTATCCAGTCAGCTCACCGCAAAGCCAAGCACAGCAGATTTAGAACAGCTCAGCCAGCAAATTACTGCACAAGCTATAGCGAATGGTAGCCACGATAATGTCAGCTGCTTATTGGTCTATGTCGAAAACACCCCGCAGCGGGCAATGGTTGAAGTAGAGCGTGATATCCTCGCCAAAACCATACCTCCGGCACTAAAAGTAGGAATGAAACTGGACGGCTATAAAGTTTGCCAGGTGATCCACGCCAGTATTCGTTCCCATTTATACCTGGTTGAAAATCCTGAAGATTTCACTAAGTTGGTATTAAAAGTACCGTCGTTGAACTTTGAGGATGATCCCCATTATCTGCAAGGCTTTATTCGTGAAGCTTGGGTCGGCGAACGTATTAATCACCCCAACATCATGAAAGTAACCGGCGACAGTAACAACAGCCGTTTTCTCTACCACCTTTGTGAATATATCGAGGGGCAGACATTAACCGACTGGATGCATGACAATCCAACACCAACCATAGCGCAGGTCAGAAGCATTATCGAGCAACTAATTGCAGCGTTAAGAACCTTTCAACGCTTAGAAATTGTGCACCGTGACCTTAAACCAGACAACGTGATGATAGACAAATTCGGTTGCATTAAACTGATAGATTACGGTACGGCAAAAATTGCCTCATTAGCTGAAAATACCAATACTTTACAAGAAACCGTACCACAAGGTTCACTGAATTATATCGCTCCGGAAACTTTACTTACTATGCAGTCAGACCACGTCAGTGATCTATTTTCACTTGGTGTGATCTGCTATCAAATGTTGTGTGGAGAGCTTCCCTTTAAACCGATGCAACGAGCGCAAGTAACACAAACTAGCTATAGTGACTGGCAGTATCGCAGTATTAAGCAATTTCGACCTAAGCTACCTTACTGGCTTGATCTCACATTACAGCAATGTACTGCCCCTGATCCTGCCCAACGTTATCAGGCATTTTCAGAATTTAATCAGGAACTTAACAAGCCAAATCTTAGTGCGATAGAACACTATAATAAACAACCTATATTGCAACGAAATCCGGTAATTTTCTGGCAAGGAGTTTCAGCAATACTGTTATTATTACTGTTAATATCTCTAGCTTATTAACCCATTCTGAGTAATTAACTTCTAGCTAAAAACGACGAAATACAGAGCAAAATACTATGAACAAATAGTTATTTTTCTTTCTTTTGTATATTCGAACCAAAGACTATCCCTAACGCAACACCGACCGCGATACCAACAGCTAGATAGTTAGTTGCATTTTCTTTAGGATATTTTTCATTCCCTTTATTTTCAGACATATTTATTCCCTAAATAAGTGTAAATACCGCCAGTGATTCTTTAATGATCATTGCCGCTAATACCAGCCAGGATAAAACAAATAAGCTAAAGCGTGCCAAGACAAAATCAACGGTCACTTGTACGATGGAATGGGCAATGCGTAAACCTGCATATAACCAGGCGCAAATAACAAAGAAACTATCAACATGCCCAAGCAAAGCAATCGCTAAACAAACGACATAGAATAACGTCGGCTGTTCAAACAAGTGATTATAGTTATTAGCAACTCGATTCACTTCATCCGGCAATAATGCTTTTAAGTGTGAGGTATCTTGTGCTTTTTGCGGATGAATACGTAACTTTTTCATCGTAGAAACCCGGGTAATATACATACGAAAAGTGATCACTACCGTTAATAAGGCAACGACAAATACTGGTTGTAATATAGCTATGGCTTCCATAATTTCTCTTGTTATTATTTGCTAAAACTTTTCATCACCACAGCCACCTTAGCACATTTATTCTCAAGGTATAAAACAAGTTGCTGCAACGCATTTCATCTATCGGTGAATAACTGTCATTATTTAACGACGATAATTCCATCAACTCCCCTGCTTCGCACCAAATGAAGGCACCAAGCCCCGATTTAGTTCAATCACTGCGAGTAAAAAAAGCACTTTCCTTTGATTTTATTAGAGTTTTTTAAATGGTTTGGTTTTTGCAGTTTTATCGCAAACGCACCATTAACTGTGGAAATTAACTAAGCTATGCTGTTTGGGCGAAAAAAAAGAAAACCTATCTCTATTCCGGCAAAAAAAGTCGCACAATGGAAATATACCACCTGTAATTATTGTTCAACAGGCTGTTCGATTGAAATAGGGCTTGATGAAAACCAAAAACTAGTGACCTCACGCGGCCATGCCGGAGCCGACGTTAATCGCGGAAAGCTCTGCATCAAAGGCTTGTTAGAGCATGATTTATTTAATAGCCCTGGTCGTGGCACTGAGCCGCTTATTCGCGATAAACATTTTCATCCATTTGAGCAAACCAGCTGGGATAACGCATTAGATACCACCGCTGAACAAATAAAGAAAATACAAAAGCAATATGGCCGCGACGCGTTTGCCATTATTTCAACCGGGCAGTTGCTAACAGAAGAGTTTTACACTTTAGGAAAACTGGCGCGCGGCTGCATCGGCACGAATAACTATGATGGCAATACGACCCTTTGCATGGCTTCTGCCGTTAGTGGATATAAACGTAGCTTTGGCTCAGACGGGCCACCAGGTTGTTACGATGACTTTGAACATACCCATTGTTTAATGGCCTTTGGTTCTAACCTGCCAGAGCAGCATCCAATCATTTACTGGCGATTAAAAGAGGCTTTAGAAAAACGTAAATTTCCACTCATTGTAGTTGACCCTAGAGTCACTATGCTGGCGCAATTTGCCGATATTCATCTGCCGATTACGCCGGGCACAGATTGTGTACTAATTAATGCCATGCTACATGTCATTATCAACGAAGGCCTGCAAGATCAGGCTTATATTGACGCACATACCCAAGGCTTTGAAGAAGTTAAGGCGTTAGTGCAGGATTATGACCCAAAAACGGCGCAACATATCTGCGGTATTGATGAAGACAAAATACGCACCGTCGCCCGCCTTTATGCCAAAGCTCCAGCCGCAATGAGTATCTGGACCATGGGCATCAATCAGTCAACTCACGGCTCTGACGGCGTTGCCAACATCAATAACCTTAACTTGATCACAGGTAATATTGGCAAACCAGGCGGCACCAGCTTATCGATAACCGGTCAGTGTAATGCCATGGGCACTCGAGAATGGTCATCTTGCTCCGGCCTACCCGGCTATCGCTATTTAGAAAATGAAACGGATAGACAAGAAATTGCCGATTTTTGGGGCATAGATCCCGAGTTTTTTCCGAAAAAACGCGGCCTAGCAGAAACCGATATCTTCCCGGCGATCGAGACCGGCGAAATTAAAGGCCTGTGGATAGTCGCAACCAATCCAATGACCTCAATGCCAAATACCGGACGTATCCGAAAAGCATTAGAAAAACTCGATTTTCTGGTGGTACAAGATGTTTATCAGGATGTTGAAATGAACCAATACGCCCATGTTTACCTACCCGCTGCGGTATGGGCAGAAAAACAAGGCTGTCATACCAATACTGAGCGCAGAGTCAATTTGATCGATAACGCCCTGCCACCTTTTGCTAACGCTAAACCTGATTTTTGGATTTTTAATCAGCTAGCCAAACGATTTGAAAACGGCAAACGTATTCATTTTCCGGATCAGCCGGAACAAGCGTTTGAAGAAATGAAGCAACTTTCAAAAGGTCGTAATGCTTATGGAAAAGAAAGAACATTAGATATCTCTGGCATGAGCTATGAAAAAATCATCCAGGCCAGAGGTATTCAGTGGCCATACCGTGAAAGCGATACCGGACTAAAAGGCGCACCTCGCCTCTACACTGACGGTAAGTTTCAAACCGCCTCAGGTAAAGCGAACTTACTGCCAATCAAGTTTGTTAATAATAATGAACAGCCGTGCCAACAATACCCTTTCTGGCTCAACAGTGGTCGGGTAGTCGAACACTTCCATACTCGCACCCGTACCGGAAAAATCGGTAATTGTAATAAATTCAGCCCAACCCCTTATATGGAAATGAATCCTGACGCCGCGCTGGAACTAGGCGTTGAACATCAAAGTTATGTTCGCTTAACCAGCCGTCGAGGCGACGCAGTAGTCATGGTGCAACTGACTCATAGAGTGCCCAGAAACATGGTATTTATCCCGTTTCACTTTCATGATTGTGTCAATCGTCTCACCCTTGGCTTACTCGACCCGCATTCTCGTCAACCGGCGTTTAAGCAGTGTTCAGTGCGGATAGAAGCTGTCGATCAGCAGCAAGCCGCACAACTTAACGTTGAACGACGCGCATTTTAGCTCTGGCGATTAAGGAATTATTATGAATCAAGAATTAAAGAAATCCCCTGCGATGGACTCAATGGTTAACAGCTTTGATCCTGCGACCATGAGTGATACACCAACACAAGCACCAACAGCTCAATCAAGCCATTGGGAGATCAGAACCCAAGAGCAGGATTATGCGTTTTTATCCGATAAAGAGCATGCTATTGAAAACCGTTATGGCAAGCGTATTGACTTAGTTGAGTTAACCGATAAGCCCAAAAACCGTTCGATGTTTATTAATGAAAACCCAGAAGTAGGTAGCAACCCTAACCGTAATAAGCAACATGGTTTCTTTTTTACCGCCGATAACTGTATTGGCTGTCATGCTTGTGAGGCCGCCTGCTCGGAAAAAAATGAAAACCCGGCACACATTGCCTTTCGTAGCGTTGGTTATGTTGAAGGTGGCTCTTACCCGGATTATAAACGCATGAACATTTCCATGGCATGCAACCATTGTGATGATCCCGTGTGTTTAAAAGGCTGCCCAACTCGTGCTTATACCAAACATGCAGAATACGGCGCCGTATTACAAGATCCGGAAACCTGCTTTGGCTGTGGTTACTGTACCTGGGTTTGCCCTTATAACGCTCCCCAGCTCGATCCGGTTAAAGGTCGAGTCTCTAAGTGTAATATGTGTGTTGACCGCTTAGAAGTCGGATTAAAACCGGCCTGTGTCTCTGCTTGTGTCGGTAATGCACTGGATTTTGGTGTCATTGAAAATACGCCAAAAAACCGGGAGCAATGTAAAACCAGCATTCCTGGTTTCCCGGATCCTGAGATCACCCACCCCAATATTCGCTTTCAGCAAACCAAAACCTTGCCTGATGATATGAACCGTACCGACTCTATGCCGGTGAAATACCACAAAGATCAAGATGGAGACTATCGCCCAGTAATAGATCAAAAAGCGGGAAAAGAAAAACACTGGCACCTGGATAAACTAAGTAGCCGTGAAAACCCGCTGGTATTATTCACTTTATTTGCTCAAGCGGCATTTGGCACCTTCGCCATCAGCTTTTTGGCTGCTATATTGGGTTTTGATGTCTTTGTCCGCTTTTTTCACTCTGATATGTTTTTACCCTTAACCTTGTTGTCACTCGCTATGACCGCTTTTGCACTATTAATGAGTGTTACCCATTTAGGTAAGCCGATGCGTTTTTATCGTGGCTTTAATAACCTGCGATATTCACCTATGGCGCGTGAAGGCTTTGGCTTAACATTGTTTACTATTGGCTGTGGTATAACTGCCTTGCTATTAATCCCCCACAATGAATGGCTGGTAACGACAGTTAAGCAAAGCTTAGGTGTAGATTTAGCAAAACTGTTGTCAGCTTTCGCTGTTGAAAACGCACCACTATTTAGCGCCAGCTTTGCAGTAGTATCAGGCGCTGCCGGTTTGTATTACATGAACAAATGTTATCAAATCAAAGCCCGTCCATTTTGGCATCACATCCAAACCGCAACGGCATTTAGTGGTAACAGTTTATCATTAGGCGCAATAATATCTGGGATGTTGCTTCTACCAACGCTTACTGTGCAAAATGCGACAGAGCATGAATTAACACAAGCATTAATCGTACTTGGCGCTGTTTTTATTATCGGTCTTGTTATCGAAGCAATTGGTCTACTTAAGCACAATTACGATATGAATCGAAGCAGCAACGAAGGCGGTGCAGCTCATTACATCCAATGTACGACTTTTGGAAAAAGCTACCTATTTAGAAATACCTTGTTAGCATTAAATCTGGTATTTACGGCAACGCTGTTAGTGATGACATTGAATACTGAGCTTTCATCAGGACTTTATCTAGCCTGGTTAATAGCGGCGTTAATTTGTACATTAACCTCTGTTATCGGTCGAGCACTGTTTTATGTACTAGTGATCCCAACGACTATGCCAGGGGCGTTTTTCTGGAAAAACAAAGCGTTTGAACAACATGCCCGCGATATTGGCTTAGCTGACAATCCCGCCACAGGTGTCGCGCCATTAGCACATTAACCCGTTAAAATAGTAACAGGAACAAGTTATCTGCTTGTTCCTGCATTAAATAAAGAGCAAAAACATGTTAACGTCAATCAAACAAACCTTAGGAAAAACATGCCTTGTCGGGCTAAGTTATTTTGACCATCAACACAACCTGGTCAAACAAAGCGTACTTGCCGGCACAGTGCTCAAAGCCGATAACGACTTAGGTATAACTCTGGCACTGGCGACAACAAATAATGTATCCAGCTCCACTAACAACACGACAGACACTAGCAGCACATCAAACGCACAATTTATACTGCCGGCAAATCTTTCCTGTTGGTTTATCGCTCCTAAAGGGGATTTTCATACCAGCGCTGAAAATATTAAAATTTCAGACCCAGATTTTTTAGTCACTTGGGATATCTATCAAACAAAAGCTGACGCAGCTGATAACGAACAACAATGGTGGCAATGGCTGCCCCGCACTACGCCGCCTCAATCAGGTAGATAATACCGAGCGGTATTCTAAAAATTATTAGCTATACTGAGGGCGTGTGACTTTTAAACATCAATAATAAGGAAATTATATGTCAGCCTATCCAGGATCTACCTCATATCGTCCGGACCTCGACTGGAGCCAGTTAAAAGAAACCATTTTGATGCTAAATCTGGCGGTGGCACAAATCGATCAATCACTAAATGATGGCAATGCCTCGATCAGTACCTTATCAAGTTCATTTACTGCGTTAGCAACTAACTTAAACGATATTAAGTCGTCGACGGATAACTTGCACAACGACGAAACTCAAAACGAAAAAATAAAAGCCATTATAGATAATTCAGCAGATGCTGGTCTAGATAAAGTACAGAGCGCAATCATCGCCTTTCAGTTTTACGATAAACTATCACAACGCTTAGATCACGTCAGTAACAGCTTAAGTGCATTATCAGTGTTAATAGCAGATCCTGAATCATTGTATTCCCCTCAGGAGTGGCAAAACCTGCAAGAATCCATTCGCAGTAAATATAGCATGGAAGAAGAACGTCAAATGTTCGATAACGTTATTTCCGGGATGCCAATTAGCGAAGCGTTAGCCGTTTTCAGGCAAGAAAAATTAGCCCACCAAATAGACGACGATGATATTGAGTTATTTTAACCTCTCTCATAACACACCTTAATAATTGCAAAACCAGAGGTGATATAACCTCTGGCTGCTAACATCCTTGCTAAATGCCCATCGACAAATATTTAATCACTAAATAATCATCTAATCCATGTCTGGAACCTTCACGGCCATAACCTGATTGCTTAACGCCGCCAAATGGTGCTGCAACATTAGAAATAGCGCTATCATTAACCCCAACCATACCAAAGGCCAAGCCTTCGGATACACGCCAGATCCGGCCGATATCCCGTGCATAAAAATAGGCAGCCAGGCCATATTCAGTATCATTTGCTGCCTCAATGACTTCTGCTTCGCTATCGAACGGAATGATCGCCGATACCGGACCAAAAATCTCGTTTTGAGCCACCGGCATCGTATTACTGACCTCAGTTAAAATCGTTGGTTGATAAAAACAAGCTCCAGCATTACTGAAATCACCGCCAAGCGCTATATTAGCCCCTTGAGCAACAGAACTATCCACCAATTGCTTAACCTTTTCTGCCGCCTGCGATGAAATTAGTGGACCAATTTGAGTGTCAACGTCCAGACCATTGCCGACGGCTAATTCAGCCACTGCCATACTATATTGTTTAGTAAATTTTTCTACCACGTTGCGCTGGACAAAAATACGGTTAGTACAAATACAAGTCTGACCGGCATTGCGATATTTTGACGCAATAGCACCTTTTACTGCGGCATCAATATCCGCATCATCAAAGACAATAAAAGGCGCATTGCCACCCAGTTCTAACGATACTTTTTTCACCCCTAACGCACACTGCGCTGCCAGTTTTTTACCGACCTGGGTTGAGCCAGTAAAGGTAAACTTAGCAATCTGCGGATGCTGGGTCAGCACTTTGCCAATATTAACCGCATCATCACTAACCACCACATTAAAAACACCGGCGGGAATACCGGCACGCTCGGCAAGCTCAGCTAATGCCAACGCGGATAGCGGCGTCATTTCCGCCGGTTTAACAATAAAGGTACAACCTGCTGCCAGTGCAGCGGCTGCTTTACGTGTGATCATCGCATTTGGGAAATTCCATGGCGTAATTGCACTCACCACACCTACCGGCTGTTTTAGTACCAGCAAACGCTTATCCTGACTCGCTGCTGGAATTGTTTCTCCATAAACTCGTTTTGCTTCTTCAGCAAACCATTCAATAAAACCGGCACCATAGCCTATTTCACCCCGAGCTTCAGCTAAAGGCTTGCCTTGTTCTAACGTCAGTAGCCGTGCCAGATCATCTTGATGTTCAATGATTAAATTCAACCAGTTACGTAATAGTTTTGCTCTATGATTTGCCGTTTGACCAGACCAACTGGCAAACGTCTTATGCGCCGCAATAACAGCCTGTTCAGCATCATTTACCGACGCATTTGCCACCTGCGCTATAGTTTCCCCTGTAGCAGGGTTAGTCACTGAAAATCGCTTATCACTTGTGTGCCACTGACCATCAATATAGGAGCAATTTTTAACTAAACCTTTATCAGTTATTTTATCCATGGGATCCCTTTGTCATTAGATATTGCCATTATATAAACATCATAATGTCACGTATTTATTCACTACTTTGGCAATACTTGACTACTATTATCAAAGAGTTCAATAAAAGTAGTCTCGAATAATGCCAACAACTAAAACCACAGTCACCATTTTATATTATAAAGATGATTCTTTGATCTTAGAGCATGAAACAAAATCTTACCCGAAAAATGAAAATGGTCGTATCATTATTCCGCCGGAATTTAAACAAGGTAAAAGTATTCTTGCCGTCTGTCTTGGCGAGATCACCATAGTAAACAAATTTGGCGATCGTATCATCGGCCTCGACGTTGAAAAAAACGACTGATCGCCAGATTCAGTCGCAAAGATTTTATTTCCTATCCTACGCCGCCCTGCTTTAGTGCAAAATTTCGTTCAAGCTAGTGCAAAAAGCTTAAAACAAAAACAACAAAACCATTCAACCTACTGTTATTTATAACTATTTCCAAATGGCATTGTGCTTGCTCTTAGTTATCTAAGTAACGCAATGATAACGAAAATACTCTGTCTCGACGCAAATTACCGCACCTTAAGTAAGTATGAATGCGCGCAGAGCAAAATATAGTAGGACAAATACTATGGATTTAAATGCACAGCCTCAATCAATCAGTAAACAACAAATCGTAGTGGTAGGTAACGGTATGGTGGGCCATCACTTTGTCGAACAACTCAGCCAGTATGAGGATTACCAAATCACCGTACTATCCGCCGAGCCTCGCCTCGCCTACGATAGAGTTCATTTATCCGAGTATTTCTCCGGTAAAACAGAAAGCGATTTAGCGTTAATCACAGCTGAGCAATATCAAACTCTTGGCGTCAATTTTCACTTAGATGCCAAAGTCAGTCATATTGATAAAAGAGCAAAAACTGTTACCACAGAACAAGGACAAAGCTATTCGTATGACAAACTGATTTTAGCGACGGGCTCTTATCCTTTTGTACCACCAATTCCAGGTAAAGAGCGTCCCCATTGCCTAGTTTATCGCACCATAGACGATCTAGAGCAAATCAAGGCATCTGCGGCCCAAGGTACAGTGGGCGTTGTTGTTGGCGGTGGCCTGCTAGGTTTGGAAGCTGCTAATGCCTTAAAAGAGTTAGGCTTAGAAACTCATGTGGTAGAATTTGCTCCTCAATTAATGGGGGTGCAATTAGATTCTACCGGTGGTCAGTTACTTAAGAGAAAAATTGAAGCACTTGGAGTCACGGTTCATACCGAAAAAGCGACACAACAAATTGTCGATGGCAAGCAATGTGTTCATCGGATGGAATTTGCCGATGGCAGCTATTTAGAAACTGACTTGATCTTATTTTCTGCCGGTATCCGCCCTTATGACAATTTAGCCCGTGAATTTGACTTAACCGTTGGCGAACGCGGCGGTATTGTTATTAACAATCAATGCCAAACCTCAGAGCAAGATATTTACGCCATTGGCGAATGTGCGCTATGGAATAATTTTATCTTTGGCCTAGTTGCACCAGGGTATAGCATGGCAAAAGTAGCTGCAGCACATATTCACGGTGAAAGCGACAGCTTTACCGGCGCTGATATGAGTACCAAACTAAAATTAATGGGGGTCGAAGTCGGCTCTATTGGAGATGCCCACGCAAAAACCCCGGGCGCTCAGTGTTTTACCTATCAAAATGACCGAGATCTGATCTATAAAAAAATAGTGGTCAGCCAGGACGGTAAAAACCTGCTTGGTGCAGTATTAGTAGGTGATACCAGCGAATATGACTCATTACTGCAATACGCGTTAAATGGCATTGAATTACCAGAAGACCCCGACGCGCTAATTTTACCAAGCTCAGGCGAAAAGCCGAGTTTAGGCGTAGATGCCTTGCCCGATAGCGCCACCATTTGCTCATGTTTGAACGTCACTAAAGGTGACATCATCAATGCCATAGATAATGGCGATACCGACTTAGCAGAGATCAAAGCCAGCACTAAAGCAAGCTCAGGCTGTGGTGGCTGTGCTGCATTATTAAAAACTGTCGCCGATAGCGAGTTTGCCAAACGCGGACTGGAAGTGAAAAAAGACATTTGCTCACACTTTGCCTATAGCCGTACCGAACTGTTTCATATTATCAAGGCAGAAAAAATACGTAATTTTGATACCTTGATAGAAAAGCATGGTCAAGGCATAGGGTGTGAAATTTGTAAACCGGCGGTGGCATCGATTCTTGCTTCGATCTGGAACGATTATATCTTGCAAAGCGACCACTTACCGCTGCAAGATACCAATGATGTTTATCTTGGGAATATGCAAAAAGACGGTACCTACTCCATCGTACCGCGGATGCCAGGTGGAGAAATCACTCCGGATAAATTGATCGTTATCGGTGAAGTTGCCAAAGCATATAACCTCTACACTAAGATCACTGGCGGGCAACGTATTGATTTATTCGGCGCCCGGGTCGATCAACTGCCGGATATCTGGGAAAAGCTGATTGCAGCCGGCATGGAAACCGGTCATGCCTACGGTAAATCACTACGAACAGTAAAATCTTGTGTCGGCAGTACCTGGTGCCGCTATGGCGTGCAAGACAGCATGTCGATGGCGATATTTTTAGAAAACCGCTACAAAGGGCTGCGTACACCACATAAAGTAAAATTTGCGGTCTCCGGTTGTACTAGAGAATGCGCGGAAGCACAAAGTAAAGATATTGGCGTTATCGCCACTGAAAATGGCTGGAACTTATATGTCAGTGGTAACGGCGGTATGAAACCACGCCATGCGGATTTATTTGCCACCGACCTTGACGATACTACCTTAGTAAAATATATCGATCGCTATCTAATGTTTTACGTTCGGATGGCGGACCGTTTACAACGCACCTCAGTATGGCTGGAAAGCTTAGAAGGTGGTCTGGAATACGCGCAAAAAGTGGTAATTGATGATCACCTTGGCATTAACGATGAATTAGAAAAGCAAATGGCTGCTGTGGTTGACAGTTACCAATGTGAATGGAAAACCACAATAGAAAGCCCTGAGCAACTAAAACGTTTTAGACAATTCGTTAACTCAGAAAAATCAGATCCCAGCATTCAGTTCGTCAATGAACGCGAACAAATCCGTCCTGCAACCATAACTGAAAAAGCCGCCGCCGGACTGTTAATTGACACTGTCACTATTAGCGATAGTCAACAAGTCACAGAAGTAAACCCAGCTTAATCAGGAGGAAGACAACATGAGCACAGCAAAAAACTGGCAAACTATCTGTCACAAGCAAGATTTAGTAAAGAACTCAGGAGTATGCGCCTTACTGCAAGAGCAGCAACTGGCCATTTTTCTAACTAGCGATGATCAGGTCTATAGTATCACCAACTGGGATCCGGCAGGTAAAGCTAACGTGCTCTATCGCGGTATAATTGGCGATAGCGAGGGAGAAATATTTGTCGCCTCACCGCTTTACAAGGAAAGATTTTCACTGACCACAGGCAAATGCCTGGACGATGAGCAACTTTCGGTTATTAGTTATCAAACCCGTATTCAAGACAATCAAGTGCAAGTTTTCTTTTAATGATTAACCTTAGCTAGCCTCGACTTAACAAAAAGTTGAGGCTAGCTGCCGCTATCTTACAGGCATGGTCTAGTTGAAAAATCCTGGTTTTACCGCCCTTTTGAAACTGATCTGCTTTAATCAAACAGGACACTTTAATAATGGAATATAATCCAATTATTGAGGTGTTAAATGACAAAACGAATAAACAGAAGTTACACGGCTGAATTTAAACAAGAAGCCGTCGCATTAGTAACCGAACAAGGCTACAGCGTACCGAAGGCCGCAGCATCTTTGGGTATCACGGATAAATTACTTTATAACTGGAAAGCCAAGCTTGAAGCAGAGCAATCAGGTGCTAGTTTAAATGCCGATGAGCGGGCTGAACTGCTGAGGTTACGCAAGGAAAATAAAGAGCTAAGGATGGAAAAAGAGATATTAAAAAAGGCCAGCGCCCTCCTGCTAAAGGAAACCAAGTAACGTACAAAACGATAAAGCAGCTATCTTCTGCATTTCCAGTAGTTAAACTCTGCCAGATTATGAATATCAGCCGCTCTGCGTATTACGCTTGGCTCAAACGGCCAGCTAAAATCATCACAGCAGAGCAACTGAACTTATATCGAAAGGCAAAGTACTTCTTCGAGAAAAGTAGAAATAGCTTGGGTTATCGTGAGCTTAGAAAGAAATTACGCAGAGAGGGCTTTAATGTCAGTGATTATGGCGTTCAAAAGTTAATGGCAACACTTGGCTTAGTGGTTACTCAACGAGTGGCCTACAAGGTAACAACTAAGCGTAAGCACAGTGATGCTGTTGCTGATAATTTGTTGAACCAGAACTTTAACCCTGTCGCTCCAAATCAAGTGTGGGCTGGTGACGTGACGTATTTGAGGATTGGTGAAGGTTGGATGTATCTAGCCATTGTTATGGATTTATATTCTCGTCGTATCGTTGGTTGGCATATTGATAAGCGCATGACGACTGATTTGGTAAGTAAAGCGATGATGAAAGCTTATAACTTACGCCAACCACCAAAGGGGCTAGTGTTTCACTCGGATAGAGGTTCACAATATACCAGTAAGCGATATCGTCATTTACTGACAAATTATGGTATCAGATCCAGTATGGGCGATGTTGGTGCGTGTTGGGATAATGCGGTTGTTGAACGATTCTTCGGCAGCCTAAAACATGACTGGTTACTGAAAGTGCCACAACCGACTCGTAATCATATGAGAAATGATGTAACGGCGTATATGCGCTATTACAACTTAGAACGACTTCATTCAGCTAATGGTGATCTGTCGCCAATAGATTATGAACAAAATTCCTTAAGAAAAGTGTCCTGAATTAGTTGCGCAGAACAAAAACAAATGACTCGTTTAGCTAAGACATTCATCTCAATAAATATTCGTGCTAACATCTGGCAAAAATAATTCTCCCATTCAGGTATTTTGATGAAAATCATCTCTTTTAATATTAACGGCCTACGTGCCCGTTTACACCAGCTACAAGCCATTATCGACAAACATCAACCTGATATTATCGGTCTGCAAGAAATTAAGGTGCATGATGATGCTTTTCCATTAGCGGATGTTGAAGCCATGGGATATCACGTCTATTTTCACGGCCAGAAAGCCCATTACGGTGTGGCTATGCTATGTAAAAAAGAGGCTGACGTGGTGACTAAGGGCTTCCCAACCGATACGGAAGAGTCACAAAAACGGATGATCATGGTACAAACCACTAATGAAGCTGATGAAAAAGTGACGGTACTAAACGGGTACTTTCCACAAGGGGATAACATTGCTCATGAAACCAAATTCCCTTATAAGCGCCAATTTTATAAAGACTTAATGACTTATTTAAATGAACATCATACCCCAGATGAGCATGTTGTAGTGATGGGCGATATCAATATCTCGCCGATTGATTTAGATATTGGCATAGGTGAACCTAATCGCAAGCGCTGGTTAAAAACCGGTAAATGTAGTTTCCAACCGGAAGAGCGTGAATGGTTAGCGACCTTAATGAACTGGGGCTTTAAAGATACCTTCCGCGAATTACATCCTGACAGAGAAGAGCGTTATTCCTGGTTTGATTATCGCTCACGTGGTTTTGATGATAACCGTGGCCTGCGCATTGACGTGATTTTAGCTACGGAAAAATTTGCCGCCAGCTGTGTTGAATCCGATATAGACTACGAATTACGCGGTATTGAAAAACCGTCTGATCACGCGCCCATCTGGTCAGTGTTTCAATAACCAAACATAATGCAGAGGGAAGTTATTTCCTCTGCTAAGCTCAAACCAAACAAGTCAAATAGATCATTTTTTATGTCAAAGCCAGCCCAATATCGCTGCCCTATTTGCCAGCAGACCTTAACCCTTACGCAACGAACGTTTCGCTGCGAAAACAATCATTGCTTTGATAAAGCGAAAGAGGGTTATGTCAATCTGTTACCGGTACAGTTTAAGCATTCTAAAGATCCCGGTGATAACAAAGCCATGGTCAATGCTCGCAGAGCATTTCTTGAACAAGGTTATTATCAACCGCTGATTGAAAAGCTGGTAGAAACTTATCAGCAATATGGAAATGCCAGCGGCACATTATTTGACGCTGGCTGTGGTGAGGGCTATTACACTCATCAGCACCAAACAGATAACAATCAGGTTTATGGCATCGATATCGCCAAAGAAGCAATAAAAAAAGCAGCGAAAAAATATTCCCAGTGTCATTTTAGCGTTGGCACCTTGTCGCAGCTGCCATTTCACGATCAGCACTTTGACTGGTTATTTTCTATTTATGCCCCCATTTTAGAGCAAGAATTTACCCGGGTACTCAAACCATCGGGTTATTTGCTGACCGTGACACCTGCGAAACGTCATTTGTTTGAATTAAAAGAAAAAATCTATCAAAACGCTAACGAACATGATATCACCAGACAACCGATTGAACACTTACGCTTAGTCACAGAGCAGCAATTATCCTATCAAATGAACTTAGCAACAGGCGATGATATTCTTAACTTGCTATCGATGACCCCTTTTGCCTTTAAGGCATCTGAGCAGGTTAAACATACCCTCGCGCAAATGACAGATTTTAGTTGTCAGGCAGATTTTTTAATTCGTTTGTATCAAAAATGACTTTGCTCAACGTCATCTATATCGCAAAGAGTTGACTATATGGCTTAGGCAAAGCGTGCAGCAGAACGTCCTTTTGCAGTCACAGTAGAGTCCGACAAACAATATTTTGGGTGTGCTTGTGGCAAAAGTACTAATCAGCCTTTTTGTGAGGGTTCACATAATAAAAAGTGGCTAACAATTAAGAATGATGATGAGCGTTAGCATAGCTTACATGTAGCAACTGCGCTAAATCTAAATAACGCGGCTTACCCATAGATAACTTTAATTGCCCGCCACTTTGATTGATCTTAGCCACCCCTTCTTTATACCAGGCAGCCAATGCCGGAGGTAAGTATTTATCCGCTTTAACTCCAAGCATTACTAATGCTTGAATCGGAACACTTAATATAAAGACAGTGTAAACAATGGATTGTGGCAGTTGAGGTAAACCACCTAAATATAATTGCATGACCAACACAAAAATAGCAATACCTGGCAAGTATCGACAGGCTAAGCGACTCACCTGAATAGAACGATATTCGGCAAAATAACTGGCTAATTCTGCCTTTTCTGGCCACAACTGCATATATTTGCGACCCAACTTTACAATTTCTACTACATTCATAATGCGTCACATTATAACAACTCTTACTTAAAAGATAGCATAAATTAGCGGTAACTCGAAAATCTCTTTTATCGTGAAAACATTGAAACAAATCAAATATCAAACGCCGATTCTGGCCTATACTGACGTTAATCTGAACACTCAAATAATCTACATGAAAAACAATATATTAGTAATCAACTGTGGCAGCTCCTCACTGAAGTGCTCTTTAATCAATCCCGTTAATGGCGATATTATATTTTTCGCACTGGCTGAAAAATTATTTACTCAAGATGCCCTGATAAGCTTTAAACAAGGTGAAATTAAACAAACAACACCGTTAATCTCCCCTTATGATCATCAGGCAGCGATTCAGTCATTAGTCGCATTTTTAACACAACAATCACTGCATAGCAGCATCTGTGCGATTGGTCATAGAGTAGTACATGGCGGTGAGAAATATAGTCAACCCACCTTGATCTCCGAACAAGTCAAAACCAGTATTAATGAACTGGCCAAACTGGCTCCTTTGCATAACCCAGCGAATTTACAAGGCATTAATGCTGCCGAAACGATATTTAGCAACTTACCACAAGTGGCTATTTTTGATACCGCGTTCCATCAAAGCATGCCAGAAAAAGCATTTTTATATGCTTTACCCTATTCGCTCTACAAAGAGCACGGAATTAGAAAGTACGGCTTTCATGGCACCAGCCACTACTTTGTCTGTAAAAATGCAGCAAAAATCCTAGATAAACCATTAGAGCAATGCAATTTCATCAGCGCTCATTTAGGTAACGGCTGTAGTATTAGCGCAGTAAAAAACGGCAAAAGTGTCGATACCAGCCTAGGGTTAACTCCGCTTGAAGGCTTAATGATGGGCACGCGCAGTGGCAGCATCGACCCCGGCATTATCTTTCACTTAGTCGAGCAACTTGGTTACAGCCTTGAGCAGGTCAATATTTTACTCAACAAAGAAAGCGGCTTATTAGGGGTGTCGCAATTAACCAACGACTGCCGCGAACTCGAACAGGCCAGTGCTGACGGCAATGATTTAGCACAACTAGCACTGCAAATATTCTGCTATCGCATTGCAAAAATGATTGCCTCATTTGTCCCCTGCTTTATGCAACTGGACGGGTTGATTTTCACTGGTGGTATTGGTGAAAACTCACAGTTTGTTCGCTCTCAGGTGTTAGCGCAATTGTCCCTACTTAACTTTACTGAAGATCAGTCGGCCAATCAGCATTGTCGATTCGGCCAGTCCGGTAACATCAGCACAGAAAACTCTCGCCCATGCTGGGTGATCCCCACTAATGAAGAATGGGTGATCGCCGAGCAAAGTTATCAATTATTAAACGGAGCGAAGTAAGATGTCTCGTAAAATTATGCTCATTCCCGTTGGTTTTGGTGTCGGGCTGACCAGTGTCGCCCTCGGCTTAGTTCATGCCTGCCAGCAACAAGGTATTAAAGTTGGTCATTTTAAGCCAATTAGCCAACAGTCACGTAATAAACGAACAAATAAAAATCAGACCATTGCCTTATCCACACATACGCTTTCATTGTCATTAAGCGATGTTGAAGAGAAAATGGGCGACGGCCTACAAGATGTAGTACTAGAACAAATTGTCGAGAACTGTGAAAAATACAGTAAAGATGTTGATGTGACTATTATTGAAGGGCTCATTCCAACAACTCGGCAACCCTATGCAACCCGTATTAATCGTGATGTGGCTCAGGCATTATCCGCGGAAATCGTGCTAGTTGCTTCCCCAGACAGTGACAGTATCGAAGAATTTGAAGACAGGTTAGAAGTCAGTGCCGGCAGCTTTGGCGGCATAAAAAACAAGAAACTGATCGGTTGTATTATTAATAAAATTAATGCCCCTGATAAAGAAGAATTTGGCCTCTTACCCCGTGAAAACGAATACGGTGAAAATAAAGCGCTGCAACCGTGGCATGAGCTGGCAATTTTTAACCATCGAAACTTTGAATTGTTAGGCACTATCGCCTGGGAAATCGATCTAATCGCACCTCGGGTTGTTGATATCAGTAATTATCTTGACGCAGACATATTAAATACCGGTGATATCGAACATCGTCGTATCCGCAGCATCAGCTTTTGTGCCCGCAGCGCCGAAAATTTAATGAGTCATTTACAACCGGGCAGGTTAATTGTCACTCCAGGAGATCGCACTGACATCATTATCGCTACTTGCCTATCCGCACTAAACGGCACTAAATTAGCGGCCTTATTATTAACTAACGGTTATCAGCCTAATGAACAGGTTATGCGCTTATGTAAACAGGCACTACAAGCAGGCTTACCTGTGCTTTCTGTGCCCTGGGACACCTGGCAAACGTCTCGTCATTTACTTAATTTTAATCCAGAAATTCCCGCAGACGATCAGCAGCGCCACGAAAAAGTTAAACAATTTATTGCTGACAATATTTCCCCAAGCTGGTTAAGTCATTTAAAAGACAATGTCAGCGAACTGGAGAAATTTTCGCCGCCCGCATTTCGTCATAAATTAACGGAACTTGCCCGCTTCGCGAATAAACTAATCGTATTGCCGGAGGGCACGGATATTAGAACGATTAAGGCAGCGGCGATCTGTGTGGAACGCAAAATTGCCCGTTGCCAGCTATTAGGTGATAAAGAAACCATTTTAACTATTGCCGAGCAGCAAGGGATAGACTTACCAGCCGAATTACTGATAACAGCTCCCAACACCATTCGACATAATTATATTGCGCCATTTGTTGAGTTAAGAAAGCACAAAGGCATGACCGAAGTTGTCGCTCAGCAGCAACTCACTGATAATACTGTACTTGCTACTATGATGTTACAACAGGGTCAAGTTGATGGCCTGGTTTCAGGTGCAGTAAATACAACCGCCAATACCATTCGCCCCGCGCTACAACTAATCAAAACCTCCCCCGACAGTAACTTGGTTTCTTCCGTGTTTTTCATGCTATTACCGGATCAAGTACTGGTTTACGGCGATTGCGCGATAAACCCTGAACCAAATGCCGAACAATTAGCAGATATTGCCATTCAGTCTGCGGATTCTGCCAAAAACTTTGGTATCGAACCTAAAGTAGCAATGATCAGTTACAGTACCGGACGCTCAGGTAAAGGTGCAGATGTGGAGAAAGTGACGAAAGCAACGGAGTTAGTCAAAGCCCGACGACCGGATATCATCATTGATGGGCCGCTGCAATATGATGCAGCGATTATGGAAAATGTCGCGAAGAAAAAAGCGCCTGATAGCCCAGTGGCAGGTCAAGCCACCGTTTTTGTTTTTCCTGATTTAAATACCGGCAATACCACCTACAAGGCGGTACAACGTTCTGCAGATGTTGTCAGCATAGGTCCGATGCTACAAGGGATGAATAAACCGGTGAACGATTTATCTCGTGGCGCGCTGGTAGATGATATCGTCTACACCATAGCGTTGACGGCGATCCAGGCTAAGCAAAATCAATAATTTCCTCAAATAAACTGAAGAAATTTCCCGGCTACAAACAAGATAACACAGATATTTACTCATTATCTGCGTTATCTTGCATCAAGTTGACATTTTCGTTTAATTCACATCTTAAATCGTACAATTATTAGCTAGCTAAAAAACGCACTAGTGATTTTATTCTTATATTTCATCATGATAACTAACTAAGCATAGGTTGCTCACAATGATATCCACAGCTTTTGTGGATATCATTTATAAAACATAAAAACGATTAACAACTAATGTTTTCACCAAATAAACCTAACAAACACCTGTAAAGCTTAAGTTTGACAGCTAAAACCAGATAAACACATGGTTTTCACGAAATCACAGAACAGTTATTTCACAGCGCAGCAAAGAAACTATTCCACATCACCTAGCATTCACTAACCTTGGACGGTATAGTTAAACAAAGCCAACAAATAAACATTATCACGCTATGTCGACATTGACGTTAAGACTATTAAATGAAAATTTTGCCATCCATAGTGTGGCAGCTGATAAGGAAATTCCAAAGCAAGTATTTGAAGCGCCAATATTTTTTATTGCCAAGACCTTTGAAGAGACATCGCTTGTGCTTCCTAGTAATATCGACATCGACAGTGAAGATGTTGAGCCTGACTGGCAAGCACTGGAAGTGGTTGGTCCGCTCGATTTTTCACTAACAGGTATTCTATCGAGTATTTCAACAGTACTAGCGAATGAAAAAATCAGTATTTTTGCGATTTCTACCTTTGATACCGATTATATCTTGGTAAAATCAAACAAGATAAATCATGCAGTCACTGCACTGCGCAATAACAACTACCAAGTAATATAACCATGACCATACTTTACGGAATTAAGAACTGCGATACCGTCAAAAAAGCCAGAAAATGGCTAGACACTAATAATGTCACTTACCACTTTCATGACCTGAGAGGAGATGGCTTAGATAACGAGCTGTTAACAAGCTTTGTCGAAAAAAGTGACTGGCAAATAATGCTTAACAAGCGCAGTACTACTTATAAAAATCTACCCGATGAAATCAAAAACAACCTTACTGAACAGGTATTATTTGACACGGTTTTAACTCACCCCACCTTGCTCAAGCGGCCATTATTGATGACAGATAATGCGTTACATATCGGCTTTAAAGCCGAGCAATATCAAGAGTTATTTTAATAATGGAAAAACCTCTCGCGCCGGTCATTGAACTAACCAAGTCATTGATATCAAGAATGTCTGTCACCCCTGAAGATGCGGGCTGTCAAACGCTGCTCTGTGAATTGTTAAGCCCTTATGGCTTTAATTGTGAAACCATGGTGTTTGAAGATACCACGAACCTTTGGGCACGCCGCGGCACTTCAGGCCCGGTATTTTGTTTTGCCGGCCATACCGATGTGGTACCTGCCGGCAATCTGGAATTATGGCACTCCCCACCTTTTGCACCGACAATTATAGACGGTATGCTCTATGGCCGTGGTGCCGCAGATATGAAAGGTAGTCTTGCGGCTATGGTGATAGCTACAGAGCAATTTGTTAAAGACTTTCCTGATCATCATGGCTCAATTGCATTTCTTATCACTAGTGATGAAGAAGGTCCGTTTATTAATGGCACTACTCGAGTTATTGATACGCTGGAAGCACGTAATGAAAAAATCGATTACTGTATTGTCGGCGAACCATCAAGCTCACATCAAATTGGTGATATCGTTAAAAATGGTCGCCGTGGTTCTATTTCTGGCGAATTAGCCATTCACGGCAAACAAGGTCACGTTGCGTATCCTGAGCATGTCAAAAATCCGATCCATCTGGCAATGCCAGCGTTAGCTGAGCTTAGTCAAATGCATTGGGATCATGGCAATGATTATTTTCCAGAAACCAGCTTTCAATTATCAAATATTCAATCCGGCACCGGTGCTACCAATGTGGTGCCAGGTCATTTAAATGCCTGGTTTAATCTACGCTACAGTACTGAACTGACCGATCAACAGATTGTTGATAAAATCAATGCCGTACTCACTGAACATCAACTGGATTATGATATCAAGTGGACGTTTAACGGCCAGCCATTTATTACCGAACCCGGCACCTTAGTCAATGCGGTTGCGGATGCGATTACTTCCGTAACCGGACGAGAAACACAGCTTTCAACTTCAGGTGGCACTTCAGATGGCCGCTTTATTGCACCAACTGGCGCTCAAGTTGTAGAACTAGGCCCATGTAACGCTACTATCCATCAGGTGAACGAATCTGTGTCATGCGATGATTTAGAAAGCTTAGTGGATATCTATTATCAAACCTTAGTGAAGGTCTTAACCTAGTTTATGAGCAACAGCATACTCTATGGTCAAAGTGAGCAGCACCTTAGCTGGCTAAGCGATAAGCTCGCTATTCATCAGGCGGTAGTCACTCCCTGGCAGCAACTGTGCCAGCAGGCGAAACGGGATGGAATTGAGCTGGAAATTGCCAGCGGATTTCGTTCATTTGAGCGACAATTAAGCATTTGGAATGGTAAATTTAACGGCGAACTGACGGTAAAAGATATTAACAACCAAGTTGTTAATATCGAACAATTACCGGACAGTGAACGTATAAACGAGATTTTAACCTTTTCTGCGCTGCCAGGTACCAGTCGCCATCATTGGGGTACAGATATTGATATATATTCACCATCATTATTAACCAACGGAAAAACACTGCAACTAGAGCCTTGGGAATACCAAGCAGGTGGACCATTTGCTACATTAAGTGATTGGTTACAACAACATGCTGCCGATTATGGCTTTTATTTTCCCTATGATAAATACCGCGGTGGTGTGGCACCGGAACCCTGGCATTTGTCCTATTTTCCACTGGCGCAACAATTTCAGCAGCAATTTAATAGTAAAGATTTAACTCACTACCTGCAAAGCAATGATATAATGGGCAAAGACGTTATTATCAAACAGCTTGATACGATTTTAACTCAATATGTATTTAACATAGGACAGATCCCTAATGAGTGAATGGATAGCCCCGCTCCTTATCATCATAGCCTTGGTACTGATCATCGGCAATTTTAGTACCTTTCAAAAAAGTGCGAAAACACCATTACGTAAGAAAAGTCTCAATGATTTAGAAGAAACCTTGCCTCGCACAAATAAGCCCTCCATTAAAGCAGAAACTTTCGACAAGAAATGACCAATAGAAAAATAACAGTTGTTGATTATCAAGCGGACTGGGTCAATAAATTCACTGACGAGAAAGCCTTACTGATACAAGCAATCGGAAATATTGCGCTCAATATTGAACATATTGGCAGCACTTCAGTACCCGGCCTAGCAGCTAAACCCATTATCGATATCTTAGTTGAAGTAACCGATCTAAATAGGTTGGATACTAAATCTAACGAGATGGTTGCCTTAGGCTATAATATCAAGGGCGAAAACGGTATTTCAGGACGTCGATACTTCCAAAAAGGTGACAACCAGCGCAGCCACCATCTCCATGCCTTTAACCAAAATGATCCGCATCTGATGCGTCACAGGGCATTTCGAGATTATTTACTGGCTCATTCAAATGTCGCGCAGCAATACGCTAAGATTAAAACGCAAGCAGCACACCAATGTCAGCATGACACAAACATGTATATGGCGTTAAAAAACGACTTTATTCAACACCACGAAACCAAAGCCATTAACTGGTATCAGCTAATGGCTAGATAATATATCGATTAAATACTTTTTGGTTTACGACAATTAGGTCGATTATCGGTTGTTAACAATTGCTGAGACTTAGCTAAATGCTGAGTTAAATCATTTATCCGCGTTTGATTTGACGGATGCGTCGATAAAAACTCCGGTGGCGCCCCTTTCGACTGTTTCGCCATATTACGCCATAAATCTATCGCCGCAGCTGGCTTAAAGCCAGATTTTGCCATTAAATTCTGACCAACAATATCAGCTTCGCTTTCATGCATCCGGCTATAAGGCATTAAAAAGCCATACTGGGCAATTGCCAAACCAGCCATCATCCAGGCTTCCTTATTTTCCACTCCTTGCTGAGTTAATACTGCGCTGCCCGCCGCCGCGCCAATTTGAGTGATTTGATTCGATGATAATCGCTCATTAGAGTGGCGTTCAATCACATGAGCCACTTCATGTCCGATAATAGCCGCCAACTGATCTTGGTTTTCCGTGACTTTTAAAATCCCGGTATAAACACCAATTTTTCCCCCAGGTAGAGCAAACGCATTAACCTGTTCTGAATCAAAAACTACCACTTCCCAATCACCTGAGTGAGTAGATTTAGGGACATTTTTTGTCACCGCTGAGGCAACACACTGCACAAACTGATTGGTTGCTTTATCCGTGCTAATTTTCTCTTTCTGTTTTAACTGTTCAAATGAAGAAATTCCCATTTGATTTAATTCACTATTAGAAAACAGGGTAATTTGATTGCGACCGGTTGATGATTTGGCACAGCCACTTAGCGCGATTACGGCACTGATAATTGCCGACGATAATAAGATTTTGCTGTTCACTGGAGATCCTTAATCACTGAGATAGTATACTGGTTAAAATGATGACTTAACTGAGGTAATTATTCAATCCACAACCGCTAATTATTAACTCACTTTCCGAATATTAAATGAAAATTCACAGCCCTGCCCGAGCTGACTTTTCACCTTAATATCGGTTTTTAGTAATTCCAGTAATTTTTTCGTTATCGCTAAGCCTAAACCGGTATGCTTTTCTTTACCTTGAGTAGCATTACTCGCCCGATAGCGGGTATCGAAAATATAAGACAATTCATCCTCACTGATGCCGGTACCATTATCAATCACCGCCAGCTGACACTGACCATGATCACTATCGGTAATCTTTAACATCACTTTCCCTCCATCTGGGGTATGACGCAGAGCATTTTCCAATAAATTACTCAGTACCCGTTCAAGCTTGGCAATATCACTGTGCACCATGATATCTGAACTAGGCGGTACCACAGCGAGTTCAATATTTTTCTTTTGTGATTGCAGGGTAAACTTAGCAATCACATCATACAGCAGTTCCGCTAAATTAAAGGTTTCCAAATTGATAGAAACTTGGCCACCTTCAAGATGTGCCAGTTCAAATATTTGATCGATTAAACGTTTTAATTGCTGGGCATTTCTTAAGGTTATCTTGATATATTTTTGCTGCTCTGGTGTTAAATGCTCTGCTGCTAACGAGATAGTCTCAATATATCCTTGCAGCGAAGCGAGTGGCGTGCGTAAATCGTGGGAAATATCTGCCAGCAGTTCTTTACGTTGCCTATCATTATCATGTAGCAGACAAATTTGTTGACTAATTTGCTCTGCCATTTGTTCCACCACACAACCAAGCTGATGCACTTCATTATCACTGTCAGTTTTCCAGTGGGTTAACTTAACCAAAGAGCGATCAAAGCCCACCGCTTTTAACGCTTTAATATCTTGACTGAGTTGCCTTAACGGTTTGGTAAAATAGGCAAACAAACCAAGCATCACAATAAATAAAAACACTAAAGCGCCGATCAACATCATCATAGACATTTGCAATTGACGATTAGACTGCTGTCGGGTAAACACCGTCTCATAACGCTCACCTGCAACAATCACATAGAGATAACCTTGTAACTTAGTACCGTTAAATACCGGGGCTGCCGAAAATATTTTTTTCCGGGTCTGATGCTGAGGATCATCGCCATAAATGGGTAACGGTGCCTGATTTTGCGTCAGTAACTTAATCGGTATGACCGAAATTTTATGACGCTTAATTAATGATGGCGCAATCGAATGGGTAATAATATTACCTTTCGGGTCAAGGAAGTAAAATTCAAATGCCGGCCCTAATACCATCAGGGTATGAAATAAGTCTTTTAACGCCTGATGATCAGAAACCCCTTGCTGCAATATCGGGTTATCACGAGCTATATTTGCAGCTAACGATAAATGTAAATTTTGCTCTGATTCATACCTCGCTTGTTTTTCAAGATGCTGGGCCCAAATAAAAAAGACACTACTAATGGCAATAAATATCACTAACAACGATAAAGATAATCGATGATAAAGTGACAGCCTCACGCCGCAACTCCCTGTTTAGAAAATTTATAACCAACCCCCCAAACCGTTTGGACGATTTCAGGCTGAGCGACATTTTTCTCTAACTTATTACGTAAACGATTAATATGAGAGTTGACTGTGTGCTCATAGCCACTGTGATGATAACCCCAGACCGAACTGAGTAATTGCTCACGAGAAAAAACCTGCTCAGGATGAGAAGCAAGATAAAATAACAAGTCAAACTCAGTAGAAGTGAGATCTAACTCTCTGCCTGCCAGCATAGTTTGGTGGGTAAGCTGATTAATTTGAAGTTCCCCCAGCGTTAAATACTGCTCAGGCATTTTTTGCTGCTGCACGTTAACTTGTTGCTGCGCTACCAAATGAATACGTCTAAGCTGTGAACGCACCCTAGCCTGTAACTCTCGTATACTAAAAGGTTTAGTCATGTAATCATCTGCGCCGAGTTCCAATCCCAGTACTCGGTCTAGTTCACTGTTACGCGACGTTAGCATCATGATCACTTGCTCCGGTTTTTGTTGCCGTATTTTTCTGCAGACATCCAGCCCGGAAATACCCGGCAGCATAATATCTAAAATCAGTAATTGATAATCGTTTTCCATCAATTGATGCAATGCCTGTTCACCGTCAGTACACACATCAACAACTAAGGATAACTCCTCAAGATTTACCCGTAACAATTGAGCGATATCTTGATCATCTTCAACAACCAATACCTTATCCATTTTGTTCCCCACCATTAACAGACAATAAAATCAGGAACAAAAAAATGAGCGAGCCCTAACGGACTCGCATAACATTTACTCGAGTCGACTAATAGTGATCTTTGCTGTTGGGTTATCAAAGCGATGCGATTGATCCAGCACTGACATTGATAAGCCATCATCCGCCGTCACCACTCCTTGATGCATAGCTACAAGATCGAGATCATCACGAGCGGCATTAAATCCTTCGCCTTCACCACCGGAAGCAGGCCCTGGGATCGTTGATTGCCATTCCGTATTTTTCTCTGTTCCTGCATCATAAGAACCAACCGTCATCGAAATACTTTCACCGACAGCCAAATTCGCAATATCAACGGCATTCACCCCGGTAAACGCATCATTAGTATTCACTAGCATAGTAGCGACTGACACCAGCGCCGGCTGATTATCGGTAATAGTGACATTAATGCTTTCACGCATACCCGGCATTAAAATACCCGCTCCCGATGCACCAGCGAGTACATCATCGGTTTGTAAAAACATTGTGTTATCACCGCTTTCAGCCAAATTTTCTAATGCCATACTAGCGGACATACCTAACTGCCAAAAATCCCCCATATCATGCAAGACGACGGCAACCGGTGACATTGGCTGACCATAGGTGAGATTGCTAACCGTTACCTGATAACTGTAGTTAACTGGCATCGGCTCTGGCATATTATCGTCCATATCCGTTGACTTTGAATCACTGTCATTACAGGCACTGAGCATTAGCAGCGAAGCAATGGTAACGAACAGCAAGTTTGATTTTATCAGTTTCATCATCTGCTCCTAATTGCTTAGTTAACTACTAAAGTAATACGTGCGACCGGATTCAGCCAACGATGTACGGTATTATCTAAATCACTTTTACCACCGGCTAGGTCATCGTCACCCAAGTTACCTCGATGGATATGAATATAACCGTTTGCTTCTTCCATAGTGACACCCATAGCACCTGTACCGCCGTTATCAGCAGGAGCAAATGGAATACCGGCTACACCAGGAGCACCGCCGCCGTTAATAATTTCATCATTAGCTTCGGTACCCGCATCATAAGCGTTCAGCATTATGGTATAGGTGCCTGGTTCACTAGGGATCATCCAGCTATTTAAACCAATAAAGCCATCATTGGTCGGTAACATCATGGCGACAACTGACAAATACATGTTGCCATCTGTGGTATTAAGAGTGGTAGAAGTACTCATTGTTGGCGCAAGCAAACCTGCAGCAGGATTTTCCATGACATCGCCATCAGCCATAGTCAGCATTTCAGCTAGGCCAGCAATACTGCCACCTTCCGCCATGGCTTGTAAGTCACTAGATGCTTGTTCACCGACAGAAAAAAGTGAAACGTCATCACTGTGAGCCCCTATAAGGATCGGGGTAAAATATATCCCCTGAGTGAGATTAGTCACAGTAACGTCAAGTTGTTGTGCCTGACTCAACATTGCGCTAGCAGCCAAGGCCAAGCCAGTAAAAAGAACACGAATTTTCATAGCAATTTCCTTTGTTATACTTTTGGTTTCCTCCACAGTATGCAAATAAGAAATTGCCAATGCTTCACGAAGTTATCACAAAATCATCACAACTTTTAACGCTAAAATTGATGAAATAAATTCCAGCATAAGCCTGTCCGTATAAAGTTGCTGATAATTTTATTGAAGTGATTCTAAGGTAAATAGAACAACGCCAGTGCAATTACCTAAGCGTAAGCGTTGCAGATAGGACTCGAGCGATATAAACAAGTGTTAATTTATTTAATTAAGGTTTGCTTATTTTTAGCGACACCATGAATATCATGCAGAGAAAAGCCTAAGGTGACGTGAAAATCTTTTTTAGCCAGTAACAAGTTTTGTCGTAAAAACTGACCGTCACTAGAGCTGGCGACGACAAAATAGCTGGTATTCTTGCCCTGACTTACGCGACCTAAGCCATGAAGCTGAATTCTAATACGCTGGTTAATCATGCTGGTTTTATCGGTTAGCGCCTGATATTCATATGGGTTAACTAAGGTCAGGTGAAACGAATCATGGTCTCTGGCAGCCTGATGCTGGCGATAACGTTTATAATCGTCACCAAGAATAAGCTGCATCTGCTTAAGGTACTGAACAACATCAGCGCGTTCAATCACGCCGGCTAAATACGTAAGTCCTTTATTATCTGTTAAGCGTTTCACTGTGATTAACAGAGGTTTAAAGTCAATATCCTGATATTTCTCATTTGCTAACTCAGCCAGTGCGCGGGCATGTCCGGGCCGCACTGTCACCTGTTGTTCTTCGTCTTCTGCTTCATCCACGATGCTAGAATCAGGCTCAACTAAATACTCTGCAATGCTGTTAGCGAACGTCGTATTAACATGACAGCTCAGGATGCCAATTAATAGAAAGTTAATAATATTTTTTATCATTTGATTATACTGAACCTCTGTCAATTCATGCTATTGTCACTATCCTAACATTAGTGTGGGACTAAAAACCAAAAATGAGATTATGGTTAACACCTGAAATATTCAACGCCCTCGCCATTACCTTGGCAGAATATCGTTGGAAGCTGTTATTGTGGAGTCTTGGTGCTTTTCTTTTATATGCGGTACTTGAGTACCAAGTAGTCAAAACTACACCTACACTGCTTATTTGGCTGATTGTATTGATTCTTTTTAGCGCCCTACAAGCATTAGTGCTGGCTGCCTTTATCTTTTTTTTCCAAGATTTACCTTCATCCAAAGTACAAGATAAGCAGTGGTTTAAATTTTATCGGGTCATTGAATGGTGTGAAACCCTACTCTTTGGTTTTATTCTGCCACTACCAACCTTATTATTTATTTATGCGTTCATTACTATCTAACCGGTGATAGCAATTAAATATGACGTTGCCGCTGTGCATAACTACCTAACGAAATAAAGCTTAGAACGACTACAGGCACAATATACAGATCCGGAACCTTAGCTAATTGTGCCGACAGCAGTCCCGTTAGCCATACAGTGGCTAAGCCATAGCCAATGGCGCAGACAATAACAAAAATAACGGTACGGACAATAAAGTGCTGCTTGCGCACTAACTGCTTAATCGCACCGTTGATATCATTACCGAATATCACCAAAATAGTGGCAATTAATGCCATGGCACATTGATACTGATAAGGTCTAAACCACTGACCTAACTCGATTAATAATGTACTCATACGCTAATATTATGCTGCTTAAATAACGTTAGCATTTCATCTTCGGTTAACACCGTCACTCCCAGGTCTTGCGCTTTGGTCAATTTAGAGCCGGCTTTCTCTCCAGCGACTAAATAATGAGTTTTCGCAGATACGCTACCGGAAACTTTTGCGCCTAATGCCAGCAAGTGCGCTTTCGCTTCATTGCGCCCCATACGACTTAACGTACCGGTTAAAACAAAGGTTTGATTAAGCAAAGGTTGTTGGTCTTCACTTTTTTTCTCCAGATCCGGCCAGGACATCTGTTGCTGTAACGCTTGAACAACTTCGACATTATGAGGCTGAGCAAAAAAGGTCACGATATTTTTCGCCACCACTTCACCAACATCAGGGACGTTTTGTAAACTCTCAACATCCGCTTGTTTTAACGCGTCAAAGGTTAAATAGTGGTGAGCTAAGTTCGCTGCTGTAGTTTCACCGACTTCCCTAATGCCTAAGGCATAAATAAACTTGGGTAAACTGGTTTGTTTTGCTTTTGCTATGGCCTGAATAAGATTTTTCGCTGACTTTGCGCCCATGCGATCCATGGTACTAACATCAAGTTCGGTGAGTTTAAATAAATCCACAGGCGTTTGAATTAATCCCTCATCCACCAGTTGCTCGACTAATTTATCCCCTAAACCATCAATATCTATTGCCTTACGTGAGGCAAAGTGTTTGATTGCTTCCTTACGTTGCGCGCCACAATATAAACCACCGGTACAACGCAGTACGGCTTCACCTTCAAGGCGCTCTACTTTTGAATCACAAATCGGACAACTGCTAGGAAAAATGATATCCCTGGCATTATTTGGCCGTTTATCAAGCACGACACTGACGATTTGTGGAATAACATCACCAGCACGACGAATGATCACGGTATCATTGATTTTCAGCGCTAAGCGGTTAATTTCATCCTGATTATGTAAGGTCGCATTACTAACAGTCACTCCGCCTACAAACACTGGCTTTAACCGAGCCACTGGCGTAATAGCACCAGTACGGCCAACCTGAAATTCCACATCTTCTAACAGAGTCAGTTCTTCCTGAGCCGGAAATTTATAAGCCGTTGCCCAACGCGGCGCTCGGGCAACGAATCCTAGTCGCTGTTGCAACGCAATGTCATCCACTTTAAAAACCGTGCCGTCAATTTCATAATTAAGCTGCTCACGTCGGGTTAAAATATCCTGATAGAAGCTATCGACTTCATCCTCACTGTTAAGTAACTTCACTTCTGGACACATTGGCAAACCTAACTGCTTTAACTGACATAATCGTTGATAATGAGAGTCAGCCAACCACTGTTCGCCTTCCGTAGCCGAGCCATTCGTTTCAACATGGCCTAAGCCATAGGCATAAAATGCTAGATTACGCTTGGCGGTAATTTTTGAATCAAGCTGACGTAAACTACCTGCCGCAGCATTTCTTGGGTTAGCAAAGGTTTTCTCGCCTTTTTTTATCGCCTCAGTATTGAGCTTTTCAAAACTTGCCTTAGGCATAAACACTTCACCGCGCACTTCCAGCACGTCAGGAAATCTATCGCCTTGTAAGCGCAGTGGTATCGACTTAATGGTTTTAACATTCTCCGTGATATTTTCACCGGTTGTACCATCGCCACGTGTCGCCGCCTGAACAAAGATACCACTTTCATAACGCAGGCTCACGGCTAAACCGTCTAACTTTGGCTCAGCACAAAATTTTAGTGTGTCATTGCTGTTTAACCTGTCAGCGATACGCTTAACAAAGGCTTGCCATTCTTGTTCAGAAAAAACATTATCCAATGACAACATCGGCAGCTGATGAGTCACCTGACTAAACGCTTTTAACGGCTCACCACCTATACGCTGACTAGGGGAATCCGATGTTTTTAATTCAGGAAATTCAGCTTCTAATGCGATAAGCTCACGCATTAAGCGATCATATTCCGCGTCAGGGACAGTCGGTTGATCTAAGACGTAATATTGATGATTATATAAATTAAGCTGTTGGTGGAGTGTGTCGACACGTAATTTTTGTTCAGAGTTCACAGGTAAGTTACTCATATCATAATTAATCGATAACGAACGCCCTAACCTTCAATAAAATAGCTAAGGCGTTTAATTTTTACGGTTAGGCAGAAGCGATGCGGCTTCGACGTTCAAATTCACGAATTTTGCCGATATAGTGCTGCTCCGTCTGTTTGGTCATCACACTACGTTTATCATCAAGTAACTGGGCGTGAAACTCCATCGATAATTGCTTGGCTGCGTTCATCATATGCTCAAATACTTCAAAGGGATCACCTGCATTCGGTAAGGTCATAAATAAAGTGATCCCTTGAGTGGTGAAGCTTTCCATCGCATCAAGATCAAACGTTCCTGGGTTCATCATGTTCGCCAAAGAAAAAGTCACCTTGCCATTCCCGGCATTGTCCTGATGACGATGAAAGATATTCATATCACCATAACGTAACCCTAGCGTTAACAACGTTGGCAATAATGCCGCACCAGATATTTGCTGACCTTCCGGCATGACAACCGACACAACAATCACTTCAGGTTCAACATCAGACTTTTCCGACTGTTCTGCTTTAGGTTCATCTGTCGCAGTCATTGACGGTGATTGCCCGGCTTCATCACCAAAGTTAATTTCCATCTGATTACGTTTTAGCTTTTCCGTCACTCGTTTATGACTGACCTTTTTGCGTGCCGGCTTTGGTTTAGTCACAGGTTGTTGATAAACCGGTTCGGATTCTTCAATCTGTTCAACTGGTAGCTCTTGTTCTTGCATTTCACTCGGTGCCAACTCACTGGTTTGTGCAGGTGGCGGAGTACGGTCTTCTGGCGGTTGCTCTTTTATATCCGATAAATCCCCTAATGAAGGTTCTAACGCCGGATGCTCAGCACAGGGTTTTTCCAAATCCACCGGTAATGGCTCTTCATCGTACTCTGGTGCGGGAGCTGGTTGTGACGGAATTTCATCCTCATTTAAGCTATTTGCACCAATGACACGTATTTGTCCGACGCCATCTTGATCAAAGCCAGAACTGTCATAACCACGAGGTTCAAGATCCACTTTTTCATTTTTTGTTTTTAACTTATACGGATTTTTATTTTTTCTAATTGTCCAAAAGCCATGAACAAAAATGGCTGCTATAACAATAGCACTGATAATAATTAATGCGTTTCTGAAATTATCTTCCATTACCTAGCCTATTTTTATGATACTTCTGCCATGGCAATCGCTTCATCAATATCGACCGAAACCATACGTGAAACCCCTGCTTCAAACATAGTGACTCCAGCTAGATGACTAGCCATTTCCATTGCAATTTTATTATGACTAATATAAATAAATTGTACGCTTTGCGACATTTCTTCCACCAGATTACAAAATCTGGCGACATTAGCGTCATCAAGCGGCGCATCCACTTCGTCTAGCATACAAAATGGTGCCGGATTTAAGCGAAAAATAGCAAATACCAATGATAAAGCGGTTAATGCCTTTTCTCCACCGGATAATAGATGAATGGTACTATTTTTTTTCCCCGGTGGTCTTGCCATTATTGTAATGCCGGTTTCTAGTAAATCATCATCGGTTAAACTTAAGTAAGCACTACCGCCACCAAAAACCTTTGGAAACAAGGACTGCAAATCCTGATTCACTTTATCAAAAGTGACTTTAAATTTCTGCCGACTTTCTTTATCTATTTTTTCTATCGCTGATTCTAACGTTGTAATCGCCAGATTTAAATCTTGATCTTGTTGATCAAGATAGTTTTTTCGCGTTAATTGACTGTCAAACTCTTCAATTGCTGCTAAATTAATCGCTCCAAGCCTTTGAATGTCTTTTGCCAGCTTACTCAGCTGCACTTGCCAAATAGATTCTTTTGCATGCTCCGGCATATTTTCAAGCACAGTGTCTAATATTTTCCCAGACTCTTGTAACAGCTCTAATGCCGCAGCAGCTTTTAAACGACAACTTTCACTCTCTAGCTGTAACTGGTTAAGCTGCTCTTTTAACTGACCAATCATTTCGACTATTAGCCGTTGCTTTTGTTCAATTTGTTCTATTGTTTGTTGTTCATTACGCAAACAACTTTGTTTACTGGTTAATTGCTGCTCCAGCTCTTCCATTTGCACTAACCATAACTCAAGCTGTTGTTGATCTTTGGCTACCGGCATAACATTTTGCTGTAATAACTCCGCATTATTTGCCTGTTGTTTTGTCAACTGCTTAATACTTTCCTGCATCCGCACTATGCTGTGCTTAAGTTGCTGTACTTGATGACCCGTTTTTTCTAAATTTAGCTCAGCCTGATGTTTTTGCTGTATTAAGCTTTGCTGCTGTCGCTGCTGATCTTGCACCTGCTGTTGCAATTTTTGCACTGTTTGTTGCATCACTTGAACATTGTGCTCTGCAGCATTTTCCGCATCATCGTGCTGAGCCATTTTTTCCACGCTTTGCGCTAAGCTAGCCAAATTCTCATTAATAGTGGCCATTTCTTGCGCTAATTGCTGTTTTTCTTCAACCGTACGCTGCAATTGCTCATTAAGCTGTTGCAGTACTTGCTGTTGTAACTTCTGTTGCTGTTGCCATTGGCTGCTCTGTTCTCGTTTCTGCTGTAACTGATGTGTAATCTCTTGCTGTTGTGACAACTTAGACTGTAATGATGTTTGTATATTGCCATGTCTCTGAAGACATTGCTTAAGCTCAGCAACAACTGCCGACAACTCTTTTGTCAGAACATTCGCTTCCTGCTGGTAAACTAAATGATCATTTTTTTGTTGCGCGATACCATAACGAATAAATGAGGTACTTAACCACAAACCTTGTGGACAAATAACTGATTCACCTTCAGATAAATCAGCTAATGATTCAATAGCTTGATTAATGTTTTCGGCAGTTTTGATCCGATTTAGCCAGACAATAAATTCTGGTGCGCCAGAGATTTTTTTTGCCATTGAGTCATCAAGCACTTCACATCTTTGCTCACCAATGCGTATCAGATTTAATGTCGGTGGCAATTGACCATCTGCCAATGCCTCTATCGGTAAATCCGTTAATCGATTAGCCTGTAATTGTGCTGCCAATACCATTTCCGCAGCCAATTCCCAACCAGGTATAACAGTTATTGATTCCTGTACTAACTGATTTTCCAGCTGGTTCGTTTGCGCTAACCAGCTTTGTTGATCACTTTGCCAATCGCTCTTAGTTGCTAGTTTTTGCTGCAAAGCGCTGACTTGTTTCTCGAGGGAGTTTTTCGTTCCCTGCAACTCACTTTGACGCTGATTAATGCTTAACAACTGCTGTTGATCTTCCGTTACCTGGTTCGATATGTCAGTCAGTTGCAGCTCAAGTGTTTCGATTTGCTGCAAAATGATGTCATTATCTTCGTTTTTCAGCTTATTATCTGAGCTTTTTATCGCCTGTTCTTTTGCAACTAACTGATGATACTGTTCACTGATTTTTACCTGTCTTGATTGGATATATTGTTGCTGCGATTCCAGTTTAGCACGACGATTATTAAGCTCTTGGCTCTGCTGAGCATACTTTTCTTTTTGTTGTTGTAACTGATACCAAGCTTGTTGCTGCTCGACAAGTAAACTGTTATCACTGGCTAACGCTTGCTCAACTGTTAATAGTTGTTGCTCAAACGATTGAAACACCAAGACTTGTTCTTCCTGCTTAAGGTTAACTGTTTCCAGTTGCTGTTGTTCCGCTAATAATGCTTGCTGTGCCTGGTGGATTTGAGTTTGATATTGGGTTTTATCACTTTGTAACTTATCTTGTTGTTGCTTGCTATGTTTAAGTTGTTGTTCCAGACGCGCAATATTATTAGTTAACTGAATTTTTTGTTGCTGCAAATGCTGAATATCATTGTTTAAGCCAATCACAGACTTTTTCGAGCTCACGAGTGCCTGCTCATCAGTATGTTGTCTGGCTACTTGCTGAGCGATCTGCTGTTGGATCTCAATAATACGTTGTTGCTTACTTTGATACTGCCGATCATATTTTTGCCAGCGCAGCGCAGCCAATTCAGCTTTAGTGGTGCGTTCCTGCGCTTTTAAAGTTTTAAAACGTTTAGCAGCTTCAGCCTGCTGATGTAGCTTATCTAGTTGTTGTTCCAACTCAAGGCGAATATCAGTTAAGCGCGCAAGGTTTTCCCGAGTATGGCGAATACGGTTTTCGGTGTCGCGACGTCGTTCTTTATACTTAGAAATGCCGGCAGCTTCTTCAATAAACACTCTCAATTCTTGCGGCTTTGATTCGATTAGCCGAGAAATTGTGCCTTGTTCAATAATCGCGTAACTTCTCGGCCCTAAGCCTGTACCGAGAAAAATATCCGTGATGTCCTTGCGACGGCATTTACTGCCATTAAGGTAATAAGTATTCTGGCTGTCACGATTAACCACCCGACGAATCGACACCTGATTACGATCCGCCATCGAGCCTTTAATTTGACTAGAAACATTATCAAATAACAGTTCGACACTCGCTTGGCCAACTGGCTTGCGCGTAGATGCACCATTAAAAATAACATCCGTCATCGCATCACCACGTAGGTGCTTAGCCGAGCTTTCGCCTAATACCCAACGCACTGCGTCGATGATATTTGATTTACCGCAACCATTAGGGCCAACAATTGCGGTCATTTGCTGCTCAAACGGCACTTTAGTTGGCTCGACAAAAGATTTAAATCCAGCCAATTTAATGTGCTTTAATCGCATAGAGTCAATAAGCCTAAAATGGGTTTTATCGGGGTTTTAGCAAACTCTATCAGAATTTAATACACTTTGTAATAAGTGCTGGCTTCTCCTGGCCTTAAATAGTGATTATACTAACCAGACTAGCGTTAACTTATTAAAAAACATACAAAATGCAATCAAAAATTCGTCAACCCTACGCCCGCAGTGGTGCAGGCTATTTTATCAAAGGCTTTGAACTGATCCGTTTAAAGGGGATCAGACGCTTTGTTTTTATTCCGTTAATTGTCAATTTGCTGCTATTTTCCGTGGCTTTTTACTTTATGTTTTTACAATTGGATGTCTATTTACTAAAACTTGAACAATGGCTACCGGATGCGCTTTCCTGGCTCACTACGGCGATTTGGCCAGTGGCGGTATTATTTTTACTGGTGATGTTTTCCTTTATTTTCAGTTCGGTGGCAAACTGGCTGGCTGCACCGTTTAATGGCTTACTGGCAGAAAAAATTGAAGCCTTGCTTACTAACACCCGGCCCCCTGCTGGCTCAGCGCTGAATGTGATTAAAGACGTTCCACGAACGTTAAGCCGCGAATGGTGTAAATTTCGTTATTATCTGCCACGCGCTGCCGGCTTTTTTATCTTGTACTGGCTATTACCTGTAATAGGTCAGGTGTTATGGTTTCTGTTTCTTGCCTGGATGATGGCAGTACAATATAAAGACTACGCTTTTGACAATCACAAGATTAATTTTGATGAAATGAAAATTGCATTAAAACAACACAAAGGATTAAGCTACAGTTTTGGTATTGCGGTTGCGATATTTTCCATGCTCCCTATTATCAACCTTGTCGTGATGCCAGTAGCCATTTGTGGCGCAACTGCCCTTTGGGTGGATCACTATCGCCACGATTATCAATAACGGATTGCATTCAATAAAAATGGATACATACTGAGACTATGACCAATGGAGTATGCTTTATGAGAAATATAACCAAACAGATGATAACAAGCTCTACTAACTTACTGCTTGTCATTGCAATCGCGATTTCAGCATCGGCATCTGCCGAACAATCCCCAGAGAATTTTACCATCGCTTATTTAGATGATGCTAAGTTATTCGCCGAATTTACCGATGAATTACCCGCAGTAATTAATTATTTCACCCAGCACAATGAACAGGAAATCATTGATTTTTATCAACAAAAATATGGTGAACCATCCCGTTCCGAAATGAAACGAGGACGTTTAACCTTATATTTTAATAAAGATAATCAAGCGCTTAGAGTTATCATTTCCAAACAAGGTAATCGCTACCAGGTCGACGCCCTGCGCCAATAACATTAACTCCTTTAATAAAAGGCTATGAACAGGCATAGCCTTTTACTTAAAAAACGACTAATTCACTAAAAAATCTAACGCTGCGATTGATTTGCTTGGTGTAAACTCTGTTACCAGATAGTCTGCGACACCCGCCAGGGCAAAAGGGTCTTGGGCTAAGATAGCATCCAGTTCTGCCCGCGAATTTAAGTTAACCAAAATCACGCCTCCTGTTCTAGGCTCTTTACGACCAGAAAGCAAAAAAATACGCTGTTGATAATAGTGTTCTAAATAATCAACATGAGCAGATAAATGCTTATCTACTTCATTTAAATCAGCAGTATAAGTTAATGACACAATAAACATGGGGGATCCTTTATACCTTAATATCGGTATTAATGTGCAATATAAAAGCTGTCTCAACTATATGTTGCATAAGCGTTGCGACAGCTAATAATGGGAAGTTATAAAGTACTTTCAAACAATTTATATATTCGACGATATTCATTTAACCAAGAGCTGGGCTGAACAAAGCCATGAGGCTCTACAGGGTATATAGCGGTTTCAAAGTCCTGTTTTTCCAGCTCGATCAAGCGCTGTACTAAACGCACCGTGTCCTGAAAAAACACATTATCATCCACCATAGGCGCATTAATTAATAACGGTTTAGTTAAGCCTTCGGCAAAATAAATCGGCGAACTTCTGCGATATGCTATGGCATCATCTGCCGGGGTATTCAAGATATTTGAGGTATATCCATGATTATAATACGCCCAATCTGACACCAGACGCAAAGCTGAGCCACAAGCAAACAAATCAGGTTCGGTAAACATTGACATTAACGTTAAGAAACCGCCATACGAACCACCATATGTGCCAACTCGTTGTGGATCAACGTTAGCGTTTTCCACTAACCAGTTAACCCCATCACGCATATCTTCGACTTCAGGTTTACCCATATGACGATAAATCGCGGTACGCCAATCACGGCCATAACCTTTTGACGCTCGGTAATCCATATCGATCACAACATAACCTTGCTGTACCAGCATGCTATGAAACATAAATTCTCGAAAATACCCCGACCAGCCAAGGTGAGCATTTTGCAAATAACCGGCTCCGTGGCTAAACATCACAGCACGATTTTTATCAACTTGCTGATCATAATTTTTGGGTAAATAAACACGAGAGTAAATTGGCGCATTTTGCTTAGAAGACGGTATTGCAACAACGCTTGGTGCCACCCAAGGCATTGCCAGAAACTGCTCAGACACTGTATGAGTAAGACGTTCAGCTTCACTATTACCCGTTAATGATTGCAGATAAAGCTCTGGTGGCATAGTCACAGTAGAATGTTCAATCAATAATTTAGACTCATCAGGGCTTAAGGCATAGTTATTCATGCCCCCTAAATCCGTTAACGCTGTCATTGCGCCAGAGTTTGCGTCAATACGGTAAATTTCATAGAGGCCGGGATGCTTTTTATTCGCTTTGGCAATAAAAGATGAATGATCTTTTACTAAAGTGAGCTCGCTCACTTCAAATGCCCCTTGCGTCAGTTTTTTCGCTTTCCCTGTGAGTGATTTACTATATAAATGTGAATAACCTGATTCTTCTGACAGATAATAAAGCCCTTGCTCTAACCAGCCGAATTCATTAAAGTTCCAGTTTATCCAAGCATCATCATGTAATCTATGTTGATTCACCAGTTTGTTTTCTAATAAATTAACTGTGGTCAACCATCGATCTTTATTGTCCCAGGCTTCGAGCATTATCGCTACTTGCTTACCCTGCGGGTGCCATTTAATCGGCTGATACGTTTGCATGACATGAATGTTGCGTGGCGCTTTTTTACTTTGATAGTGCTTGCCCTGTTGAGCGTAGTTTTCTGTTTTAACCGCCGCTAAAACATCTTGATCATAGCCTGGTAGGCTATCGTAACTTAACGCAAACTGTTGTCCGCTTTTTAAATCCAGCAAATACAAAGCTTCTTGATATTGACGATTGTTTGCTACACGCGCACGAGCTTTTTGTGCCTTAATATTGGCGTCTTTCGCAATATAATTTGGCATAATATCACTGGCAGCACTGCGCGCTTTATTATCTGTCACGCTGACAATTAATTTATCACCATTTGGGGATAAACTCGCGTGCACTACCCGCTTATTCTGTCCGAGATAAAACTCAGTTTGAGTAACCGTTTTATTTGCCGCTTTTAATCTTTGCTGTTCTCTGTCTGTTAGCTGTTTATTGCGTTGTTGCTTGGCAATATAAGCAATTAGTTGCCGCTGCTCACTTGCCAGATAGCTTTCAGTCGCTTGCTTTTCTCTTGGCTGATCTTGCATTTTCAAGCTGGCAAGTTCTTTTATTTGATTAGCCTGAATATCCAATGCAAAAAATTTATCTCCCACCCGATAAGCAACATCGCCGTTAGTTAAAAACATGACATCGCTTTCAGCGGCCGAGGTATAGGTCAACTGTTTGACCTTGCCTGTCCTTAAGTCTTTAATAAAGACATTGCCTTCAAATACATACACAGCCTGAGTACCAGCTAGATTATTAACGGCCTCTTTATCTGCTACCTGATGTAATGTCGCCAGTGATACTTTTTCTGCTCCTTTATCGCCATTAATTGCTTGCTGATAAAGATCTCTTAATTGATTACCCTGCTGTTTTTGTCGATAAAAAATACTCTTGCTATCTGCTCCCCAATACCAGCTTTCAGGTGCACGACCGATCCAATCTGGATCCGCCATAATTTGCTCTAAGGTAATGTTAACCTCGCCATTAGCCAGTTCAGTCGGTATTAGGGTCGACTTAGGCATCACTTTAGGAATGACTTGTTTAACTGTAGTTGGTTGAGTTTCCTGAGCTAGCGCCAATTGTTTATCCGCTACTGACGATTGCTCTGTTGAATCTAAAACGCTTTCAGCGCTTTGTTCTCCAGTAGTACTTACGCAGCCTAATAACACCATACTGATGACACCAGCAATAATATTCTTTTTCATCATACCGATATTTTTTCTAATAATATTGAGAGCTTAGGCCGTCTTTTATACTGCGAGACGGAACATTTTACAACGTGCTATAAGAGATTAGTTAAAGAAAATATGTCATTAATTCCATACATAAATGATACCTAGGCATCCTGTTAGTTAAAATTTTCTGCGATCGGCGGCTACTTTCTGCTATAATCGCGCGTCCTGTGGCAGGCAGGGCCAAAGTAACTCAACCAACTTAACTAGCAAGAGTAATTAGCCATTAATATGATCAGCACCCAAGCTCAGACCGCGTTATTTGACTATCCAAAATATTGGGCAGAATGCTATGGCAGCGCGCCATTTTTGCCGATGTCGCGTAAAGAAATGGATATTTTAGGCTGGGATAGCTGCGATATTATTCTGGTGACTGGTGACGCTTATGTCGATCACCCAAGTTTTGGTATGGCAGTGATTGGCCGTATGTTGGAAGCTCAAGGGTTTCGTGTTGGTATTATTGCCCAGCCAGACTGGCATTCAAAAGATGCCTTTATGACCTTAGGGCAACCGAATTTATTTTTCGGCGTCACTGCAGGCAATATGGACTCGATGATCAATCGCTATACCGCAGAACGACGTATCCGACACGACGATGCCTACACGCCAAATAATGAAGGCGGCAAACGACCAGATCGTGCGGTGACTGTTTATACTCAACGCTGTAAAGAAGCCTATAAAGGAGTGCCGGTGATCATCGGCGGGATTGAAGCAAGCTTACGCCGCATCGCTCATTACGATTACTGGTCAGATAAAGTCAGACGCTCAGTATTATTTGATGCCAAAGCGGATTTACTGGTCTATGGCAATGCCGAACGCCCATTAATTGAAATCGCTCATCGTATCGCCAAAGGTGAAGAGATAACAAACATTACCGACGTCAGGGGGAGTGCCTTTATTACTAAGCAGCCTCTGGCGAACTGGCAAGGCATAGATTCCCGCTCTATCGATAAACCAGGCAAAATAGATCCTATTGCTAACCCGTATCAGGAAATCACTGCAACTAGTTGTCAGCAATCGAGCAGTGAAGATGAGGTGGCAGCACAAGATATCACTAAAACACCACAAGTGATCCAGCTTTCTCAGCACAGAAATAAAAGCTGGGCACAAAAAAACAAACCTTGGCTGACCACTTATATTAATTTGCCAACTTACGAACAAGTAAAAGATAATAAGATACTGTACGCCCATGCTTCACGCATTTTTCATCAGGAGGTTAACCCAACCTCGGCGAAACCTTTAATGCAGCGCCACGGTGATCGCAGTATCTGGCTCAACCCACCGGCGATACCATTAAGCGAACAAGAAATGGACGGTGTTTTCGGCCTGCCCTATCAACGGGTACCACATCCAAGTTATGGTAAAGCGAAAATTCCCGCTTATGACATGATCAAAACGTCAATTAATATTATGCGAGGTTGTTTTGGCGGCTGTACTTTCTGTTCAATTACCGAACACGAAGGCCGTATCATCCAAAGCCGTTCAGAAGATTCTATTATTCAAGAAATCGAAGATATCAAGCAAAAAGTGCCAGGCTTTACCGGAGTGATTTCAGATCTCGGCGGCCCAACTGCCAATATGTATCAATTGCGCTGTAAAAGTGAAAAAGCGGAGGCTACCTGTCGTAAGCCCTCTTGCGTTTGGCCAACTATTTGTGGTCACTTAGATACCGACCATACGCCAACCATTAACTTATATCGCCGAGCTCGTAAGGTAAAAGGCATTAAAAAAGTACTAATTGCCTCTGGCGTGCGTTATGACCTGGCAATTGAAGATCCTGATTATGTTAAAGAACTAGTGACACACCATGTGGGTGGTTATTTAAAGATTGCTCCAGAACATACCGAACAAGGGCCATTAAACAAAATGATGAAGCCAGGTATGGGTAGCTATGACAAATTTAAGCAAATGTTTGATCATTACTCTAAACAGGCAGGTAAAAAGCAGTATTTGATCCCGTACTTTATTTCCGCCCACCCTGGGACCTCAGATATCGATATGGTCAATCTTGCGCTATGGCTGAAAAAACATGATTTTAAACTGGATCAGGTACAGAACTTTTATCCGTCGCCATTGGCAAATGCAACCACGCTGTATCACACAGAAATCAATTCGTTAAAAAATATCAAAAAAGATAGTGAAAGTATTACCGTACCTAAAGGCACCATTCAACGTCGTCTGCATAAAGCGATTTTACGTTATCACGATCCCGCAAATTGGCCAATGATACGTGAAGCCTTAACTAAATTAGGATTGGCACGAAAGCTAATTGGCACTAAACCTGAGTGCTTAGTACCACCAGCTTCCCGTACTGAGCAAGCTCATCAGCATTACAAAAAAGGTGGTAAAGGAAAAAATAATGCGCAAGGTTTTAAAACCTCACCGGGACAACAACGCACTCATGGTTATGGTAAAAAACCAAGATCCGAAGGAAAACCTGGATTAACACGCTTTAGCGAAAATCAATTCACTAAATCCAAGCAACGGAATAATAAAAAAGATTAACTGACGATATTGCTTATTAAAGGTTATTAACAACAAAGTCCAAAAGATATTTACAGCAAATTGATTAGTCCGTGTTGATCAATCGATTGACCAAATTGGTATTATCAATACAGCGCGCCATCAGGTATAATCGCGCGCAAATTTTATTAAGGTAATTTTTATACATGCTAAGCGCAAACAACATCACCCAGCAATTTGGTGCCAAGCCACTTTTTGAAAACATTTCACAAAAATTTGGCGGCGGTAACCGCTACGGTTTAATCGGCGCTAATGGCTGTGGTAAATCCACCTTTATGAAAATATTAGGCAGCGACTTAGAGCCAACATCTGGCAATGTCAGCTTAGACCCAAATGAACGTATCGGTAAATTACGCCAAGACCAATTTGCCTTTGAAGACTATTCAGTAGTTGATACCGTGATCATAGGTCACACTGAATTATGGGCGGTAAAAGAAGAACGCGATCGCATCTATGCCTTACCTGAAATGAGTGAAGAAGATGGCATGCGCGTCGGTGATCTAGAATCACAATATGCCGAAATGGATGGCTACAGCGCAGAAAGTCGTGCCGGTGAATTATTAATGGGCGTTGGCATTCCAGTAGAGCAACACTATGGCAAAATGAGTGATATCGCGCCTGGTTGGAAACTACGTGTGTTACTTGCTCAGGCGCTGTTTTCAGATCCTGATATTTTGTTACTTGACGAACCAACCAACAACCTGGACATTCATACCATTAAATGGCTCGAAGATACCTTAAATGAACGTGACTCCACCATGATCATCATCTCGCATGATAGACACTTCTTAAATTCTGTTTGTAGTCATATGGCAGACTTAGATTATGGTGAATTGCGAGTTTATCCAGGTAACTATGATGAATATATGTTGGCCGCAACTCAAGCTCGCGCTCGCTTAATGGCAGATAATGCCAAGAAAAAAGCACAAATTTCTGAACTCCAATCGTTTGTTGCCCGCTTCTCGGCTAACGCTTCAAAAGCAAAACAGGCAACCTCTCGTGCTAAGCAAATTGATAAAATTCAATTAGAAGAAGTAAAAGCGTCAAGCCGAGTTAATCCGTTTATTCGCTTTGAACAAGAGAAGCAATTATTTAGAAATGTGATTGAAATCGAAAACCTTAATAAAAGCTTCGATAACAATCAGGTGCTAAATAACATCAATTTGATGGCAGAAGTCGGTGAACGCATTGCCGTAATTGGTGAAAACGGTGTTGGTAAAACTACGTTTTTACGTACCTTAATGGGTGAGTTAGCACCTGATAGCGGTGAAGTAAAATGGTCAGAAAATCATAACATTGGCTATTATGCCCAAGATCATGCCCACGAATTTGAACAGGATATGACCTTGTTTGACTGGATGAGCCAATGGCGTAAAGAAGGCGATGATGAGCAAGTAGTGCGTGGTTACTTAGGTCGCTTACTATTCTCTGCCGACGATATCAAAAAGTCAGTAAAAGTGCTTTCTGGGGGTGAACAAGGCCGGATGTTATTTGGTAAGTTAATGATGCAAAAGCCTAACATTTTGGTTATGGATGAACCGACCAACCATTTAGATATGGAATCGATTGAATCCCTTAATATGGCATTAGAGAAATTTGACGGATCGTTAATTTTTGTTTCTCATGATCGCGAATTTGTCTCCAGTTTGGCAACCCGTATTATTGAAATTAAAGATAATAGCTATGTTGACTTTGCCGGCACTTACGATGAATATCTAGCTTCGCAAGATTAACCAGGCACAAAATGAAGACTCGATATCAGATATCGAGTCTTATTTTAATATAATGAAAAACAAACACTTCGACCAAAACGCTCAGCAAACACTCAATAACATCATTAAATTACGCCGCGATATTCGTGGTAATAACTTTCTCAACACGCCGATTGCCGAAGATGTCTTAGAAAAAATTTTAGCCTCTGCGTCATTAGCACCTTCTGTAGGTTACTCACAGCCCTGGGAAATGGTGTTGATCACCGACCAAAAGATCAAGCAACAAATCGTCGCAAACCATCAACAAGAAAATCAACGCGCTAAAGCCCTGTTTAGCGATGAAAAGCAGCAACAGTATGCACAATTAAAGCTTGAAGGAATTATCGAAGCACCGATCAATATCGCGGTATTTTATCAGCCAGAAAATGGTCCGGTATTAGGACAACATTCGATGCCAGAAATGGGCGAATATTCGGTAGTTTGTGCCATTCAAAATATGTGGTTAACCGCTAGAGCGCATAATATTGGTCTTGGCTGGGTTAGTATTTTAGATCCTGACGTAGTAAAAGAAATTCTCAACGCCCCAGCAACAAATAAACTGATCGGTTATTTATGTATAGGTCATGTCAAAGAGTTTCTCGATAGACCTGAGTTAGAATTAATCAATTGGCGACAAAAAAAGACACTGGCGATTTATCAAAACAGCTATTAATCGCATTTAAATTAAATTTCAAATAACAACAAATACCCGTATAATCATGCCACTATAATCTATATGCAGATACACAATTGTTAAGCTACCGTCATGCCTTCCACGCCGGCAATTTTGCTGACGTATTAAAGCACTCAGTGCTAACCCTTATTCTTGACTATATGACACGTAAAGAGAAAGGGTACTACTATATTGATAGTCATTCAGGTGCGGGGATGTACGCGTTAGCAGACGAATACGCCCAAAAAACCGGAGAGTACAAAAATGGCATTGCCAAACTAATCAAGCAAACTGATATTCCGGACTCATTAGAACGCTATATTGAAATTATCCTGTCATTTAATGAAACAGGCTGTTTTGATTATTATCCTGGTTCGCCAGCTATCGCCAAGTATTTTAGCCGCCGACAGGATAGCGCTCACTTATTTGAACTACATCCAAGCGACAACAAATTACTGGCAGAATACTGTCAACGCTGGCAAAAATGTCATGTCAAACAAACCGACGGTTATCAAGGATTGTTAAGTTTATTACCACCTCCGTGTCGACGAAGTGTGGTATTAATAGATCCGCCTTATGAATTAAAACAAGACTATCAACAAGCAGTAACTACCCTGATTAAAGCGTACAAAAAATTTGCTACCGGCACTTATATCATATGGTACCCAGTGGTTAAGCGACACCTAATCGATGAAATGCAAGCAAGCTTAGTATCCAGCCAGCTGAAAAACCTGATTAAAGTTGAATATTGTCAATCTCCAGATACTGAAGCATATGGTATGACAGGTTCAGGACTTTTTATTGTCAATCCCCCGTGGCAATTAGCAGAGCAAATGAAGGAAGTATTACCTTATCTAAAACAGCACTTAGGTAATAGCGATAGCAGCTATGTTGTTACAACACTTATTAAAGAATAAATGTTGTAACAATGAAAACTCTCTTTATTAGAGCGTGTTGAACTTTGCAGTTTCAATTTTGCTCAAGATAAACGCCTTCTGATCGCGGCACTTGGATTCTTGCATAGTCGCTCTACAGTTAATTCAAGCACTGCTCCCGCTCACGCCAAGTACCTAACCCCATGTAAGCAATAAAGAGCAGGAGGCGTTACAGTGACTTTGCAGGAGCATAAAGTCTTTATCGCTTGATTTAAGTAGAATAACCACGCGACACAAGCGCTGCCTTGTATAAGTACCAAAACAGTTGCTGAAAAAACAAATTTGAAAGTTCAGCTCGCTCTAAAATAATTGGTAATTATTGACCAAAAGGATGTAATTGAGATAACTGAACCAATTCTTCTCTAACGCCTTTTAAACGCTCAGCATAAATAGTTAAGCTCTTAAGCCCTACTTGTAAACGGGACTGTACCTGAGCAAATCTGCTTTCTTGCTCAGGTTGCCATGGATAGTGAATAAAGTCTTCGACATTTTGCACTATGCCGTGCAATGGCACCCAAGTTAAATGGCTATTTTTTGACGCATAACCTTTTAACAGTGAAACAGGGTAAGTGCCACCACCCGATGCTGATATTCCGATAGCAAACGCCGGTTTATGCCCTAACGGTAAGCCACCAGCAGAACCATTTGCCGTTAATAGCAATAGATTCACCAGTGCTGGAGGCACCATACCCCCCCACTCAGGGACGACAAATACTACGGCATCACACTGATAAAGTTGATTGATTACTTGCGATTTTTGCTCAGCTAACAATTCATTGCTACCCTGCTCAGTGCCATAATGGTCCAGTAACGCCGGGTAACGAGACAAATCTAGAATGCTGGATTCAACTTTTGCCATCTGTGTAAAAATATTCGTTTGAATATAACGAGCAACCGCAAAACTATTCGACTGTGCTTTTTGGCTTGCGCTAATAATTAACACCTTTAAACAACTTTCCATATTAATCTCTATGTTTAGTCAAACCTGATCCAATAAGTTCAAATGATAAAAGAGCGTCAATAATGCCTGAATTCATCGCTATACTGGTATGATGAGTTAAAACTTAACGTCAGCTAGCAATTACTGATAACTAGCTTCATTTTAGGCTGCGTGTTGGTAAGCGGAAAAAGATGATATCTGACAGTAGTAGCGCAATTAGAGCTGAAACTAAACCAATGTAAATAACTGACTTAGGTAAGTGGCTCAAAACAACTCAATATCTCCTTCTTCAATACCATGCTGAATTTGCCCTTGCTCTAGCAATAACTCATAGTTATACACACTATTTCGCCCGTGCTCCTTAGCGTAATATAAAGCTTTATCGGCACAATCAAACACGGTTTTTGGATGATCTTTTTTGGAGATTTTTGCAAAACCACAACTAATAGTAATATGCCCTACCATAGGAAATTTATACTGTGCAACGGCTGTTTTAAAATTATTTAACACCTGTACAGCTTGTTCAAAGGGAACCGGTTCTAAAATCAAAACAAATTCTTCACCGCCATAGCGAAATAATAAATCATTATTACGAAATGATTGCTGCATAAATTGCGATAACGTCAGTAAAACTTCATCACCGTATGCGTGACCAAATTTATCATTAATTTTTTTAAAAAAATCAATATCAAAAATTGCTAACCAGGTAGTAGAATTAGGTAGCAATAACCTAGTTTCCTGCTCAAGTTCAGGATGATAATGATGAAGTTGTGAACTTTGTTGATTCTTTAACAAGCTATTTAATTTATTATCATAAGTACGGCGATTATAAAGCCCCGTTAAACTATCTCTTTCACTATAAGATAAAATTGCATAAAAATTTTGACAGACTTTAGTGATCGCCACTAACACTTCCAGTTTTTCTCTAAAACTTCGTAATGAAGATATTTCAAGACCAAAAACTACCTTACCTTCGATATCGATAGGAATAAATACATGATAGCGATCGTCATTGGTTTGATACTCGGTTAGGTGAGTGAGCGCCTGATAGTGGTCTCGAATATACTGATGCGAAGACGCAGGTAACTTGATATCCCAAAGATAGCGCAATTTATCGCTATCTTGTTGTTCAATTGATAAGCTAGTAATACATTGATATGGCGGCGTCGTAAACTGACAATATTCAAACAATGCCACCACAGAATCAGGAATAATTTCCGCTAAAGTGGCAACAATACTAAGGCTAAATTCATCTGAGTCTTGCTTTTCAGTAATTTTAAGGATTGATTCAAAAATTTCGTTATCCATAACCAAACACGTAATTAACCTGAATACTAACCATAAACATATATCAGAATGGTAAGAATCGCCTACTATTCTCACTAATATTAAAAAATAATATAAGCTTAAGTAGCATTGTCCATTGTGAATATTGCCAAAAAGCGGGTAAAATCAGGCAACAAAATATTCACAACAGCATTAAGCTGTCGAAATTTAAATAAAATCAATTGAGGTATCGATGACCATAGTTATTAAAAGTCAGGAAGAAATAGAAAAAATGCGAGTTGCCGGCCAATTAGCCGCAGACGTATTAGAGATGATAGAACCACATGTAAAAGCGGGCATCACCACTGACGAATTAAATACACTATGTGCGGACTATACAGAGCAAGTACAAAACGCTATTTCTGCGCCGCTTAATTATCACGGATTTCCAAAATCGATTTGTACGTCGGTTAATCACGTGGTTTGTCATGGTATTCCAAACGACCAACCATTAGTTGATGGTGATATCATTAACATTGATATTACCGTGATCAAAGATGGCTTTCACGGCGATACCAGTAAAATGTTTCTAATTGGTGAAGTTACGCCAGAAGATAATCGTTTATGCCGGATCACTCAAGAAGCATTATATGTTGGCCTAAAGAAAGTCAAACCAGGTAACACTTTTGGTGAAATTGGTTCTGCGATACAGAAATTTATTAAAAAGTCCGGCCGCTATTCCATTGTCAAAGAATACTGTGGCCATGGTATTGGCAAAGAGTTTCATGAAGAGCCTCAAATTGTTCATTATAAGAACAATGATAAAACCAAAATGAAAGAAGGCATGTGTTTTACTATTGAACCTATGATCAACTTGGGTCGCGCTAATACCATTTTGGATAAAGAAGATAACTGGACGGTTTACACGATAGACGGCAAAAAATCCGCACAATGGGAACATACTATAGTGGTGACGAAAACCGGATGTGAAATTTTAACTTTAAGAAAAGAAGAAACTATCAGCCGTATCTTGCACAATTAATACGGCTAAAATAATGGTTCACTCAATTGCGTGGGCCATACTGTCAATAATAACAAAAGCGAGTAATTAAGTTGTTTTCCCAATCTATCGTGCCAGAGCAATTTACCGAATCACTTGCCATTAGCTCACCGGAAATTTCAACTCAGGAAATTTGCCAGCTGAACAGCGCATTTCAAGTATGGCAAAAACAACAATTTCCCATTAATGATGTCACCACTATTATTAATATCCGCGCCAGTTATATTGATCAGTTATTAACTAAACTTTGGTGCCAACACCAGCTTGATGAATACCAAATAAGCCTGATTGCCGTTGGTGGTTATGGCCGAAGTGAGCTACATCCCTATTCTGATATTGATATTTTATTACTCACTCAAGACCATATAGAGCAAGAATTAGAGCATAAAATTTCAGCTTTTATCACCCAACTCTGGGATATTAAACTCGATATTGGTCATAGTGTACGCAGCATCAAAGAATGCTTAAAACAAGCGGTTAATGATGTTACTGTCGCGACTAATTTGATGGAAATGCGTTTAGTTTGCGGCAATGAATCTTTGCCACAACACTTACAACCATTGCTCAATGAAGATGTATTTTGGACGTCAAAAAAATTCTTTGTCGCTAAACGTGATGAGCAACTTGAACGCCATAAACAATATCATGGTGCCGCTTATACCTTAGAACCTAATTTAAAAGCGAACCCAGGTGGTCTTAGAGATATTCAAACCATAGGCTGGGTGGCTAAACGTCACTTTGTTGCTGACTCGTTAGCAGAATTAGTTGAACATCAGTACCTGACTCAGAATGAATATTTTGAATTATTAGAATGCCAAGATTACCTCTGGCGTATGCGTTGCGCATTACACTTTATTGCCGGACGTAGTGAAAACCGATTACTATTTGATTATCAAGGTGAAGTTGCCGCACTAATGGGCTTTGGTGATAAAGGCAAAGTCGCGATAGAGCGGATGATGAAACGATTTTTCCGTATCATCGGCCGGGTAGCTGAGCTTAATAAAATGTTACTGCAACATTTTGAATTCTCAATCATTAAAAATAAAGCCTACGATAAAGAAACCGTTCTCAATAATGACTTTGTTGTTATTGACGGTCAGATCAGAGTCACCAATAGCCGGATATTTATGCGTTCAATCAAGATCATGGAAATGTTCTTATTGATCGCAAAACATGAAGAAATTACCGATTTGCATCCAGAAACATTACGATTAATGCGTAATGCCCGACGTCGATTAGTGTCAGGTATGCTGGACTATCAGAGATGCAGAGAGCTCTTTATCGAGATTATTAAGCACCCTCGCGGGTTAGGTCTACCATTTACCCTAATGCACCGTCATTCTATTTTAGGGGCTTATTTACCCGCTTGGCGTAACATAGTCGGGCAAATGCAATTTGACCTATTTCATGCCTATTCAGTAGATGAGCACAGCTATCGCTTGATCAAAAACCTCTACCGTTTTAGCAAGCCCGAATATAATGATGAATTTCCGCTATGTAGCAAAATTGTTCAACGCATTCGTAAACCAGAAGTACTGTATTTAGCAGGTATTTTTCACGATATTGCCAAAGGACGTGGTGGCGATCATGCTGAGCTTGGCGCCATTGACGCATTAGAGTTTAGTAAAGCACATAAACTTAACGATCATGATGGCCGGATGATTTCTTGGCTGGTTAAATATCACTTGCTAATGTCGATTACCGCACAACGACGCGATATATCCGATCCTGAAGTGATCAAAACCTTTGCCGATATCGTCCGCGATGAAGCACATTTAGACTATCTTTATTGCCTAACCGTTGCTGATATGCGCGCCACCAATGAAAGTTTATGGAATAGCTGGAAAGAAAACTTATTGGAAGAGCTATATTTCAGCACCAAGCGCGCCTTTAGAAGAGGCCTTGAAAAACCTGTCGATTTACGGTCAAAAATCAGAGAAAACCAGCAACAGGCTTTAACGCTGCTAGTGGAAAAAAACATAGCGCAAGCGCAAATAGAGCAATTATGGCGCGAATTTAAAGCGGATTATTTTTTACGCTACGCTCCAGAACAAATTGCCTGGCATAGCGAGCATATTTTGGCGCATGATCACAAAAAACCTATGGTGTTGATCAGTCCAAAACCCTATCGCGGCGGCACTGAGGTATTTGTCTATACAAAAAGTAGAGCAAATATTTTCGCCACTATTGTTTCCTTGCTAGGGGCAAAATGCTTTTCAATTCACGATGCAAAAATCATTACGACAAGAGCGGGATATACCGCTAATACCTTTGTTATTCTAGATCAACAAGGCAATGCAATTAACGACAGCTATCGCGCATTGGAAGTTGCTCAATCTTTAAGTATTGCTCTCAACAGTGATGCTCCTATAATTGAAAGCAAAACCCTGTCTAAGCGCTTTGAACAATTTAATATTCCCACTCAAGTAAGCTTCATTGAAACTAAAACCAATAGAAGCACCTTGCTTGAAATTGTCGCACTCGATCGCCCTGGCCTATTGGCACGTTTTGCAAAAATATTCCAGCAATGTAAACTTCAAATTCATTCGGCTAAAATTACTACTTTTGGTGAAAAAGCAGAGGATGTTTTCATCGTTTCAAATAGTGAAGATAAAGCTTTAACACCTGCTGAACAGCAGGCATTAACATCAAAATTATCAGATGAAATTTAATCATCTATATTCATAAATTACGTTATTTAGGAAACACCATGTCAGAGTTACAACACATTATTGAACAGGCTTTTGATAATCGTATGAACATCACCCCAACCAGCGTCACTACCGAAGTGAAGAACGCGGTGATTGATGCCTTAGATGCATTAAATAATGGCTCTGCACGAGTGGCAGAAAAAATTGCAGGTGAATGGGTTGTTCATCAATGGCTAAAAAAAGCAGTATTATTGTCATTCCGTATCTGGGATAACGAAGTCATCGACGGCGCTGAAAGCACCTACTTTGATAAAGTGCCTATGAAATACAGCGGCTATAGCCAGGAAATGTTTGAAGCGGATGGGGTTCGCGTGGTACCCGGTGCGTCTGTACGAACCGGCACTTTTATCGGTAAAAATGTCGTGGTAATGCCAAGCTTTGTCAATATTGGGGCTTATGTTGATGAAGGCTGTATGATCGATGGCTGGGCAACTGTTGGCTCCTGTGCACAAATAGGTAAAAACGTTCACCTTTCTGGTGGTGTTGGCATTGGTGGTGTATTAGAACCATTGCAAGCAGGCCCTACTATTATTGAAGATAATTGCTTTATTGGTGCCCGTTCAGAAATTGTTGAAGGCGTCGTTGTCGAAGAAGGCGCGGTTATTTCAATGGGGGTTTATATTGGTCAAAGCACTCGTATTTACGACAGAGAAACGGGTGAAACCCATTATGGTCGTGTACCTGCAGGTTCAGTAGTCGTGCCTGGAAATTTACCGTCTAAATGTGGTCACTACAGCTTATATGCTGCAATTATCGTGAAAAAAGTCGACGCGCAAACACGTGCTAAAGTAGGTATTAATGCCCTACTTCGCTCAGTTGCTGACGAATAACCTTTACTTAAAAATTTGTTTTTATCGCGCTATTCGTTATTGGGTTTTGTCCTTTTACTGATAGCGCTATTTTTTTGACGCTTAAAAAAGCAAGCTTATTATTCAAACAAAAAAAGCTCTTTTTTTCATCTAACTAAAGAATCCTTTAAAACTTTTTTATTAGTGTTTTTAAATACTTATTTAAATAAAAATTACTTAATATTCGTGTTTTTATTATTTGGCATAACGTTTGCGATAACACAATTGTCTTTACTAAATTGTTGTACATCGTATGAAACTACTAAACCTTATCCTTATCGGCTGTTTACTTATCACTAACTTGGCCTGTAGCACCACTAAAACAGTCAAAATTGAAAAGAAACCGTTGATCTCTGATCATCATTTAATGATGTCAATGCTAAATCGCCCAATGACAGGCGATCAAAAAATAATGTTAGCATTCGCTCGTCAGCAAGACAGCTATCAACATCAAATAGCACCAGTATTTGTTAATGCCATTTATATTCGAGGCGAAAAATCATCCGACAATGAAATTTCACCAAGCCAAGGGATCTATTCCGCACTAATTGCACAAGATATTAACGCAATTCGCATTCAAGGCCTTTAATAGCGTTAATCGACTATCGACCAGGACAATTTAGTAAAGACACTCTGCCACTGTTGGTCAAATTTCGCTGTTATCGTCACTGGCTTAGCATGTACAGGATGGTTAAAACTCAGCTCTTTCGCAATTAGCATTAGACGTTTAACAGCAAAATACTGCTGAAAGAATGGGTTTTGCTTATTATCACCGTAATTAATATCACCAATAATCGGATGACGCAAATGCGCTAAATGACGCCGCAATTGATGACGCCGGCCAGTCTCAGGCATCAACTTTATCAAAGAATAACGTACACTGTCATAACGCCCTAACGGCACAGGTAAGCTTGCAGTCGCCACCGATTGATAACGTGTAACTGCCTGCTGTGGCGCTTTATCTTGTGTTGCGTATTTATCGCCTAATTTATCCAATTTTTCTTTTAATGGATGATCGACCACACCTGAGTCAAACAGATGGCCCCGAGTTAATGCATAGTAAGTTTTACTGATAGTGCGATCGCTAAATGCCTGCCCCATAATACGGGCAATATCTTCTGATAAGGCAAACAGCAAGACGCCTGAAGTAGGTCTGTCTAACCGGTGCAGCGGGTAAACATATTGCCCCACTAAATCTCTCACTAGCTGGAGCGCAAAATAAATTTCCTGCTTATCCATAAAACTACGATGAACAAAAAGCCCCGCAGGTTTATCAACCGCCACTAAATATTCGTCCTGATATAAAATGGTTAGTTCAGGCTTTTCTTGATAAATGACTGAATTATCTGAAGTAAGCTTATTATTCAATGCTCGCTCTGCGTCACTATTGGTGTTTAGTCGTTATTATCTCTATAATGCCGCCATAATTCGATATTTAATTACTTTATGACAGCAATATCTTCTATCACTGAATTACTTTCATTATCTAACAGCCAGTACCGAGTGTATGATCTTGGTCGTAAAATAGAAAAATTATCTAAAGAAGTATTTAATAAAATTGAACAGTGCCAATTGCCACATCCTTCGCCTATTCAAGGGCATGCACACATAGCGATAGCATTCTGGCAAAAGCAATCTGTTCAGCCATATATCTGGTTTATCAAATTACCCCTCGATGAACGCGGTTTACTCAATTTAGGGGCTCGAAACCATTTCATCGCTATTATCGTAGAAGCGCTGGGTGGGGACCTATCTGCCGATCCAACAGAAAAACAACAACAATTATTACAGAGTAATCCTTATTTATTCACGCCATCGCAATATAAACTGGCAATGCTAAACAGCTTACTCAAAGCGGAATTAAAACAGCAAGCAAGCGAACATTATCAAAAGTTTCGCTATTATCTCAAGCAGCAAAACTGGGCGAACTGGCAAGAAGTAGGTGTGCAAGGGATCACAGATTTTACCGCTCGATTAAATGAAAATAAAAACACTGAGCTGTTAATAAATGCTCTTAACCATTTACCATTTGAAGTATTAAGTCCGCTATGTGGTGCACTAGAACATTGCTTGTTACCATTACCTTTGGTGGAAAAAATTCTAAAAATGATCAATCAGATAGCACCTGAAGGGGCGGATAAACAGCAGATGTTGCTACGAAGTTTGGCCTCATCTTGTTCACACCCTTTTGTCGATCAACATATCGCGTCGTTACTTGAACAAGAGACATTATCTGATAACCTCTTAATTACCCTCACAGGTCGTTGCTGGCAAGCGATTAACTCTAGTGAACGCGCCATGTTATTACTCGAGCATTTAGTTGCTCAGGATGAAGAATTATTTCCGGCAATATTCAAAGATTTAGTCGCCATCCCTAGTGTTCGCCCACTATTATTTCAATGTATGCGTGCACCAGAACGTAGCCAGGCGCTATCAAAAGCAATAGGCCAACTGTTTAATCCACAAAGTTAATTAATTATGGAAAATATTTATTTGTTACTGCTGGTTTGCCTGATCTTCTGGTATTTTATTTTTCTGCGTAAAGTAGCGGAGTTTGCTCGTCATCATATTCGCCAATATTGCCAACAAGAAAAGTTACAGTATTTAGCGATTGCTCGGGTATCAAGTCGATTACGTTTTAATAAACGTATGGGACTGCACTGGTTGAGTATTTTTGAGTTTGAATTTAGTGGCGATGGTGAATCCAAATATACCGGAAGAGCTATGTTGCAAAATTACAAACTAGCTGACATTGATATACCTGCATATCGTATTTGAAATAAATAGGAAGTAAAAGAAAAGCGACCGTTGTCGCTTTTCTTTTGTGTTCGGTACTAATCTCTATGTACCTAACTTCTGCTCAGTTTCTTCCTGACGTTAATTCCATCTAACCGAGTTCATTCATCCTAAATCTAAATACTTGCATCCATTAAATAACATCCTGTCATTTTCTTCCTTAAAGAACATCTTGTTCTTAAGTATTTAGCTAACATCCTATGTTAATTATCCTTGATCCTTCCCCCTGCTGAGCAATGCGGCAATAAAAACTTCCATGCTAATATGCTCACTTGGTTTTCCCTTTCCTTTTTCTATCCTTACAATGTCGTCCTGACATCATTAAGTTTAACTGAGCGAATGATCTTCACTAGTAATAAATTAACTAAAATTAGCACTTGCAGAGAACGCCCTAAAACCAAAAACAAATAAAATCAATATTTATTAATAGGTTACACTTTATCATTTCAATTTTAACCTACATGAAACTAACATTTTTCTGACAAAACTTGGGGCAATGTCTTACAAGTTTCATGACCTATTAACTGCAAGAGATTTTTACCAAAGAAAGCTAATTTTCTTCCTGACATTTACGGTTAACAAGGTATACTCTGATGTAAATTCACTTCAGTCTTTTTATTAAGGCTGTACCTTATTTATCAGCTATTGGAGTCGCAGTGCCTTTTGTTCAATCACTCGTTTGTTGGCTTGGTGCCGATAATCGCCAAAGATTTTCACTTATTATCGCCGCATGCCATTTATTTTTTATTTTCTCAACCTTGCTGTTCCCTACTTCAATTTTTGTACAAGCAATAGCACTTTTACTGTCATTAATTGCCATTATATGTAGCACTAAAAGGCGATTAAATGACAGTAGACTCACTGAACAATGGTTACTTATCCCAGGTAGTGTATTTTTATTAACAGGCGTATTAATCATGGCCATTGATGGTGCTACCGTTTACTGGTTAGCCACCTTTCCGTTGGCCACAGCAGCAATACTGCTCACCTATCCGAGCCAGCATTCGCACAAATACACATATGGTTATGCTGGTCCGGTAGATTTAACCCAACAATCAACAACGAGACGTCAACGTATTGAGCCTCAGCTCAGAACGCAGTTATCTAATATTGACGCTACGACTGTATTTGAACAAACAGAAAGGCATAACAGAGAGTTTTCCTCCGCTAAAAGTTTTACTCATAAAAGCAATAGCACCGACATTGGTGTGCGTATACGTCAACAATTACTCAATAATAAAAATGCTCGGATAACCTTAATAACGTTAGCATTAATCGTCATTATTGCGATGTTAACCACCTACCTAATGACAGGGACTACAAACACAACAAACGAGTCAGCACTTAGCAACGAAACATTAAAGCCAAACGAGCAACAAATAAATTTACGTCAACATGCCCTTACAATGCCTGACAACTTCACTCTGTATGTTAGCCCGTATAACGGGCTCATTATTAATTGGCAGGCGGATAGCACTACAAAGCAAAGCATATGGAATATACGCCAAGCTCAAGGCGACATAAGCTGTCAGCATATAACCTTTAATAACGATAATAAAATTAGAAGCAATTTAGTGACTATCGAAAACAGTGAGAATTATTTTGCTGAATTTTCTCCACTGGATACCAAAGATTTAATCAAAAATTTAGCCGCTCGTGGCAGTTTTACGCTTTGTGGTTATTCATTTTCATTAAAAGGTAGCCAGGCAGTATTAGGAAAACATTCATATTATGGGGAATTGCTCACTAACTAACACATCGGGGATTTGTCGGTAGGTGTTTTAAATATATTATAACATCGCTCAATAGTTAACCATTGCTCGTAGCACTAGTTATTATCCCTGAAAAATCTAAAGTAGCTAGTATCGATGCAGGCAAGCTTCAAGTAACATGACACAACAAGTAAATATTTAGCTAAATCAGAATAAAAAAATGCGGCTACTAAGAGCCGCATTTCTATAACTAGCTTAATGCTTCCTGCATTATTTAGTGTCCCGTTTCATCCGTAAAAGACCATCCTTAGTCACTTCCTACTATTACTTCCTGTCTTGTCCTTTAACATCCTTATCAATAACCCGTCCTGAGTTACATCATTTTCCCTATACACGTTATCCTAACGTAATCTTCCTTGACACGAACATCCTTATAACATCCTCTGGGCCTCTACCCATGATTCGTTCCGTGAACCTCCGAACGCTTTCCATAACAAACTTACCTAAGTTTCAAGCCATCCTGACCTGTGTCTTCCTGACAATGTAAATATTACGCGATAATAAACTTTTCCCCAGTATTAAAAATTATTCTCTTAAAATAAAAAAAGTACCACATCAAGAAAAATAAAATTTAGTCCATATAAAACAATAAGATAAAAAACAAACACTAGATAAAGTAGCAGACAATTAACATCATATCTCACAGCAATGTAAGACATATCTCACAAGTAAACAGGGTATTAATCCATTTACGGAGAAAGTTTCCGTGTGGCATTGGTCGAGCGTTAACGGTTTCACTGAAGGAGCTCCTTTGTTAGATACAATAGTCGCTCCAGGTATTAACGGTTCGTTGCAATTAAAGTACGCGTTTTAATCACGTTCACTTACATAAAAGAAGCACAGTATCTATATACACTGAATTACACAGCTGTGCTTCATCCTTTTATTCTATATAGAAACTAATGATATTTTCTACAATCAAGGATACGATAACCTTTAACGAGTCTTCATAATTACAGCATTATTAACTACAGCTTGCTGCGGACAAATCAAGACAAACCATTACTTGCTACAATTATCGGCACTTGATAATCAAAACAGCCATTCCCCCCCTTTTAATGACAGTAACACGCTTGTTGCTAAAGAATATAAAGGAAAGTTATATTTATTAGATACGACAGTTATGAAGATTCAAGCATATTGTTCTGCGCAACTAATTCAGGACACTTTTCTTAAGGAACTTTGTTCATACTCCACTGGCGATAGATCACCATTAGCTGTATGAAGCCGTTCTAAGTTGTAATAGCGCATATATGCCGTTACATCATTTCTCATATGCTCACGAGTCGGTTGTGGTACTTTTAACAACCAATCATGTTTTAAGCTGCCGAAGAATCTTTCTACAACAGCATTATCCCAACACGCACCAACATCGCCCATACTGGATCTGATACCATAATTTGTCAGTAAATGACGATATCGCTTACTGGTATATTGTGAGCCTCTATCGCTGTGAAATACTAAGCCTTTTGGCGGCTGGCGTAAGTTATAAGCTTTCATCATCGCTTTACTCACCAAGTCAGTCGTCATCCGTTTATCAATGTGCCAGCCAACAATACGGCGTGAATATAAATCCATTACGATAGCTAGATACATCCAACCTTCGCCAGTTCTAAGATAGGTCACATCACCAGCCCACACTTGATTTGGAGCCACAGGGTTAAAGTTCTGGTTCAACAAATTATCAGCAACAGCATCACTGTGCTTACGCTTAGTTGTTACCTTGTAGGCCACTCGTTGAGTAACCACTAAGCCAAGTGTTGCCATTAACTTTTGAACGCCATAATCACTGACATTAAAGCCCTCTCTGCGTAATTTCTTTCTAAGCTCACGATAACCCAAGCTATTTCTACTTTTCTCGAAGAAGTACTTTGCCTTTCGATATAAGTTCAGTTGCTCTGCTGTGATGATTTTAGCTGGCCGTTTGAGCCAAGCGTAATACGCAGAGCGGTTGATATTCATAATCTGGCAGAGTTTAACTACTGGAAATGCAGAAGATAGCTGCTTTATCGTTTTGTACGTTACTTGGTTTCCTTTAGCAGGAGGGCGCTGGCCTTTTTTAATATCTCTTTTTCCATCCTTAGCTCTTTATTTTCCTTGCGTAACCTCAGCAGTTCAGCCCGCTCATCGGCATTTAAACTAGCACCTGATTGCTCTGCTTCAAGCTTGGCTTTCCAGTTATAAAGTAATTTATCCGTGATACCCAAAGATGCTGCGGCCTTCGGTACGCTGTAGCCTTGTTCGGTTACTAATGCGACGGCTTCTTGTTTAAATTCAGCCGTGTAACTTCTGTTTATTCGTTTTGTCATTTAACACCTCAATAATTGGATTATATTCCATTATTAAAGTGTCCTGTTTGATTAAAGCAGATCATATCTAGATATTGCTACAGACGCGATACAGTCGATTAGTTATAGCCCCAATATTTACTTTCAACAAAGGGTAAGTACACCATTTAAGAGCGACGAAATACGATTGGAGAAACTTCTAACTCCCTAAAAAGACCACCACGATCGTAAAACCAGTAATTGCTGCATAAAGAAGTGATGTGGTCTGCTTTAAATCGTGAATACCCTTATCAGTTATAAGGTTAAATAACTGATATATCTCACCTATTACTAATAATTCTCTATGTACTAAAACAAAATAAAAGTAATGGTTTTGAGTTTTCTTTGACCTCGATCAAGTTTGCTCTTCTTTAAAAACAAACAATTTTAAAACTTGATCTGTATCACCCACATTGCTTCAAAAATACCCGATAGTGTTACTCAAGTATTTAATGCACTAAAAATTAATCAGTTTGTATTTAAAGCTTCATCAATACGGTTAGCTACCGTATTGATAAATTTAAGGTTAGATCACTTGGTTTGACTATCGTTTGGCTAATTGTCTAATCAATAGCATGTGAAACATCTGGAGAGAACCGATGAAAAGAATAAAATATGGCCTTTCAGCAATAGGTTTAGCCGTTGGCATGGCTATGAGTGGTACTAGCTTTATTGCTTTTGCTACCGAGCCTACTTTGTCAAAAGCTGATTTTGAAAAAGCTCAATTACACTATTTTCAACGCTGTGCAGGTTGTCATGGCGTTTTACGTAAAGGGGCTACCGGTAAAAATTTAGAACCTGAAAATACCCTTAAAAAAGGGCAAAAACGTTTAGAGAAGATTATTTCTCTGGGTACCGAAGGTGGTATGAACAACTTTGATGACTTGTTTAGTAAACAAGAAATTGCCAACCTGGCCACGTTCATTCAAATGGAGCCACCAGTTCCGCCTGAAATGTCACTGGCGCAAATGCGTGAACATACCAAACAATATATTGCTCCAAAAGATTACCCAACCAAGCCTATGCATGGTCGCAACTGGGAAAACTTCTTTGTGGTTATCGAACGTGATGCCGGTAAAGCAGCAATTGTAGATGGTGACACTAAAGAAATCGTGACTCATATCGATACAGGTTATGCGGTACACGTAATTAAAGGTACTGAGCACCACAAAACTCAGCACACTAAAGATACTGGACGTTTCTGGTACACCATTGGTCGTGACGGTAAAGTCAATAAAATCGATTTATGGCAAACGCCAGATAAAATGTTAGTGGCTGAAACTAAAATGGCTTATGACGCTCGTGATATTGCGGTATCAGGTGACGGTAAATATGTGATTGCCGGCGGCTACTGGCCAGCTCACTTCGTGATTATGGATGCCGTTACCTTGAATCCACTTAAAGTGGTTTCTACCCGTGGCTATAACACTAAGGGCGAATTCATTAATGAAGCGCGTGTTGCCGCTATCTACACGACACCTAATGAGCCTACTTTCTTAGTCGCGGTTAAAGAATTAGGTCAAATGTGGCAAGTAGATTACCGTGATTTGGATAACCTGCGTATCGAGCAAATCAACTCTGCCGAGTTCTTGCATGATGGTTTCTTTGATCCAACAGGTCGTTATTTCCAAATCGCCGCTAATGCATCTAACAAGATGGTAGTGGTTGATACCAAAGACCGTAAGTTAGAGAAAATGATTGATGTTGATGCCTTACCACATCCTGGCCCAGGTGCTAACTGGATTGATGATAAATGTGGTCCGGTAGGTGGTACAACTCACTTAGGTGTTGGTTTAGTGTCTGTTTGGGGTAACGATCCTATGGGTCACCCGGATCAAGCATGGAAACTATGTTATGAAGTTGAAACTGATGGGGCCGGTGTCTTTATCCGTACTCATGAAACTTCAGACTATGTTTGGGCGGATCAACTAAAACATCCTGAGCCAGAAATTCAACAATCAGTGCAAGTGTTTGATAAGAAAACCCGTGAAATTGTTAAAACTATTCGTGTTACCGAAGAACCTGGTAAAGCAGCCTTGCATATCGAGTTCAACAAAGGCGGTAGTGAAGTGTGGGTATCAGTCTGGAACCGTAAAGACAGCAAAAACCCAACTGGCGAAATAGTGGTTTATGATGCAAAAACGCTTAAGGAAAAAGCACGCATTAAAGGTTTAACCACACCAACAGGTAAGTTCAATGTGTATAACCGCATGAATCACAAAACTTAATATTCACATTAAGTCATGAAGCGAACAAGGGTAAAACCTTGTTCGCAATCCTTTAATCTCGCTAACCATAAATGAGTCTATTATGGCAAAACTTAGATTTACAGAGCCTAGTTTTTGGTCTCGCCGCTTAATTTTAGGGACATCCGTTGCTGGTGCCGTGGTATTTTTTGTAGTAGGTATTATATTTTGGGGCGGATTTAACACCGCAATGGAAGCTACCAATACCTTAGATTTTTGCACTAGCTGTCACGAAATGGAAGACAATGTCTACCAAGAGTATAAGCCAACCATTCATTATTCAAACCGCACAGGGGTTAGAGCGATTTGTTCTGACTGTCATGTCCCTGATCCTTGGGTTCACAAGGTTGTCCGAAAAATTCAAGCTTCTAAAGAAGTATTTTATTGGTTAACGGGTAAGATTGATACCAAAGAAAAATTCGAGGAGCACAGGCTGTCATTGGCGAAAAGCGTATGGCAAACAATGAAAGATACTGATTCAAGAGAATGTCGAAATTGCCATAATCTAGAATCGATGAATCCAGAATTTCAAAAACCTCGAGCCCGTATGCAACATTTAAATGCCATGGAAGCTGGGCAAACTTGTATTGACTGTCATAAAGGTATTGCTCATCACAATGTTAGAGATAAATTAACCGAAGAAGAACTAGAAACATTAGAAGCGCCGAACCCTGACTATGTCCGTGAAATTCCTGAAATGTATAAAATAGGACTGTTACGTGCAGAGCAGAAAGAACAAGCGCAAAAAGCAGTCGAAAAAGCTGAGAAAGAAGCTCAAAAAGCAACAATTCAAGCGAAAGTTGAGCAAGCTGTTGCGCAAGCACTGGCAAATGCAGGGGCAAGTTCACCGAGCTCTGAAAACTCAGCGACAAACAAAACTTTGTCAACAGATAACATTAATGTCGATTGGAGTAAATCTGCTTCTACTGAAATTTCAGTATTTTATCCAGGTACAGCATCTCTTGAGTGGATTTTAGGTCGTAAGCATGGTGGCAAACGCGCTTTCACTAAAGGTGATCGCTGTATTGAATGTCATGGCGAAGAAATAGCGGATATCGGACAAAATATAGTCACTGGTCAAAGCGAAAAAGATCTAGAGCCGAATGTTATCCCAGGTAAGCGTGGTAGCTTCCCTGTCACTATCGATGCAACCCATGATAAAGAATATTTATATTTGCGCTTTAGTTGGGAAGATGGTGAGCATGCGCCAGTACCATTTGTTGATGGTGGCAAAATGGATCCCGAAAACCCGATTAAATTGGCATTAATGATTGCAACTGACGATTTAGAATATGCAGATCGTGCAGGTTGCTGGTCATCTTGCCATGCAGATGCTTCAACTATGCCTTTCACCCCTGAAAAAGATGATTTATTAGGAAGTGATTTGGCCAAAAGATTGGACCTCAATTCTGGCGTCACTAAATATGTTAAGGAATCTCGCACTAAACTAGAGTTAAAAGGCCGAGGTGGCAAAGCATTAGGTGGCTGGGATAAACTCAAAGACCAATCAGCTATTGATGCTGCAATGGCCAATAACCAATATTTAGATTTACTTCGCTATAAATCTGGCAATGGAGAAGTTGAAGATGGCCACATTCTCGCTGAACGTAAGATGCATAGTGGGCAAGGCGCAGAAGTAACAGCAACACTAAATAGCGGAACATGGTCAGTGATATTTAAGCGTAAACTAGCGTCAAATAAGCCAGGAGATTTAACTATTGAATCAGGCAAAGTCTATAACTTTGGCTTCGCTATCCACGATGATTATTCAAAAGCCCGTTATCATCATGTCTCTTTTGGCTATAAATTGGCACTTGATAACGCTGAAGCGGAAGTTAATGCCACTAAGCAATAACACTAACTAATTCGCATCAATTTAAAGGCCTTTGTTTGCAAAAGGCCTTTTTTATATCAACTAAATTGTAATAGCTCATATTTGAGGTGACAGTTTTGTTTGACAAGGTTAAACATAATTTTCACACAGCTATGAGCACCTCCGACAAGAGTGAATTTGAGGCCATCACTGCGGTCTGATATTAAATCTTTGACTCAATAAAGCAGACGTTCAGTTGTGCTAATTCATCACAAGAATAACCCAAAAATCACAAATGTTGGCAAAGCTAAAAAATTATCCTTAATACCCGTTATAATTACCAGTATGTGTTGATACAACGACTATTCGGTTTTTTGGTTGTATTTTGGAGGTAACCCTATGGCACAACCACTTAAATCACTCACCTATGAGGATGTTGAATTATTTTGTGAACAAACCCTGAAAACAGGTACCTCTGTCACCTTAGAGAGTGTACTAGAAAAGTTTCCCAATGACTCTATTGATGTCGCTGCCTATTTTCACCAGTGGCATCAACGGAAATTGAATCAATCGTTAGCCTCTCCTGCACAAAATTCAGATAACAACTCAGACAGCAAATCTGAAATTCCGCCTAGCATTAGCCAAATAATGCAAGAAGAAATAGCCAAACAACAAGCCAGCCAAGCTGGAGAGCAACAAACCTTACTCGCTAAACAGCAAGACATTGAACAAATTCTTTTAGCTAAAAGCCAAGAGTTGCAAGCAAACCTTGACAGTCAATCTAAGTTTGTAGACGAAACTCATCAACAACTAAAACAACAATCACAAGAATTTCAGGAGAAATTTCAACAGCTAACTAGCGGCTACAACGATGAAGTTAATTCGTTAAAGCAACACCATCAGCAATCGTTAATTGCCCAACAACAAGCACACCGAATAGCGATTGAAAGCATTATCAATGAAAATGAAACGCAACTAGATAACCTAACCGAACAAGTTACGCAATTAACCGAAACGAATACATTACTCAAGGCGAAAGCTGAACAATATCTAGCAAGTCAGCAACAATTAAGCGTGCTACAAACAACCATAAGCCAACTTGAACAACAGTTAGCTGAAGAAAAAACAAAACAAGAACAACATATTGCAGCGGCAAAAAATCAATACCGAGAAAGTCTCAACGCATTACGCGATGCTCAGCAACAAGAAATAAGTGAATTAAATACCTGCCATCGAAACGAATTAGCAACCTTCTCTTCTCAGAATGTACAACAATTTGACGAGACCAACGAACAACTGAGCGAAATACAACAGGAAAATAAAATTCTGGCACAACAACTTGCAGAAGAACAATCAAAATCTGCCAACTTACAATCACGCTTAGTTAATGTTAGTAATGACATCGCCAATGATAAGGCAACTCAGACTAAATTACTGGCATCGCTTGAACAAGCAAATGCCAAAGTTATCACGCTTGAGCAGCAACTATCTCAGCAAGAAACTGGTTTAACAGTAGAAAGTGATTTAAATGCGCTTGAAAAAGCAGAGCGAATGATCGCTGCTTTAAGTGGTGAAAACAACAAATTAGCAACTCGACTTGAACACATAAAAACAAATTCAGTTGCAACGATTGAACGATTAACCGATAAATCCGGTCAAGCAATTGCTCGTATTAAAGAACTTGAATCACAGCTTGAATTAGAAATACGAACTAATAGTTCTGCCAAAGAAGAAAGAATAACACTCAAAGAACAACTAGAGTTAATGAAGCATAACCAAGCTTCAACATTTGAACGATTAACTAACAACTTAGAGCAAGCCAAAGCAAAAATAAAAGTTTTAGAAGAACAACTTGCTGAGATAAAGCGTTAACCGAATGTAAGAGCTAACAACAATGATACCTTACACTTTTTCACTAGTGCCTTACATATACATAACTAATTATTGCACCTTGACTGAAGCCATTGCTATTTTTAGCTACTGATAAATAGAGTTAGTATTACTCTGTGCAAATTGATCCAGATTAACTCAGAGGCAGAAGTGTTCAACTATACTGTCAGTATGAATTATTACATTAAGATTGACTATGCCTATGAAGTTACAACAATGGCGAAATGTAACGAAAATAGCGTTCTTTTTACTGTTTTTATTCGCCCCTCTACTCGACATTTTCCGTTTTGACCTTGAATTAGGTCACTTCATTATTTTTGCTCAGCCTTGGACGCTTAGTATTGAGCATATATTAACAGGTGATGGCGATGCCTTTGATGCTGCCATTCGAATATTTACCCGAGTCCTATTACCTGGAATCGGGTTTGTCGCGATAACGGGTTGGCTGATTTGGAAATATGGCCGAATCTATTGTGGCTGGTTGTGCCCACATTTCTCCGTAGTAGAGCTAATTAATCAGTTAATGTTAAAACAGCTAAACCGCGTTACTTTATGGGAAAAGCCTAGCCAAACGGTTGCAAAATTTGTCCCGAAGTTTATCGTTTTTATTACCGCCTTTAGCATGGCGTTTGTCTGGGCAGTCGGCCTATTAAGTTATCTGTTAGACCCTAAAACTTTGTTAATAGATTTAGTGCATTTTAATTTGGGCTTTGGCGCCAGTGTTTTCATTGCAGTCGCTACAACAATTTTTACCTTAGATTTTATTTTTGCCCGTCATGTGTTTTGTAAATACGGTTGCGCATTAGGGTTGTTTCAGAGTTTGATTTGGATGGCGAATAAGCAAGCCATGGTGGTAAAGTTTGATCGAAAAAGGGCGAAAGCTTGTCGGGAATGTGCACTGAACCAAGCAGATAAGCCCTGTGATCAAGCATGCCCAATGCGTTTACCGACACGTAATATGAAACGGGCCAAGTTTACTTGCACACAATGCGCGCAATGTATTTCTGCATGTCAGCAAGTACAGTTAAATAACCCAGAAGGAAGCTTGCTAACTTGGGTACAAGGGGCAGAATCAGAAGAAGTTGACAGACCTGCAGCAAAGTTTGAAGATTTAACAACAGTCAAGCAAGCTAATCGTATTTCAATAAAAGAAATTAACTAAGGCAAGCACTTATGAAAGCGTTTTTTACACTAGTATTATTCACTTCTGTGAGCATCAATAGTTACGCTAAAGATGTTATCGTAGAGATATATAAAAAAAAGTTTATTCCAAGCGAAATAACCATCAATGCTGGTGATACGGTCATTTGGAAAAACATCGAAAAAAGGCAATACCATAGTGTTTGGTTTAAAGCATTAGTAAATGAAGAACCCGACTATTTTTTCCCCGGTGAAAATTATCAATATACCTTTGAAAAAACAGGAAAGTTTGATTACATCTGTGGGCCACACCCTAAAATGACAGGCGTGGTAAATGTGATAAAGCCATAGTAATTGATGTATTCAAGCAACATTAAAATTTTGCACCTATTGCTCAATTACAACAATTGATCCCCATCAATTAACCGCTATTCTATTTTGCTATTAGCCACTGTAAGGCGTATCGTGAAACGACTTATTTTATTGGTGAATCTAGTGTTATGACCACAGTCAATTTTAATACCAAGCTAAATGAAAAAAATGCCTTATTTTATAAGGAACAAGAGCGCGAAGTCTCTGTGTTTGAATACGCTTACCAGCATAATTTACCCTTGTTAATTAAAGGACCAACGGGTTGTGGAAAAACACGTTTTATTGCCCATATGGCGGAAAAACTGAACAAACCTCTTTATACCGTAGCTTGTCATGACGATCTAACGGCTGCTGATTTAGTTGGTCGTCACTTGATAGGTCCTGATGGCACCTATTGGCAAGATGGTCCGTTAACTAAAGCCGTACGAGAAGGTGGTATTTGCTACTTAGATGAAGTCGTTGAAGCTCGTAAAGATACAACGGTAGTACTGCATCCACTTGCTGATGATAGAAGAGTATTACCGCTTGAAAGAACGGGAGAATTAATAGAAGCGTCACCTGACTTTATGCTGGTTGTTTCCTATAACCCAGGCTACCAAAATTTACTTAAGGGCATGAAGCCAAGTACACGACAACGATTTGTTGCGTTAAGGTTTGATTATCCAAAAACGGAAATTGAACAAGATATTATCATCAACGAAGCAGGAGTTGATGCCCATCTGGCATATAAACTTGTTGAATTAGGTCAAGCACTAAGGAAACTAGAACAAAGTGACTTAGATGAAGTAGCCTCTACTCGTTTACTCATTTATGCAGCCAAAATGATGTCTAGTGGTATGAATGCGTTAGACGTATGTCGAAGTTGTTTAGCTGAGCCGTTATCCGATGAGCCAGATACCGTCAATGCGATTATGGATGTCGCAAGAATTTACTTCGATGAGTAGTAGAGTATCTGGTCCGATAACTGAAGCGAGCAACAGGCTACCTGGTGACTTAGCCATGTGGTTTTTTATTTTAGCTGAGCTCACTGTTTTTGCTATTTTCTTTATTGGCTTTGCTGTATCAGAGCAACTAAATATTGAGCTGTTTAAGCAAGGCAAAGCTCAATTACATAAAACCGCTGGTGTGATAAACACTATTGCGCTGATCACTAGTAGCTTATTTGTTGCCCTTGCTGTACGAGCTATTCATCAAAAAAATAATCAACTTTCAATTCAGCTTTTGACATTGGCGCAACTGTGCTCCTGTGTCTATTTATTATGTAAATCCTGGGAATACCATTCGTTATTTGAACTAGGCTTTACTATAGAAACGAATGTTTTTTTTACCCTCTATTTTTTAATCACATTTTTTCATTTTTTACATGTCATTTTAGGTATGGTGATTTTAGGGTTTATTGCGGTAAAAGCTAAAACTGATAGCTACCAACATGATGTTTCCGGATTTGAATCTGGTGCCTGTTACTGGCATATGGTAGATATGGTATGGATAATTTTGTTTCCGCTTGTTTATGTTATTTAATAGTAATTACCCGAACTGCGTGAGGTAGTAGTATATGTTGTCAGCTAAATCAGCCGTTATATCATGGGGTATTTTAACGATACTAACCGTTTTATCAGTATTGCTAGGGACATACAGTGGTCAAAAAAGTCTAGTCATCTTTTTAGTATTAGCTATGGTATTTGTTAAGGGACAACAAATAACCGATATTTTTATGGAGCTAAAAACAGCGCCTAAGTTATGGCGACGACTGCTGCTTAGCTATGTCATCATCATACCATTGGTTATATTTTTAGTGTATGTGATCTAAATTAACGACTTTGCTGACATAGGAGTAAATATGGCAACTTCTCCAGTGCACAAGAAAAATGCAGCAATACTCTATCAGTCTCTTTACCTGGCAAATTTATTATTATTGCCTGGCCTATCCTTTCTCTATTTACTCTGGTTGTTCTTTCAACGCAAGCAAGATAAGGGATGGCATAGATTCCACCTATACCGAGCAATACAACTCTCTTTATCTGCTTTCATATTACTTATCCTGCTCCCTTTAGTTGTCATTATTGCAACGGATAATGTCAGTTCATCAATTATGGTAATGCTGGTTTATTTCATTACCTTACACACTCTTTTTGTCTTAATTGGCATGCTTAATATTGCTAGAGCAATGGCAAAAAAAACGCCTTTATTTTGATCTAGCGTATGTTTTTATAAGCTTTTATTTTTTCTTTCATTACTTTGATAAAAAGTTGATTTCTATCAAGCCTTTGACCTTTACAACTACCTATTATTAATTCGGTTTTATTACTTACTTTTAAGGGAAATACCATGTCTGATAGCTTTACTAAAGGCATGGCTCGAAATATTTATTATGGAGGAAGTATATTCTTCATATTAATATTTTTGGGCTTAACCTTGCACACAACAAAAGAAATGCCTAAACGGGATCATCGTGAAAATATTACCGAAGCTGTAGAGCGCGGTAAGGAGTTATGGGAAAAAAATAACTGCATAGGTTGTCATACATTAATTGGTGAAGGCGCATATTTTGCTCCTGAATTATCGAATGTATATCAACGTCGCGGTGGTGGAAATTTAGATTCATTCAAAGCATTTATGAATGGCTGGATGAAAGCACAACCATTAAATATTCCTGGTCGCCGTCAAATGCCTAACTTTCACCTAACTGATCAAGAAATTGATGATTTAGCTGAATTTTTGAAGTGGACGGCAGAAACCGATACTAATAACTGGCCGCCAAACGATGAGGGATAATGCGATGAATACTCTAAAATATCAATCTCAAGCAGTCGCAAAGCCTTATTTTGTTTTTGCTTTAATTTTATTCGTTGGTCAAATTTTGTTTGGCTTATTAATGGGCTTACAATACGTCGTTGGTGATATTGATGGTGGTCTTATTCCGTTCAATGTTGCACGTATGGTACATACCAACTTACTGATTGTTTGGCTGTTATTTGGCTTTATGGGGGCCGCTTATTATTTAGTACCTGAAGAATCAGAAACTGAACTCTATAGTCCTAAATTAGCCATTGCGCTATTTTGGATATTTGCCGTCGCTGGCGTACTAACCATTCTTGGTTATCTGTTAGTGCCCTATTCTAAACTTGCGGACTATACGTTAAACCATATCTGGCCAACGATGGGACGTGAGTTCTTAGAACAGCCGACAATTACTAAACTTGGAATTGTAGTTGTTGCATTAGGTTTCTTATTTAACTTAGGCATGACAATACTTAAAGGTCGTAAAACCGTTATTAATATCGTGTTGCTAACTGGTCTTGTCGGCTTAGCCGTTATGTTCTTATTCTCTTTCTATAACCCTTCAAACTTAGCGCTAGATAAGCTTTTCTGGTGGTATGTCGTGCACTTATGGGTAGAAGGTGTTTGGGAATTGATCATGGGTGCGATTTTGGCCTATGTCTTAATCAAAATAACTGGTGTAGACCGTGAAGTTATCGAAAAATGGTTATATGTCATTATTGCAATGGCGCTGATCACAGGTATTTTAGGTACCGGTCACCACTTCTATTGGTTAATGACGCCAGAATACTGGCAGTGGATTGGTAGTGTCTTCTCTGCACTTGAACCTTTACCTTTCTTTGCCATGGTATTGTACGCATTTAATATGGTCAACAGACGCCGTCGTGAGCATCCTAATAAAGCTGCCACCTTATGGGCATTAGGAACAGCGGTAATGGCGTTCTTAGGCGCTGGCGTATGGGGCTTCTTACACACCTTGGCTCCGGTCAACTACTTTACCCACGGCACGCAAATTACCGCAGCCCACGGTCATATGGCATTCTATGGCGCATATGCGATGATAGTAATGACCATTATTTCTTATGCTATGCCGAAGATCCGCGGTATTGGTGAAGCAATGAGCAACCGATCTCAAGTATGGGAAATGTGGGGCTTCTGGCTAATGACCGTTGCCATGGTATTTATCACCTTATTCCTAACAGGTGCTGGTGTACTCCAAGTATGGTTACAACGTATACCTGAAACAGGTGAGGCATTAAGCTTTATGGTGACACAAGATAAACTCGCTATTTTCTACTGGTTACGTGAAGCTGCGGGTGTCGTATTCTTACTTGGTTTAATTGCTTACCTATATAGCTTCTTTGTTGATAAAAAAGCAGCTGAAGCTTAATATTTATTAGCGATAAAATACTTATAATGATTGGCCGTGCTATTAATTAGCGCGGCCTTTATTTATTTAACCTCAGGTTATTTAGGATAATTTACCAATGGCAAACTCCCAAGCTATCAGAAAAACGACGCCACACCTGCTACAAAAAGTAGCCAAAATTATCGCTGTAATAAGCACTTTGGTGGCAATAAGCTGTTTGATCTATGCCACAGTATTTATCGATCAACAAAATGATGTAATGAAGGCAAGTTTCGGCGCTTCGGCATTTTTCTTTTTTATGATCGCCATAGTATTAAAAGTCATAGCAGATACCAACCTGCCAAACCTTAAAATTTCTGATAATAAGGAGAAATAACCATTAAATAGTTAATTGCTACAACCTCTTTTGATTTAAGTCACAAACTCTGTTGACTAATATCATTACACTCTAGTTAATTACACCTGAAATAGTGAACAAATATGGAAGAGTGGATTGGTGGTCTATGGCATAAATATATCACCCGAAAAGCGAGCGAAAATTTTGTTGATGCAGAAGTCAGTTTTGCTGAGGTCAATAAATCCGTTGGCGTGGTATATCGTGCGTTAGGTGGCGAAAGCGTAAAACGAATTGAAGCTGCCAGTGCCAGAGATTATATTGTCAGGCGAAGTCTGCTACAAAAAATAGCAGGAGAAAACAAGCAATTAAGCTTAGCATGGCAAGATGATGAAAGCTTAAGATTACCCGAAAAACTCGCCGTTTTTCCCGATAAATCCCTCAATAGAGATCTCTATATTTGGCTGGCGGTATTAGCGGCACATCAGCAAGGGAAATTTAACCATTGGGCGATAGATAATCAGCAGCTCGTTGTTGATGTGTTAACCAAATACCCAGCGTTAAAACCGAGGTACCAAAAACTGGCACAGGCCTTTATTAACCATCGCCCTGACTGCAGTAAACGCCCTATAGCAGAGCAACAAATGGAGCAGGCGATCATCTGCGCCATAAAAGAACCTGGCTCAGTTAGTGACTTCCCTACTGTTAATTATGCACCACAAGCTGTATACCTTTGGTTATATCCCTCCGCACATACTGATGCATTAGTAGAGCCTGATTACCAAGAAAACGAGTCCGAAGAAACCGAAAACTCCAATTCTGTCGCTAAAAGTAATGCAAGTCGTAAAAAAGCAGAGCGTGTTGATAACCCGAATGAAAAAGATGGCATGATGATTTTCCGTCTGGAAAGCATGTTTTCATGGAGCGAATTTAGCAAGTTAGATCGAGGCGTAGATGACAGCGATGATGATGAAGACAATACAAGGGTTGCAGAAGACCTTGATAACATTACCTTAAGTAAACAACATGAGCAAAAAAGCGCACGGATAAAGATTGATTTGGACTTACCATCTGCTTCCGAAGATGATATTCCATTAGCTGATGGCATTAAATTACCGGAATGGGATTATAAAATACAGCGTTTGGTGGCAGACAGATGTTTACTTTTTCCCATGCTACCGCGAGACAGTACACCGCAAAAGCTACCTTTTAAATTGCAAAAAACGGCTAACTTGATCCGGGCGCAATTTGAGCAGCTACAAAGTATTCGATACTGGTTAAAGACGCAACCTCAGGGGGAAGAACTAGACCTAGCAGCTTGGTTAGATTTTCATGTCGAAAGCCAAATATCACCGACCAAAGAGAAAGGGCTATATCAAAGCTTTAGGGGAAACAACCGAGATATTTCCAGTTTACTGTTGGCCGACTTTTCAATGTCAACAGATGCCTATTTAGATGATAATAACCGTGTTATCGATGTAGTAAAAGACAGCATGATGCTGTTTGGCGAAGCATTAAATGCCGTTGGTGATAATTTTGCCATGTATGGTTTTTCTTCGGTGAAACGCAGTAATATTCGCTTTACCGTATTAAAGAACTTTACAGAGCGTTATGACGATAACATCAGAGGGCGATTACAAGCGATTAGACCTGGATTTTATACGCGTATGGGCGCTGCAATACGTCAGGCAACAAAAATTTTAACGGAGCAAAAAAGTACACAGAAATTATTGTTAATATTAACCGATGGCAAACCAAATGATATTGATCATTATGAAGGCAGGTTTGGTGTAGAAGATACCAAACAGGCGATAACCGAAGCGCTCAAGCTAGGGATAAAACCGTTTTGTTTAACCATAGATCAAGAAGCAGCCGACTATTTGCCCTATCTATTTGGTAGCAATGGTTATACCGTTATTCATAAGCCCTCCCAATTGCCGGTGCGCTTACCACAATTATACTATCAACTCACTCATCAATAGGTTGTAGCAATGTCGCCAGATAACGTTCCGTGTTTATACTGTCAAACCCCCAATGATAGTCAAAATACCCATTGTCAAAACTGTGGCATGGCAATGCCTAAAAAACATCCGGAAAGTGCTAAGGTAAAACAAAAACTGTTCAAATACTTTTTTTGGGCGATTGCCCTATTTTGTCTGATCATGATGTTCTATCTACCTAGAAGTAATTAATATCACTTTGCTAGCAGCGCCGGGGGCCTGCATGGATGCAGGTTAGTAGAGTAACGCAGGAGCAGTTACCGAGAATCCAGAGGGGCTCGGCGTTTAACCCTTCTGGTTGCCGTGGTGGAGCAACCTCGACAAACCAATCAGCCGATAAACCCAAATAGTTTTATCAACTTACCCTTCAGATAAAGCTCTTTTGATGATAACCACCTACTGAAATAGGTGGTTTAGGGCTGAAAAAATAGAGAGATTTTACAATCTCTCTATTACAGCCACTATTGGCATAACCCCCGCATTCTGCATGCTATCCATTTCTTAGTTGCGCAATTTTCCTTTGAGAAAACTTTGGGTATAAAGCAGGTAAAACAAATAAGGTAAGCAATGTCGCAGTGACTAAACCACCGACAATCACACAAGCTAACGGCTTTTGAATTTCAGCCCCTACGCCATCTGAAAGCAACATAGGTACTAAACCAAATGCCGAAGTTAACGCCGTCATTAATACCGGTCTCAATCTGGAAACCGCACCATCAATGACTGCATTTACCGGAGCTTTTGCTTGTTTGACACGCAGGTTAATACTTTCAACCATCACCACCCCGTTAAGCACAGCAACACCAAACAAGGTAATAAAGCCAATGGCACTCGGTACCGACAAATACTGTTCAAAACTATACAGTGAAAACACACCACCGATAATCGCTAACGGTACATTGATGAGAATTAACAACGCTTGACTAATAGAAGAAAAAGCAAAATACAGTAGTAAAGCTATCAATGTCAGAGATAATGGTACCACTAGCATCAGCTTTTGTTGCGCTCGTTGCTGACTTTCAAATTGTCCGCCAATCATCACCGAATATCCGGCAGGCAAGGTCACTTTTTCAGCAATAATTTGTCGAATGTCACTCACCACTTCTCCCATTGCTCTTCCTTGAACATTAGCTTGAATAACAACACGGCGCTGGACATCATCTCTTCTTATTTGCGGCGGCCCCGATTGATATTCAATGGTGGCAACATCGGCAAGTCTTACCCAGGCGCCATTGGGAGAGGCGATTCTTAATTCAGATATTGCCTGCTTACTTTCACGAAACTTTGGTGCTAAACGCACATAGATATCATAACGCTCATTACCATTGACTATCTGTCCGGCAACAGCACCACCAACACCTTGCTGGATCAATTGCATAACATCTACGACTGAAAGTCCATAACGTGATAACTGACGTCTTTTTGGGGTGATCACCAACTGGGCTTCACCAGTAATTTGCTCTAATGCAACATCGGTCGCACCGGCTACCTGATTAATAACTTCAGCAATTTCCTGCCCCTTTTCTGCTAACACAGCTAATTCTGCACCAAATAACTTAATCGCCAATTGTGCTTTCACCCCTGACAGCAATTCATCAACCCGGGTGGCAATAGGCTGAGAAAAATTAAATAACAAACCGGGAAACTCGGCTAGTGACTGTTCAAAACGTGATTGCAATTTAGCTCGAGTATCAGCCGTTTTCCATGTCGCACGAGGAGTGAGGCCAATAAGAATTTCAATGTTATTGACCGGCTCAGGATCACCGCCAATTTCTGCACGCCCTATTCGACTAATGGCGTAACTAACCTCAGGAAAAGCAAGTAGTTTTTGTTCCAGCACCGGCGCCACCGACAATGCCGTATCCAAACTCGACGAAGGGGCTAACGTCACTCGCAGGTTAATTGTCCCTTCTTCTAATTCAGGTACAAATTCACTACCAATTCTGGTCAACAAAAATAATGCAACAGCAAGTAAACACACAACCCCGGTTATCATGAATCGGGTATGCTTAATCGCAACTTGCAGTGCTCGGCGATAATAACTTTCCAAGTGAATTAATAACGTATTACGCTGCACCGTCATTTTCCTGGGTAGTAGTAAACAGGCAAGCGCTGGCACAATAACAAGCGCAACGATTACCGCAGTGATCACAGCCAAAATAATACTTATCGCCATCGGCTGAAATAATTTAGCTTCAACCCCTTCAAAAGTAAAAAGCGGCATAAACACCACTAAAATGATCAGAGAAGCAAAAAATATCGGCCGTGCTACTTCTTGTCCGGCTGCTTTGACAATATCAGCTAAATGCAAATTGTGTTTCGACTGAGCGCCCAGCTCTGCAGACAACTTTGTCTGCTGCAAGCGATTAACGATATTTTCAACCATCACGACCGAGCCATCCACCAGCATCCCGATAGCAACCGCCAAGCCTCCTAGCGACATTAAGTTTGCCGAAATATTCATCCATGACATTAGCATCAACGCCATTGCGATAGAAACAGGTATAGAAACGATCACCAGCAATGTCGCGGTTAGATTCGCTAAAAACAGTGTTAGCACCACGGCAATAACAATAAAGGCAATAATTAACGCATTAACGACAGTATCAACGGCCTGAACGATCAAGTCCGCTTGATCATAAAAGGTTTCAAAGCGCACTCCTGGCGGCAGCGCCTGATTGATTAACGAGATACGCCCTTTTATGCCATCAATCGTTGCTTTGGTATTAGCACCAACGCGTTTAAGTACAATCCCAGATACTACTTCACCTAAAGCTTCTATTTCACCGCTTTGAGTGCGACGCGTCATAGTAGTGGCACCTTGTCGGATCTCTTGCCCGATATTAACTTGTGCAATATCAGCAATAGTTACCACGGATCCCAAATGTGTTTTTATCGGTACCTGAGCAATTTCCTGTAAGCCAAGCTCAGCTGTGGAAAACCAACCGGTTCCTCTTATTACTAATTGTTCCTGACCACGCTGTAAATACCAGCCTCCGGCATTGCGATTATTATCAGCCAAGGCCGCCATCACTTGTTGCTGGTTTAACTGATAGCCCAGCAATTTTTTCGGATCAAGCTGTACCTGGTACTGTTTAACGCTACCACCAAATGACAGTACATCGGTCACGCCATCTATTGGCATCAATAACAATTTCACTAGCCAGTCATTTAAACTGCGCAATGCCATCGCATCATAGCCACTGGCACTATCGGCAATCAGCAAATACTGATAAATCTGCCCTAAGCCGGAAGTATTAGGGCCTATTTCGGGAAGACCTACGCCAGCAGGAATTAACTCCTTCGCCGACTGTAATCGTTCAAATACCAGCTGACGAGCAAAATAAATATCCGTACTTTCTTTAAAAACTATAGTCACGCTTGAAAGGCCGGTTTTGGAAATTGAACGTACTTGTTCAACATCAGGTAGCGCATACATTACCGCTTCTATCGGGTAAGAGATCAGCTGCTCCACTTCAAGTGCAGCTAAGCCGGGAGCCTCGGTATTAACAACCACCTGCACGTTAGTAACATCTGGAACAGCATCTAATTTCAATTTAGGTATTGTAAAAATTGCGCTCGCCATCGCTAACATCAGGGCAAGTGCAACTAATAGCCGGTTATTCACCGACCAGTGAATTAACGAATTAAACATCAGCATTTCCCTTGTTAGTGATTGTGGGTATCAAACCCGGCTTTTGCGATTTGCGCGGCAATAAAAAAAGCGCCTTCAATCACTACCCGACTATGCTCGGGAAAATTCAATACTTGACGATAGCCATTTAATTCTCGCCCTAACGAAACTTCCTGCATGCTAAATTGTTCTTCACCAAGCGCGATAAACACTGACCAGTCACCATGTTGATCTCTAACAAAGCTATTCTCTGGCAATGCGACAATAGGCATGTCGCTGGCAAGCTGAAAATTAACATCAACAAACATACCGGCATGCAGCTGATCATCAATATTTTCAACAGCGAGTCGTATACGGCGGGTACGGGTAACAGCATCGATAGTATGCGTTTGTTGAATCACTTTTGCCTGGTATTTTTGCTGTGCAAACGCTATCTCGGCTAACGTACCAACAGGAAAATTGTCTCGAGTATTCGCAGGTAAATTTGCTTCAACCCATAAGGTTTGTTCATTAGCAACGACCATGATAGCTTCACCGGCATCAACTCTTTGCCCGTCAATAAAATCATCGGCTAAAATGACACCATCACTTTGCGCGACTAAGGTGTATTGCCCCAGCTGTTCACTGGTTGCAAGTTCATTAACCGCTTGCTTTGTTAATCCTAGGGCAAGTAAACGGCCATAGGCCGCGTTAAAGGCTATCTCAGCGTTCACGAACACTTTTTCGCTGATCGCTTCTTTAGCCAGCCTGCTCACCCGTTGCCACTCACTTAATGCTATCCGATAATCGGCCTGAGCCTCGGCGATTGATGCACTAAACAAGGTGACTAACGCCTGACCATTAACAACATGATCACCTAAAATAGCATGGCGACGAACCACAACCGACTCAGTTCGAGGGGAAACAAGATAGCTGGCATAACCATTAACTTTGATCTCTCCGGGTGCATAGACAACATAGGGAAAAAGCGCAGGTTTTACTTTGGCTACTTTAATATTTGCCAGCTGCTGCTGTGTTTTGCTGAGCTGAATACTAACTTGATGGTCAATGGTGTTGTCATTAACCAAGTGGCTGTTATCAAAGCCACTGGCATCACTACCAAAAACAATAAAAAATACGGCAATAAGTGCGCGCCAAATGGCGACACCTGGAAATATAGTTTTCATAAAATACTCTTAATTTCATCATAAATTTCTTACTAACGCATAACGCGCGGTTAAATGTGCAAATATGATAAAATTAAGCAATTGGAGGGCGAATTAACTCTTCAATAAATTCTTTATTACTCACCGAACGATAAAGAAAACTGTTACTTGCCAACCCGTTAGCTGAAACCACATCGGATTTACTCAACACCCATTGAATATGGGCGCCATGACAGTGACCACAATGATGGCAATCTTGAACATCATGAATGCGGTCTGAAGACGCTTGTGCCATCAGCTTATCAAGTTGGTGAGAGTGCTCGGTTTGCATATGCTGAGCATCAATTTGATGGCTTTGCTTAGCAACTGAAACAACAGTAAATGATTGCAATACAATCACTATTGTCAATAACAGATACAAGCAAATTCGGGGCATATTTCTCATCTTGATATAAAATATTAATCAGCGGCATGCTATGCGTTAATAAGCTTAAAATCAAGCGTTAAACGAAAAACAGCCGCAGGTATCTGCGGCTGTTTTATCACAACTATTTACTATGCCGTGAGTTACTTGGCTCGATAATGTATCATCAACGAACCGGAAACATTGCCAACGGCAACTTCCTTAATAAATTGATAATCGACATCTTTAAAAAATTCTTTATATTTATCCGTTGTCGCATAAACAGCAACCCCTTCGCTATCTTGATACTCATCTAACAAAGTGTTCACTGCCGCCATTAAGTAATGACCAAAACCGTGATGCTGATGCAATGGATGAATCGCGATAAAAGATAACATATGAAACTTTTTCATCGGGACTTCAGACAATACTTTTTCTTCTTTTTCTATCATCTGTTTAGTGCTGAAATAACCGGCTCCCAATAGCATTTTCAAACGCCAATGCCAAAACCTATCAGCGGTCACACCTCCTTGGCGACTGTTTAAACACGCGACACCAACCATAGTCTCCTTTAAATATAACCCGACCATAGGTTGTTTCGCTTGCCAAAACGCATTAAGTTCCTCTCGTATCGCAGAGCGTAAACGCTGTTCATAGTCACTTTTATCCCCGTTAAAAATCTCTAAAAACACCGGATCATCATGATATGCCTGATACAATAACGACACCGCTAACTTTAAATCTTCCGCCGTTAAATAAGCGGCTCTGATATCATCTTTTGTTGCACTCGTGACTGCTTGAGACATTGGCGCTCCTCATATTGATTTATTATTATTTTCTTCAACCATACCAGTAAAATTGAAAAAAGGTCAAATAATACCCATGTGAACGTTTTGTGAATTTTTATCCTGTCACCATGAAAATTAAACAAGTAACTAACTTTACGGAACCAATTCACTAACTATTCATCTTATATAAACAACTATAAACGACATATTTTTTAACGAATAATTTTTGACTCAGTGCCCATGGATTTGCACAATAAAGAAGGGTTAGATTTTCAGCGAGTAAAGAGACCAAAGTGACAAGTGCGATTAAGCTTTTATTAACAACAACTTCCATCTTAATGTTCACCAGCTTTCAATTATTGGCGGATGGCTTAAGTGATTTAAAAGCAGCCTTAGGGTCATTACAAGGCAACAGCCCTATTTCAGCGACTGTCGAGTCGTCATTTACCCAAAAACGCGGCAAACCGAAAAAGCTAAAGACGAACACCGGCCTTATTCAGGTAGATTTAACAGATGACCATCATGGTCTTCAGCTAACATTTAACGATGCCGTCATCACTAAGCTGGAAGATGAATCTAAACAAAAAGAACTAGACGAAGAAGCGAACACCCCAACCCTCAACGCGGTTGATAACGTTGGCGTAGCGGAAATGAAACGTATGTTATCCGCGGCACCAAGTTTACTGCGTTTTATCAATAAAGCGACATTCATTAACGAAGAAACCATCAATTATCAGCAGCAACAGCTAAGGCAACTCAATTTTCAACTGCCGCTAGAAGCCATTATTGAAAACAAAGATATCCATGAATATGTTGATGAATTTACCGGTAGTTATCAGGTGATCATCAACAGCAACGGCATTCCATTGGAAACTAAATTAGAATTTCAGGGCAGCGGCAGCGCTTATATCTTTTTTACCATGGAGCTTTCTCAATCAAATCAAAACAACTTTAAACTGATTGATGACAGGTTAGTCAATGTAAAAAAAATCTATCAATTTAATCGAAGCTCTACTTGGGGAAAAACCCACTCAAATGGTTACACCATACTGGTTGTTAATCCGAATAAATTCACTGTCGCCGCCACTAATTAACCTTAACGAGCTCCGTCAGGTTTAAATCTGACAATCTTTTTCTTTAAAGCGTTAAACTCATTTAACACTAGTTCAGGTTCAGTATTGTCGATGGAGTGACCACTTTTAGTCGTAATAACTAATTTACCCTACGGAAAAGCATTGACCCAATTTCTATACCATTGGGCTTTTTTAGCCCGACCTTCGTCAGTAAAAAATATGTGCGGTGTTGACATATATTTCTTAGAACTTCCAAGTCGATACTTCGCATAATATCGTTATCTGTTTCAGTATTTGGTTCAATCAATAAAATTCCTGCTACACATTCAGGATATATTGCAGAGAACATACGCGTAATGAACGCCCCATAAGAATTGAAACGATAACGACAGGTTTATTTATCTGCATCTTATTAAGAAATAGGTTTAAATGCTCTGAATACTCTTCGGCACTAAATTGTCTTTTCACTTGTCTAGGAGATTCATTGCCAACGCGGGTATAACGAATCGTTCGGCCAATCTAAGCAAAGTCATCAAAAATGCTATCCCAACGACTTAGCCCTCAAGCCTTTAAACACAGTACGCAAAGCAATAAAGAGACAAATAAAATGAATAGAAACAACAACATAAAAACCGACAGGTTCTGTTTTCAGATAATATACATCATCATTTTTAAAATGAATTAAGCCATATTTATATGCATTAATTAATTGCCATGAAAAAAAAGGAATACAAAGAAACATTAAAAATATTTTAATGTAAGCATTATCTTTTTTATTAAGCTTTTGAGGCTCAGGCTCCTTGTTAGGATTTTTTTCTCGCTTTCTTATTTCATTTATTAGTAAATCGTATCGTTCTGGATAACACTCTTTATCAATGTTACGTTTAACTTCATACAACTCTGCCAGAGTATATTTGGTATAATCAGGGTTCATTCACCGTATCCGTTGTCGTACTTAACACCAAGTTGCATCTCTGAAGTTTGATAATAATTCAGTTTTCAACTTAAAGCCCCACCATATTGGCAGCTAAAAATTTAATATTGTCAGTCAGAAATGGCTTGCTTCTGATAAGGACTAGTGATCCTAGCCCTACTCTATTTTTACATGACTTAGCTTAGGCTCGCTTCTTACAAGCAATAATGTCATTAACCAGCATTAACCCGGTTTTATTGCATTCAGGCAGTTCGACATTCGCTTGAGCAATTGCTTGCGTTCTATCACCAAATTTCACTAAGTGAGCACTCCAGGTTAATCCGCCACCAAAAGCTGGTAATAAAATATGGTTATGAGCACTGACCCGTCCCTGTTCAATTGCTTCAACAAATGCGACCAATGCCGTTGCCGCCGACATATTGCCGTATTTTTCAATATTGATAAATACCTTTTCCTTGGGCAAATTTAGCTTTTTCGCCAATGAATCAATAATACGTAAATTAGCCTGATGCGGTACAATCAGGTCGATGTCTTGCGCTGAAAAATTCAGTTTATCCAAGGTTTTCAAGCTACCTTGAGCCATACCCGCAACCGCTTTTTTAAAAATTTCCTGACCTAAAAATGCCCAGCTCGCCTGACCTAACACCCGCTGCTGATTCGCATACTTCATGCCCCAGCCTTGAACCGCCAGAATTTCACGTGACTCACCAAAACAACCTAAAGATTCCGCCAATACGCCTGCTGGCTCTGATGATGCCTCTAGATATAACGCTGCTGCGCCATCACCAAATAACACAGCGACATCGCGATTTTGCCAATCCATAATCGGCGAGATCACTTCGGCTCCTATCACTAAGGCAGATTTCACCACACCACTTTTAATCATCGCCGTCGCTGTCGTTAAACTGTACATGCCACTGGTACAAGCCGTGTTAACGTCCATACAGGCAGCATTATCTGCCCCCAATAGCCGCTGCACATTAGAAGCGGCATTCGGACATAGTTCATCAAAAGTGGTGCTGCCAAAAACAATCAGATCAACATCTTGCGCGGTTTTTCCTGCAGCAGCTAACGCACGCTCACAGGCAACATACGCTAATTCACTCACATTAACATGGGAAATACGCCGCTCTTTCATTCCGGTACGAGTGGAGATCCACTCATCATTTGTCTCTAAAAATGTCGCTAAATCATCATTGGATAATATCGCTGGAGGTAAACATTTTCCCCAACCGGTAATTGCTGCAAACATCGAAGCCACCTAAAAATATATGAATTACTAAACCTTTTGGTTCAAGTTAGTTGAACTCAGCATAAAGCGCGAGCTGACGAAAGTCTAGCACCTGTTTAAAACTACTGTTTGATTTTATTTGTTCTATAGTGAAAGAACAAAAGAAAACATAAGGAATACAAAGATGTCAGATCATCACACTTATAAAAAAATAGAAATGGTAGGTTCGTCGAAAAATAGTATCGAAGATGCCATTCACAATGCATTGGCAGAATGTAATAAAAGCGTGCGTAATATGGACTGGTTTGAAGTCATCGAAACTCGTGGCCATATTGTTGACGGCAAAGTTGGTCATTTTCAAGTAACACTAAAAATCGGTTTTAGACTGGACAATAGTTAGGATCTGTTAACCTTAGCTTTTACTGCAAATATATGCGCAATATTCAACAAGCTCTATTAGCATAAGCTATTCAGTTTTAGCTTATGCCACCTTTGACTTTCTAATGTAATATCAATAATCAAAGTTGTGCTATATCAAAGTATTACTGCTACTATTTCACTTATGATATTAACTCCCTGTTATTGAGCTTACCGCTAAGAATATTTTAATTATGTCACTCACAGATAGAGATGGTACCCCCGTTCACTGGAACGATTATTTAAAATCTGGAAATCGTATTTTTATCGGTTCAAATGCTGCAGTCCCTAATGCCTTGATACAGGATTTAATCGACAACAGCAGCCAATTACACGATATTGAGACTGTCCATATCTTAACGTTTTCCGATAATGTTTGGGCAGAGCCGCGCCATAAAGAATTATTTAAGGTTAACTCCTTATTTATCGGTGGCAAAAACGTGCGAGAAGCCGTTGCGGCAGGGAGAGCAGACTATACACCATGTTTTATCTCTGAAATTCCAACACTGTTTAGAGAAAATATTTTGCCACTCGATGCTGCGCTGATCATGGTCAGTCCTCCAGATAAATACGGTTATTGTTCTCTAGGAGTCAGTGTTGATGTTGTCGCCTCGGCAGTTAAATCTGCTAAATATGTCATCGCTCAAATTAACCCTAACATGCCAAGTACAAATGGCCATAGCTTTGTCCATGTCAATCAAATCCACGCTTGGCTTAAACAAAGCCAAGCTTTACCAGAAATTCCAGAGCCTGAGCTAGATCCAGTTTCCGAGCGCATTGGTCAATACGCTGCCCTGTTGGTCGAAGATGGAGCCACCATTCAAATCGGTATAGGTAAGATTCCGGCAGCAGTATTGCGGTATCTCGCTCACCATAAAGATCTTGGTATTCACAGTGAAATGATCTCTGACGGCATTATCGATTTAATGCACAGTGGAGTGATCAATAACCGTCGTAAAACCTTTCATAAAGGTAAAACTGTGGTTTCTTTTTGCATTGGCACTCAAAGACTCTATGATTTTGTTGATAAAAATCAACATGTTGAATTTTATCCCTCAGAGCATATTAACTCACCGGTAAATATTGCGAAAAACGATAACATGGTATCAATCAACAGCGCGATAGAGGTCGACTTAACCGGGCAAGTAGTGTCAGATTCTATCGGTTATCAATTTTATAGCGGTATCGGCGGCCAGGTTGATTTTATTCGTGGTGCCTGGCTGAGCAAAGGTGGTAAACCTGTAATTGCCTTGCCATCAACCACCAAAGACGGCAAGATTTCTCGAATTGTTGCTCATATTACTGAAGGGGGTGGCGTCGTGACTTCTCGTGGTCATGTTGCCTATGTGGTCACTGAGTACGGTGTTGCTAACCTGATAGGAAAAAGTATTCGCGAACGTGCGTTAGAGCTGATCCGCATCGCCCACCCTAAATTTCGCGAACAATTATTAACAGATGTGCGAAAAAATTACTGGGTGCCTGAGTATCAGGATAATACCCCAACCTCAGTGCCTGAACTTGGCACGATTGAGCTAAAAACATACACCTTTAAAGGCGACCCCTTTATTTTACGTCCTCTTGGCCCAGCTGATGAACGCAAATTACAAGAATTCTTTTACTCCCATACGAAAGAAACGTTGATCATGCGCTACAACCATCACGCGACTCAAATGACCCGGGAAAAGTCCTGTAATTTAGTCAGTGTTAATCAACATAAAGATCTTGCCTTATGTTTCACTCAACGCGATCATTTAGGCGAAGTAATACAGGCGGTCGGCCGCTATTATTTTATTGAAGCAACCAATTGTGCGGAAGTTGCATTTGTCATCAGGGAAACACAGCGCAGTAAAGGCATGGCAACCACACTGTTATTACAGATAATCAAAATTGCCCGTAAACGCAATTTAAGCAAACTCATTGCCTGTGTCAGGCGTGATAATGCCCCGATGTTAAAAGTTTTTGAAAATGCAGGCTTTATTCGCGGTTACTCTGACGACTTTGACGAAGTCTCGTTAAGCCTGACATTAACAAAGCAATAAACAATCAAGGATAAAACATGACCGTAGGTGTGATCAGTCATTATCGCTGTAGTGAACATAACATGGGCGAATTTCACCCGGAATCCCCTGCTCGACTAGATGCTATACAAGACCAGTTAATCCGTAGCGGTCTGGAATATGTTGTCAGACAAATCGACGCCACGCCATTAGAGCGAAAGTACTTATCGTTAGCCCATAGTGAAGACTATATTCAATATATTTTTGATAATGCCCCAAACGATGGTCTGTTTCAGTTAGACAGTGATACTGCAATGAACAGTAAAAGCTTAAGCGCAGCGCTTTATTCCGCTGGTGCAGCGAAAGATGCGGTTGATAAAGTGATGTCAGAAGAGTTATCCGCGGCTTATTGCTTAACCCGTCCTCCCGGTCATCACGCAGAACGCGATAAAGCCATGGGCTTTTGTATTTTTAATAATATCGCCATCGCATCGGAATATGCTAAAAAGCACTATGGCCTAACTCGGGTTGCTATTATCGATTTTGATGTTCACCATGGCAATGGCACCGAAAATATTATTAAAGATAAAAACGGTACCTTGTTTTGCTCATCGTATCAGTACCCGTTTTACCCGTTTGATGTGCAGGAAAGTGATCAGCCACCAATCATTAATACTCCGTTAGCGGCAACGACTAAAGGCGCTGAGTATCGCCAGATAATCGCAGAAAAATGGCTCCCGCAGTTGCATCAGTTTCAGCCTCAAATGATTTTTATCTCCGCAGGATTCGATGCTCATATCGAAGACGAAATGTCCCAGGTGAGCTTAACAGAAGACGATTATCGCTGGATAACCGATGAAATTAAAATCATTGCCGATAAATATGCGCAAGGCCGTATTGTCTCAGTACTCGAAGGGGGATACGCCCTGGGCGCACTTGGACGTTGTTCGGTTGCCCATATTAACGGCTTAATCGGCAATTAGTACCTTCAAAGTCAATACACTATTTTGCGTATCATGCAGAGCATTAGGCAAAATAGTGATATAGCTTGTTTATCAAAGACTTAATAAGAATATAAATCGTACTGAGCAAGCTCTCTGCGTAATCGGCGCTGCTCTTTAATCGATTCGATTTCCCGCCACTTACGTTTACGAGTTTTACTCTTAGTCATACTTTTTTGCTCAAGGTACTCTGTGTCATCCTGAAAGTATTGGTCAAATATTTCTTTGCTAGCCATTGTCGTTCTCCATCAATTAGCACTAGCTGAAAATTTAAAGCGTTTAAATGACCCTTTTTTTACGTTAATGTGACAATTTAATGTCAAGCACTTAAAAACGTATTGAGCTAAGCTCAACGTTAAATTACGTTGAGCGCTGACATTATCGCCATACCTTCGACGTTACAAAACTCCAACGCCTGTTCAATATCATCCGAACTAAGCGATAAATCTTCTAACAAATGTTGCCCTAAAAAAGTCTTTTTAGAATACATCCCCGGATGCGAGTTAATTAAAGCTAACCGGGTAGTTATAAATAATAACGAGGCTTTCGGATCTAATTCTTCAGTATAGGCATTAGGGTATTGACGGATCGGATCAATAATAGAATCAGGGATATTCCACAACGCCAGCAGCTCGGCACTGCATTCAGAAAAAGTAAAACCAAACGCGGATATTTGTCTTTCCCACGGTGTTTCCTCTGTATTATAGCCTTCACAGAACTTCACTTTTTTCGGTTCACTATGCACTATTGCTAATTCACCAATGTTATGTAACAAACCAGATAAAAATAGCCCTTCGTTCTGGCCGAACCCCGCTTTTTTTGCCAAAAACTTAGTCAATAACGCGCAATCAACACTGATCTCCCAAAATCTATCCATGTCAGCAATATGCGGATCTAATCCTGAAAATGCTGCGGTTACGCCATAGGTATTGATCAGGTTTTCCACTTCCCTAAGCCCTAAGATCATTAACGCTTTATCAATCGAATCTATTTTTCTAGGAAAGTTAAACAAGGCACTGTTAGCTATTTTTAATAAATTAGAGGCTAATGCAGGTTCTAGGGAAACTAACTTAGCGATATCTTCTAAGCTAGCCGTATCATTATCAAGTAATTCTTTGAGTCTGACATAAACGTCAGGAAGTACACATAATTGCTGCGCGCTCTCAGCATATTCTCTTGCAGTTTTACTCATTTTTCACTATTCCTTAGAAAACTTTGGTGTATTGATAAAAGTCTTACTAATAAAAATAACACCAAAGTCCTAGAATAGGTAGCCAGAGATCACGACTTAATGGTTAACACCTTTTGACAACTCGCACGAATCATTAACTGTTGAAAATATTTTTCCACCTCAGGCACCTTATCTAACAAGCTAAAGCCCTCTGGTAAACCAGATAAATAATGCAACATAGGGGCAAGTAGCGCATCAGCCAAACCAAAGAAATCACTATTTAAACATTCTCCGTTAATGAGCTCATTTTCAATAACTTTTAATGCATATAGCACCTGAGGTTGGGCGGCTTTAACCACATCTAAACGCACTTCGCCACTTTCCCCTTTAGGAAAGGCAAACTCCAACACATAATCTCGTATAATTGCCTTATCGAGGTAAATACTGGCAATCGCGCAAAAGCTATCAATTTTGGCTTGCTGCACAATTGAGTAACGTTGTGGATAGTCAGGAACGAAAGTCGACAGTAAATAGCGACCTATGCTTGCCGTTTCAGCTAAAACCAGCTCATTGTGTTTTAATATCGGTAACTTTCCATAAGGATGTAAGGCTAAGTATTGTTCGCTTTTAAATTCTATCGCTTGATCATCCAGCTCAAATCCAAGACTATAGTCAATCTGATGCTCCTCACAAAGCAACAACAGCGTTCTGACAAAACTAGAAAAACCCGGCCCATAAATTTGTACTTTTGCTTGATTAACACCAATTGTATTCATCATTTTTCCTTTTTGTTAATAACAATGTCACTGCTAACATTAAGTTAATTCAAAATATGTTCAAGAACATATTTTGAATTTATGAAATAATACTATTTACAGTTAACAAGCCTTAAGGAACCTATTATGGCATGGCATAAGCAACACAAAACACAAACAAAAGATCGCATACTAACCAGCGCTGCTGAACTGTTTACTCGCTATGGCTTTGAAAATGTTTCCATTAATCAAGTTATGACAAAAGCTCAACTGACCCGAGGCGCTTTTTATGCCCATTTTGATTCAAAAAGTGATTTGCATGCACAAGCGCTGGTAAAGGCAGCAATGTTAGCAAAAGAACAGAATACCAGCTTGTCACCACAGTGTTTAACAACCGTCATGCAAAATTACTTAAGTAAGGCTCATAGAGATCAGCAGATACAACACTTATGTCCGTTAGCTTTCTTAGCGGCTGATATCAATCAACAAGACCCCCAAGTTAAAACAACTTACACTCAGATATTCAAAGGGTTTATTGACAATACCAACCAATTCACGCAAGACGAACAAACCGCATTGCAAACATCGATATTAATGATCGGTGGTCTAGCGTTAGCTAACGCATTAAATGATACAAATTTAAGTGATAGCGTACTCAATGCCTGCCAAAAGGCCATCATCAAGCTTACTGAGCTTTAATGCGCTTAATAACATTCAACAACAGTAATACTAAAACGCCAGCAATGATACCTACTAAAGCATCAAATAATATCGGCACGGCAATTTGGGCAAAGCTACCAATTAAACTATGACTAGATTGCACCGCTACTTCGGCCATATGATGCAACCAGCTAAAGTTATGAACTAATAGTCCACCACCGACTAAAAACATGGCGACGGTACCGACAACGGCTAACAGCTTCATTAATGCTGGTGCAGAAATTAATAACGTTCGGCCACTTGCTCGTTGCAAAGCATTAAAACGACCCGAAACAGATTGACGCAACAGATAAAGTCCAAGATCGTCTAATTTAACAATGGCAGCAACAAAGCCATAAACGCCAACAGTAAAGGCGATAGCCAAACTAGAGAGCACCATGACCTGGGTTTCAAAGGCTGCTGATTTCACAGAACCAAGCACTATCACCACAATTTCAGCAGAAAGAATAAAATCCGTACGGATCGCTCCTTTGATTTTTTGCCGTTCCAGCGCGACCAAATCGACATTAGGATCTGCTAACAGCCGAAGCTTTTGTTGATGTGCCTGGCTATTGTCATGATGAATAAACTTCTCTGCGATTTTTTCCGCGCCTTCAAAACACAAAAATAAGCCACCAATGATCATTAATACCGTGATCAAAGGCAGATAAACGGCACTCAGTAATAACGCTGCTGGCACTAAAATGACTTTATTTAGCAATGAGCCTTTCGCCACGGCCCATACAACAGGTAACTCACGCTCAGCTTTTACACCAGCCACCTGCTCGGCATTCAGCGCCAAATCATCACCCAGCACTCCCGCCGTTTTCTTCGCCGCCACTTTAGACAAAATGGCAACATCATCCAGCACAGTGGCAATATCATCAATTAGCGCTAATAAACTCGAACCTGCCAAAACATCTCCTAAATAAAGCCTGTTATTTAAGTCACTTATACCACTAATTGAATAAATGGCCCAATGTCTTTTACATTTGTTGTTGAAAATCCAATTAACCACATGTACCATTATTACACAGGGCACATATGGAGCAACTATATTTATGGAAGTAACAATTGATATTGACGATCCGATGCCGCTGTTTACTCAGTTAGTAGAGCAGATCAAACAAGCAGTGTTAGAGGAGCAGTTAGCACCGGGAGATCCTTTGCCATCTATCAGGCAACTGGCAAATGATTTGGAAATTAACAGTAAAACAGTGGCAAAAGCTTATCGTCTGCTGGAAAGAGATTCGATTATTCAAGCAAAAGGCTATCGGGGCACTTTTGTTCACCCAGAGGCGAAACAGCATTGTGATTTTGATTTAAACCTTTGGTTAACGGAACAGTTAACTGAGGTCATTACTTTGGTCAAAGCCAAGGGCGCGACTGATTCAGAGATCAGAATAGCATTTAACCAAGTAATGAATAACTATAAAAATTAAGGAGAATAGCATGGCAATTAGTATCATTATATTCGCAGTATTTATCAGCCAAATTTGGTTGTTATCTTATTATTACCCCAAACAGGTGACGAGTCGGATAAGCTATGTTTTAGAACACTATACACCACAAGAATACCCAAAACTTTACCCTGAACCACCTGAAAAAATACTAAAAATAAAAGCGACTTATTTACGACTTAATTATCTTGGTATTTTGATAGGATTAATTATTGTCAGCTATTTTGGTTTTATCGTAGAAGACTTTAATAACCATTTAAATGTACTCGATGATATCCCCTTACTTTATGGCATGCTGCAATACACACCAGTGATATACCTTGAGTTACGTGGTCGTCAGCAATTAAAATTGATGCGCAAGCTCAACAAAATAACCAATCGTAGCGCAGAGTTACAGCCTCGTCGGCTATTTAATTATATTGAAAAGAAATACCTAGTATTCGCCGTTAGCGTTTATCTGATTTTTGTAATATTTACACTAATCACTAGCCAGTTCACGTTTAACGCCGAACTCGGAATTAAATTAGTCACGGTCACTGGTATCAACATTTTATTCATTATGCTCGGCGCTCAAAACCTTTACGGTAAAAAACGTGATCCACTGCAAAACCATGAAGACAGAGAAAAACAAATACAATTTACCCTGCAATCATTTGTCTTTATCAGTATATTCATGACCATTTACATAATGGCACATAGCTGGCTGAATCAGCATCAGCTCAATTATGTTGAGATCATAGTGAACAGTCTGTACTTTCAAGTAATTGCGATCTACTCCTTAGGGCTTTTAATTAAACGCTTTAATATCAAAAATGTAAATTTTGATGCCTATCGGGAAAATCACAACGCCGCATAAACAAAAAGGGGATGCTATTAATAGCATCCCCTTTAAATAAAACGCGAGAACAACTATTTATCCGCGCGTCCCATAAATTTCTTTTCTTCGGTATTAACTTTCACTTTATCACCGGTTGAAATATGCTCAGGTACCTGAATGATCACGCCTGTTGAAAGTGTTGCAGGCTTAGTGCGTGACGTTGCCGAAGCCCCTTTAATTGACGGGTCAGTTTCTATCACTTCCAGCTCTACACTGGCTGGTAAATCAATCGCGACCGGCGCACCATCAACAATGACAACATGTAAACCTTGTGTTTCTTCATTGATAAACAACACTTCATCGGCAATATTATCTTTATTGAGGTTATACGGGGTGTAATCTTCATTATCCATAAAGACATATTCATCACCATCAATATATGAAAACATCGCGGCACGACGTACTAAATCCGCCAGATTTAGCATTTCAACGTCTTTAAAGGTTTCATCAACTTTACCGCCAGTGACCACATCGTACATCCGCATACGATATAAACTACCGCCCGCTCGGCCTTGTGGCACCGAACGCTCAATATCTTTCACTATCATTACGCGACCATTATGTTCAATCGCTGCATTCTTCTTTATTTCACTCGCCTTTGGCATAAATCTGTTCCTAAAATAAAAAGTTAAGGCAAAATACCATGTAAATTGAGTTAATCAAGCTCTAAAGTTTATTTCGCTGCGCTAATAAATAATCAAGCCCACCGGTGATCACAGCAACTTGTGCTAAATTACAGTTTTCATCATCGACTTTAGGACTATCTGGGTACACTTCGGTTGTCGTTACATATTCAGCATCGCTAAAGCCCATACAGAGCCCTAATTGGCGTGCAGCATAATTTATCACTCCCGGTTGCACAACCGGCTCACCAATTAATCGCCCTTGTTCATCAGCTGGCGCAATATGAGTCACTTGCTCAACCGATTTAATGATCGCCGTTTGAAAATCATCCTGAGGTTTAACACTGTTTGCGACTAAATAAAAACCGTCAGGGATATTCCAATTGTCATGTACGGTTGCATCACGAGCAGCGAGTGCTGGTCTAAATTCACTGTTATCACTATCTGTGGTTTCATGCAGGTCAAAGTGGACATCAATTGTTAGCGCTAGTGAGTGAATAAGCTCCATCACCGCTGCGGCCTCTTCCGCCGGACTGTCTGAATAGAATGAACGATTAGGGTCAATCGCTTTGGGATTCCAACGATTGATGGTTTCATAACCCCATGGGCTGACACAAGGACAAGCAATAATATTAAAATCATTAACATAGGCTTGGGCCTGTGTTTGCATAAACAACAAAGCCCCTTGCACGCCGCTAGTTTCATAGCCGTGAACACCACCGGTAATTAGTACCGTTGGTTTTTTCGGGTCCAGTTGCTTACTATGTAACGCCAATAACGGATAACGAGCTGGATCAATTGACAAAGCACCATACTGCTTAAGCACAAATTTGTCCGATAAGGCATTAATTTTACTGACAACTTCTTGTTGATATGAGCGTTTTACCTGTTGACGTTCAAACCATAATGCTTTTTCTTGCTCGCCCCATTTCTGACCTGGAACACCGATTGGATACACTTGTTGCTGAGTCATGCATTTTCCTAAAAATGATTATTGATATGCCGATTTTATCGAGCGCATTTATCTTTTTATTGTAAAACTAAAGTTGCTAGTTTGTTAAGTCATTACTAAGCTTTACTGTGAATAAGCAATGATGCTGAAAATGGATTTTACAATGAATGTTTACCATCAATAGCTCATATTTTTTATTGGGTAGCCAAGGATTATTAGCCTTTATTTTAACTTACATTTTTTGGCTAAATCACCTCAAAACCAAAGGCAGTATAGCGCTGCTTGGCTTTGGGTTGTGCCTGTTAATTTATGCCGTAGTGATTACAACAACATTAACCGATATAAAAATTGCGGTGCTCGGCGCGACACTTGTCAGTGCTTTTGCCCTGCTCTGTTTACAGCTGAGCTTAAGCCAATTAATCAAAATGAAAACGTTCCCGACGCTTTTTTACTGTTATGCCCTAATAACAGCCTTAGCGCTGATAAACTACGCGAGTGCAGAGAACACCTTATTTATGATTGCCATAGCGCTATTGCTAGCCGTCAGCTATATTACCTTGCTTTTTTTACTCAATCATCAGCTAAAAGCATTTTATCCAAAGCATGTTATTTTTATTACTTTAGCCACCATTTTCTATGCGTTAGCTCAGATTCGTATCATCACAATAGCGCTATTAGTACCTGCTACTCCGGCGATAATCGATAACACATTGCTGATAGCAACCAATATAGCAATCTGCGCAGGCATCGCGGTTATTTTTGGCATTATTACCCTGACAGCAAAAGCCAAAGAACAATATTTAAAAGCGTTTTCACAAGGTAAAAGCGAATTTATCACCAATGTCAGTCATGAGGTACGCACACCAATGAATGGCATCTTAGGCATGCTAAGCCTACTAGAGCAATCACAACTAACTGCTCAGCAGCAACACAAAGTTTCTATTGCTAAAAATAGTGCTTATTCGTTGTTAGCGGTAATAAATGAAGTATTAGATTTATCAAAAATTGAATCCGGCACACTCGAGCCGGAAATAGTTACTGTCGATATCAAGCAACTGATAGAAGAAACAGCAGAAACTTTTGCCCTACAATGCCATCTTAAAGAAGTTGAATTAATCGTCGATTGCACAAAAATTACCGAACAATTCATCATGACCGACCCGTCAAAAGTCACGCAAATTATTTCTAACCTATTGAGCAATGCAGTAAAGTTTACTGATAAAGGGGAAATAATTTTACACGTAGCTCTGACTCAAATTGACCAAGAAAGTTTTCTTTTAGAAGGTTCTGTCACCGATACTGGCATAGGTATAGCCCCAGAAAAACTGTTATTGTTATTACAAGAACACCCCGCTAAGCGCCATGCCCGTCAGCATCACTATAGTGCTAACGCATTAGGACTCAAGCTCACTAAAACATTATGTTCATTACTTGAGGGGACATTATCAGCCAGTTCACAACCAGAGCATGGCAGTTGTTTTAATTTTACGATAAAGGTGGCAACAACAGAACAACCCGCCTTAAGTGGAAATAATCATGATTTAACCGCCCACACCATATTGATTGCTGATAATAATAAAACATCAGCAAACTTATTGAATGACACACTCGCTAAACTCGGTGCAAATGTCGTTATTACTTCAACTGAGCAAGAAACCATTAATACCCTAAAATTACGACAAGATACCCCCTTTGATTTTGCTTTTGTTAGTGAAAAACTATTTAGTCGTGATTTAAATGATTTCATGCAAAATATCAAAGATATTAATAATATCAACAATGTGAAATTTGTTTTAATGGCCTATCTTGATTGCTCTTATGATAAAAACACGCTGCTCATATCTAATTTTAAACAGCTGATCTATAAACCTCTCCTCAGTTCTTCACTCAATGTGATACTCGATAGACTGATATATAGTCAAGACCGTCAGCCATCGGCTAATCATGGGATATTAAAAAATGAGCAAGGGGCGAGTAAACTACTACCAGGAAAAACAGTGCTAGTGGTTGAAGATAACAAGATCAATCAGATGGTAGTACTCGGGGTGTTAAAACAACTAAAAACTCGTATCCTTATCGCTAATAATGGCCATGAAGCAATAAAAATTCTCAAGAAAAAAGGCCATCAAATTGATCTGGTTTTAATGGACTGCTTAATGCCGGAAATGGATGGTTACCAAGCGACTCAGCTTATTCGAAATGGTGAGGCTGGTGAACAAAACAGTAACATAGTTATTATTGCGCTAACCGCTAGTGCAATGGAGAACGAAAAAGCTAAGTGTCTTGCGTTAGGCATGAATGAGGTGCTCACTAAACCGATCAATTCAGACATATTAACGGCAACGATGAACTTTTGGTTAACGCCGAAAGAAAAGAGATATTGCCATTAGCCATTCATTATTAACTAAGCACTAATCATTATCTTCTTGCTCATCGCTAACTATATCAGGTGTTACCGCATCCACCACCTCAACTGTTCCCTCAACAACAGCTGCAGCAACACCTACGGTCGCGGTTACAACAGCGCAGCCATTAACAAAGAGCAAACCCAATACACTCACTACTCGAATCATCGCCAACAACATCTTCCTCCCATTACAAATTTACCGCTCAACACTAGAGCATGTTTATCTTGAACAAAATGCAAACTGCAAAGTTCAACACGCTCTAGGCTATTGTGACACAGCCCGCAAATAAAATCCCCCGCAGGCTATATCCGCCCGCCCATTTAAGGGTTAATATTATTCACCTATTTAACAAAATAGTTTACAGTAAGGCTTGGTTATGATTTCTGGATAATACTATTGATGGCTAAAAAACGTCCTCCACTTCACTTGCTCAGTATATTTGAAGCATCAGCTCGTTTAGAGAGCTTTAAGTTAGCGAGCCAGGAACTTTTTATTACCCCATCCGCGGTTAGTCATCAGATAAAATCATTGGAAGAGTTTGTTGGCTTCCCATTATTTGTTCGAAAAAGTCGTGGAGTTCAACTGAATAGCGCAGGTAAATTATACCTAAGCTATGTTCAGCAATGTTTTGAATTACTTGAAAAAGGCACAAAAGCTATCGAACGGAAATTTGCGAAACCACACCTAAAAATATCAACATTTTCAACTATGGCAACTAATGTGATCTTGCCGCAGTTAGGGTTATTCCAAAACGCTCACCCTGATATCGGTATCCGTATTGAAACCGGCATCAATATCACAGATTTTCGCTATGAAGACTTTGATTTGGCGATTAGAATCGGCCATGGAGACTGGTCAAATGTTGAGGTAAGAAAACTATTTGATATTGATATTGCAGCGCTATGCTCGCCTGAATTTGCTCAAAAATACCAGCTAACATCGATGGAACAAATAAATGAAGTCCCATTAATCGACTTAACGTCTATGGATAATATTTGGCAAATGTGGGCTGATGCTACTGGTATAAAAGCCAATAACTTTAATCACAACCTAACCTTTAATAACTACGAAGCATCATTAGGTGCAGCAGAGCAAGGTTTAGGGCTTTGTCTCGCATTAATGCCTATTGAAAGTTCATTGGTGAAAAGAAGGTTATTAATTAACCCTTTTGGTACAAAAATATCGTTCGGCCGTGCACTTTACGCCGTGTATCGTCACGAAGACAAAGAGCGTCATGATATTCAGTGTTTTCTAAATTGGCTAGTGAAATCTCCTAACCTGTTAACTATAGATGAATAGCATTCACCTATACGGTGAATATTATCCTTTTGAATCCAGCAACTAAGCCGACTACCATATCGACATCAACAGTTAGCGCAATTTAAAGGATAAGATCATGTTCTCAACCAGCATTTTAACTGTCTACAGGTTGCTCGCCACCCTCATAGTGTCGATGCCAATAGTTAGCAATCTATTAATTAAAGGCGATATAGTGACATCGTTATTATATCTACCTCTTGGCAGCCTGTTATTAGCATCACTATTTATTTATTTTGATCATAAGCTTAAACAATTATTATGCTCTGTCACGCGTAAAGCCAAAGTGAACAATAATCAGTCTCTGGCTACTGGCGCTATTAATTTGCAAAAATTGCGTTGCTGTCATTATTAACAGACGCTGGCATATTATTTGAATAACACTATTAACAGGTAAAAACACTCGTCGTTAAGGTGGTTACCATGGTGTCAAATAAATATCGCCAGCACTTATTACAGATAAACCGATTATGTATCTATGGTTTTGCCATAATCGGGATCCTATTAGACTCAACGCTCGCCTGCATATTTTCATTAACTTTATGGGTTTGGCTAACCGCTTTTATCCGTTATGAAACCAGAGTGTTAAACTATATAATCCAAGGATTGAAACATTAATTAACTACCGCTTTTTACCGGTGGTTTATACAGATGTTAATGATTGATAAAAGTCGGTAATTTCGTCTCTGAGTTCCTGATCTGAAACTTGCTCAGTTAAATCGTAAGCTTGCTTTGCGCTAGCTAATGCTTGTTCTTGCTCTGCCATTTCATTGAAACGCTGCGCCATCGCTAAATAAATTGATGCTTTAAAGCTGACTAAATCAAGTTTCTCCGCACAAGCTAAGCCCTTTTGATAAATATCGATCGCTTGCTCAGAATCATTAGTAAAATCCGCTAACGCTTCCCATTGCAACGGATGATCCCTGGGGGTATTTTCATTTACACTGCAGAGCTTAATTAACGCTTGATAACTGGCATTACGCGCATTCTCGTTATCCTTGCTTGAAGCATCAGCAATCCCCTGGCAAATCTCTAATATTTCACTAAATAGTGGCGCTTTCATCTATTGACCCTTAACTGTTAAAAAACGCGATAATTATAGCCTGCCCACTGTCAGATAAATAGATCTGCAATAAACAAAAACTATGTCAGCATAATTAACAATGGTTATCAATCCACTCACTCATAACGACATGAGTTTTTATTTTTATAATGTCTGGCAAACAATCCAGTCCCTCCCTAATTTCATGAATGCGTTTCATTGACGATGCCTTAACATAGACCAGCAAATCCATATCACCCGTAATACCGTGGCAAGTGACGACTTCTGGAATTTCATAGAATACAGGCACAACATCGGCACACCGTGCACACTGATGCTGGATCTCAAAATACACCGAAACCCCTTCTTTTTGCGACTCACTAATCAATACCTGATAACCACGGATCATGCCTGAATGTTCCAACTTTTTTATCCGTTCAGAAACGGCAGAGCGAGATAAACTTACCTGTGCGGCTATCTCAGAAATACTCGCCCTGGCATTCTTGCGCAACTCAGCAATTATCGCATGATCAAACTTATCCATATTTTACTCTCCAGACATGCACAGTCAAAATGTCGGCATATCACATTAAAACCGACATTTTGACGGAATAAAATAACAAATAGTCAAATAATTCCGTCAAAATGTGAAAAGGATAGAGACTATACTATAGCCACTATCCCCAATGAAATAGACGAATGAAAGATACGAACAAAAAAATAGGCCGTTGGCAAGGCGCAGGATTACTCGCCACCACTTTACTTGGCACTGGCGTCTTCATTTTGCCTCAAATGACGCTGGCAATAGCCAGCAACGGCGCACTATTTTCTTGGTTATTGCTAACTGTAGCCATTATCCCGGTGACCGTGGTTTTTGCACTATTAGCTGCGAAATACCCTCATGCAGGTGGCCCTGCTTACTTTGTCGAACAAGCCTTCGGTGCCATTGCGGGCAGAAGTATCGGGTTGATCTTTTTACTGATTGTTCCGTTAGGCGTTCCTGCCGCAATTTTAATGACAGTAAAATTTGCCAATGCGCTAATGCCATTCGTTGGCTATCAGCAACTTGTTGCCGAACTCGCTCTAGTTGCAGTGTTGTTTTTACTTAACTACCGAGGTATTCATCTCTCAGCCAAAGTACAGTTTTTGCTGACCCTGGCAATAATTACTGTAGTCGTACTGTTATTATTGGCTTTTACAATTGATAACAATGCCGCGCAGCAATCAACGGCTGCTCCGCTAGAAATAACGAAAATCATGGCGGCAGCTGGCATCGCATTTTGGAGTTTTTTGGGGGTTGAAGCAATGACCCATTTAGCCAATGATTTTAAAAACCCGAAAAAAGATATGGTACCTGCAATGCTAATAGGCACTGGACTGGTCGGTTTAATTTACCTTGGCTGTACCTGGCTGTTAATTCACGTACCGACAGATTCTCCGTTAGCTATGGTTGGCGTATTTGACCAGTTACTAAGTGAGCACGGTGCTTTGGTTATAGGCATTTTAGGTATTGCCGGTGGTTTGTCTTCAGCAAACGTTTATACGGCCAGTACCATAAGATTAATAGCCAGTTTTAGCCAGCAAGGAGTGTTACCTCATTATTTTTCGGCAACGAACCGCCACAATATACCACTAAGAGCACTAGTTCTGGTGCTTACGATTATGCTCTTAGTACTCGTCATTACGTTTGCCAGTGATAAAAACCTCGAACATCTGATCGCCTGGTGTAACGGTGTTTTTGTTATTATTTATTCTATTTCAATGGCGGCGGCGTTAAAGCTGTTACCTAGTCGTCAGCGGCCATTTATCTATCTCGGCTTTATCTTTTGCTTAGCACTTGCCTGGGGGTTAGCGATAAAAATGCTATACGCCTTAAGCTTACTTGCTATCGTTATACCTATATTGTGCTGGCAAAAACGACTGCAATGTAAGAAAAAATCGACGCTGGCAAAAGCAGTACTATAAACAGCTCTTTGTGTTATTGGCGCTTTAATCACTATTGATATTTTGTAATCTAAGCAAAAATACAATATCAGAGGAGTCAATGAATTACCTTGGTTTAAGCGGCAATTCATTGGCACAAGGGATACACTTTATTGACACCACTAAGATGTATGCCCGACCCCAGCAAAAGGAAGCTATGGTAAAACAGAAGCTAGTCTTTGGGGCATTAACTAATATTTAACATTATTTCCTACGCCTCTCTATGCCTAAAGGTGCTTGTATTTTAAACTTGCTTTTACCCTTGCTTTAGCATTGCAAAGATGAAAAGTGTTACTATATTTTGCTATAGCCATTCGCTCGTTGATCCCAGCTAAAAAGCGCAGTAATCTAATAGTGCCACAACGCTAAGTAATTATAATAATGAATAAAATCACTCACAGCATTATAGTAAATTCATTGCTTTGCCTCAGCTTTATTGTTCAGGCAAATCAGACAAATCATGAAACCATTCCGCCGCCACGCAAACTAACCGCAGAACAGGCAAAAGTTGCTTCAGAAAATTATCAAAAATACTGCGCCCTTTGCCATGGTAAGGACCGTGAAGGCCACGCCAATGATCATGCTCCCTCTTTACGTAGTAAAAGTTTAATGGAATCTGGTGTTGCCCATCAGATATTAAGACCCATGTCTTATGGCCGCAAAGGCACGGCAATGGGAGGCTATCTGGATGAAGTAGGCGGGCCGATGACCTTAGCCGAAACTTGGGATCTCACCTATTGGTTATATGAACAAGCCGGCTATGAGCGGTTAAAATTTTCCACTAATCCGATACATGGAGACATCAAACGAGGTCAACAAGTCTATCAGGAAAACTGTACCAGCTGTCACGGTGAAAACGGCGAAGGAGTTACTGCGCCAGCCTTAGGCAATCAATCGGCACTGGCGCACAATACCGATGAATTTATTCGTCATGCCATTAGAGAAGGTCGACAACAAACCCCGATGCCTTCATTTAAAGAGAAACTGTCCAGTGAAGATATCGACAATATCACCGCATTTTTACGCAGCAAAGCGAGCGGCTGGCAAGAACCAAAAACCATCCTGAAAGAGCTACCTAAACCTGAGCAATATGTGATTAACAAACAAGGAAAAGATCCAGATTTTAGCTTAACAGAAGGTCTCTATGTCTCTGCTGATGACTTATTTGCAGCACTAAACAGTAAGAAAAAAATGGTCTTGCTTGATACTCGGGTAACTTCTGTCTGGCAAAATGCCCATATCGAAGGTTCGATCCCTTTTCCTTATTATGCCGATTTAGATGAAACCGTTGCAGGTATTCCAAAAGATGTCCAAATTGTTGCATACTGCTCATGTCCAAGGGCAGCCGCAGATTATACCATTAATAAATTAAGGGCTCGTGGCTATACACGTACTGCGGTATTATGGGAGGGCATTTTTGGTTGGATGCATTTAGGCTATCCGGTAACGCGAGGTGATATTGAAGGAGTGAACGATTAGCTTTTGCTTAATAGGTGTAATATGGATATCAGATTTGTAGACAGTTTTACCCAACTGGATCTATCCTTCTGGCAGCAGCATCAGCACGCATTGTCGCCATTTAGTCAGCCACTTTTTTATCAATTACTCGAACAAAGCCAGTCGGTCTCGACAAAATGCGGCTGGCAACCCTATCATCTGCAATTAAGCGAGTACAATAAAACCAAAGCGATATTGCCGTTATATTTAAAGCAACATTCCTGGGGTGAATATGTTTTTGACTGGAGTTGGTCTCAGGCCTATCAAGCTTATCAACTGCCCTATTACCCTAAATTAGTCGCTACCGTGCCCTTCACTCCGGTAACCACAGAAAAATTTGTTACTGATGATATCAGCCTTAACGAGATATTGACGATATTAAGCACGCATTGTCATTCTCATCATATTAACAGCTGGCATCTATTATTCTGTCACCCGCAAGCAGAAATCACTCAGGCAGATGTTTTTCACCGCCATAGCGTGCAATTTCATTGGAATAATCAAGGCTATCATAACTTTGATGACTTACTTGATAAATTTAACTCACGTAAACGAAAAGCTACCCGTAAAGAACGCCGCTCTATCATTGAACAGGGTATAACAATTAAACAGTTAACCGCAAATGGCATCACAAACAAAGAGTTAGAATTTTGTTATTTATGTTACCAATTAACTTATATAAAAAGGGGTCATTCGTCACATCTGACATTTGAATTTTTTCAGGCGATTTTTTCTCAAATGAAAAATAATATCTTGCTGGTAATAGCAAGCCATAGAAACGAGTATGTCGCCTGCGCCCTATTTTTCTATGATGAGAGTCAATTATATGGTCGTTACTGGGGCTGTACACAAAAGTTTAATTACCTGCACTTTGAGCTATGCTATTACCAAGGTATCGAGTTTTGCATTGACAATAAGTTACGCAAGTTTAACCCAGGTACCCAGGGTGAACATAAAATTCAACGCGGATTTGAACCTGTAATCTGCCATTCCTATCACTGGCTCAAACACCAAGAATTAAGAACTCCAATAGCCAGTTTTTGCCAGCAAGAACGTCGACAACTCGCACACTATGTTAAGCAATGCCAAGCAGCACTCCCCTTTAAACAGACTACTAACCACTGAAGAGAACCTCTATGGAAATCGCATTTTCTCAAGCTTGTGAAAATAATAAACACCCGATATTAGCAATACTATCGAAAGAGTTTAACCAGACACAAAACGTACTTGAGATTGGCTCAGGTACCGGGCAACACGCGGTTTACTTTGCTGAACACCTTAATCACCTAACTTGGTTTACCAGTGATTTAGTAAGCAGCCATTTTACCATTAATCACCGCGTTAAAAACGCGAAATTAACTAATCTAAAACCGCCGTTAGCATTAGATCTTAGTTGCGCATGGCAACAAGCTTTATCGCCTGTTAAAGGTATTAAAAAGTTTGACGCTATTTTTACCGCTAATACCTTGCATATTGTGAGCTGGCCTTTAGTAAAACAGTTTTTTCATCAAGCAGGTCAACACTTAATCTCTGGCGGTAAATGCTGTATTTATGGGCCATTTAACTATCAGGGACAATATACCAGTGACAGTAATGCAAACTTTGATTTTTGGTTGAAGCAACGAGATGCTAACAGCGGTATTCGGGATATTGAACAGATTACGGAGCAAGCTCAATTAGCCGGATTACATTTAATCAAAGATCATCAAATGCCCGCTAATAACCGCTTGCTCACCTTTATCGCCTCATAAATAAATTGCTGGTATCTTGTTCCATAATACCTTTAAGGTTATCTAAACCTGCTTGTAAGTCATCGCCTATCATTTACTTAAAATCGATAAACAAAAACATCAGGTTCATTAGGTAGTCCATATGGCCACTAAAGCCCCATTTCACTTCAGTGTGATCAGCAGCAACACTTTCACTGTTTTTCCAGTACTCTGCAGTTATATGCGGCGTGGTAATAAAATTAAACCTAATAACGCTATTGCTAATAATGCGATACCCGCAGGTTCCGACACTTGTACAAGTGGTTGTTGTGTTAAGTTTTGTTCATTATTTATCGGTGCTTGCGATAATAACTGTTGTTGTTCAGGTAAAAGCGACGGCTGCTCAGCTACTTCTACTAATTGTTGTGGTGTGTCTTGTTGCTCATTTTCTGATTCTGGTGTCACATTGTCGTTATCGCTATTCTCACCTTCGTTGCTATTAGTGGTAGCAGCTTGCACAAATTGTTCAATTTTATTTTTCAGCGCTTCTTTATAAGGAGAGCTATATTGCACGAATTTCGGTGCACTTGGTGCTAAGTTAGCTGGCTGATAGTCAACGATATATTGAGGAAGCCCTGCAACTTGAGTGATCACAGCATCAAGCTCAGGGGCTCCAATATTCAGCGACTGAGCAATAATACTTGCCACGGGTGATGAATTCGTCGATGCCGAGCTACCAACATTAGCATTGCCGCTGACATTGCCGGAATAGCTATTTACTCCTGAAAATGTCGGCCGTTCGCTAGCACTGTAGCTAACTACGCTATGTTGCTCTCCAAGGTAAGAAAAGTATCCGCCGTTATTAAACTCAGAACCAGCAAAACTTTCAGATCCAGAGAATGCGCCTGATAACGACAAATCAGTTAAATCTAAATTATTATAGTGACTAACGGCATATGCAGGTACATTCATCACATTGATACTAATAGAATAATCATTTACCGTGACATCTTGCGCGTTCAACGACAAATCAACATTGGTATCTTCATCCACTTCACCAATATCTAAAACCAGCTGTTGACCTTGTAACTGCGCGGTAATCAGGTTACTACTGACAGAAACATGATATGAATTACCATCACTCTCCGTGTATGCTAGAGGAATAGTAACACGGGTATTTTCATTAACCGAAATAACATTGGTCGTCGTTTCGCTAACAGAGGTATTGATGACATCGTAAGCCGGAGAGCTTTTCACTAATCCAGCTTCTGCGACGAAGGTACTCAAAGCTAAACCTGTGACGAGTAAGCTGACTTTATCGAAAGGTAATAATCTGGCCATAAATACATCCCATCAAATGATTAAACATTAATTAAAAGCAAGGACGCACCAACAGAAATTCGCTGTAACCCCGCTACCATAGTACTTACCTTAGGCCGGAAGTTTTGCGTATATGGATTTCACCATACTTGCCTTTTTGAATTACCGCCAACTATAAACCAAAACTCTTTTAAAAGTCAATTAGTTAACTATTAAACCACTTTATACTGTTATTGCATTAAGCCAAAAAGTCAAACAAATAATTTGAGCAAACGCTAACAAATCATCAAACAACGGATATATAATATAATAAGGTGTGTTAAATTATGCGGCTGTTATAACATTCAGTTGATGTAAGTAGACACGCTATGCTTATGACTAAATGGCAAGATAAAGGGTATAAATGACAATTAACACCACTGTTTTAGTTAAATTATTAAGCGTTAATCTGCTACTTCCTCTGATAATGCTTAGTGTTTCATCTGTCAGCTATGCAAGACAAGAACTTGCCGTCGCTGTTGGCCTGGCTAAACCGCCTTATGTCATTCAAGAAAACGACAGCGGTTTTGAAATAGAATTAATCCGTAATGTTTTTGAACTGATGGGATATTCAACCAAGTTTGTCTACACCACCTTCGGGCACTCCCCAAAAATGCTAAATGTAAAAGAAATCGATGCGGTAATGACCACGAATAACCGGGTATTTAAAGATGAATCCAAATTAAGCAATATTTATGTTACCTATCAAAATGTTGCTATTTCACTCAAAGAAAGTAACCTTGCTATTAATGCCATCAGCGATCTCAGCAACTATAGCATTGCAGCGTTCCAAAAAGCCGATAAAGTCTTAGGAAATGAATACGCTAATGCCATTGAGCACAGTCCAATTTATTTACGAGTGGCAGAGCAAAAACAACAGCCGGTATTGTTACTTAAAAAACGCGTACAAGTACTTATTATGGATAGGAATATCTTTAATTATTTAGTCAAACAAATGCAAATAAGTGATATAGAACAAACATTTACTATTCACCCGATATTTCCAGAAACGCATTATAAAATGGCATTTAAAAACCCTGAGCACCGTAGCAGCTTTAACCAGATGTTTGATCAATATCGCTATAGCGATGACTATCAAATATTAAAAAAACAGTATGATTTGTAAATTGCTATTAGATAAAGAATCATAACTACACTCAGCCTGCAGGCTCCCTTTTATACCGATACATTCTATATGCTTTACCTTAAGTGCGACGGTGAAGGCATAGTACTTCATGCTCTAACAGTGGCCCCGCTATTTTCACTTGCCTGCCACTAAATTTTAACAATTCCCGACATGACAAATCAAAAGTAATATGAGAGTTTTTCCGGCCAAACTCAGCAAAAAATCTTGCTTGACTTAAACCGAATACTAATTGACCTACCCCACTCCAAAATATTGCTGAAGCGCACATTGGGCATGGTTCGTCACTGGTGTAAATCGTACAATTTTTTAAAAACTCCGGCGCGTAACGCTTCGATGCAATATGTAATAAATTAACCTCTGCATGGGCCAACACATCATTATCAGTAATGACAGAGTTTTCTCCCTCTAATAAGACATTTCCTTGCTCATCAACTAACACGCAGCCATAAGGTAAATTTCCCTGTTGAGCTGAACGTTTTGCGACTTGAATCGCACGACGTAGGAAAAAATCCTTGTCATTGTTGATAGTAGCCGTGGTTTCCACTTTTTTAATTTTTTTTTCATCAGTTTCCCTATCAATATTGAGCAACGATTACTGTCAGTTACTATCCGGTAATTAATTCATTTTTTAGCAACTTACCGCTAATTTTCGCTATAGCATAATTCCTAAACCTAAGTTGAGCTCAAGCGATAAATATTAATTTTTTGTTACTTTTTTGTTGCAGGATATATTTTATACAATATACTTACATGTGCTTTTCAAGCAATATTAATAACAATAATCAGCTAGAGGATATGAACGTGAACATTAAAAACTACCGGCTTTGTTCCAGCTTACTGCTGAGCGCGGCTATCAGCAGTGCGGCATCGGGAGCACAGTTAACAACTCATCCAGGGAAAAACGGTGCGCTACCTTCAAATTCAAACCATGCTCAACACTTAACAAACCCAACAGATAAAGGCTTTAATCCGCCAAGACAGATTTCACCTAAGCAATTTCAACTGCTACAACAAAATCAACAATCGGCTGACGATCACTATCAACGTCATCTGCTTAAACCCAAAAAAAGTGTTAACAGCAAAGTTAAAACAATTAGCAAAAGCGCAACAGCCACTCAAAGTGCGGCAGTCAATAGTTGTACCTCGCCTGCTGAATTACAAGGGTTGAGCGGAGATGAGCTAGTCAACGCAGTAAAATCTGGCGTACTCAATTCCTGTTTATACGGCCTGTTTAATAATTCATTAGTTGGTACTGAGGTATTTTCTGATGCCAGTATTACAACAATTGCTAATGCAATAAATGCCCAGTTAGTTTCATACGATGGTACCTCCGCAACAGGTGCTGCAGAGCTTGAAAAATTAGTGATTTATTTGCGTGCCATGCATTGGGCTGAAAGCAGTAACAATCGTGTATTTCCGGCAGACTATAGCGCTGCAGTAACTCAAGCCCTCACCACGTATTTTAATGGTGATTATTTTGTCCAGTTTAATGGTGATGTTTCCAGAGACTTTATGATCCGCTATGAAATGCTGATCTTATTAAACAGCTCAGGTAACGACCGCATGCCGTTTTTAGAGCGTATCACCGAAGCTATTCTCGGTTATGCAAATTCCATCAGTCGTACTGATGATTGGGGCGTGTTCTATGAAGAGAACGGTATGACCCAGCTACTGGTACATCTATTTAATGCCTCTAATTACCAAACCGATGAACTAGAGCAGGCTGTAATAAACAATCCAAATATCATCAATAACCTTAAACAGTTTGTTGAAGTGCAAGGTAAATGGTTAGTGGGCCATACCCGTGAATATCAATGGTCTGACGCAGTGAAGGAATTAGCACGATTCTTACGCTTTGGTGGTTCAGTTGCCGATGCTGTTCGCCCAAGTATTCAAGCGATATTACAAGAGTATACTTTCACAGGTGTTGGCAGTACAGGTTGGTTAAATGCCCAGTCAATGGTGAAAGAATATGATGCCGACAACTGTAGCATCTATGGCGACGCTTGTAGTTTTAACCTCGAAGACTACGTCCTTTCAGGAAATCACACCTGTAGTGCGACCATCAAACTTCGCTACCAAGAGCCGATTAGTGAAGAAAATTTGGGGCAAATTTGTACTGATCTGACCGCAGAAGAGCAAAAATTTCACAACTTATTTAATACTAACGCCAGCACACCAGTAGCTGATGATTTTAATAGCGATCTTGAAGTAGTAATTTTCAGCTCTTACAGTGATTATGACAGTTATGCCGGTGGTTTCTTTGGAATTGGTACTGATAATGGTGGCATGTATTTAGAGGGCGACCCTTGGGTTGAAGGTAATCAGGCGCGCTTTATCGCGCATCAGGCCACCTGGCTTCCTGAGTTTGCTGTTTGGAACTTAGAACATGAATATGTGCATTACTTAGATGGTCGTTTCAACAAGTGGGGGAATTTTAATGAACAACCAGCTAACACTGTTTGGTGGGGTGAAGGCTTAGCCGAGTACTTGTCACAACCGGATAATAATCCAAAAGCGCTAGGCGTTGCACCACAAGGAACATACAGCTTAAGCGAGCTATTTCAAACGACTTATGAAAACAGTAATACCGAAAGAACCTATTACTGGGGCTATTTAGCCACACGTTTCATGATTGAGCAGCAAAACGCTGAAATCGAAAACAGCCTATTACCGTCTATGCGTGCTAGGAAAAAAGTTATGTCCACTGGCGAATGTCAATTTGATTGGGGCTGGAAGCTTAAAACAGAAGCCATTGAAAATGGCTGGGGCTGGGCTTATGACGATAGTGAATGGTCAACAGGCATTTGGGTCTGGACTTGTGGTCAACCACAATCAGAAGGCGATGAACTCCCGGTATTTACACCATATCAGGATATTTTAGCGACTTGGGGCACCTCGTTTGATCAAGACTTTGAGCAATGGTTAGTATGCTTAGTTGAAGGGGAAGGCATTTGCGAACAACAAGCAACAAATCCTGCTGACTTTGACGGCAATGGCGCAATCGATATTCGCGATATTAACCTCTTTAAGCAGCTATTACGTAACAATGATAATTTATCGCTTGATTATGATTTTAACCATGACGGCACAGTCGATCGTCGAGATACCAGAGCTATGATGGCGTTATGTGATTTAACCCGCTGTGCTATCGCTCCATAACTATAAGGATAACTAAAATGAAACATTTATTTTTACTTTTAACATTCATCGTCAGTATCAGTAGCCAAGCAACAATCATTGCGTTGGACTTTGATCAGGCTGAATACGACATCAACGATACTATCACTGGTCAGCTGGTCGCTAGCGATTTATCTTATACCCTTGGCGGCTTTGCCGGTACTATCAGCTTTGATAGCAGCTCATTGGCATTAACAGGCTGGAGCTTTGGCAATGGCTTTGACGATGGTTTTGGCAGTTATTCATTTGCTGACGATAGTATTTCCGGCAGCTTATACCTTGATGATTATGCGGATTTATTTGCTGATGAAGCCATGCTTATCGCCAATCAAGGAGCGAACTTTGTTTTAGCCAGCTTTAGCTTTACCGCGTTAACCGCTGGTGCCCATACTGTCAACTTGGATCAAGGGTTAGAAGTGGTTAGTTTTGATAATCTGATGCTTGATACTTTTGATCAACAATCAGCAAGTTTTCAGGTCTCTCAGGTACCAGAGCCAATGACAAGTTTATTGTTTGCATCTTGCTTAGTACTTTTAGCGAGAAAGCGCTGTTAATTAACACATAACTAAAACTTAGTTATCATTTACTTAGCGGTAGTATTTACTACCGCTTTTCATTACAGAAAATAAAAAATAATCATCAGGTTATCCCCTTTTTCACGCTATACTTTTACTAAGTTAACCCGCTAATTAACAAATACAGCACGTATGAGTAATAACGACGCGTCAAAAATTCGATCAGCTTCGGTCACAAACGGCAATGTCTATGTCATGACTCACTCTTTTTTTACCGACGTCGTCAGAATTGGCTGTACCCCAGATGATCCTGAGCAATATGCACGACAATTATCAGAAAATACTCCCGGAGATTACACCTTAGTATTTTCACTACAATGCGCGCAACCGTGCCAAGTAAAAAAGCAAATCAGAGCTTATTTAAACGCCGAAAAATACGTTAACGAGTTTTATCAGGTACCACCTGAAGTCGTCAAAAAGCTGATGCAAAGAGAAACACTTAAAATCCCAATTAAACGAGGGTAGTTGCACCTGATAGATAAAGTTCCAATGTAATTTTTGCTCTTTACCACAAAACAGACTTTTTAAAAATTTTTAGGTAACGCAGCCTAAAGTTTAGACATCACTTGCCGATAACCTGCCTGTGCATTAACAAGGAGATGTCGGGTGAACACGATCAACATTACTAACAGTTATCGCCACTTTGCTTTTTATCAGCAAGATAGCAAAACAGAAACGACTACGCCTGAAGAAAAACCTCTAGCAAAGCAACTCGAGCAAACGTCAAGCCGCTATATCAATCTATCAAAAGAAGCCAAAGATAAACTCGAGCAGGAAAACAAAACCTTAGGTAGAAAAATTGCTGGACAAATGCAGGAACAAAAAGCACAAACCACAGGTAAAATAGATGAAGCTACGGAGCAAGATAATTTAGACACCATGATTGAGCAGGTCCAAGAGCAGATTAAAGATATTGAAAAGCGCTTAAGGCTCTTGCGAAATAAGCAGTCAGAGACAGAGGAAGCAGAAATAAAAATGCTGGAAGCTCAGCTACTTAACTTAAATGCTAACTTAATGGCACTCATAGGTAAAAAATTCGACGCCGCAAAAGCCTAAGATTAAGGATTAATTTACATCACGCAAACGTTACGCTTTTTGCGCCTGGCTGATCAAATTCACCGCTCTTGATGCAAAATAACCACTGAGTATGCCGTAAACAGCAGCAAGTGTGCCGATAAATATTGGGGTAGTAATAATTTCAGCCCCTAGTGAACTCATAACGGCATATAGATACTTAGCAAAAAATATCGCCATCATCACCATAAAAGGTGCCCAACTTCCAGGAATAAAATACTTCCCCTCTGACGCCTTAAAATGAATCCTTTCATCCTTAAATAATACATAGCCAGCAACTGTCACAATAATAAGTGCGCAGCCCCAAGCAGCTAAAGGCAGAAGCTCAAGTCCGAAGCTAGAATGAACCCCAGAGAGTGAGAGTACGATCATACCTACAGGCAATAATAATGCAGGAACCTTATTAACTAAACGTGTTCTAGTTTGAACAAAACCAAATACCAATAAGAAAATAAACAAGCCATAAACCCATAAAGGGGTATTTGCAAGAATTTGAATAAGCAACGTTTTCTCCAGTCTCTAACGATTTATTAGTAACGCTATAATTCTAAACGAGGCTATTTTTCTCTCTCCGTAAAAATTAATCATTACAAAACTAACAAACTTATTATTTTTTAGCATGTTAGCACCAATTTACCATCCAAAAAACCAACTTATTCTCCAAAAGTTGATACGTCTGAAATAAAGTATCATTAATAGCTCAAAACCGGCATGATTTACTTGCCGGTTTTGTCGTTTACATTACGGAAATTTAGTTACCTAATTCGCCTCATTTAAAGGCACTTGATTATTACTTGCCTGCTCATGCTTTATTATTTTATTTTGATTGTGTGCAATCCCTTGCCAGCGCCATAAAATAAGCAACAACCCGAGATCCACCAATACGCTTAGCATACTCGCTTCTGGGCCAAAACTTCCACCGGTAAACCAGACAGGAAAATCAGTAAAGCTAGGTTCTAAAACACCACTAAGTTGATGTCCGCTAACACCAAAGCCAAATAAATGTCCCTGAAAATAATTCCAGCCAAAATGTAGCCCGATAGGTAAAGCTAAACTTTGAGTTCGATAATAAGCTAAACCAAAGACCATAGCGGCCAATGCTAAATCTAAGCTGGCGAACCATTTGACCACGCCAGTCATATCCGGATTATCCCAATGACCATAAGCAAACACTAACGCAAACAGCAATTGCGCAAACCAAAACGAAGTACCATTAACTAAACGCTGAAAAATAAAGCCTCTAAACAAAAGCTCTTCTAATATTACCGCACATAACATCACATAAGCGGCTGAAAGTAATCCAGAGAGGCTAATATTTGAACTGACATTAAATGCAACAGCACCAAAGAGCATTAAAATAATAACAATCAGCACAATTTGCCCAAAGCCAATTAAACAACCGAGTGCTAGCTGATAGAACCACTGACCGTTAATCGCCAGCCCAACATCTTTAAATCCTTCTTTTCGAAGTGCTATACATATCCATGTTACTAGAGTGATCAAGACTAAAGATAACGCCTCGAGCATGGTGTCAGATAGCCCCGCAGTTATCAGCTCAGGTTTTATAAAAGAGTAAAGCGGACGTGTTGCCGCCACCAAAGCAATAAACAGTAAAATCCACCAGCCATTGCGTAATTTTTGCTGCTGATTAAAAATCAGTGAGTTTATATATCGGATTATTTTATTGTTATTCATTATTTTTCCTTATTGTTAGTACCAACAATAAGGGCAAGTTTGAAGCCACAAAAAATAACGATTAAAACCAACACGTTAAATAAAACAATTCGTTAGCCTTTAGCAAGAAAGGCTAAATTTTGGCAAAAAAATTCAATAACCTGTACTTTTTATATAACGAGATAACCTGTGATAGCTATTCAACGACAGCATAAAAAAATTTGGCCAGTAAGTCTAAAGCTAGGCTATTGAACATGCCTGCTCAAGTGAGCAAATGCCTGGTAAACGCCATTCGTCCAACCGAAGCCCTCCTGCACGTTGTATTCACCACCACCTGCCACAATATCTGGTTGACAGACATTATACTTTTCCATCAATTTGCCGCTGTCATTAAAATAATGTGCAACCGTCGCTTGCCAACGCTCAATGACAGTCTCTGCCAAGTGATCATGGCGATAATTCAATAACCCCTGCACTGCAAACCATTGCAATGGTGCCCAGCCGTTAGGAGCATCCCATTGTTGGTGACTAGCTACTAAAGTTGTCACTAACCCTCCTGGTTGCAAAAAGTCCTGCTCCACAGCCTCTGCTACCCGTAGCGCTTGAGCTTCACTCACCAAGTCAACAAATAATGGCAAGACACCCGCCAGTGATTTCACTTTAGTCTGACGATGAGTATCAAGGTGATAATCGAAAAAATAACCGCTATTGTCACACCAAAGGTAACCTAGCATGGCCTGACGCCTGATTTCTGCTTTTTTCAGGTAATTAGCACTATTCACCGTTTCATTTAACGCACGATAATAACTCGCCAGTAACATTTCCGTTTTATAGAGCAAGCTATTTAAGTCAACCGGTATAATACGCGTAGTGCAAATTGAGGCTAATGACTGGCTATCACTTAGCCAGCGAGAACTGAAATCCCAGCCAGATTCACAAGCCGCACGAATGTTTCGATAAAAATCAGTATGGCAAGTCACATGTGATTGATGCGCTAACTCTATATCTTCCCGATAAGATTCAGGTCTCGGCGTTGCCTGATCGTCCCAGTAACGATTAAGTACACAGCCATTGGGCATGCGAACCACGCGCCGATGTTCACTATAGTGGGCAGTTAACTGCTCACTACCCTGCATCCAAAAGTGATATTCTCGCTCGATCGCCACAATATATTGTGCCAAAAATTCTTCAGTTTGCTGTTGTTCCGGCAATAATAAGTCGACTAATAACCCCAAAATAGGCGGCTGTGAGCGCGACAAATAATAACTGCGGTTACCGTTTGGAATACAACCATAGTTTGCCTGTAAATCAACAAAATTATCCAGCATTGACTTGGCTAATGCAGCTTGCTTAGCAACGATTAACCCTTGGGCAGTAAAATAACTATCCCAGTAATAAATCTCTCTAAAACGCCCGCCCGGCACAACATAAGGATGATTGAGCGGTAATAAGGAGCTCGCATCACCACTATCGGCCGGCTTTGCCAAGTGTTGCCATAACGCATTGATTTGTTGTTCAATATCAGCACTTGAATCTTCCACAATAATTTCATTATTTTCAGGCAAAGTAAAATGCTGCTCAACAAATTCAGCAAGATTAAATGCTGCTACGTGCTTCGTCTCAGTCTGATATAACGCTATAATTTCCTTGATTGGTCGTCTCGGGATAGCATCAGCAAAAGTTTTGCTATCACTAAAGATGCCGCTTAACTGCACCTGTTTAAATAATTCACTCTCGAAAAATGTTAAGCTTTCTTGGGCTGCAACGCTGTAATTGGTGCGGTGACTCATAGATATACCTACTACTAAAACTGAAAACTACGCCTGCTTTTGCGTCGCTTTTTGGAAAAAATACAAACAAATCAAAATCAGCCCCATAGGAATAAGTGACAAATAAAATGCGGTTTGGCCACCAAATGCCTGAAAGGTAAAACCGGTAATAACAGAGCCTGTAGTACCACCGAGTGCTGAAAATACAACGATCAACCCCGTCATCGCGGCATGTTTTGATTGCTCTAAACTACTTAACATTACTGAGTTTAATACCGGATAAATCGGTGCCATCATTAAACCAATAAGCGGCAATAAATACGCCACTAAAGGTGCATCTAAGACACTGCTAATTCCTTGACTGTTTGAATACTCAGCCATTGGTAGCAATATAATAATAATCAGCCCCATCGCCGACAGGCATATATTTAAAAACGTATACCAATTGATCACCTTTAGTACTTGTCCGGCTAGCAAGCGGCCAATAGCAAGTGCGGCGGCAAAAATACTGGTTATTTGTACGCTAACATTATTAGGCAGTCCTAAGACTTCATTGTTAAACGTTGGTAGCCAGGTCCCCACCCCTTGCTCAATCAAGACATACAGAAAAATAGATAAGACAAACACTAATACCAGTGGCTGATAACTCATTTTGACCATGGCGATAAAGCCACTAAAAATTCCCTTTTGTGTTTGATAGTGCTCATCTTTACTTATTGATGAACAAGCTACTATCACTAGGGTTAATAAAATCATTCCTGCCAATGGATAATAAACATCAAGCCAATCAACAGAACCTGGCACTTCGGTATTAACATAAAAGCTAAATAACCAATAACCCGATAGACTACCGAGCATAAAAATCCCCTCAATAGTGTTAAGCAATGAAGAATGTGCTTTTACTGAGGGGGATAGCATGCCAACAATAGAATAAACAGATACTTTAACCAGTGCGAACGATATGCCGATACAGGCAAATAATAATTTGACCACCATAAAATTAGCGACTAATGGCGTTACTAAACACGCTAACGTGACAATTGACAAGCCAATCAATAAGGTAACTTTATAACCAATCCTTGGAATGATTGAGGCAACAAAAAACGAGAAAAAAGCAATAGAGAGATCTTTAAAACCTTCTAAAATACTGGCTTCAGGCTTACTAATGCCAAAACTATCTATCGACTGAAGAATGACAGTGCCGACACTATTAAGCAAAATAGCAAAAACAAAATAGCTAGCGGCTATCGCTGAGATGGTAAGCAAACGTGACATCAGAACACTCGTTAGTAAACATTTTAGTCTAGTCTATATTTGAACCTGACAAAATGCAAACGTTTGCATTTATTTTTACATCAATCAGTAAATTTATTAAAAATTATACCAATTTAGACGATTTTCGCACCATAAGCTCAATATCAACCACTTCAGAATTTGCTTGCTGACCATTAAATTGTCTAACTAACTGCTCAACCATAATTTCTGCAGCTGCCTTAGTATTTTGTTTTACTGTCGTTAATGCTGGATGTAACAACTCTGCCATCGCAATATCGTCAAACCCAACGATGCTGACATCACCAGGAATACTGATATAACGCTCTTTCAGTGCTTTCATTGCGCCAAGCGCTACCATGTCACTGGTGGCGACTATGCCATCAAAGTGCAGCCCTTTACTAAGAATTTCTGCAGCGATTTTATCATATGCCGCCTTACTAGTGATATCGCACGATAGCGTTAATTCAAGTTCAAACGGCAAACCAGCCTCCTGCAGAGCACGTTGATAGCCTTTATAACGTTCACTCATTTCCGCATGTTCAGGATCGCCAAGAAAGGCAATACGTTGGCAACTCCCATTTACTAAGTGTTGAGTGGCCAGGTAACCGCCTAACTCATTATTACTGCCAACAACGGCATAATTTGCCTGCCTTTTTGGATCGCCCCACACGACTAGAGGAGCGCCGGATTGTGCCACCTGCTCAACTTTACTGGTACTTTTACCCTGACCTATCACAATAATGCCATCCGCTCTGGAGCTATTGATAAAATAATTACTCCAGTCTTCGGTCGCCATTAAAGAATTTGACAATAACAACTCATAGCCACGTTGATTCAGTGCCTGGTTTAAATCACCCACCACTTTTAATAGAAACGGATCGCTAATACTTTGATCTGTACTACTGGTTAAATTTAGGATCACCGCAACCACATTGGTTTTTTGGGTACGTAAGCGACTAGCCGCCCGATTCAAACTAAAGTTATGCTCTTTGGCTAAGGCCTGTAATTTCTCACGGGTTTCCTTTTTTATCAATGGGTTATCATTTAGTGCCCGAGAAACCGTTGATATAGAAACCCCCGCTAATTTAGCTAATCCAGCCAGAGTTAATTTATTGTCATTTGCCAATGAAAGCACACCTTTAAATAGAAATTAATTATTACTGCGCCGAATTATTACATAGTTAGCAGGTAATGCAATGTCATAATCGGAAAAAAGCAAACGTTTGCATTTTACTATTGCAAACGTTTGCAAAACTAATTATATTGCAAATGGGGAAGAAAACGACATTGATAAAATTATTATCCAATAGTGGAACTGCTACTATTGGCACAGGGGAGAAAAAACATGACGAATAGATTTAAATTATCTTCTATCGCAATCGCCTTGGCATTAGGTTGTCAAACCACTTATGCCATTGCTGATGAACAAGCAACCAAAAAACACCAGGGTGAAGTAGAGAAAATTGTAGTAACTGGTACGTTCAGTGGCAAAAGCGTCGCCAAAGAAGAAGCCAGTTTTGCCATCAGCTCATTTTCTGTAGACGATATTAAAAAACTCGCCCCAAAAAGTACCGCAGACTTATTTAAAGCTGTACCCGGTATCTGGGCCGAAAGCTCCGGTGGTGTTTCAGGTGCCAACGTTTTTGTTCGTGGCTTCCCCGGTGGTGGCGATGCACCTTTTTTAACCGTTCAACTGCAAGGTGCACCGATTTTTCCACCACCAACCCTCTCTTTTCTAGAGAACTCTACCCTTTTCCGTCTCGATGCAACCGTTGAGTTTATGGAGGCGTTAAGAGGTGGTCCTAACCCTGTGCTATCTAACGGTCAACCAGGATTGACCACGAACTTTTTATTAAAAGAAGGTTCAGAAGATAGTGAAGGTTTAATCAAATACTCCACTTCAGACTACGGCCTGCAGCGCATTGATGGTGTTTTTAGTGGCGAGCTTGCCGACGATCTCTATTTTATGGTCGGCGGTTATATTAAAAGTTCTCCAGGGGTACGCGATGCCGGATTTAATGCTGAGGAAGGCAAACAGTTCACTATCAACCTAACCAAACAACTGGATAACGGTAAGATCAATTTTTACACCCGCCAAACCGATGACCACGGCGTCTGGTATCTGCCCTCACCGTTACAGGTCAATACGGTTGATAACGAATATACTCAAATCGGCACCAAAAATCGTCAAGCAACTATTCAATACGGTGCTGACAACCACAGCGAAACTTTCGATTTTGGTAAAGGTCGTGGCTGGGATGGCAGCGTTTCTGGCGGTAGTGTTGATTTATCTTTACCCGGTAACTGGCAACTAGTCGATCGCTTTATCTACACCAAAGGCGACGCCGATACTTATGGCCTAGTTCCTAATGGTGATGCCGTGACCTTAACCAGTGTTGCTAATAACGGCAGCAATGCCTGGGGAGCTGTTACTGGTGACGAATACAGCGGGGATACCTTAGTACAACAAATCGGCCGTTGGGTGGTGAAGAAACAAATCGAAGCCTTTACTAACGATTTCGCTTTAACTAAAACCTTTGATAAAGGAACCTTTACCGCTGGCTTTTATCACTCAACGTTTGAAGCAAAAGACTGGTGGGCATTAGGTAATCAAGCCTATCATGTGATCGAGTCAGGCGGTGAAATGCTGACCGGCATCGACTGTAATGATAATGGTACCTTTGTTTTCAATGAAGACGGCAGCCCTAGTCTTGATGATAACGGTGAGCAAGAGTGGTTTGACGGCTGTGGCTGGAACTATGATATTAACAGTATCGGCGATGGTGAAACTCAGGCTTTATATGCGGCGCTATCTTACAATGTATCAAAAGAACTCACTTTAGATATTGGCCTGCGCAGCGAAAACCATCAAATTGAATACACGGTTGATGAAGGTCTAAATGGTAAGATTAGTAAGTCAGTGTCTTACGATGAAACCGAGCTTGCCTGGACAGTTGGCGCTAACTGGATGTTTACCAAAAAACAAGGCTTATTCGCCCGTATCAGTAACGGTAGCAAGATGCCATTTTTTGATGATTTCAGGGATAACTACGGCGCTTATCAAAGCGGTGAAGACCTGATTAAGGAAGTGACACAATATGAACTTGGCTACAAAATGGCCAGCGATAACTACGAGCTATATGCCACCACTTTCTTTAACGAAGTCAAAGGGGATACTTTCGTTCGTCAACCTGGCGCACCTGCAGAGATTTTAACTAACGAAGCTTATGGTATCGAAATAGATTTTAACTATTATAACGACAACGGCTTTTCCGTTAACCTAAACTCGACTATTCAGGAAACCGAAATTACCGAAAGTCCAGCAAACCAAGGCAATGAAGCACAGCGCCAACCAAGCTGGCAAGTACGGGTAACACCAAGCTACGACCTTGAATTTGACGACGGCATGTATGCCACTATTTACGGTACTCTTTCGGCGGTTGGTGATCGTTATGCCAATAATGAAAATACCGTCACGTTAGATGGCTATGAAAAAATCGACCTTGGGATCATTTTTAACCTGACCGATGAAGTGCAAATGCAATTTGCCGTTAATAACCTAACCGATGAAGATGCGTTAACCGAAGGCGACCCACGCGACTCGTTATCATCTAACGGTCGTTATATCCTGCCAAGAACGATAGACTTTAGCGTCAGCTATCAATTCTAACTTTTATCTAATTTATCAAAAGGCGTACTGATAAAGTACGCCTTTTTTATTGATACTGACATATAAAAAATAGACAATTATTGCGATGTGTCTGTCGCCACCGATTCACAAGCACCAAGCGCACTTTCTCGCACCGAGCAGGCTAAAAACGCCTCTGGGCCAATACCGATATATTTGTCTCCTTGCTTTACCTGACCCGCAATTAAATCTTTATACCATTCCATCCACGGCGGTGAATAATTATAGGCCCCAGCCGCATGCACTACCTGATCATCCTGTTTAGGCATGGTATAGCCCCGATCCGGGAAAAACCATTCTGCCGTGGTATGTAGCCATTCATGAATATACATCCCAGGGTCGGTATCACCTTTTTTTGACGCATCGATAGTGCCCTGAACATCATCATAATAACGAATAGTAAAATATGAAGCATCGGCATTCAGCACCCGATAGTCATACCAGGCAATCCCCTTAAAATCATCGATATAGCAACTTTCACTGTTGCCAGCACCACCGCGAAAAAACGTAACAATTAAATCATAATCTCCTTTATGAACATCGTTCAGGTAGCCATCGATAATATCAGGGGTGATCAAGTTTTCATCGCTTAAGGTCACAACTTCGTGGCTGATATCCCTGCGATCAAACTGCCACTGCATGGTGTTATAACTGTAACCTTCGACCCGCTGGTTAAAGCTCCAGGTAAAAAAATCAAACCCTGCGTCTAATTCCTGCTGAGAATATTCGCTAATACAGTTGCCGTTCGGTGATCTCACCTGATTGACTCCAATAAATAACGCCTGCCAGACTTTCGCTTGTTGCTGATGCACTGCATTTAATGCAAGCGTCAACGGCTCACTGCCAGAAATAAGAGTTACCGAGGTTTTTAAATACTGGCGCGACTGTGCTAACCCTACTCCTATGTTGTACTCACCTGGTGCTAATAACAACTCAGCTGGGGTTACTTGACCACTAAAATCGCCATTCACATAAATGGCGCTACCCGTTTCTGCTGCATCAATAGTGATACTAATTTCAGTACTCAGTGTAGGCTCTGCTATAGGCTGTTCTATAGCCTTGCTATCACTTTTACTACCACCACAGCCAAATAAGAATATGGCTAGCAGCCATACAGTTAACTGGCGATAAGGTATGCGCCCTTGATGATATTTTTCTTTCATTACCCTCAAAACCTTCTGCTGATAGCAATGGAATAAAAAATTGCTCATTTGACGAGCGTTAAAAGGCTTAGAGCTACAGGTTTTATGCTTTGTGCAAAACCTGAGCAGATTAGCCGTTTAAACTCGCCCTTGGAAGCTTATTAGGAAAGTGAAAACTTCCCTGACGTAGCTCTGAAGTGACTAATTCTTTCTATCCACTGCTATTTATTAATCGCCTTTCAGGGCGAAGAAATAACCAAGATAATGACTTGATCAACAGGCATCAAGCATAAGCTATTGAAAGTATTGTTTTTCAGGAACATAAAAATGATTTGCAGGAAAATGTGAACGATAGTTATTTACAGCTCTGACGATACCTGATGTAAAATATCAAGTAGTTGGTATTTATCCAAGGGTTTAGCGAGATAGCCGTCAAATACCGCTTTAAATTGTGCTTTATCCGCAGCAAAGGCATTCGCGGTTAATGCTATCACTAATTGATGAGCATTTATCTCCTTTATTTGCTGGCAAGCCTGCATTCCGTCCATTTCTGGCATCTGAATATCCATAAATATAAGAGCTGGCGAGCATGCCTTAAACTGCTTCACTGCCTCGACGCCATTATTTGCTATCACCAACTCAGCATGAGTGGGCTTAAGCATTGCTGCTGCAACTACCTGATTAATTTTATTGTCTTCTGCAATTAAAATTGTCTTACCTGTTAAATCAGGAAAATCCAGCTGCTCTACCTGCTCGGATGTTTTTGGCGCTTGTGCCGGCTTTAACGGTATTTCAACGGTAAAGACACTGCCCTGTCCTTCGGTACTGGTTACAGAAATACGTCCCGCCATTAAACGTACTAATGAACGAGTAATGGCTAAACCTAGCCCAGTGCCTCCATATTTTCGAGTGGTAGAGCTATCCGCCTGTTCAAAACGCTCAAATAATCGCTGTAGCGCCTCAGGGGCAATACCGATGCCAGTGTCGGTGAGCACAAAGCGCATCACCTGCTCACCTATTAATGACACCGCTAAGGTAACACTACCTTGTTGGGTAAATTTAATCGCATTCGCAATCAAATTAAGAAAAATCTGTCGTATTCTCACCTCATCGCCAATCCAATACTGATTGTCGATATCGTAATTAAACCTTAGTTCTATTCCTCGCTCTTTTGCCGATAATAATAAATCCGAATGTAAATGAACCAATAGTTCTTCAAGATTAAATATCGTTTGCTCAAGCGAAAGTTTACCGGCTTCAATTTTAGAAAAATCTAAAATATCATTAATAATGGTGGTCAAAGCGTGAGTGGAATATAACGCTTTATCCAAAAAATCCTGACTTTCTTGATTTAGTGGTTGTTCTTTTAATAGTTGTAGCGTACCAAATAAGCCATTCATCGGCGTACGAATTTCATGACTCATATTCGCCAGAAAATCAGATTTTGCTTGCGATGCCTGCTCCGCGGCTTCTTTTGCTTGTGCTAATGCCGCCTCATGTTGCAATTGTTCTGTTAAATCATAAGCAATACCTAAGAAGCCCACTAATTGCTCTTGTTCATTAAACAAGGCAGTGACACTTAACTTAACGGCAATATGTCTGCCCTGCTTATCAACATAGGTCCACTGATTAATATCAGATTTTCCTTGTTTTGCTTTGATAACAAAAACCTCAAAACCTGGTGTCACCGGCATGCTCAATTCTTTGGTTAACACTTGAGCTCGCGCAATAACTTCTTGTTCAAGGTGAAATACCGCAGGGCTTGCTTTACCTATCATTTCCTGTGCTTGATAACCGAGTAATTGCTCTGCTGCCGGATTAAACACGGTAATAATACCCGCTTCATTTGTTGCAATAATGGCGTAACTGGCACTGTTTAATATACTGCGCTGTAATCGACTAATTTCAGCAATTTTATCAGTGCGTTGCGCCACTTCTTGTTCTAATTTTATATTAGCAACTTCCAGCGCCTTTTCTTGAGTTTGTGATAATTGAATTTTTTGCGCCGCCTGTTGTGCTCTGCGATTAAACATTAATTGAATAATGAAAGTAACCAGCAAGCACAACAAGGTTAATAACACGCTACTTAACATTTCCTGATAACGATTTGGCAAATTTAAATGTTCAATAAATTCATGATTTGCGCGCAAGGTAATTTTCCATGTCCGGCCAAATAAATCGATACTGTTTTCAGTAAAATAATCCGTCGTATATTCAGTGTGACCATATGTATAAAATTCAAGCGGTTCAACATCCGGCGCATCCACTATTGATAAATAGTTTTGATCTAACTCTGGTAATGATTTAAGTATTTCCTCAATTAATAAAGGTGCGTAGGTCCAACCGACTAACTGAGTTAATCGTTGCTCAGGTGTTGATGGTACGTCAGGCGTAAGGTATACCGGCAATAAAATTAAAAATCCTTGCTGTGCTTTTTGGTCCGCCTGCACTAACGTTATTGGCGCGCTTAAATATGCCTGATTATGTTTGCCCGCATTTAGCGCGGCTTCTCTTCGCATACTTTCAGAGCCTATGTCTAAACCAATTGCCTGTAAATTTTGCTGCTCAGGAAAAATATACTGAATAATAAAGCGATCTTTTTGATGGTCGGCAAAGATCCCTAAATTAAACGTATTATCAGATCGCTCAACTCTTGCCCGCATCACAAATTGTTCAACCTGTTCTGGTGGTATTTTCCTGATATAACCTATGCCTCTGGCACCGGGAAACTCTCGCTGATAATTTCGGCTATTGGAATATTGTTCAACCTGCTGATAATTGACCTTATTAACGCCAATCGCATAAATAGCGCCTCGTAAACCGATCAGGCCATACTGATAGAGTTTTAAGCGTTCAAGAATACCTCTAGATAAAAAGCTCAGTCGAGTTTCCAAGGCGCGGTGAATGGCGTCATCAATTTTTTCTTGATGAGCTTGGTGGTTGGCATAGGTATAAAAGCCACCAATGACAGCAATTACCACCAATAACAGTATCTGCCGAATATAATCCACCTGAAACTTAATAAACTCACTCCTTAAGTAGCAAAAGTTTTGTCGCTTGAGTTCTCAATCGCAAAACTTCATTCACTGAAGAAAATATAGCAAAGTTATCATCTATTTACAGTGAGAAGGTCAATATGTGCCCGGTAGATGGTAAATATTTTATCTAACTATGAAAGCAAGGCGCCACCTGCAGCACTCAATAAGCCAATTAAACTGGCTTTTTCACTGACTTCTCCACCCAATTTATTCAACTGCTGACGAAACGTTAAGCTGTCATTAATAATTGCCTGTTGCTTATTTTTCTCACCAATAGTTGCCTGAATAATACGCTTAAACTCTCGCTCTGGATGCTCTAAATTCGCCACCACTAATTCAAACAACGCCATAGGTGATATTTTTAATAACTCACGATTAAAACCATACTCGATATTTCGACCAACACTTTTGATTGCATGCTCCAATTCTCGTTGCTCAACCGGGTTTTCCACTGTAATAGTCACTTGCCCACCATCAAACTCGGGTTTCGCCATTTCCTCAGTAATTCGGGTAACAATAGTCGCCAATACAGCCTTATGATTAGCCGGCTTATATTTTAACGCCGCGTTAAGCCGTAATGATTTCACTTTAGATTCAGTAATCTTTAATTGATTAGCAAGATGATAATTAGACTTACCTTTAAGCTCTGCCGAAGCTGAAAGTAAGTGAAAAACGAGAATTTCAATTTCTGCTTTAGTCATAGCACCAAAGCCATGCGCCAAAAATCGTTCAACAAATTGTTGGCCAAATTGCTGATATTGCTCATCCGTTAACATCATTTTCATCAAACTCCTAAAAATACAATCGGGGTATTAAAAAACTATCAAGTTATCATTTAGTTCTTTTTATTAACAGTAATAGGTCATACGATAAAGCTTTATCGAGGAGGATCAATTTTACCGGCAACAGAGCAGTTGACTCTAAACCAGCCTGCGACAGAATATCGATCTCGATTAGCAGGCAATACCTCATGGGGAAACTCTTCACTCAGAAATATCACAATAGTGCCATATAATGGGACTATTTTAAGTCCCTCTTTATCATACTCATTTTGATACAAGACTAACTCACCACCATCTGAATTAGTCCAGCCTGAATTCAAATAAGTGACAATTGACAACACTCTATTCGCCTCACCTTTAAAGGCATCATAATGTCTTTTGTAGTAATCACCACTGGCATAGTGAGCAAAGTGACTTTCAAAAGAAAAGAGCCCTAAAAACAGTCGCTGATTTAAAAAGGTTTGTAATGCTGCGGCCCACTCGAGCCATAGCTTTCCCGCGTCTGATTCACCTGTGATCCAACAAATCTCATCCGTTCTAACAAACTCATTTTGCAAATAATCATCGCCCCTGCCAATACCAGCATCGACATATTTATGGGTTGTTAAACTTTGCTGGTAGGCAAATAATGAATGTGAAATTTCTTCAGCTAAGGCACCAGGGCGAACGCTATAACCCTGTTTAATAATATCGTCTGCAATCAAGCCAAAAAGCGTATCATCTATGGTGTTACCACCATCAGTAATCTGAAGTTGTTTTAACGCCGTCAATACGAATGTCCTATTATAGGTAACGGTTAAAACCGTCAAAAAGAAATGAGCTCAAATTTCCACTGACGAGTAAAAAAGAGCGAATAGCTATTCAATCGAGTTTTACCGCAGCATGATACGACAAAGGAAACTCAATCATTGTAAAACAATCGTTTCCTTTATTAGAATAGCGAGCGAGATATAGCATGACAAAGCACTAATGTCTCTATTTATTAGCAGTTGATTGCCTGATAATCTGACTTTAATAAAGCAAAACATTTCAAATCATGGAATTGGTTTTTCCAGTAACCACTTTCGCGTCTAAGCCCTTCTTCCTGAAACCCTATTTTACCAAGGACAAATTCAGATCCTTTATTGCCTGGCACGGTATCCGCTTGAATACGATTTAACTCCCCACATGGTAGTTTTCCGTTAAATGCTGCCGCTACTATGCTATTAACAGCTTCAGTAATATAACCTTGCCCCCAAAAATCAGACATTAAGTCATAACCGATAACGGCATTTTTCATCTGAGCATTCCAGCGATTAAAACCACATGTGCCAATAAGCGTATCTGAGCCTTTTACACGGATCCCCCAACGAATACCCAAAGCTTCATTATAACGGCCATTAAAAAATGCAATCAGCCGACTTGCCTGAGCAATATCAGTAAAGACCTCAAGATCATAATATTCAACCACTGAAGGGTCTGAAAACAATGTAAAAATACTACTTGCATCACTTTCTGTGATTTTCGTTAAATTTAAACGTGATGTCGCTAACTCTGGAAATTGCATTTTATGTCCTTATCCTTGGTTTAAATTAAATAATTAAGTCAAACCGATTGTAGCCTTGGTCAAATTAGCTTGTTCAATCGATTGCCAACCAATAGAGCTGGTTACTGCTTGAAATACCGCTTTCCCCAATAGCTCCCCAAACAAAACATGTTTACCGCAATAGCTAACCTGTTGCTCACCATGACCATTAACCACAGCAATGGCATCTGTGCCTGTTCCTGTTGCTATTTTATTTGATATTGGGCTAAGAATACCCGCCTCTTGCAACGCTGCAGACTTAGCTTCTGTTGCTATCAGCAACGCTTCAATCATTGCAGCATCGGTGAGCTTAGCAGAAGTTAAAATGATCAAATTAATCGTGCCGACTTCATTAACGCTATCTGCTATGTGACGATATTCTGCCCGATCACCAACCCGTCTGACATTGGACAAACCTGTTGTTACTAACGCAACAATATCTACACCTTCAGCAGACTGCTTCACCAGCCGAAACGAGTCCATAGACGCTGCCGTCATCATGCCAACAACCTTGCCATGCCATGCGCTGTTTTTACAATAATGACTTAAAGTTATCTCTGGAGGTTCAATCGTTATGGCATCTTTAGCTACTTTTAAATTAACGATATGATCCGCTTGCACCATACCACCATTAAACACCGCTGAACTCACCACTTGATGCGATTTAACAAAATCAAGGTGAAGATATTCAGAACAATGAACTAATTTAGCATATGGGGTTAACAGCACAGACATAGTAAATAACTTTTTGAATTTAATAGAAAATCATTAACGCATTCTATGCCAACACTGATTAAATTTAAACAAGCACCATAGAAAATACCACCATTACTGCGATTAAATAGAAATGATGATTTAGCCGCTTTATCAACCCATTATATTTCCATAACGATAATGTATTACCACTGCACAGGATCCACCTGATAATACTGCCTTAATTGCTGATAAAGCTTAGGATGTTGCTGATTGAGTTGCTGCGCACGCTCAAAGAATACTTCACTGGCAACAGCAAAAAACTCTGCTGGATTCGTAGCGCCATAATAATCGAATAATGACGGCGTCCCCGTTGAAGCCTGTTGTTGTAATAAGGAAAATTGTGCGGAAAATACCTCTGACCAACATTGATAACTCTGATCTTTGGCTAATATCGGTGCACCGTTAGCACTGCCATCTTCTTGATCCAGCTGATGGGCAAACTCATGGATCACGACATTATGTCCATCATCAATAATTTCAGCCCCCTCCAGCGTTGCCTGCCATGATAAAACAATCTTGCCGAAATTCCAGGATTCACCTGTCATTGTAATATCCTGCTGATAATGAACTCCATCCACATTGACGCTTTGCTGCTTTTTAATAAATGCGCTCGGATACACTAAAATAGTCTGCAACTTAGGGTAATAATCCGTTTGTCGATTTAACAACAATAAGCATGCCTGCGCCGCTATGGTTATTCTGATTTCATCAGTGATCTCAACGCCCTGACATCCAATGAAGTGCTTTTCCGCTAAAAATACCTGAATATGTTGTTTTAACTGCAGCTGCAAATCCGCCGGCATTTGACGGAAATAAGGCATTCGCTGCTGAATAATTTTACGCCACTGCTTTTTAAATGGTCGGCGTTTAATTTTATTTCGCTGGTATTCGCGCCAGTACGGTTTACCAAACGAATAACCAAACAAAATCAGACCGATAACTATCGGTAAAACATAAGGCAACATTGATTAATTTCATAATAAGTATTTACTATGAGGTAGGTACGAAACGTTGAAAAATCAAGTCGAGCTATTATTTTCAAAACTTAATGCAAAGAATTTTCTAAGGTGCAGATCAATGTTTGATATGCATTAGCACAGTTTTCACGATTAACGACTATCAGGTGAAAATAGTGCAATGTAAATGAAAAAGCCACTCGCATAAGAGTGGCTCTTTTATTTTAATCGCTTAATTTAAAAGCTAAAACTTACTCGCGCATAAAAATAACGACCTCGGGCACTATAGGTTGAAGGATCATGTCCACCATCAACTGTAGATGCTAAAATAGGAGGCTCTTCATCAAATACATTATCAATACCTAAGGTTAGCTTACTTTCCCAGTACTTAGGCATGTGATAGCTGACTTGTGCATCATGCTTAAAATAATTGTCCACTTTAGGTAGTTCGACGACATCGTTATCACTATCTAATAGATCATCGATATAACTGATATTCCAGCTCGCCTCCCAGTCACCTTGTGTCCAATTAACACCACCGTTAACTTTTAACTGCGGGAATGATGCACCTCCTGTGACTAAACCAGCAGAGTCTGTACGATTTTCAACGCCACTGCGTATTTCAATATCAACCCACTCTTTCAGTTTAGAAACACCTAATTGAAAGCTATAATCACCTGAGCTAGTGCCATTTAAATCATAACGCCCTTCCAGTTCCCAACCTGATAGTTCACGACGGTCAACATTTTCATAAACGTCACGCACTTCGATAATCGCGCCTGAGTTAGGGTTTCTGATCACGGTATTAGCCCATAGTGCCGGATTATTCGCATTTTCCGTCACCTTGCGTGTTGCACCATAGGTGGCAACCACATTGGTTTGTTCTATATTCCAGTAATCAAAAGTTACCGATAAGCCTTCAACTAACGACTCCGGCGTCCAGACAACACCTGTAGTAAATGATTTTGACTCTTCGGCTTCCAGATCTTGGTTACCACCGGTTAATGAGGTATATCCTAAATCGCCAGGTGCCCGCACCGTACAACCAGGTAAGCTCGACCAACTATCTGTGGTACAAGGGTCGGTATCATTGACAAAGCCTTTTTGGCTTGGAGTATAAAGCTCACCAAATGTTGGTGCACGGAAGCCTTCACTGTAGCTATAGCGTGCTAACAAGTCAGGGGTAATCTGCCAACGAACACCAACTTTAGGTGTGGTAGTACTACCAAAATCACTGTAGCGAGAATGTCTTAACGCCAGCTCAAGCTCTAATGACTCAGCCATAGGCATATCTGCAAGTATGGGTAATGCCGCCTCGAGATAGGCTTCTTCAATTTTACGTGTTGGCGCCTTAGTATCTGAAACTTGTTCGACAAAGGCAACATCGCCGGTATTTAAACCAACATCATGATTGACTGAAGCATCTTGCCAGCGTACTTCTGCCCCTGCCGCCACATAAACGGGACCTGCGGGTAATTCAAACACTTCCCCGGTGATATTAGCGCTTAAAAATCGCAAAGTGTTATCAAAAATACTGGTAGGTTTATGGGCGAATATATAACCCATCATATCTTCAGTGACAGCGCCAAATGGGCCAATTAAATCAAGTGGCACACAACCATCGGTACGCGCCAAACAATCATCCGAGTCGCCAGCAGCCGTGCGCAGTCGCGCCAATGACATTTGCTGGCCACGAGTTTCAATCACTTTACTACGCTGATGACTATAAACGAAATCATAATCCCAATCACTGATCACCCCTTTAACGCCAAAGGTAAAGCGATCAACATCTGAGTCTGCATCTCTTGGACGTAAAATACCATTTTCGGTAATGCGACGCTGAACAATAACGTCTTCACCAAATGGGTTATATTGGTTATTTGCCGAAACAATAATGTTATCACCAAATTCTAACGCCCCTGGTGCAAAATAATTGATACTGCGAATATCAGCGGAGTTATATTCAACAAATAATGAGGTGTCTTCAGCAATTTCATATTCGCCGGAAACCCAAACCGTGGTTGACTGATATTCATTTGAACCAGTTTCATAGTCATGATAGTTAAAACTGTCACATTGCTCGCTTGCCCCGCAATGACTGGCATCTCCTGGTGCTGATGACCAATAACCATTAAATGGCCTAAAATCATCAAGGTTATAACCACTATTAGGATCCCAACTTGCACCGTCAACAGCGGTAAACCCTAACCGCTCATAATCCGTAGAGTAAATCCACGAACGCGGACTTTTACTTGAACGTAAGTTAGTGCCTGTAGCACCAAAACGGCGTAAGTCTGCTTCGTTACTAATATCACGATCACGGCGCATCCAGCCATCGTCATTAAAGTGACTAGCGCTGACTAACCACCTTGCTTTGTCGGTATTGCCACCAAAGGTAAATGACACCCGCTTCTGACCAGCGTCACCATGGCGACTTTCCCCTGCTTCAACATTGACTTTCAAGCCATCGTAATTACTACGCATGATTAAGTTAACCACACCGGCGATAGCGTCTGAGCCATAGACAGCGGATGCACCATCTTTTAACACTTCAACGCGTTCCACCGCATCAAATGGAATACTTTCTAAATCGACTGAAGAACTGACGCCTCGGGTACTAACGCGGCGTCCATTAATAAGTACTAAGGTATTGTTAGCCGATAAACCACGTAATCTGACGGTTGCCGAACCATCATTATTACCGCCAGAGCGTGGGCTAGAAGGACTGCCAACAACGGAAGGAAGGCGCAATAATAATTCACCTATCGTACTAACCCCCGAACGCTCTATCGTCGCTTTATCAAGTACAGTTACCGGTGAGCTTGTGGTTAATTCCTGACGTTTAATACGCGACCCAGTCACGCTGATCACTTCCGCCTCTTCACTCGCCTGTTGCGACACTTCTTCAGCCATCGTCGGCACCCCAACAGATAATCCTGCCAAAGCCCCAATGAATATTGATAGCCGACTTAGATTGAACCTCTTACTAGACATGTTGTATCTCCAATTATTGTTTTAATTTGATGATGTGCTCATTAATCACACACTAAGATATACTGTATACAATATATCTTCAAGCAAATAAATAAACAAAATGTCACTGTTACCAATGAACCTTAGTAATATTAAGTGGTGAGAAATTAGTCGTTTTATAACGGCAAGTGCATTATGATTTACTCGAAATATCTAGTGATAGAACGTCAATATAGAGGCTGGATATGGATATAAAACACATTAAGTTATGGCTGTTACAGCTCGGTGCTTGAGCGTCATTTCGACAACTGTTGCGCTATTTCAAGTATTGACTTAAAAACTATAGATACAGATATAGAGGGAAGACAGCGCTTATCAGCACCGGCTTAATCGTGAAATTCACCACGCAATTATTAATGCTAAAAGCAACGCAGTTAGTACTAATAATTAGCTAAAAGACGCCTTTAAATCAGTTAGTAATGCAACATAAATAGGATCACAAAATGCCTTAACGTCCTCTCCGCCGATCTCCCAGCTTGACGTCCAGAGCACAAAAGTCGCGTTACTATCAGTAACTGAAAATAACTTTACTGTGCCAATATAGCCACTGACATTTTCTTTGCTAACAGCACCAGGACCATTATCGATACGATAAGAAAAGGAGTTGTTAGTTTCATCAAACGCAACCAGTGTTTCATGAAAAGCGCCGTTTAATACGCGCTTAGCGCCAATTTGATCAGGCTTGGCATCTCCTACTACATCGACATGCTCAACTACATTAGGTGCCCAAGAAAGATCGTGAAAATTACGCATAGCCTGCCAAACCTGAGAGATTGGCGCGTTAACGTAAGTAGAGTTATAGCATCCCATAATAATATTCCTTCATCCGATTGTAGATAAATTAAGCTTAGTTTAGCTTATTGAAATATCCATATTATCTGAGCTGGGCTGGCTATTTTATATCTAAGCCCCATGGTTCATTGCTACTCAATTAATCTTGTAGTTTCTATGGCAATAGTGAGTATTTCGCAATTACGCTAAATATAGAGTTGCGAGCTAAAATTGATATCAAAACGTTAAAAATAGCAGTTATTCAGAATAAATAATTAGAGCTGAAACTTAAAAGAAACGACAAAGTTAAAATTTAGCAATACTTTGTTCATAATAGCAGAGCATGTAAATTCGGTTTAACACTTAAAATTGTCGATGACGTGGTTGTTTAGTCGTCATCGAGTTAATACTATCCATCAACAACTGGCTATTGCTGACATTAGCCATTAGTTTTTCCTGTTCTTTAACTCTTTCAGAGGCTTGCTTAATAAGCTCCTCCTTTTCAGCCTGTAGCGCCTGTAGTAATGCTTGTTTTTCTTCCGGACTCAGATTTGGATTATTTTCAATTTCTTTCATCTTTTGGTCAATTTCATCCAGCTTTTCTCTATCAAGCCCAATACGCGCATCGAGAATTAATTGATTAATAGAGGCTTGCATTGAATTAGTTGAATGTTCAGAAGGCTGACTACCTGATTGACCAACAACAGATCGACTACTTGTACTTAGCTCATATTCAAATCGTTGATAGAAGTCTTTGAGCATAATATTGTGTTCAGTCCACCCCTCCCTGTTGACTTTAAACTCCAGGTTACCGTACAGCTGATTAAAAAATTCATTAACCCCCTTGTCACTCCATTGCTCAGCAGGAGACAGCGGCGTTTTCTGAGGAAAACCTTCGATATCAATGCCATACATCACAGTATGCATACTAAACTGAAGCAACATTGCATCCATTTCTGCCATGCCCTCAGTCGCTTTTTCCCATGCCTCTTTAACATGCTTAGGCGCATTCACTGGCGGAAATTGAATCGTTTTTGCAAGACCTACTTCAACAATACCATCATTATTGAGATCGACTCTGTCACTACCATCAGGGTGTGCGAGTAAGTTTTGCGCGCCCTCCGTAGATAAGCTATCAACATCAATATTCTCAGCCAAGGAATTCGCTTTTTGTACCAGCTTCAACTCCTCATAAGACAATGATTTAAGAAAGTCTTTTGAAGATCCATGATTTACGGAAACTTTTTCTAATATCGCAGAAAAATTTGAAATTTCGTTACTGTCTAACTTTCGTTTTTGCAGCAAGTCAATGGATTTAGAACTGAATTGAATACTAGTTACCATTTGATCTATCCTTAAATCTTATTAATAGCGCAAGTTATAGAAGCGTCTTTCACTACTTAGCGGCAATTTACTGCCAAATAATGACGACTTAGAGGCAAAGCCTGTTACCTAAAATCAAGCACAATTGTTAATTCGCATCAGTAATAAAGCCCTGCGCGGATTAATAAGCAAAGAGCACACCATAAATGTAAGTAACTCAATAGCTTTACTTCTCCAGTCTAAAACTATCACAGACCGTTACTTTATCTGACAAGCTCCATGACTAAGAACAGCTAAAGCATGGGATAACTTATCTTTAGGAATAAAACCACGCTTTTTTGCAATAAGCTGACCTTCGCCGCTAAAAATCAAGGTGGTTGGAGATGCCTGATATCCACCAATTTTTCGTAAGAATTGACGATTAGCAGCATATGCCGGTATACCTTTATGATAATGTTTTAATGCATTTTTTAGCGCCCTGAAATTACCTTTAGCGCCAACCAAAGCAACATTAAGCGACGATTGGCATTGAGTAAATGCCTTAGCCAGCACCTGCCCTTGCTTTTTACACCAACTACAGTTTGGCTGGAAGATCATAGTAATCGTTGCCAAGTTATTATTTACTTCACCATATTCAGGCGTTAACGACTTCAATGAAAAAGGCTCTGCCTGAAGTTGACCAACAGCAAAGTGAGTGCTGATAACTATCAGCACTAACCACTTATCTAACAAGTTGATTTTACTCATGATAACAATAAGTTAAAGTTTAACTTCTACGCCAGCATAGAGCTCGCGGCCATGTAAAGCACCATAGATATAAGCGACATCATAACCACCATTGGCATCATAAAATAGTGGCGTATCTCCGCTGTCAATTTGTGTTTTTTCAAAAACATTCGAGATACCAGCATAAACCTTGGTATGTTCAGTTAACTGATACTGAACTTTAATATCAGAGGTGGTAAACGCCTCACCAGTAAGTGTTTTTGCAGTAGATAGGTCGTTTAATCTGTTATAGCCCTGATAGTTATAATCACGAAGATTTTTTTCACCAAACCATACTGTTGACCAATACACTTTGAAGTTGTCTTTTTCATATTGCAGTTCAATACTGGCGCGCTCTTCTACCGGTGCTATCGCATAAGAGGATTTAAACGCGCTGTCATAATTAAACTTTTCAACACCAAGGTTTACGGTAAAGTTATCACTAACGTTAATCCCGGCAGTTACATCAAAAGTAGTAACCGCTGCGCTGTCGGTTAGTTGAGTTAATAACGGCACCCCGTCGGCGTTTTCTTGCAGGCTCGCTAAATTATCAACTTTTGAATGTGCCAATGACGCAGTAAAGGCGAGCAGCTGATTATCAAAGCTTAATGAATAACTTGCCGAGAGTGACTCTTCTAATGAATCGATATTAATTTGATAGCCCTGTTCAGCATCCAAAATGCCATGATCGGTCTCAAAAAAGGATAATGGTGCGCGATAGCCTCGTCCGGCGGATAAACGAGACGTTAACTGTTCGCTGTGGAAATAGCGCATATCCAAACGTGGTGCAATAAAGGTTTCATCAATTTCAGTCCCTATTTTCTCCGGGTCGACAAAATCAGCGGTCACCTTATCAATTCTAAGGGCTAGAGCAACTTCCAGCTCAACTATTGGCGTCCAGGTGTCCTGAAAAAATATGCCGGTCGTGTCATAATCAAATGCGTCGCTTTGATAGGCTGCAACGGCTTCTAAGGCATCGGTGGATGAGCGCATTTGCTCGCGGCGGCTATCAACTCCCAAGGTAATAAAATGCTGATCGAATAATTCGATATCAAACTTAGCTCGTGCGTACCACATGGTATCATCTGCCTGATAATCTATGCCTTCATAGAATGAATCCTGTATATGTTTGGCATAGCTAACGGCAAATTCCGCCAGCGTATAATCACTGATTTCATGTAAATATTTAACATAAGCCTCATCACGTGATGTATCGATCCATTCCGTGGTTTCCCACGGTTTGCCAATATAATCATTACGAACATCATCATTGATAAATAACTGCTCTGATGCCTGCTGATCATATCCTGCAATCGCAGCACCAACAGATTTCACTTTATCGCCGATTACCGGACCACCAAAAATTTCAGATTGCACTTTAGATAACCGCAATTGCACATTACTGCTATTTGATAAATCCTGAGTTAGAAAAGTGGTAAAGGATACGTTCTCAATAAACGGTGCCTCACTAACACCATTGTCGTCATGATCTTCTTGATCTTGCTTATCGTATTGCGCAATAAAAGTTATGCCACTCTTACCATCATCTGAGATAGCTGTTGCCATTCCCTTCATCGCGGTAAAATCATGTGAACCTTTAGCAAAATCAAAATTTGCGGTATTTTCATAGGCTTCTTTAGTGATGATATTCACCGTACCACCAATCGCTTCAGGTGCAATCAGTGAGGCACCAGCACCTCGCGCCACCTCTATCCTATCCACTCCGGTTGTTGCAATCGCATCGACGGCATAAAAACCAGAAATAAGCGTATGGGTCGGCAGACCATCCACTAATATCGTGGTGTGTTCACCTTTCATTCCATTAAGCATGATCCGTTTAACACCACACATAGAACACTCATTCGAGACATTAACCCCTGGCTCATTATTAATGGCCGCGGTCAGGCTTAGGGCATTCTTATTTTCTATCGTTAAAGCATCTAAAATTTCAGTTTGCTGAATAACGTCTTTTAGGCGCCCTGCCTGATCTAATTTTTGTCTGAAGCTACGAACTTCAACAATTTCAATATCATCATTAACCTCAGCTAGCTGTTCAGCAAAGGCCAATGTAGAAGTGGATAAAGATAAACTTGCAACAACAGCAAGCGTTAAAGGGGATAAGGTTTTCATTTACGACTCAGTACTCAATTAAGATAAAATGCTAAAATTAAACTAAACGGTAATATAAACCATTCTCATTTAATGATATTGATCGATATCAAACTTAATCACAGCTAAAGTAAATTATTTGCCCAAAATATAGGGAATGAATGTGCGACTATGACAGTTGTTACAATGATTTATTAACGATTGTGCACTAAACTTTAATTGAATTGGCAATCACTAAAAGTCGAGGTCAATATGTTTCTGCGCAACCGACACAACGGAGATATTGTCGATGTAACCAGTATGGGAGAACTCACTAACCTGTTCCGAGATACTGTTATTGGTCGCTATCAAGCCGGTGAAGAGTTACAAGATCCGCAAGAGTTTAATAAGGCCGATCTGACGTTTCTTTCCGGCGAAGAACTGCCCCAATGCTGGACCGATCCTCATTATCGAAAACCATTACGTTAATGCTTACGTTAGTGACTAAACACGAGCTACGTTTAGTCACTAACTTTCATACGTGTAAAATCTTACTCAGCGATTTATCAACTACACTTAACAGTAGATTATAGGAGTGAGATATGCGTTGCCTGTTAATGATGCTGATTTTTTGCTGTTGGCTGCCTACTATTAGTCAGGCCAGCCAAGAGAATGCACCGTTATCTGAACCATTGACCACGCAGATCCCGGTGCTGTCAATTAACGGCGCTATAGGTCCAGCAATCAGTGATTACCTGACTCGGGAAATTACTCGTATTAACCAACAAAATTCATCACCACTCATTATATTAACTCTAGATACTCCCGGTGGATTAAGTACCAGTTTACGTGTCATTAATCAAAGTATTCTCAACTCAAGCATTCCGATTGCCTGTCTGGTGTATCCGGAAGGTGCCCGCGCCGCCAGCGCAGGCACCTATTTGCTCTATGCCTGCCATATTGCCGCCATGGCAAATGCCACCACATTGGGCGCCGCCACGCCTGTGATGTTGTCAGGTCCTAGCATCACCCCGAAAGATAATAACGACAAAGATAGCCAGGCCAGTGCAATGGAGAAAAAAGTACTAAATGACTCCATCGCTTATATCCGCTCACTAGCACAATTAAGGCAACGTAATGCTGAATGGGCAGAAAAAGCAGTCAAAGATGCCGCCACTCTGACCGCGACAGAAGCTTTAGAAATGCAGGTGATTAACTTGATTGCCAATACGCCTGCGCAATTATTAAACCAGTTAGATGGCTATCAAGTTGCATTAAAAGAGCAGCTCATCACTTTATCATTAAAGGGTGGAGAGATTAAACAGATCAATCCCGATTGGCGCAGCCAGTTTATTGCCACGATAACCGACCCTAACATAGCTTATATTATGTTGATGATTGGCATTTATGGCCTGATACTGGAGTTTTATAGCCCAGGCATTGGTGTTGGTGGCGTCATCGGTGGCATTGCCCTTTTGGTTGCCCTTTACGCATTACAAATGCTCCCGCTTAATTTTGTCGGTCTTGGTCTGCTGTTGCTAGGCATTAGTTTACTTATTATTGAAGCTATGATGCCGAGCTTTGGCATCTTTGGTATCGGAGGACTGATCGCCTTTGTTATCGGTTCTATTTTCCTGATCGATACCGATCAAAGTTATTTTAAAATATCACTGGAGTTAATTACCGCACTGGCTATTACCTCGGGGTTATTTTTCATTTTTATTCTTGGCTACCTATGGCGGTTGAGGAAAAAACGCGTAGTCAGTGGACAAGAATCGTTAATTGGTGGTCAAGCTATCGCTATAGATAATTGTCATCCTTCAGGGTTTGTTTCCTTTGAAGGAGAGCGCTGGACTGCACAGAGTCAGCAACCGTTAGCACCAGGACAAACCGTGATAATACAGGCAATCAACGGTTTAGTATTACAAGTTATTGCTAAACAAACAGGAGAATCAACTAATGGAACCGATCGTCAACACTAACATGCTATTACCTATGGCCATCACCCTATTCGTTTTAGGTGTTGCTATTAGCATGTTCAAAGTACTAAGAGAATACGAGCGAGGTGTTATCTTCTTCCTCGGCCGCTTTCAAAAAGTAAAGGGGCCCGGCTTGATTATTGTCATCCCGGTAATTCAGCAAATGGTGCGAGTAGATTTGCGTACTGTGGTCATGGATGTACCCAGCCAAGATGTTATTAGTCGAGATAATGTCTCTGTGCGAGTCAATGCAGTGATTTATTTTCGGGTGATAGACGCACAAAAAGCGATAATTAATGTCGAAAATTTTCTACAAGCCACCTCACAACTAGCTCAAACCACCTTAAGATCAGTACTAGGTCAGCATGAACTGGATGAAATGCTGGCTAATCGTGAAATGCTTAATAATGACATTCAAGCAATACTGGATGCCCGAACCGATGGCTGGGGTATTAAGGTATCGAATGTTGAAATTAAACACATTGATTTAAATGAAACCATGATCCGCGCCATCGCCAGACAAGCTGAAGCTGAGCGAACCAGACGAGCAAAAGTCATACATGCCTCAGGCGAAATGGAAGCATCACAAAAACTGGTGGAAGCTGCGAATAAACTAACCACAGAACCCAATGCCATCATGCTCAGGTACTTACAAACCCTGACCGAAATTGCCGGAGAAAAAAACTCGACCATTTTATTTCCGATGCCGATGGCGCTGATGGACTCGCTATTTAAAGAAGTGAAACAACAATCAAAAGATAAAAATTAGCTGAAAAACTTTTAATTAACCAAAACTGGGCTTACTTAAGTTCGAGGCCATATTGCTGCCACAGCGGCATTAACACCCCTTGTTGATTCATTTGTTCGAGCAACTCATTGATATACTTCACCGAGAGTTTATGGTGTTGACGCACTAAAATGGTGTGCTGGTAGATTTGGTCAAATTTATCCGATATCAGCAGTTTTGCTCTATCTTCTGGTGAGATTAAAAAGTGGTAATTTAAGTATTCCTTAGTCAATACCGCAATATCGCCGCGACCTTTTAGTAAGAGTTTTAAACTTTTTTCCTGACTGCTAGTCTGGATGAGATTAAAGTGACTTGCCAAATGTTGCTGATCGGTACTGAAGTTAGCAAATTGATAGTGATAACCTAAGACACCAATGATCGCCTTGCTCGTTAAATCTGAAAAATATTCTTGCCCTCTGCCTGGTTGATTTTGCGTGACATAAACTTCAAAACCAGTGACAAACGGTTTAGAAACATTGACAGGATATTGTTGCCACCCCCAGTTTTTGCTCTCAAAAATTAACATATCGTATTTGTGATTATCAAAATCACGATAACGACGTCTGGCAGTGGTAGGTACGGCAACAAATTGGTACTTATCCTGAAACTTATTCATTTCAGCCAGCATTTGCACACTAATGCCAGTAATTTTATTAGCAACAAATGCATAAGGTGGAAAGTCATAGATCCCCACCTTGACAATTTCCTTTGCCAAAGCGCCTGTTGAAAAGCAACAAATAACTAATAAGGCGTAAAGTCTCATTCGCCGATATCTTCGTTCCATAGTTCAGGGCTTGCAGCCATAAAATCACTCATCAGTTGCTTACATTCATCCGAATCAATCATTTCAATCTCAACCCCTCGTGATTTAAGCAGTGCTTCTTCTCCGAGAAAGCTTTGATTCTCGCCAATTACAACTTTAGGAATACCATAGAGTAATATCGCTCCACTGCACATGGAGCAAGGAGATAAAGTGGTATAAATCACGCTTTGTTGATAAACACTCGCAGGCTGACGACCGGCATTTTCCAACGCGTCCATTTCACCATGTAATGTGGGGCTTCCAGTCTGCACCCTTTTATTATGACCTCGGCCAATAATTTTTCCGTTGTGAACCAGTACAGAACCAATCGGGATCCCTCCTTCTTTTGCTCCCTTTCTCGCTTCATCAATCGCTGCCCGCATAAATTCATCCATCTATGGCTCCTAAATGAGTTTTTGTTTAGTTAGTTGTTCTCAGTTTAGTAACAAAAATCTAAATCAACAGCCAAGAGTAGAAAAAATACTAGCGAGTCACTCAATAATGTTTCCTTAGATCATATTGATGCCAGCTGCGTGTCATTGGCTCTCCTACAACAATTAATAGTTAATACGCGATAAATTAAAACTCATATATAATTGATAGTAGCGTCTCTACCGCGCACTTTTAATCTTTGTGATATAAGCAGGCTAACATAGGACTTTTATTACATATAATCCTTCAATATTGTCAGGGCTTATACAAGTATATTTATGACGTTTAGTGTCCACATTAAGACATACTTTTTAACACTACTCCCGCTATTCAGTTTACTGAATACTCACAGCGTATGGTCATACGATCATGGTATCAAGCCTTCAAGCACTGCAATACCGACAGAATTAATTATCCCTGGTCCGCCAAAGGGCTTTAGCAAGCGCAATGTATTTGTCGAAGCTTTACTGGAAAAAATACTGAAAGTGCAAAAGCTGCCAATAACCGTTAACTATTTCAACGGTTCGCTACCGCAAAGCCGTGCATTACATGAATTAAAGCACAACAGAAGCATTAATCTAAACTGGTCAATGTCGACAACAACAAGAGAAGCAGAATTACGCGCAATAAAAATCCCTATCTATAAAGGGATGATTGGCTGGCGCGTTTTAGCCATCTCCCCAAACAAGCAAAAGCTCTTTTCGCAAATAGCTAACCTCAACGACTTGGCCAAATTAACCGCAATACAACGCTATGATTGGCCAGATTATAAGGTTCTGAAATTTAATGCTTTACCAGTAGAAGGACAAATTGCTTTTACCCATATTCCTAGAGCGATTAATCAGGGGTTAGCGGATTATTTTCCTCGTTCAGTGCTTGAAATAGCAAAAGAGGTGCACTGGTATGAAAAGGAAAACTTAGCTATCGAAACGAGTTTGTTACTCAAATATGATGCGGCATACTATTTTTTTGTCAGTAAAGAAAATGTACGCTTGGCACAATTAATCGAAAATGGTTTTCAAAAGTTGCTCGCTAACGGCGATTTTGACCATTTATTTAACGCTTACTTTGGCGACAACCTAGCTAAATTAGCATTAGACCAACGAAAAGTGATCCAATTAAAAAACCCTTATTTTTAACATGTTTTGATAATTTTCATTAATAGGCCCCTGATCGCCAGGAAAATATTGTTAAAACTATCACCGATAAAAACTTAACGCTCAATGAGATTAATTCCGTAATCGCTATCAACCTGACCTTAATAAATCGCTTGCCACAGTTTTGCCATATTTGATCCTAACATTGCCATGATTTAGCCCGCCTCTGTCCTCAGTCTTTTGCTGAAATTACCCTATTCCCGTTAATGCAGGGCATTTTCATGATTAAGGCAAAAAATAAACAACTGGTTATCGACTATCAAAGCAGCTACTTCTATCGCCAGCGCCGCAAACAACAACGTAAGCGCTGGCTCAAAGGGTCATTGTTACTATTAACTCTTGCTATATTAATACTGGCGGCATCACTCGTTCAGGCTGCAACTGGCGAGTCAGCTTCCCATGTTCACGAAAATCCACTTATCAGTGGCCCTCAGCTGTTATTTGACCATCCAGACGCTAGTTTGAGATCGGCACTACCGCTAGATCTACAAGCTGATATCGAGATCAATGGTCTGATGGTTTATACCGAGATCAAACAGGTATTTATTAATCCGCATCAAGTAACGCTTGAAGGCAAATATCAGTTTCCTTTACCGGAAAATGCCGCAGTCAATTACCTTAAGGTAAAAATTGGTAAGCGAGTGATTGAAGGAAAAATCATGGAAAAGCAACAGGCAAAACGTGCCTACATCAAGGCAAAACAAAGTGGTCAAAAAGCAAGTTTGGTTGAGCAGCAAAGACCAAATCTATTTACCAACAAAATTGCCAATATTCCACCACAAACCAAAGTAGAAGTAACGTTAAAACTAATCAGTACGGTGTCATATCAGGACGGAAAATTTAACCTTGCTTTACCATTGGCGATGACCAGTCGCTATCAAGCTAAAGACGCTGCGCTGTCTCCTGCAGAAACAGCGAGTGAATTTTTCAATATCACTGACAGTTCACTCACCACCAGTCAGGCCAGTATCCAGGTCGAGCTAAATGCAGGTGTTGCCATTACTCATATTGTCAGTAACAGTCATAGAATTAACAGCCAAGCATTAAATAACCACTTCTCTCATTATCAAATTAGCTTAGACAAACCACAAGTGAAGGCCGATCGACAGTTTCAATTACAATGGCAGCTCAATGCGGATGAACAGCCGCAAGTCACCAGCTTTAGCGAGCAAATTGCGGGTGACTACTATACCCTGCTAACTTTTTTACCACCTACGCATCAAAGCGCTCAACCTTTGCCACGAGATTTGATCTTTATTATCGACACTTCAGGCTCTATGCAGGGTGGCTCGATTAATCAGGCTAAAGCGAGCTTACAACAGGCGTTATCACTACTTACCCCACAAGACAGCTTTAATATTATTGCCTTTAACAGTGAAACAGAACAACTGTTTCATCACAGTGAAATGGTCTCTGAGCGCACCATGGCCCGTGCACAACATTTTATTGACCAGCTTCGCGCCGAAGGTGGCACCGAAATGTATCGACCATTAAATAACGCGTTAATGATGGGCAAAACATCGGATCAGCACGCATCAGCAATTCGTCAGTTGATATTTATCACCGACGGCGCAGTATCGAATGAATTTGAATTGATGCAGCTATTACAAACGGCAATTGGCAATGCGAGGTTATTTACCGTTGGCATCGGTCGCGCCCCCAATGGTTACTTTATGAAAAAAGCTGCCCAGTTTGGTCGCGGTAGCTATGTCTTTATTCAGCAATTAAATCAGGTACAAAACAACGTATCGGCATTAATGAATAAAATCAGTGAGCCAGTACTCAGCAACATCGAACTGATATTAAATAAGCAAATACATCAGGGAGTAGAAATATACCCAAAACAGCTGCCGGATCTATATAACGGACAAGCGTTGCAGGTCGCGATAAAGTCATCACTGCCAATTAATCACCTTCAAGTGCAGGGAGATACCACAACGGCTCTCTGGCATAAGCAATTAATAATCAACGATAACCAAAATGCTGTCGCCATTTCCACACTATGGGCACGGAGGAAAATTGAAGAATTACTCGACAGCTTAGTGACAGCCTCAGATCCCGAAACAATAAAAACACAAGTCATTGCGACGTCAATTGCCCATCAAATCATCTCGCCCTACACTAGCTTTATCGCATTGGAAAATCAGCCATTCAGTCCGCCACTGCTGGCGAAAAACAACACAACTCCCGCACTCAAGCTCAATATGCCGCAAACAGCACTTGGCTGGCAGCCACAATTATTATTCGGCCTGATATTACTGATAATCGCAGCCTTAATATTTCGTGCTAGAGCAAGTGACAATGACGGGTAAATTTCGCGCTTGGCTCAGCGTTATTTTACTGCTACTTGGCACCTGCTTTTGCCTGCACGCCAGTTGGTTGCCAACAAAAGCCTGGTTAGCTGAAAAACTGATACAACGCAGCTGGCATCATTTTGAGCAAACCGGAGAAAAATTGAAGCCTTGGCCATGGGCTGATACCCATGCTATCGCCCTGCTTAACTTTACCCGCCTGCAACAACAGATTGTTGTACTCAATGGTGGCGACGCCAGCACTTTAGCGTTTTCAGCAGGGGCAATAGCACCGTTTAATCAAACCCGCAGTCACCTGCCCTTTGTGGTTGCAGGCCACAGAGACAGCCATTTTTCACTTTTATCTGAGGTACAAATGAAAGACATAATTTCACTGAGCGATGACACCGGACACAGCCAGCTATATCAAGTCGAGTCATTAGAGATCATTGACTCTGAACACCAGCAACTGAATCTTGAACAGGCTGACAACGGTTTAGTACTGATCACCTGCTACCCATTTAATGCCGTCGCAGCTGGCGGCGCTCTGCGTTATGTTATTAAAGCTAGGCGCTTAACAGAATAATTTGAACTGACCGTGACTAAAAAGTGGCTATGCTGTTAAAATAATACGCTAATTATTGCATTCAGATAAAAGGTATTGATGTGATTAGAGTTTTATTAATTGTTATGAGTGTATTAACGTCGTGTCAATTGTTAGCGGCAGATGCTAAAGGGCAATACATTCAACCCGATAATTTATCTCCTAAAGTGCGCATGGAAACTTCGATGGGCAATGTCATTATTCAGCTCGATCGCTTTAGAGCCAAAATAACGGTTGATAACTTTTTAAGCTATGTTGCCCGCGGACAGTACGATAACACCCTGATCCACCGGGTTGAAGAAGGCTACCTTATTCAAGGTGGCGGCTTTATGACCGACTACACTGAAATTCAGCCCGACAAACCCATTTTCAATGAGTCCGGTAATGGCTTAAAAAACAAAGAAGGCACCATTGCCATGGCCAAACAGCTGAGCAATGCTCATTCGGCCACCAGTCAATTTTTTATTAACCTTAATGATAATAGCAACTTAGACCCTGGAAACTCTTGGGGCTATGCGGTATTTGGCGAAGTGATTGAAGGTTACGATATTATTGAAGCGATGTCACAAGTTGAGGTCGGTTACAGCGATAAATTAGGCTACCCAACCGTACCGAAAAAAATGATCACCATCAGAAGAGTAGTGATTCTGGAGCAAGATAATTAGCTGTAATAACCGTCAGATTACCAACGTTTCTATCCAACTTCTGACAAGGCTTTGCTCATTCCATGACTCACAGACATAAAACGCTACTGTGTATCGCAAAGCCTTCATTCAGTTAGTTAATCCCCTACAGTATGACTCAGACAATTGAACATTGACGTCCAATTGTCGGCTCAGGTGTCGTTAGTACTTCCCCATCGGTGCTAAAGATAAGGAAATTTAAATACTTTGATTAATTCAATTCATCGCTTATTTCGCTCGTAAAAAATCCACGCAAGCATAATAGCGACGATGACAAATAAACTAATATTAAACCCCATGTAAACTCTTAACTCCCTGCATTGAAAGCTTTTCAGTATCGCTGTAACACATGACTACAATTAGTCATGCTCTAGTGTCATATCATCTAGCCAGACTCTCCAATTAAGTAAAACTAAAACATAATAGGTGGCGTTTTAACGCCATATGAAACCTACAGGCAATAACTAACTGAAACATTAACCTAAACGATAGCTAACCTTTCTTACTGATCAAAAAGCAGACTTCCCCCTATTTACAGACAACATTGTTAAAGCGATATCACAAGTTGAGTTGGGTTACCGTGAAAACTAGGCTAGCTAATACCTGTTGTGAATTCATTAAGCGATCTCTTCGGGCTCAGTCGGCATAATGTCGTCAATTAAGCTATTAAAGAACACTTCGGCTTTAAATAGATGCGCACTTGTTGTTAGCTTGACCTGACAACCTAAATACTGCGCTATTTTTTCAACTAACACTAGCCCAACACCATAGCCATAATTTGCTGCCTCAGTTGGCTCTTGAGACAAATGATATTCTCGCGTTACGTCCAATTCATTTTCAACAACTAACGACTGTGTATTTAAAGTAATGATTACCCGGTTATTAGAACTATACTGGCAGGCATTACGCAATAAATTGTCCAGCATCATATCGAGCAACTCATAAGGAGCAAACAATTTTACCTGATGCTTTTTATCCACGATAAACGCCAACTCCTGTTGTTGAAACTGTGATTGACAGCGTACGATCAAATGTTCGATTAGCTCATCTAAAAAAAACAGTCGCTTTTCTATCTTTTGCAAAGGTTCGTCTTGTTTGTTGGCCTGCTCCGCCCGCCACAACAATAGCAATACCTGACGCAATTGTTTCATTTGTTGAATAGCTTTTTTCAATTTATTAAGTGTCTTGCTATCCTTGGCATTAATATCTTTACTGCCAGTTAGTACCGTTAGCCCGGCAGACATAATCGCTATCGGCGTGCTAAGTTCGTGACTTAAACTACTGAGAAATTGCTTTTCTCTATCAATCAATTTTTGCTGCTCAAACTGTAACTGACGTTGCGCCAGTAAACTATTTTGCAAATTTTTTGCGCTCGCCGTTAACTCTTCAAATGTTAAACGTTCGGGCACAGCCTGCGGCTTAATATCGCTCAGTTTGCTTGTCGCAACCTCGGTGATCCAATGGTGAAACACTTGCATTTGCTTAGTTATGTTTTTATTAATATGCACGCTATAGCAGACAACTCCCACGAACAAAATAAAGACAGAGAGTATAAAGAGCTGATGCCAGTTCTGATAAAACAAGGCATCGTTTTCCATATCAAAGATATGAACGACAAAAAACACTTTCCCCTTGGCTTGATGGTAATAAGGTAAGAGATAAACAAACTTACCTTGATATTGAAGACCATAGGTTTCGTTTAATGCAAGGCTTTTGCCTTGGTCAATTTCAAGCAAATCTCGATAGTGCTGCGGCAAATTTTCAATGCCCCAGTAGTACTCTTTCACCCCTAAATCATATTCTACTATTGGTTCAGACAATTGATAATGATCACTTAACACCTCAGCTTCATAGTGCATATAATAGTTTGTGGTATCATCCATAGCTTGATAACGACTAAATAACACCAGCAAGACAAATAGGATCACCAGCCCAAATAGAATCATGAAATAGCGCTGATTTAAATAACGATGCAGCGTTGTTGTTGGTTGACTAATGCTCATAAAAATTTCTTGTCGTTGACTAAATGGCTTCACGCAGTGCGATACCTGCTCCACGTACGGTATGTACCAAGGTACTTTCGTCCTGGCTATCAATTAAACTTCGTAACCGAAACACCAGCATTTTTACCATATCTTTACTGGGCTCTTGCTCCGGCCAAATAGTCTTTTCGATAGTCGAGCGAGTCACAATATTAGGGCTATGCTCAGCCAGTAAAATTAATAACTGCCATTGCGTTGGGGAGAGTTCAATTAATCGTCCGGCTCGACGCACGCTATGTTCTGTATAATTTATCACCAAATTGTTCAATTCAAATAATTGCACAGGTCTTTGCGGCACAATGCGTTTTGCCAATACCTGAATTCGAACAACCAGTTCTTCTAACTCAAAAGGTTTAGTTAAGTAATCATCTGCACCTGAAGAAAAACCACTTAATTTATCGACCAGTTGATCACGCGCGGTGAGAAAAATAACCGGAGTATTATTGCCAGAAGCCCTTAGTTTTTGGCAAACGCTAAAACCATTGAGTCGTGGCATACTGACATCGAGAATGATGACGTCGTAGCGGTTATTTTCAATAAGTGATAGTGCATTAACGCCATCAAAGGCGTAATCACATGCTATCGCGAGTGATTCTAAGTAATCGATAATCAGCTCCGCAAGATCGGCCTGATCTTCCACCAGTAACGCCAGCACGCCTACCTCCTAACATAACATTTCGCCAGTCACACCTTCACTTCTTATATAGTAAACAGTTGTGAACACAGCATACTGTCCTAAGGTTAACATAGACATAATGTGACCTTGTTACCTTTTGGTTACCTTGAATAGATTAGTATACCAACAACCTAACGTACGTTGTGGAGTATCAAAAATGACAAAACATATCAAACAAGCACTAGCAATCATATCATTGTTGCTGATGATATCTGTGTTCGGCTGTGGCAGTTCCGCCAATCGCGCCACAGAACCGGCAACAACGCAAACGCCTGACAACACCAATCAAACGGATATAGCTACCCTAGTGTTTAACAATGGAAAAATTTATACGGTTAATCCCCAGCAAGAATGGGCAGAATCAATTGCAATTAAAGGTAATGAAATCATCTTTGTTGGCAGTAATAGCGACGTAACGCCATATATTAATAGCTCAACTTCTGTTATCGATTTAGCAGGAAAAATGATGATGCCGGGATTTCATGATGTTCACATGCACCCAATTGAATCCGCCTCAGAGAACACCCATTTTTCTATCGACTTTGACGAAACCAACCCCGAAAACTATATTGACATCATCAGTAAGGCAGCCTTTGAAAACCCAGATGCAGATTGGTTAATTGGCTATGGCCATTCTATTTTTACATTGCTAGAATCTGCCCGTTCGCCCTTAGCAATCCTCGATGAAGCAGTGCCGGATCGTCCAGTGATCATTATGGAACAAACTTCTCATTCCATGTGGGTAAATTCCGTTGCATTAGCAATGGCAGGCATAGATAAAAATACTCCACATCCCACTGGCGGCAGAATTTTAAAAGATGAAGCAACCGGAGCGCTAAATGGTATCTTAATAGATAATGCCGGTAATATAGTGATGGATATAGCTATGGCACCAACCAGCGAAAGCTTACAAAACGATTATGATGGACTGGTTAATTATACTTTGCCTGAATTAGCCAAACATGGCATTACATCCATTAGTGACGCCCGCAGTTTCTGGCAGCGAGATGATCATAAAACCTGGCTGAAAGCGCAAGCACAAGATGCGCTTACCGCCCGAGTATCTGTTGGCTTATGGGCTTATCCACAAGCTGATGATGAACAACAAATTGAAGATTTAAAAGCGTTATATACTAACGACGCCGACAGTTTACTAAAATTTAATCAAATTAAACTCTACTCCGATGGCATTATTATTAATGCCACATCAGCGATGTTGGCTGCCTACGATATCGACTTACTTGGGATACCTGAAAACAAAGGCTTAAATTACTTCTCCCAACAACGTATCGAAAAATACTTAACTGCGTTAGAGCCTGTTGGTTTTGATTTTCATATGCATGCCATTGGTGATCGCGGGATCAGAGAAGCGCTTAATGCCGTAGAAAATGCCGGTTCTTCTCAAGGTCGTCATCGCCTCACTCATGTTGAGATCGTAGATAGTGCTGATATTTCAAGATTTGCCAAATTAAATGTTACTGCCGATGCTCAAGTTGCTGGCAACTTTACCAACCCAGAAAATTGGCATGAAAATGATGAATTAATTGGAGCAATTCGAGCAGATAATGCCGTACCGATTAAATCATTAGATGCTGCTGGTGCTCGTGTAACGTTAAGCAGTGACTGGAATGTCAGCTCTCTTAATCCTTTTATTGGTTTGCAAAACGCGGTTACCCGTGCGCCTCAAGAGTTAACTCTTACTAAAGCAATTCAAGCTTATACCATCAATAGCGCTTATGTGATGCGACAAGAGCAAAAAGTTGGCACTATCGAAGCCGGTAAACTGGCAGATCTCATTGTGTTAGATCGCAACTTATTTGCTATTGACGAGCACACCATAAACCAAACTCAAGTGCTTATGACGGTATTTGATGGCGAGATCATCTATCAGCAATAAAATGGATTAATCATCCATTCAACAATTTGGCTAATACGGGAGAGCTCATGTATTAGCCAAAGGCTAAAAAATCACTTAACAACGAAAAAGCTCACATAAAAAGTCGCTGTACAACAATCTAGTGTCCTAACTACCACAAATGCAACTAAATTCAATTGCCTTACCACAGGCAACTAAATATAGTTGCATTTGAATAAGCAATTGAATATAGTTGCCTATAGTAAAGGGCAAAAAGTGAACAATTATGATCGCAGTATTAACCGGAGATATAGTAAACTCGACTAAGATGTCTGACAAAGCGTATGCCGAAGTCATCGCTACCCTGAAGCACTTATTAGATCAGGCACACCAAAAGTATCAAGCCATAGGGGAAATTTATCGCGGTGATGAGTTTCAGATACAGTTTCCTAGACCTGCACATGCCCTAGAATGCAGCTTACTTATTAAGCTTGCGTTACACTTATCTAAAGCAACAACCAAACCTATTCAATGCACTTTATCGCTTGCCTATGGTGATCATAGTATTCTGGCCGACAAACCTAATACATCATCCGGCCCGGTATTTATTGATTCAGGAAGAGGTCTGACTAAAACGCAGCGTGGTGATATTTCAATCAAGTTAGCATCAGCAAATGATAACGAAGAGCTAAAGCTATTAACCGATTTTTTAAATCATCTGCTCAACCGACTCACAAAATCACAAGCCGAACTGCTATACCAGTACATAGAAAGTCACTACGCAGAGCATAAAAAAATTGCCGAACTTATCGGCACCACACGGCAAAATATCAGTAACCGACTTGCCAACATCGGTGCATTTTTAGTACGAGACTACATTGAAATCATCAATCATAAAGTGACCAATAACCTAGGTGAATAATAATGGAATTACTTTTACTGCTACTCACGGCCCACTTCATCGGAGATTTTTACCTGCAGCCGCTACCATGGATCCAATGTCGCAGTAAGCATCACATTAAATCCATCGGCTTGTGGAAACACGTATTAGTACATACCGTACTCAATAGCATAGTTTTTATCCTTGTGGACTCTACGATTTATCAAGCAACCTTAGCCCTTGGGGTAATAGCCATCAGCCACTTACTAACAGATTGTTGGAAGTCGTATCAAAAGGCTAACCTCGCATACTTCTTAGTCGATCAAATAATCCACTTGCTGATCATTGTCGGTGTCTGGACGCTTTTATCAGGTTTTACCCTAAATGAAATCACGCTATTTTTAACCAATATCGCAACAGTGAAAAACATCATCATTGCCATGGCTTACCTATTAGTATGCCGACCAGCATCGATTATCATTAGCATAGCACTGAAAAAACATACCGACAGCTTAGCCAAACACAGCAATGACATTGGGCAAAACTCGACGGTAGAAATAACAGAAACGTCAAAAGACAAAATTACCGTCACTATCAATGCCAGCAATCCTCTGCAAACTACAAATACCACCAATAATTTTGGCTTAAACTCGGCTGGCGCCTGGATAGGTTATATTGAACGTTGTCTGGCAATCTCTTTTGTCTTTATCGGGCAATTTAGCGCTATCGGGTTTTTAGTGGCGACTAAAACCATCTTTAGATTCGGCGATCTGACCAAAAACAAAGACATGATATTAACCGAATATATGATGCTCGGCACCTTATTAAGCTACGCCTTTGCACTACTGATTGGTTGGAGCGCAATGCAGATATATCAAGCACTATAATGAGAGCAATTCCCCGCAGGTGGATTAATACTAATGTATGCTAATCGGTCGGCCCCTTCTTTAAATTCAAGCATATTTTCCTTTTTTCAATACGCTTAAATGAGCTGTGCAGTCGCCATCGCGATAAACCACAGTCAAAATGATTCATTCTGCTCCCAATGATATGACAACTCGTGCTTTGACAAAGTTGAGCATTACCTATAATACGTTATATAAATAAGACTATTGAACAGCAAACACGATAAGGACTTACCTATGTTTGATTATGACGAAGCGTGCCCTATTTCAGTAGCAACCTCTATTCTTTGTGAAAAGTGGACGTTGCAAATTGTGCGCGAACTCTTCTTTGGGTCAACAAGGTATTCTGAAATTCAAAAGTATATTCCTAATTTATCCCCTTCGTTACTACGCACGCGACTGCGCTTACTGGAAGCAAAAGGCATCATATTTAGAAAACCCTGTACTACTGGCGGCCATTTTGAATATCATTTAACCCCCGCAGGCAAAGCATTAGCACCGGTACTTAATGAGCTAGGCCGTTGGGGAATGCGTTACGCCAATGAAGGGATGACAGACAAACAAAATGCAACACCAAGTCTGCTAAGAGATATCACCGGAGCAATAAACACAGACGAACTGCCATCGGGTGATACCGTCATTCAAATACAATTAACCGATATTGAACCTGACACTAAACATTATATTTATGTCCGTGGCGATACCGCGACTGAATGCTCACAAAACTTAGGCTTTGATGTTGACGTTTATATTACCGCCACCAGCAAAACATTAACTAAAATTTGGTACGGCGAGCTTGGCATTCACCAGGCGCTAAACAAAGATTTGATAAAAGTTGTCGGCCATTCTGTCTATACTAAGTCTCTCAGTAAATGGTTAGGCATAAGTTCATTTACAACAAATAATCCACAACCGTTTAAGGCCTGCTAAATTTACTTCAAAATTTGTAGTGAGTTACTACAAATTTTACCCTACATCTATTTGCCCTCTCCTCATATGCTTACCTTAACCAAGCAAGCTTGGTCTTAAAACTTAGTTAAATATCAGGAGCAAAGTGATGAACAACGAAACTAATGACTTAATTATTGTGATGACCAAAGGCATCTACGACGAAGTATCATCTGTAGGCCTAACCATTGCCAATGGCGCATTAACATCAGGAAAAACGGTGGGCTTATTTTTAACCAGCAGTGCCATTGACTTAGTAAGAAAAAATGGCCTAGACCACACCCATGTTCACCCAATGGAAAGTGCCAAAAGCCTGTTAGATGCTTTTATTGAAAGAGGCGGAGACATTTGGGCTTGCCCTCCCTGCACTACCGCACGAGGTTATGATCAAACTAGCCTAATTGACGGTGTACAAATTCAAGGGGCAAGCGTCATTATGGAGCGCATTAAAAATGGCGCGGCAACCTTAACGTTCTAGCCTATGTACTAGTAAAAATGTTCAGAATGCAACAACCAGCTTAGCAAAAGCAGACAAGGAAATTAGGTGTTAGATGACCTTGAATATGAAACCAAAAAAGCGAGCCTTAGCTCGCTTTTTGTTATTTTATATCAACCTGCATTTGCTGCTATTTTGGCGACCTTCTCGCTGATAATGTTCAAACCATTTCCAGTCGCTATAGAGGAGTCAATGAAACCAATGAGCCAAGAAACATTAAACAAGGCAATAATATTTTCATTGTCGTTTATATGGGCAATTCACTAGCTAATTAACAGGTGTCTAGTGAATTAGGGGAAGATCAGTGTTCTTGCCTAGCCATATTGCGGCGGTGGCCGCAGCACCCAGAGGGGCGTTACACGCCAAATGCCCCTCTGGACTCCCCGTGGCGCCCAAACAGCGGAATACTTTGATAATCAACTAGCGTAAGCCTCGATACCTGCCGATTTATCGTCCTTGAACAACGGCAGCCCTCGACATCCATGTCTCGGGTCGAGGCCTACCCTTGCTAGTTAATTATCAAACCGCTGACATGGGAAATGGCATCAATCGCCCCACTCACTTTCAAACAAACCTAATGCAAAGAACCGAACGATGAAAAACAAAAGAACTAGAACAGAGCATAAATTCTGCTTTGAAAAATGCTGAATGAAGAATCAATATCAGCTATTACTGGCAGGACGCCAGCAAAGTGAAGTAGCACATGGATGTGCTATCTGAACGTTAGCTCGAATATTGATGATGAATGAAGAAATACATTTTTCAGCAGCTCCGAGGGTTTCCAAAGGGAGGCCGGAGGCAGTCTCCCTTTGGGCGCAGTCGCCGCGGCGACAATTAAACTAAAATGAAAAACAAATATTCGAAGTATATAATTTTAATCTGATTCTATTAAATTTCATAATAAAAATAAATAGTTGCATAAAGAAGCAATCTATAACAGGATAGTTGTTGATTCTATTGCTTTTTTAGAATCAATTATCCCGTATAATCTAAAGGAGTAGAGACGAATGAAACTCAGCCAAGTTCTTTCAAGCCTAAATCAAGTAGAAAAATCAAAATTTATTTCCTGTCTAGATAAGCTATGTTTAACCGCTACTCCAACTGATAAACAACTAGCTAAGTCTGTCGAAAAAATTGATGGGCAAATTAAAAATGCATCGGGAAGTGAAATAACTTCACTTTTTTCTTTAGTTTCTTCTTACTACAAAACTGCTATGCAAGAACAGCTTGCTATGTCTAGTGCTCAAATAGGCCTATTAGTTAATATCTTAACTAGAGATGGAAATTCAATTGCCAGAACCTCGTGGATAGAGGCGTTATACGATAAAGAATGGAAGGCTCTTAAATTATCTTCCAAAGAAATTCAGAATGAAATTGATAGTAGTATTGAGGATGAATTTGCTAAAGGTAATTTGCTTAGCATCTATAAAGATTGTGTTTCCGTATCATTTACTAATGATGAAAAAAGTAATCGAGAATCTAAAATTACAGATGATGAAAGAACCATTCTTAATACATTGGCAGATAGGCTAAATATATCAATGGATGAAGCATCAGCCATAGAGCATTTAATAGATCCTGTTCCACAAAATAATGTTTTAGATGCTCTAAACGTTTTAAGAGAAATGGGAGTTCTTTTTATTAATCGTAAACGCTCAGAAGTTATGATCGCTGACGAAATAATAGCCATATTAAACGACATTCAAGGTAAAGAACTTGCCGACAAACATACATTAAGAATACTACGCAGCTTAAGTGACGCTGAGTTATCAAATATTTTAAAACATTATGGTAAAAAGATTAGAGGTGTGGAACGCACAGAGAAAATTCATACGATTATTCATTCTAGGCTATCAATACGGAATATCTTAAGTCGCGATCTATTTGCTATTTCCGATACACAAAATCAACGCAAAGAGCGACTTAAGACTTTGATTTCAGAATTAGAGTTAAACGTTGAAAAGATAGGAACAACGGTAGATGACAGAATTGATGTGATTATTAAGACTCTAAATCAATCAGCTAATGAAGAGTTTGAGCTTCTAAGTGCTGCAGGCTTCAAAGAAATGTATGCGACATTACAGATACATTTTCCCAAACTTGAAAAACTGTTACGTAATGAATTCGAAATTGAAGATCGAGAAGAAATTGATACAGATAAACTTAGAGCGTTAAGTATTACACCTATTGATATTTTATATTTACTAAGCAATGAGCAAATTAAAGTAGTTCGCGATAAAATGTCATTGTCTAAGCGAGGAAACCCAAGACAACTTATTTTAGAGTCTTTTGCGAACGCCAACGATAAACTTATTGAAAATTATTCAGAAGTAGCCTGTCGTGATTTAGCCTCACTGAAAGCAGCTGGTATAGAAATAGCAGAGGCAGACTTAGGTGTTAAGTTTGAAGAAATCACTAAAGAAATCTTTGAAAGCTTGAATTTGTTCGTTGATGAAGACTTAAGAAAAAGCATTAACACTTCAAAAGACAAAGCCGACATAATCATCTCATTGAGTGAAGATGATGTTATCATTGGTGAAGCAAAAACCTGTAAAAATGGAGACTTTGCAAAATATTCTTCAACTTCTAGACAAGTCAAAGCGTACGTGAATAGATGTGAAAATCAAGGTAAACGTGTAGCTCAGGTCTTGATAGTCGCTCCTAGTTTTTCTGATGACTTTATTGAAAGCGCTGAAATGGATACTGAGATTAATATTTCCTTACTTGAGGCAAAAGGTTTAAAGCAAATTTATGATGCATACAAAGCAAGGCGGAACCCTAAATTTTCAGCCAAACTACTGACAAAAGGCGGGCTATTAAAAGCAGAATTAATTGCTAAAAATATCTAAGTTATAATTGCTTAACCCTGAATCTATTTTGCGTTACCTTCACTTAGACATAAGCTTTCTAAATAATAATTCTAAACACATATCTATATAAACCACAAAAAAAGCGAGCCTAAGCTCGCTTTTTATTATTCCATATCAACTAGTTAACTAGTCTTTATAAGTATCCGTTGCCGGGCATGAACAGATCAGATTACGGTCGCCGTAGACATCGTCAATACGGTTAACTGTTGGCCAGAACTTGTTCGCTGCCGCCGCTGGCACTGGGAATACCGCCTCAGCAATTGAGTAACCACGGTTCCATTCACCTGTAACATCCGCCAAGGTATGCGGTGCATTGTGTAATGGGTTATCTTCTGCCGTCCACTCACCAGATTCCACTTTACGTACTTCGTCACGAATACAAACCATAGCTTCAATAAAGCGATCCAGTTCTGCTTTAGACTCAGACTCAGTTGGTTCAATCATGAAAGTACCCGCTACCGGGAATGACATGGTTGGTGCGTGGAAACCATAATCCATTAAGCGTTTTGCCATATCTACTTCGGTAATACCTGATTCCGCCTTGATTGGGCGTAAATCAATAATACATTCATGAGCAACACGGCCATTTTTACCGGTATATAAAATTGGGTAATGTTGGCTTAATTTCTTCGCTAAGTAGTTAGCGTTAGTGATCGCGTATTTAGTGGCATCAGTGACCCCTTTTCTACCTAATAACGCTATGTAAAGGTAAGAGATACATAAAATACCCGCACTACCGTATGGAGCGGCTGATACTGCGCCGTTACCTTTAGTTGCTTCATTCACCGTTACTAATGCGTGGTCTGGTAAAAATGGTGCTAAATGTGATTTAACGCCAATTGGCCCCATACCTGGACCACCACCACCGTGTGGAATAGCAAAGGTTTTGTGTAAGTTAAGGTGAGAAACGTCAGCACCAATGTGCCCTGGTGAGGTTAAGCCCACTTGCGCGTTCATGTTTGCGCCATCTAAGTACACTTGACCGCCATGCTGATGAACGATGTTACAAATTTCAGCAATAGTAGTTTCATATACACCGTGTGTTGATGGATAGGTGATCATGATACAAGATAAGTTGTCGGCCATTTCACTTGCTTTCGCGCGTAAATCGTCCATATCAACGTTACCTTCTTTATCACAGGCAACTACCACTACTTTCATGCCAACCATTTGCGCAGACGCTGGGTTAGTACCGTGTGCTGATGACGGGATCAAACAGATATTTCTGTGCCCTTCCCCGCGGCTTTCATGGTATTTATGAATCGCGATAAGACCGGCATATTCACCTTGTGCACCTGAGTTAGGTTGCATTGAAATATTATCGTAGCCAGTAAGCTCAACTAACCATTTACCTAGTTCGTCGATCATTTGCTTATAGCCCTGCGCTTGATCAAGCGGTGCAAACGGATGCATGTTAGCAAATTCAGGCCATGAAACTGGGATCATCTGCGCAGTGGCATTTAATTTCATGGTACAAGAACCTAATGAAATCATTGAATGGTTAAGCGCTAAATCTTTGTTTTCTAACTTTTTGATATAACGAAGCATTTCTGTTTCGCTATGGTATGAGTTAAAGACCGGATGAGTTAAAAACTCTGATTCACGTACTAAAGACTCAGGAATTGACGGGTATTCTAATACGCGTACTTCAGCGTCTAATAATTCAATATCTAAGCCGTGATCTTCACCGAATAAAATATCAAATAATGCGAACAGATCATCACGAGTAGTGGTTTCATCGATTGAAATGCTGATTTGGTTCGCTACGTCTGTGCGGAAGTTAACGCCTTTAGCTAATGCACGAGCAACAATTTCAGCTTTACGCTCTTCAGATAAATTAAAGGTTAAGGTATCGAAATAGCTGCCATGTAACGGTGTTAACCCTTTAGTGTTCGCCGCATGCGCTAAAATATCAGCAAAACGGTGAATACGTGTCGCGATAGTTTTTAAGCCTTGTGGACCGTGATAAACAGCGTAGAACGACGCCATATTCGCTAACAATACCTGTGCAGTACAAATATTAGAATTGGCTTTTTCACGGCGAATATGCTGTTCACGCGTTTGCATCGCCATACGTAATGCGTTGTTACCACGGGTATCTTTTGATACCCCGATAATACGGCCTGGCAATGAACGCTTATATTTATCTGAAGTGGTGAAAAATGCCGCGTGAGGACCACCGTAGCCCATAGGTACACCAAAACGCTGAGTAGAACCAATGACCGCGTCAGCACCTAATTCACCTGGCGCTTTTAATAAAACTAGGCTCATAATATCAGCAGCTACTGCAACAATACCTTTATTGTCATGTACTTTGGCAATTAATTCTGAAATATCACGTACTTCACCGGTCGCACTAGGGTATTGTAATAAGGCACCGAATACATCGTGATTTACCACATCGTCTGTTTCACCAAGGATGATATCAAAACCAAACATGGCGGCACGTTGTTTAACTACATCAATCGTTTGCGGGTAAACATCTGTTGAGATAAAAAACGCATTTGATTTTTTATTTTTCGATACACGTTTTGCTAACGCCATTGCCTCAGCAGCAGCCGTACCTTCATCAAGTAACGACGCAGAGGCTAAATCTAGCCCAGTTAAATCTAAACACATTTGCTGGAAGTTTAATAATGCTTCTAAACGACCTTGAGCAATTTCCGGCTGATATGGCGTATAAGCGGTGTACCAACCTGGATTTTCCAACACGTTACGTAAAATAACGTTTGGTGTTAAGGTGCCGTAATAACCTAAACCAATATAGCTGGTGTTAACTTTATTTAGGCTTGCAACCGCTTTTAAATCAGTTAACGCACTAACTTCTGTTTTACTTGGCTCAATGTTAGGCAGGTCAGCTAAGCGGATATCGCTTGGCACAATTTCATTAATTAAGGCATCAACAGACTCGGCACCAATGTCGTTTAACATTGCCTGCGTTTGCGCTTCATCTGGGCCGATATGACGGCGAATAAAATCTTGAGTTTGCTCTAATTCAAATAACGATTGAGTAGTCATAAAACAGCTTCACTATAAATGTATAAAAAGAAAGCCCCGAACTTGAGTTCAGGGCTTTAAATATTTGTTAATTAACGATTAGTCTTCGTCAATTGAGTTTTCGTAACCTTCTGCATCAAGTAATGCAGCAAGTTCGCTTTCATCTTCCAATTTAATTTTGAACATCCAGCCGTCGCCAAAAGCGTCTGAGTTAACCAACTCAGGTGAATCTTCTAAGTCTTCATTCACTTCAACAACTTCACCAGAAACCGGAGCATAAATATCAGAAGCCGCTTTAACAGATTCTGCTACAGCAACGTCGTCACCAGTGCTGACGCTTTCACCCACTTCAGGTAATTCAACAAAAACCATATCACCTAATAATTCTTGTGCATGTTCTGTAATACCTACAGTAACGATTCCGTCACCTTCATTACGTACCCATTCATGCGATGTTGCGTATCTTAATTCTGAAGGAATGTTGCTCATTTTTTTGTTCCTAATGTTTATGTATTATTATCAAATATTGGCTAATGCCCTACTCGTTTATCACTATAGAGCAAGTTAAAAATTAATCCAGCTGGCTTTTACCATTACGGACAAAGCTTGGCTTAACTACGTTAACTTTAACTAACTTTTTGCGCATTTCAACTTCTACCGTATCACCCACTTTAACACTACGTGGTACACGTGCCATGGCAATAGAATGTTGTAATGTTGGCGAGAAAGTACCTGAGGTGATCACACCTTCGCCGGCAGCAGAAATCACTTTTAATCCTGAACGTAATACGCCTTTATCAGTCATTACTAAGCCAACCAATTTTGGCTGATCGCCTGCTTCACGCTGCGCTGCTAGTACATCACGACCGATGAAGTTACGATCGCTTGGTTCCCAGCTTATCGTCCATGCCATGTTTGCCGCAAGTGGTGATACCGTTTCGTCCATATCTAAGCCGTATAAGTTCATACCCGCTTCTAAACGTAAGGTATCACGTGCGCCTAAACCACAAGGCTTAACACCGGCATCTAATAATTGTTGCCATAAATCTGCCGCTTGTTCTTGTGGTACCACAATCTCATAGCCGTTTTCACCCGTGTAACCAGTAGTGGCAATAAACAACTCACCGGCTTGTACACCAAAAAATGGCTTCATACCATCAACCGCTTGAGTTTGTTCAGCGGATAAAAGAGTGGCTACTTTTGCTTTAGCTTGAGGACCTTGTACAGCGATCATGCCAAATTCAGGACGTTCAGTAATGGTAATATCAAAACCTTCTGCTTGCTTGTTCATCCAAGCTAAGTCTTTTTCACGAGTAGCAGAGTTAACCACTAAGCGGTAATCGGTGTCAGTAAAAAAATAGATAATTAAATCATCAATCACACCGCCTTCGTCATTACACATGCCAGTGTAAAGCGCTTTACCGGCAACTTCTAATTTAGCGACGTCATTAATCACTAAACGACGTAAATACGCTTTGGCATCGCTACCTTTAACATCGACAATCGTCATATGAGACACATCAAACATCCCGGCATCAGTACGCACGGCGTGGTGTTCTTCAATTTGAGAACCATAATTGATCGGCATTTCCCAGCCATGGAAGTCAACCATTTTTGCGCCAGCTTCAAGGTGCTTAGCATGAAGTACGGTTTTATTTGTCATTGTTAAAGTTCCACTGTGATTGCATGAATAGCTGTTAGTTTAGACGCTAGCGCCAAAAGTAACGGCTGATTGTTTACAAAATTTGCGCGTAATTATAGCGGGACGATACCGTTGATTCAACAAATAAAAGCAGTGGTTTCAAATTTTAAACTAGTAAAATAACAATATAAAAATTTAATTCGGATAATTTAGATATATAAAAATTTTACTCAGATTGATATTTGATAAATAAAAGCCAACCAAACAAAATTGCCCTAAACGCCGCGCTTTATGATTAAGCCATCTGATAAATATCTTATTTAGCTGCTAAAATTGACTTTATACATAGAAGAAATTTGCAAAATTTGCGTTGGTAAACCAACACAAGGGTATCAATAAAAGGCAGTGAATAATGAGCAACTCTGCAATACAAAGATTAATTGAGTCGGCAACACATCAAGATACGGTAGATCTTAAAGCTATTTGCCAATCGTTACACATTCGAGTGGTCTTAGATGAGCAATTACAGGATTATTGTAAAATTGGTATCGACGTGGATGAAAAGCTCACCATTTGGCTGAATACAAAAATAGATAAAAAGACCAAGTTTACCTTTGTCGCAATTGCCACCGCAGAATGGTTGATCCATCCTGACAGAGTGAAAGACCAAGGAGTAAGTTACGACATCTTCTTTTTACGAGAACTCACCAACTATAAAGCATCAAAGCTTATTATGCTCGCCACCCGGTTAGCCGTACCTGAACATATTATTGAAAAACTCTCGGATGCATTAGAAGTGCAATTTACGAAAAACGATGCCGCCGATAACTTTGACAGTGATGCTTATATCGAAAACTCCGATTATTTACCTGAATTTTTACGCTGTGTGATCAAAGTAAGTTCCAGCATCTTTTTACTGGATAACTTATCTTCCAAGTTTGAATAGGCTGTGCGCGCTTTATCAAGCATAAGACATCATTGATACATACCTTCCATTCTTTATAAAAATCAGATTTTTAGTCTATGGTTGATATATAGCGTTAATTGTCAAACATATTGAAAAGGAAGTGAACATGAAATATTTGGTGAGCGGAGTTTTTTTTCTTTGTCTATTGTTAATTGTCAGCTGTGATAAAGGGGCTGATTCTCCTCGGGGCTTTAGTCTCCCACATGGTGACGCTGACTTAGGCAAACAAGTGTTTATTAAATATCAATGCAGTGGCTGTCATCAAATAGATGATATAACACAGCCACAAGAAGCCGAATTTTCCATTCGACTAGGCGGAAAAACCACGCAGGTAAAAACTTATGCTGAACTGGTAACGTCAGTGATCAACCCATCACATAAATTTGCCCGAGGTTATCCGCTATCTAAGATACAACAAGATGGCACATCTAAAATGAAAGTATTTAACGATGTGATGACTATCACTGAACTCATTAATCTGGTTGCCTTTATTCAGCCACATTATGAGTTAATGCCATATAAAAATACCAACTACCAGTATTACACCTATTAATACAGCTTTGTTTGCCAAACCAAATCATAGCGACTATTAAAAAGGGAGAAAACTCTCCCTTTCTCTGACACTTAGCTCATCTCACTATTAATCAGCAACGGTTTTAGCTAAATCCGGCAAATGATGACGATAACCTAATGCCTGCTTGATCAACTGACTTTTTACCGGGGTGACTTGATTGATCAAGCTCATGCCTAAGCCACGTAATAATTTAATCGGTGCTTGTTGCGGAGTAAATACCTGTTTGATTGCCGACATCGCTGCAATCATCTCGGCGGCATCCGCTTTACGCCAGCGTTGATATTGCTGTAACGCAATGCTGTCAACCCAATGAGTCGTTTCAGCATTCACTGACTGATGATCAAATGGCGCTGTTAAGGTTTGTGCTAGTGCTGCCGCATCTAATAAGCCTAAATTCACTCCCTGGCCCGCCAGCGGATGAATCGTATGGGCAGCATCACCTACCAGCACTACCCGATCTTTCACTACATCCTGAGCAAAACGCATGGTTAACGGATAGGTAAAACGTTCGCTTACCAGACTAATACTACCTAGCTTGCCGTCAGACGCAGCGGTAATTTCTTTAGCAAAATCCTGTGGTGATAATTCAGTTAACTGCTGCGCCCGCTCTGGCGATGTTGACCAGACAATAGAACATAAGTCACTGCCTTGTTGTTGCATCGAAAGTGGTAAAAAGGCCAATGGGCCAGTATCTAAAAATACCTGCCACGCAGTATTACTATGACCTTGTGGAGTTTTTACTGATGCAACAATGGCATGATGATCATAATCTTGAAAAGTCATTGAAAACTTCAATTGTTCCCGTAACCAGGAACGAGCACCATCCGCACCAACCGCTAGTTTAGCGGTGATCGGCGGTAAGCTGCTAAAACTGGCGAACACTTCACTTTCACCAACAGCGATATTCGAGAGTTTTTCCTCAGTATAAAAGCTAATACCTTGATCCTGTTCCGCTTTTTTCCATAACGCGCGGCGGATAACACTATTTTCAATGATCCAACCCAATTGGCCGTTGTGCTCGCGCGCAGCTAAATCATCGAGGGTAAAGTCCAGCTTGCCATAACCTGATTTATCCCAAATATGCATCTGCTGATAAGGCTGGGCCCGCATTTCAATCATTGCCTGCCAGACATCAAGGTTGGTAAATAACTGCTGGCTGACCGCATTAATGGCACTGACTCGAACGTCGGCATCTGAGGTTATTTCGGCTAATGGTTGTGTATCCACTATGGCTACGGTTAACGGGCTGTGCTGACGAATAGCTAACGCTGTGGTTAACCCCACCATGCCGCCACCAACAATTAAAACATCATATTTTTGCATGCAATTCTCGAATATTTTTTCTAACTATCTTTTGAGACACAACAACGCGCCAAGGCTAATAACCCATAGTTTTATTAACCAGACTATTTTTTAACGGCTTACAATAATTTAACACTTTCAAGCCAATATTTCGTCCGGCAACTAACGGCGGTAATTCATTTGAAAACAAGGTGACTAACGAATCCGTTAACGTGATCACTTGCTGATGATCGGTCGCCCTGTTTTGAGCATAATCATTTAAAGCGGAAAATTGCGCTATGTCTTTGCCCTGCGTCAATAACTGTTTGAGTACATCACGCAATTGAGCAACATCTCTTACCCCTAAATTAAAGCCCTGACCAGCTATTGGATGAATAGTATGAGAAGCATTACCCACTAACACCATACGATGATAGATCTGCTCATTCGCGCGCACTAAATGTAATGGATAACAGGTACGTTGTCCCAGTTGCTCAACGTTACCTAACCAACCACCAAACGCCTGTACAAGTGCTTGCTGAAACGATATATCGTCTAGTTGCACCACCTGCTCCGCTTTTTCCGGAGTTAAAGTCCACACTAATGAGCACTTTTTACTGTCACTATTACCATCTGCTAATGGCAACATCGCAATAGGACCCATTTCAGTAAAACGCTCATACGCAACATTCTGATGAGCTTTCTCCATGCTGACATTCGCGATCACCGCCGATTGATGATAAGGAGTAGCATTTGAACTGATATTGGCAAATTGCCGACAACTTGATTGCGCACCGTCACAGGCAAGTATGAGCTGCCCGTCTATTTGTTGCGCTGAATTTAACTGTACTGTTACTTGCTGTTTTTGCCAGTCAATGGCTGCAATGCTGTCAGGACAGAACCAATGGATATTTGAGTATCGCTTCGCACTAGCCAATAAAGCCTGACCTAAACGCGACATTTCCACCACATAACCTAAGGCAGTAACCTGATGTTCAGTCGCATTGATACGCGCTTTACCATAATGACCGCGATCTGAAATATGGATCTGCTTAATTGGTGCCGCATATGCGTCTAATGTGTGCCAATCAATTAAAGATTGTAAATAACTGACGCTGCCGTGAGATAAAGCTAACACACGCGCATCAAAAGTAAGCTCTGGTTGCTGCTCAATATCATTTGCTTCAATAATAGCAATCGATAATGAACTACCATCTTGCTTAGTTAAATTTGCCAGGCTGAGCGCCGCCAGCAATCCAGATAAACCGCCTCCTGCGATAACAATATCAAAATGTTGCTTGTTATTACTCACTGCTATCTCGTTTAATTATTCACTTAACACTGGGCATCGATTAACGGCTATCCCGCCATCAGTGCTTCTATTTCAGCAATAGATTTTGGCGCATTAACGGTTAAGTTTTCATGACCTTGATCAGTTACCAGGACATTATCTTCAATTCGTATCCCGATACCACGCCATTTTTCTTCAACTGAGTCATCAGTTAATGGAAAATACAAACCGGGTTCTATTGTCATCACCATGCCAGGTTCAAATGGTCGTAATTGCTGTCGGTCATTGACCTGATAATCACCAACATCGTGGACATCCAGTCCCAACCAATGCCCTAAGCCATGAATAAAATATTTCTTACAGGCTTTTTCTGCCATTAATTGCTCTAGATCACCTTGCAAAATGCCAAGCGCTAACAAGCCCTTGGTTAATACCTGATTACATAACTCATTTAACGCCGCTAATGTTTGCCCGGGTTTAATCGCATCAATACATTGTTGCTGGGCATCGAGTACTAGTTGATACAAAGCCTTTTGAGGCTGAGAAAATTGACCACTCACCGGAAATGTTCTTGTAATATCAGCGGCATAGCCAGCGAGTTCACCACCGGCATCAATTAATAATAAATCGCCATGATTTAATGGTTCACTATTATCGGTATAATGCAAAATATTGGCATTATCTCCACCAGCAACAATAGAGTTATAAGCAGCATGGCGCGCCCCATGACGCGCAAACTCATGCAATAACTCAGCTTCTATCTGATATTCAAACATTTCAGGGTGAGTTTTTTCCATTGCTCGTTGATGCGCCTTGCCACTGATAATATTCACTTGGCGCATGACATCAAGTTCAGCGTCAGATTTAAATAAACGCATCTCATCAAGCATTGCCTGGCAATCAATCAGGCTTTTCGGTGCACTAATACCTAGGCGAGATTGCGCTTTAACTTTAGTTAGCCACTGAAATATTTGTAGCTCCAGTGGTTGATGAGCGCCATAGCAATAATAAAGTGCGGATTTATTCGCTATTAGCTCCGGCGCCATCTGCTCCAGCTGCTCAACACTTGCCGTCTGGTCAAACAAATATTGGCTTTTTGCTTGTTGTTCGCCAACCCGGCGACCATGCCAAACCTCTGCTTGAGGATCTTTTGGCAAACAAAATAAAATACTTTCAGGAGTTGCTGACTTTACCAGTACTAGCACCGCATCCGGCTCATTAAAGCCAGTTAAATAATAAAATGTTTTGTCCTGACAAAATAGATATTCGGTATCATTGCTGCGAGTCGCTAACGTGTTAGCAGCAAAAAAAGCAATGCTATTGTCCTGCATTTGTGCAAGAAAACGCTGACGTCGCTGAGCAAATTCGCTAATAGGGATCAAGGTCTCACGCATAATTTATCCAATCACTAATGAATAGTGTCTGATTTCTCTTTACTCTCTGGCGGAGTACCTAACTCGGTAAAACACAATAACGCTGAAATCCGCACATACTCAGCGATCTCAAAATAGGCCTGTTCTGTGGTTTCATCTTCTTCTATTTCATCGGAGAGATTGGCAATTTCAGCAAAGTCTGTCAGCACTTCTTTAACATCTTCAGATAATTTAGCAGATTTACTTTGCTGTAAACCAAAGCCTAAATTAAAGCCCTGAACCCAGGCACCTAGCGCATGACCACGCTCTACTAATGAGTCATCATCATCAGGCAGTAACAAATTGAAACTGTAATTATCATCCAAAAGACTCTGCCATACCTGACCAAACATCAGTTTAACTGTCATTCGCAATTTACTTGTCAGCGCTTCACCATTATTAAAAACATCGTTGAGCATGGATAAGTAATCGCTGTTTTCAAAACTATAACCGGCGCAGATCAGCCCGGTTAATACGCCATGTAACTCACAACCGTGAATTTTGACATCTTCTGTGGTGATGATTGCTTGCAAAGAAGCGAAATCTAATAGGTTATTGTCTGTCATGTGCTCAATATATTCGCTAATAGTTTTATAGGCTTATCCTACCACTGCCCGCCGGATAAAACTATTGAAGAATAATGCTAAATGGCGCTTGCACTTGTGATCACACGTAGTTATAGTGCTTTCTTATAAGCTATAAATAAAATTGTATATTAAACAACCAAATAGCTTTTTAACCAATAACTTAGCTGTTAAAAGAAACCTTAAATTTTTATGAGCCAACATAACGTGACCATTGAAGTGGCAAATCGCCGACTAAAAGTTGCTTGTCCGCAAGGACAAGAATCTGCGTTATTACAGGCAGCAGAAGAGCTTAATCAACGCATCACCAAAGATAATAGCAAAGGCCAGTCACTCAAAACTCCTGAGCAAGCGATGTTAATGACGGCACTTAATCTGGCGCATGATTATTTAGCGCAGCAGCGAAAATTTGCCCAAGAAAAGCAAGCACTGCAAAGTCAGGTTGATCTATTACAACAAACGATAGAACAAGCGGTTAAGCAACCGAAAAAACACGCCTAAATTCTACACCTTCTCTGACATCAATTCCTTGACGCTCAAAAAAGGTGAAAATTGCTTAAAGATAACTCAGTTAGTTTAATCAATCACCGTTTAGTACAAGCTAGTCGAAAAAACACTTAATCACCTCGTCAAAATTAGCTATAATTTGTTTTAAGTCTTCTGGGATGTTTGTATGTTAACTATGTCCCTGAGCCGATAAGTTTTACCTTAGGAAATCAATTAGTAGCTATTGAGCATACCCGGCTCGTACCGGGAAGCCTACGGTTATTAAGCAATTTCCGCCCTGAACACACGGTGTTCAGGACTAAAGTTGACTGCGGCATTCTGGAAGTCTGTCTTCTCTTTTTTAACAGCCCGATAGCCATAAATATTAACTTTTCTCAGCAGGCAACAATTCAAAATCAGGTCGCGGCATCCGGTGCAAAATACTGTAGAGGTAATAAACGCCAACAATCAGTACAGTACCAATGGCAAAAACCCAAGGCCCGCCTAATATATCTAAAATAATACCGCCACCAAACGGGGCAATCGCATATCCGACAGAATAAAAAGACGCCGCGCCAAAATAGGCACCTTTTAAATGGCTCGGTGCTAATCGATCAATTTGTACATTCATTGTTGGGAATAAAATCGCTTCGGCAACACTCATCACTGCAATAGCCGCGATCCACCCCCAAAACTCATCAACCGGATTGATGCTCATCCACACTTGCGAGCACGCTAGCAACACCAAACCGACTTTAATACGCTGTGTTAAAGAAAGACTTGCTAATAGTTTTAATAAAATAAACTGACTACTGACGATCACCACCGCATTGGTCAAAATTAAGCTGGAAATCAAGGTCATTAATTCGGGTACATCAGCACGAGTTAAATATTGAATTAACGTACTATCCATTTGCGCATAGACAAATAAACACACCAAATTAGCGACAATCAAACATTGCAGCATTTTATCTTGCCATAGCACCCGCCACGTCGCAGACAGCTTTTGCTCTTTCTGGTGTTTATGTTTAGCAATTTCACCATGTTTATTAAGTGCAACTGCCAACAAAGCTAACCACAGCGCAAATGCACCAGCGGTTAATAAAAACGTTGATTGCTGACCAGTTACGCCATAATAAACGCCGATAATAGGTCCGATGGCACAACCAACATTAATCACAAAATAGCGCCCCTGCAATGCAAGTTCCCTGACATTAAGATCCGGTAAAATATCAGAAACCAATGCTTGTGTCGGTGGATCCCACACCGCTTTTGACATTGAACAACATGTGATCACCACGATATATCCAACCACACTGTCTACTTGTGATAACAATACAAATGACAATACATAAATAATACCGCTACTAAACATTACCCGCTTACGGCCAAACGTGTCTGAAATAGCGCCACCAAAAAAACCAACAAAAACTGAAAGTACCGCAGCGCCCGATAAAATCGCGCCGACTTCAGTCGCACTTAAAGCGAACTTTTGATAAAGGATCACCGCCAGAAACGGCCAGACCATGTAATAGCTACCACGGGTGATAAAATCACCAAATAGAATAACCCACATCAACGGTGGGAACTGTTTGATACTTTTAAATGAAATACTGCTAGACATGAGTGAAAGTCATTATTTTTATGAATATTTTCTCTTTACATTAAATCGAAAACTGCCTATAACGACAAGGTTTTTCATCACTTAATCACATTAATGACTGACAATTCACAGCAACCGATAAATTTAACATCAGCCATAGGTATATTCGACTCTGGCGTGGGTGGGCTCTCTATTGCCAAATGTATCGCCGAACAGTTGCCCAATGAAAACTTAATTTACCTGGCTGATTCGGCCTACGCACCTTATGGTGACATTTCCGTTGCCGAAATAAAAACCCGTGTAACCCTTGTTGCCCGCTGGTTAATGCAGCAGCAATGTAAAGCATTAGTCGTTGCCTGTAATACTGCCACCGTCAATGTTATCGAACAGTTAAGAAACGAAATATCATTACCTATTATCGGCGTTGAACCGGCAATTAAACCGGCTGCTAAACAGAGTAAAAGTAAAAAAGTAGCAATATTAGCGACTCAAGCCACCGCGACAAATAAGCGATTCCTTGACTTAGTAGAAAAATACAAAAACGGCAGTGAAGTCTTTATTCAGCCCTGCCCCGGTTTAGTTGAACTCATAGAACAAGGGCTCGCCAACTCTACTCAATGTAAAGAGTTATTAGCAACCTACCTTAATCCACTGATGCAACAACAAGTTGATACCTTAGTCCTAGGTTGTACACATTATCCTTTTGTCAGTAACACAATTAAGCAATTAGTTGGTTCAGATATAAAACTTATCGAAACTGCCGCACCGGTTACGCAACAACTACATCGACAATTAGCGCTGCATCAGCTGTTAACCACGAACACAACGCCTGGCCAGCACCACTTCTATAGCTCATTAGCAACCCCACAGCAGCAAGTTATTTTTAATAAACTCTGGCAAAATGACCTGCCCCTACGCCCATTTGAATCAATTTAATCACCAGATAAATTATTTTAGACGTCTAGACGTAAAAAAGTAGATATTTCTATAAACTCAGGTTACAATCGCTTCATTAGTGCTAATATTAGTGCGTGTTACGCTATTAATTAGTGTGTTAGGGGCTGTTAGTATCTTATTAACCATCCCCTCATTGATTAAACTTGTTAATGTTTCGAGGGTTTATGTCTAGACATTTTTTCACTTCAGAGTCTGTCTCTGAGGGTCATCCAGATAAAATTGCTGATCAAATTTCAGATGCAGTATTAGATGCCATCATCACTCAAGATAAACACGCTCGTGTTGCTTGTGAGACTATGGTAAAAACAGGTGTTGCCATCATTTCAGGTGAAATATCAACTACGGCTTGGGTTGATTTGGAAGATTTAACACGTAAAGTGATAACTGATATTGGCTACACTTCGTCAGATGTAGGTTTTGACGGCGATACTTGTGGCATCATGAATTTAATCGGTCAGCAATCACCTGAAATTGCTCAAGGTGTTGACCGCGTTAAGCCTGAAGATCAAGGTGCCGGTGACCAAGGGTTAATGTTTGGTTATGCAACCAATGAGACTGAAACCTTAATGCCTGCACCATTATACTATTCACATCGTTTAGTTGAGCGCCAAGCAGAAATTCGTAAATCTGGTGTTTTACCTTGGTTACGCCCTGATGCAAAATCTCAGGTAACTTTCATTTATGAAGATAATAAGCCAGTTGCTATCGATGCCGTAGTATTGTCGACACAACATAACCCGGAAATTACACAAGATGATTTGCATGAAGCGGTCATGGAAAACATCATTAAAGCGGTATTACCCGCCGAGTTTTTAACACCGGAAACCAAGTATTTTATTAACCCAACCGGCCGTTTTGTTATCGGTGGCCCAGTGGGTGATTGTGGCTTAACCGGTCGTAAAATTATCGTTGATACCTACGGCGGTATGGCTCGTCATGGTGGTGGTGCCTTCTCTGGTAAAGATCCATCAAAAGTGGATCGCAGTGCTGCTTATGCTGGCCGTTATGTCGCGAAAAATATTGTCGCTGCTGGTTTAGCTGACCGTTGTGAAATTCAGGTGTCATATGCCATAGGTGTGGCAGAACCAACCTCTATTTCAATCGAAACCTTCGGCACAGGTAAAGTCAGTGAAGAAAAACTGATTGAACTGGTACGTCAGCATTTTGATCTGCGCCCTTACGGTATCACTAAGATGTTAGACCTATTACATCCGATGTACCGTCAAACAGCCGCTTATGGTCACTTCGGCCGTGAACCGTTTGAAATGACCGTTGGCGATGATACTTTTACCGCTTTTAGCTGGGAAAAAACAGATAAAGCTGAAGCACTTAGAGCTGCTGCTGGTTTATAAAAATAGTTCTCATCCATTAAAAAAACCGCTCAAATGAGCGGTTTTTTGTTATTTTAATATATTAATCTTTTTACTCATAACGCAAGGCGTGAATCGGATTTTTTCTTGCTACCTTAGTGGTATTGGTGCCCACCGTTATCCAGGCAATCAATAGAGATAGTATACTGACCGATAAAAATATTGGCAGCAATACTAGGTTATCAATCCTGTAAGGAAATGCTTCTAACCAAGACAGCATCATATAGCCGGCAATCGGCCAGGCAATAAAATTAGCAATTACCACAGGTTTTGAAAATTGCCAAATCAATAAGCGAACAATATCTGTTACGTTTGCCCCCATCACTTTACGAATACCGATTTCTTTGGTGCGACGCTCTACTGTAAATGCGGAGAGACCAAACAAGCCTAAACAAGCGACAATGATTGCCAGTACTGAAAACACTAAAAACAATTGCGCCGTGGTCAGTTCATTATCATACTGAGCTTTCATCATTTCAGATAAAAATTGCACATTAATCGGTTCCATCGGCACATTATTTTTCCACACCCGTGCCACTTTAGTGAGTAAGCTTGATAAGTCATTCGTATTAAAGCTTAAACTCGCGACTCTAAATCGACTCGGCGTTAACTTATAAACACTCGCCCTGATGCCGAATTTAATCGAACGAAAATAAAGATTAGGGATAACACCAATAATGGTTAAATGGTGCTTTCTAAATGCCAGCGTTTTACCTATTGCTTCTTCAGGCGATTTAAAACCAAGCTTAGTTAACGCAGACTCATTTAAAATAGCACTTGCCGTACCGACTCGGTCTTCGCCATCTTCCACCGGAATGTAAGTGTCAGTGCCATAGTTTTGGTCAAACAACCTACCTGCGATGGGCTTGACCTGATATGCTTCAAAAAAACCATAATCCATATCATGATAATTAATGATTAGCGGCTCGTTAGCGCCACCACCAGGCAATGTTTCTAGTAATTTAAACTGATCATTGTTTTCACGATCCTGAGAAGGCGCTTCTGACGAATACACCACAGAAGTAATTTCAGGTAGATTAAGTAGTTCCTGTTTTAAACTCGCTAAGTTATCCCCCGCTGATTCAATATTTAAGATCAGTTTATTATTACTTTGATAACCAAGATCAACCGAGTTAGCAAAAATCGTCTGACCATAAACCACTAACGTAGCGATTACTAATACGATTGACGTAGTAAACTGAAAAACCACTAAAAAGGTTCGTAACTTAGTGGAACTACCAGCTTCCGCACTCTTACTGGCTTTTAAAATATGCCCAGGCAAAAAGCGTGATAAGTACAACGCCGGATAAAGCCCAGCACCAATTCCCACCAATAGCGCTAACGCAATTAATACCAATAACAAGCCAGGCGTGGTAAATAAATGTAATTCCAAGTTTTTTCCTAATACTTGGTTATATAGCGGTAATATCAGTTCAACGGCAACCAAGGCAATTAGCAGCGCAATAAATACTAAGGTAATAGCTTCTAGCAAAAATTGTATTGCCACCTGCGTTCTTGTTGCGCCGAGTACTTTACGCATCGCCACTTCTTTCGCACGTTTACTGGCTTTTGCGGTCGACAGATTAATAAAATTAATACAGGCAATCACTAACACTAAAATGGCAACAATACTAAAGGTATTAATCACTTCAATATCGCCCATAGGCGTCAAATCCCCTTGATTACCAGCGTGTTTACGGGCATATAAATGGATATCCGTTAGCGGCATTAATTTTTGATTAGCAAAATCGGTGACCTTTTTACCTATCGCTTTTTCCCCTAAAAACTGCTTCATCATTTCAACTAACGGGCTTTCATTATTCATCCAGTAATCAATACGTTGCTGCACATCTTCTAAATTAACCCCGGCGTTTAATTTAAAATAAGTATAAACATTGAGGTTCGTCCATGAATCCAGTATGCCGTTATTTTCTCCGAATAACGCCGGTTGAAGATACGCGATCATTTCAGTATTAAGGTGTGTATTTTCGGGAAAATCAGCTAAAACACCGGTAATAACAACATCACTTGGGGTATCGCTTAAACAGCATAAGGTTAAAGTTTCACCAATAACATCGGTTTTACCAAAATACTTTAATGCCAATCTTTCGGTGATCAGAAAATCCAACGGTTTATTAAAAGATGTTGAGCTATTGCCATGGGTAAAAGGTAATTTGAAAACATCAAAGAAACTGCCATCAACCATAGTAACCTTTTCAGAGAAAACGTTCTCATTTTGACGAACCGTTAACGGCCATTGAATAAACCGGACACCGGTTTCAATTTCATTACTGGCGTAATCCCTAATCGCTTCCATCATGCGTCCAGCAGAACGTACACTCAAAAAGGGTTCCCGACCCGGCATATGAAAAGCACTATGTAACCGAACCAAACGGTCATTTTCTGGTAGCCAGTTATCAAACCCGGTTTCCGAACGAACAAACAGCATGATCAAGATACAACTCATCAAGCCAATTGCAAGACCAAAAATATTAAGCGCGGAAAACATGCCATTTTTGACAATATTACGCCACGCAGTCACTAAGTAATTCTTAAACATCATGATTCCTTATTGCATTGGCTATTTTTACGCCGCGCGGACATTTTCAGTCACTACATGACCATCAAATAAGTTAATGGTACGCTTGGCAAAGTCAGCATGCGCTGGGCTATGAGTCACCATGACGATAGTAGTGCCTTCATCATTAAGTGCCTGCAACATTTCCATCACCTCCTGCCCATGAGCACTGTCGAGGTTTCCGGTCGGTTCATCCGCTAATATCATCGCCTGATCACCCACTACCGCACGAGCCACAGCCACTCGTTGTTGCTGTCCTCCTGACAATTGACTCGGCATATGTTTTGCGCGATGGGCAATACCAACTTTATCCATCACCTTAGCCACTCGTTGCTGACGTTCAGCCGCAGGAATATTATGATAAAGCAAGGCAAGTTCAATATTCTCTGCCACGGTTAATTCATCAATCAGGTTAAAGTTCTGAAAAATAAACCCGATATTTTTTTTGCGGATCGCTGATAACTGCGCTTCGCTAAAACCGGAGATATCTTGATCTTGAAAAAAATACTGACCGCTTGTCGGTGAATCCAACATGCCAATAGTATTGAGTAAGGTCGATTTACCACAACCCGACGGCCCCATAATGGCAACAAACTCCCCTTTAGCAATTTCAATATTGACGTTATTTAACGCCAAAGTTTCTACGTCATCGGTTTGGTAAACTCTTGAGAGGTTATGTAATTTCAGCATGTTTTTATCCTTTCCTAAAATTTGTTTTCAATGTCTTTTCTGTCTTCGTCAATTAATGTAATTTCAGCCGCTGCATGTCCTGATAACTGCTGTAAGGGCTGGTTATAACCTGTTCCCCCGGCTCTAACCCTTCCAACACTTCGATATATCGACTGTTTCTTCTACCTAAGCGCACTGGTCTTCTCACCGCTTCACTGCCATCTTGAGTGACGACAAAAATCCAGTTACCACCAGTATCCTGATAAAATGAGCCATTAGGGATAAGTGTTGCTTTCGTCGCATCACCTAAAGTCAGTTTGGTTTGTATCGTTTGACCGCGACGAATATCTCTGGGCTGACGGTCGGTAAATTTAAAATCCACTTCAAATTGACCGTTCTGTACTTGCGGATAGATTTTAGCAATGGCGAGTTGATACTGTTCGAATCTCGCTCTCTGGCCGATATCGACACGTCCCAAATAAAACTCATCAATAAATGCAGTAACCTTGTAATCATTCGGGGTATCAATTTGCCCTAAACGTTCACCACGACCAATACTTTGACCGACTTCAACATTAAAACCGGACAACTTACCGTTAACCGGCGCTTTGACATTCATGTTTTCCAGGTTTTGGCGGGAAATCGCCAGATTACTTTCTAAACGTTGAGCCGTGCTTTTTAAAAACACCAACTGTGCTTCCTGCATTTTAGTATCAGATGCTTGACTCTCCAGCGTTAGCACTAACTGACTTTTATACCAATCTAAGGTGTCTTGAGTATCATCATATTTAGATTGGTTGATCGCTCCCGTTTTGACTAAGGCTTGTTCACGGCTTAATTGCCGAGTTAACATTTTGATCTGATAATTAATATCAACCAGATTACGTTTATGTTGCAGACGATTTTGCTCCAGGTTCAGTTCAATCGAGCGCATATTATTGAGTTGCTCTGCAACGCGTGCCTCATTACCTAATACATTGAGCTGAAGTGATGCATTAGAGAGCTCTACGATTAAATCACCCGCCTTAAGTTCAGCGCCATCTTCCACCAAAATACGTTCAACTCGCCCGCCTTCAATAGCATCCAAAAACACTGTTTTAGCAGGTGTCACCCGACCGCGCACCGGGATAAAATCTTCAAAAGTTGCTGTGACCACTTCAGACACCGAGATCCTTTCATTATCCACGGCTAATGCCTTACCACCTGGCAAATTAACCATCCAATATCCGCTAATAACGACAATCAGCACCACAATGGCAAGTAGCCATTTTACTGTAGGTTTATTGCGACGAGTAACTTTGCGGTCCATACCTGCGCCAGATACCGCAGACTGAGAGTTTTCAACCGAAGTTAATGTTTGATGTGTCTCTTTCATAACGCCTATTTAACTAATAATCACCATTTACTGGTATTGACACTACAAAAACCACGCCAAAACACAACTTAATGATTTATATAGATTTATCTTTTTATATTTAATTAACTAAATAAAAAACTGTACGTATACGAACACTAACTGTACGATAATGAACACTTATTAGTTAAAACACTCAGCCGATGAAAGAAGAAGGCAGCATTTTAATTGTTGATGATGATCTGGATATATTGACCGCAGGTAAGTTGTTATTAAAACGACGCTTTAGCGAGGTCACTATTTGTAACCAACCAGCACAAATTCCTGAGTTACTCGCCAAACAATCATTTGACGTCATCTTACTTGATATGAATTTTGGCCCAGGTGAAAGCTCAGGAAAACAAGGATTTTACTGGCTAAAGAAAATTTTAGCTCTTAAGCCTGATAGTATCATTATCATGATCACTGCCCACGGCGGTGTAGATGTCGCGGTAGAAGCAATGAAGCTCGGCGCCACCGACTTTATCGCTAAGCCATGGCAAAACGAAAAAGTCATTGCCACCTTGTCAACCGCAATTAAGCTTGGCAAAACCCGCTCAGAAGCACAAACACTCAAACAAACCAATCAACTCTTAGTGCAGGCCAACAACCAGGCAGCACAGCAATTGATGATAGGAAACTCGCCTGCTTTTCAACAAATTAGGAGCTTGATTGAGCGCAGCGCACCAACCGATGCCAATGTCCTAATATTAGGAGAAAACGGCACCGGTAAGGAACTGGTCGCCCGCGAGCTCCATCAAAAGAGCTTGCGCAATGAAAAGGTGTTTATGTCAGTCGATCTGGGAGCAATTTCAGAAACCTTATTTGAAAGTGAACTCTTTGGCCATAAAAAAGGCGCGTTTACCGGAGCTCATCAAGACCGTATAGGCCGACTGAAAGCCGCTGACGGCGGTACCTTATTTTTAGATGAGATCGGCAATTTACCACTGCATTTACAGGCAAAGCTGTTAACCGTATTAGAGCAACGTCAGGTAATCCCCGTAGGTGAGAATAAAGCGCAGCCCTTTAATGTCCGGGTCATTTGCGCAACGAACCTGAGCAAGGAGCAATTGCTGGACGACACTCTGTTTCGTCAGGATCTACTATTTCGCTTAAATACCGTCGAAATTCATCTACCGCCATTAAGAGAACGCATTGAAGATATAACGCCAATTGCTAAGCACTTTATTAAGCTCTATCAAAAAAAATATCATAAGCCAGAACTCGCGCTCAGTGATGCTGCACTAACGGCACTTAATCAGGATAGCTGGCCGGGCAATATCCGAGCATTACGTCATGCAATTGAGCGAGCGGTAGTACTTGCCCAAACATCAGAGCTTCAAGTAGCTGATTTTCAATTATCGACCTCTGGCGCTTCGGTTATAGCAAACCCGGTTCAACCAAGTACTGATAGCAGTCAAATCCCCGCGGATGAATTAAATTTAGAAAAAATAGAAAAACAAACAATCAGTTTGGCACTTAAAAAACATAGATATAACATCAGTCACACCGCGAAAGAGCTAGGTTTAACCAGAGCGGCACTATATAGAAGGATGGAAAAACATGGGCTTTAATCGTTTTTCATTACTCATTATTAGCCGTACCTTGTTGGTTATATTGTCGTTATTACTTTTAGCCTATTTTATTATCGCCCCAGGCTTCCACGCAGCAATTATCTTGATGGTGCTATTAATTGGCCTGCAATTTCATGACCTCATTGCTTTTGTCAAAAAAACCAATGCCGAATTGACGCGTTTTTTAGACGCTGCCCGCTACGCAGATTACTCTCAACGCTTTAGTCTGGCCGATGTCGGCACCGGTTTTGAAGAACTTGGTCAGGTCTTTGATGAAATCATTGCAAAACTTCATCGAGCTCGCACGCAACAAGAACAAGAACTGCGTCAGCTAAAAGCGCTGATTGAGCACGTTCCGGTACCATTGCTCAGTATTCACAGCAACCAACAACTAACATTATGGAATAATGCGGCTCGACGATTATTTGGCAGTAACAGCGTCACCAAGGTTAGCGATTTAGCGCAATTTAACCCGGATATTCCACAGTTGCTTCAACAACTGCCAGTCGGTGAAAATACCTTGATAGATATGCACATTGACGGCATGGCACACTGTCTCAGCATAGCGACAACTACACTAACCGTCGAGCAACACCAACAAACGTTACTCAGCATGCAAGACATTCAAAATGAGCTTGACCGAACTCAGTTACAAGCATGGCAGGAATTAGTACGAGTATTAACCCATGAAATAATGAACAGCATTACGCCGGTTGCCTCACTCGCTAAAACCGCTATGGAGTTAACCGAAGACATTCAAGCCAGAAGTCGTCACAGCGAAGAAATAACAGAAGAATTACAAGATGTTGCCGACGCAGTAACAACAGTAGCAAAACGCAGTGATGGTCTGATGAATTTTGTCGCTAGCTACCGGCAGCTGACTAAATTACCTGCCCCTAGCATTAAAACGATAAAAATCAGTGAACTATTAGCACAAGTGCAAACCATAGCAACTCAGTTCTGGCAAGAAAAAGGCATAAAATGTTCCATCAATATTACCCCACAAGCGCTGGATTTTTCAGTTGATGTTAACATGATAGAACAAGTACTGATCAACCTGTTACAAAATGCCGAGCATGCCTTAGCCAATGCGGAGCAGCCTGAAGTTTCAGTGATTGCAAAATTGAATAAACGGGGACATGTAGTAATAGAGGTAACCGATAATGGCTGTGGTATTGATAGCACCGCCTTAAGTCAAATATTCGTGCCTTTTTTTACCACTAAACGAGATGGTTCCGGAGTTGGTTTAGCTCTCTCGAGACAAATTATGCTCGCTCATGGAGGCAGTATTAAAGCGTCTAATAATCCCTCTGGTGGCGCCACTTTTAGCTTAGTCTTTTAACAAAAATGACCTACATTAGCAGGTCATCAGGATGTTAAAACAGGACGAAAAGCTATTTTTCTGCTTGTGATTTTTTGGCTGCGAGTTTCTGCTCACGGCGCTGCTTGATCACGTCGGAGATTTCGCCACCGATATGTTGCTCACCACGCTGTTTAGCCAGATTGATCTGACGTTCCCGCTCAGCAAAGCGCGCTCGCTGGTCTTCAGTATATTTACCCACACACTTAGGGCAAGATACCCCTTTAATATAGTGCTCACTCTGCTTATCTTGCTCAGTGATTGGATAACGGCAGGCAAAACATTGATCATATTGCCCTTGCTCTAAACCGTGTCGTACCGCAACACGGCCGTCAAAAACAAAACACTCTCCTTGCCACTTTGACTCTTGTGGTTGCACTTCTTCTAAATATTTCAGCACCCCGCCTTCGAGATGGTAAACTTCATCAAAGCCTTGTTCTTTAAGGTAAGCGGTTGATTTCTCGCAGCGAATACCGCCGGTACAAAACATTGCCACTTTTTTGTGCTTATTTTTATCTAAATGCTCAGCAACATACTGTGGAAACTCTCGGAAGGTTTCAGTATTGGGATTGACCGCATTTTCAAACGTGCCAATTTCCACCTCATAGTCATTACGGGTATCTATGAGTAATACTTCAGGGTCGGAGATCAAGTCATTCCAATCTTGCGGCTTAACATAAGTACCAACGGTTAATGTTGGATCTATGCCTTCCACTCCCATAGTCACGATTTCTTTTTTAAGCTTCACTTTACTACGTTGAAACGGATTCTCATCAGCGTAAGAATACTTATGTGAGACTTCACCTAAACGTGAGTCTTGCGCCAGGTGTGCCAGTACAGCGTCAATGCCGGATTGCGGACCAGCAATCGTGCCATTAATGCCTTCATTTGCCAGTAATAATGTTCCTTTTACTTCATGCGCTAACATAACATCAAGTAATGGGGTTTTCAGTTGTTCAAAGTTTTCAAGGCGCACAAATTTATATAAGGCGCATACACTAATCTGTTGCATATATTATCCATTGAGCTGGCCAGAGCGTAATTCTGGCGCTTAAGATTTTCAATAACGACAGCCAGATAACACTTAGCTGCCAAATTCCGCCGCGATTGTAACAAAATCGACAATAAATGACTAATATCTCTGTCGCTGCAATAACAACCTCAAATGCCACGACCAGTAATACCAAGTGAATTAAATATTTGCTCATTCAACGAGAATTAAAAGGCTTATAGGCAAGACTTTATTCTCACTTCCCTAACACAGTTCTGAATAGGTTAAATATTTATTTCAATTGGTATAAATAGCGAAAACAATAAAAGCACACTCTTTATCAACTTTGATCATTGAAATTCTTACCCGCTACCCCTATGTTGTTAACTACTATGATTTTCTTAAACAATCAGCATGCGTAACCCCCGAATCTACCAAGATCAATCTTGGCAAATTGGTGACACTATCACCTTAAATGATGATGCCTTTGGCCATACTATTAGAGTACTGCGTTTAAATGATGGTGATACCATTACCTTGTTTAACGGTCAGCCTTATCAAAACGAATTTGGCGAATTTCACGCTGAGCTCGTCAATGTGAGCAAAAAAAGCGCCCAAGCAAAAATTACTGAGTTTGCGCAAGTAAATAATGAATCACCGGTCAATATACATCTTGGTCAAACAATTTCTCGCGGTGATCGCATGGACTTTACCTTACAAAAGTCGGTTGAACTGGGGGTAAATACGATTACTCCGCTATTTAGTGAGCGTTGTGGCGTTAAAATTTCCGGAGAGCGCTTAAGTAAAAAAATTCATCAATGGCAAAAAATCGTTATCAGTGCCTGCGAGCAAAGTGGTCGTTGCACTGTGCCTGAAGTTAAAGCGGCACAGCAGTTAAACGATTGGTTAGCACAACCGAGTGAGGCGTTAAAATTAAACCTCCACCCGAAAGCCCAGCATTCAATTATGAACTTACCTGAACAAAATCAGCGAGTTCGCTTGCTGATCGGCCCAGAAGGCGGCCTCAGTGATGATGAAATCAATCAGGCAAGTCAACACGATTTTATTGATGTTTTATTAGGCCCTCGAGTATTACGTACAGAAACTGCGGCATTAACCGCCATCACCGCACTACAATGCCGTTATGGTGACATAAAATAATCGGCGATAACTAATTCACAACTTAGGATTAAAAATGACAATTAAACTTGGCATAGTAATGGACCCGATTTCACAAGTTAAAGTGAAAAAAGACTCATCCATGGCAATGATGCTCGAAGCGCAAAAACGCGGCTATGACATCTATTATATGGAAATGGCAGACTTGTATCTTTACCAAGGCCAATGCCGTGCTAACGTCTGCAAAATCACAGTATTTGACGATGAAACTCACTGGTACGAATTAAGTGACAGCGTAGATATCGCGGTAGAAACTTTAGATGCGGTATTAATGCGTAAAGATCCACCATTCGATACTGAATATATCTATGCCACTTATATGCTTGAACGCGCTGAACAAGCCGGTACTTTGATCGTTAATAAACCACAAAGCCTGCGTGATTGTAATGAAAAGTTATTTACTGCCTGGTTCCCTGAATTAACCGCAAAAACACTCGTTACCCGAAAAGCCGAGCAAATCAGAGCATTTCATCAGCAAGAAAAAGATGTCATCATCAAGCCACTCGATGGTATGGGCGGCTCATCTATTTTTCGTATCAATGAAAAAGATCCCAATATTGGCGTAATTATCGAAACTTTAACTAATCACGGCAATCAATATACTATGGTACAGGAGTATATGCCGGAGATTAAAGACGGTGATAAACGCATTCTCATCGTCAATGGTGAAGCTATGCCCTATTGTTTAGCGCGTATACCTGCTAAGGGGGAAACTCGCGGTAATTTAGCGGCCGGTGGCCGTGGTGAAGCAAGACCGCTTTCCGCGTCAGATAAAATGATCGCAGAGATGATCGCTCCCGAATTGAAAAAACGTGGGCTATACTTTGTAGGGTTAGATGTCATTGGTGACAAAGTGACTGAAATTAATGTCACTAGTCCGACTTGTATAAGGGAGATAGAGGCCGCATTTCCTATTAATATCAGTGGCAAATTAATGGATGCCATTGAAGAGCATATAAATGCAGAGTAACAGTTTAATTAAGGTAGTATTATGGATAGTTTAGAAAATCAGTTTCTTATTGCTATGCCTAGTTTAAATGATCCGTATTTCAATAAGACTGTCACCTATATTTGCGAACACAATGATGACGGTGCCATGGGGCTGATCATTAATTTGCCAGTTAATATCACCCTTAATGAATTACTCGCTCAGCTTGATGAAAAAAAACAAGCACTACCGGAGCTTGCACAACAAGTGTTGACTGGTGGTCCGGTATCAACCGATCGCGGCTTTGTGTTACATAGCCCACAACCTGGATGGCGCAGCTCATTGGCCTTAAGTGATGACATTATGATCACCACTTCAAAAGATATTCTGATGGCGTTAGGTAGCGATCAAGCACCGGATAACTATATGGTTACCTTAGGCTATGCAGGCTGGGGGCCCGGTCAATTGGAACAAGAAATTCAGGCAAATTCCTGGCTCACTATGCCAGCTGACAGTGATATTTTATTTAATACCCCGATTGAGCAACGCTGGAAAAAAGCGACTGAAAAACTTGGTATCGATCTGGCGCATTTGTCATCAGATGTTGGTCACGCTTAATGACCACAAAAACACACGCAGGACAACGTACGGTATTAGGTTTTGATTTTGGTAAAAAATTTATCGGTGTTGCTGTTGGTCAGGAAATGACCGGCAGCGCCAGTCCATTAGGTTCGATTAAAGCAAAAGATGGAAAGCCTAATCAAGAGCAGTTAACTCAATATTTTCAGCAATGGCAACCTGACCTAATTGTTGTTGGTTTACCCTTAAATATGGATGGCACACCGCAGCAATTAACTTTTGATGCAAAAAAATTTGGTCATCGTCTCGCTAACCAATTTAAAGTCGCTATTGCTTTTCAGGACGAACGATTAACCACCGCAGATGCTAAAGAACAATTATTTAATTCTGGCGGCTACCGTAATTTGAAAAAAGACAACATTGATGCCGAGTCAGCAAGACTTATCATTGAAAGCTTTTTTGAAACGCAATACCAATAACGCTACTCACTATCCATTTTAAATGTTGATTATTGAACTGATCGCCCCGTTAGCACTCACCTGTTTACTCGGTTTTTTTATTGCCAATCAGCGATTATTAACAGCAAAGCAGTTAGCTTTCATCAATAAGATCACATTTCACTACCTGATACCGCTATTTTTATTTCATAAAATGGCAACTGCTAATATCCAGCAACAGTTTGACTGGCGCTACTTTGCTTGTTTTTATCTGCCAGTATTACTCTGCTATGCTCTCGCCTGGATAATTAACTATCATTGCCATCGTGAGCTAAAAGGTAATGCCAGTGCTGCCGGGGTTTTTGCCCTAACCGCCAGTTACTCTAATACAGTGATCATCGGACTACCCATTTTATATGCCTTGCTTGGCGATAAAGCGATCGGTATTATTTTTATGATCATTACCTTTCATAGTGCGCTACTCTTTACCATCACCACCAGCTTTTCAAATACAACTGAAACACTGTCAGTGTGGCAAAAACTAACCCAACAAATGACTAAAAATACCTTAGTGGTGGCGATACTTTCAGGACTTATCGTCAACCTATCACCAATAAGGGTCCCAGATGGTGTTAGCGAGGTCATCAACCTGCTCAGTTGGCCAACCATTACGTTAGCACTGCTATTACTGGGTACATCATTAAGCCAATACAAATTATCACAGCAAAAGCATTTTATTACGCTTGCTACTTTGTTTAAGTTAGTTTTATTACCGACACTGGTTTATTTTTTTGCCAATCATTTATTCCAGTTACCAAATGAGATCACCACTATACTGGTGATCTTAAGTGCCAGCCCAACCGGTGTAAACGCGTATTTAATCGCCAGTAGCCAACAGCTTCATCGCGAAACATCTGCCGGTACGGTGGTATTTTCAAGTTTATGCTCGATAGTGACTTTATCGCTATGGTTAATAATATTGGACTAAAACTGTTTAACCGCTGCAATTAACTACTGGTTTACTCAGCATTTCTTCAACTAAAAAGCAGCATTAAATAATAAAAAGGCTGTCACAATAAACGTAACAGCCTTTAATCAGCAAATAATTTAATCAAGTTATATCAATATGATTAGTGATATAGTCAAATCAGTATTATTCATCCTTTGGCTCTAGACCATCGATAGTAACACCAGATAGTGAACCAGAACCGCCTTGATCATTACTGCGTAATTTTATCATTAAGCGTAAATCATTTGGTGAATCTGCATGATGAATAGCATCAGCATAGTTGATCAAACCTTGTTGATATAAGTTAAACAATGCCTGATCGAAAGTTTGCATCCCTAATTCATTGGATTTTTCCATCACTTCTTTAATACTGCCTACTTCACCTTTTTTGATCAGCTCAGCAACAAAAGGTGAGTTCAATAAGATCTCAATTGCCGCGACTCGGCCGTTACCATCACGGGTCGGAACTAATTGTTGTGCAATAACTCCCCTAAGATTTAATGCTAAATCAAACAATAACTTACCATGTTGCTCTGCCGGAACTAAATGCATTATACGATCGATCGCCTGGTTGGCATTATTCGCATGCAAAGTAGCGATACATAAGTGACCCGTTTCAGCAAAACTTAAGGCATGCTCCATGATTTCCTGACTACGGATCTCACCAATAAGAATAACATCAGGTGCCTGGCGCAAAGAACTTTTTAACGCGTTATCGAAACTTTCGGTATCAAGCCCGACCTCACGTTGAGTGATCATTGACTTGCCATGCTCGTGGACAAACTCCACCGGATCTTCAATGGTAAGAATATGACCGCGTGAGTTTTTATTACGATAACCAATTAACGCCGCCATAGAGGTTGATTTACCCGTGCCGGTACCACCAACAAACAATACCAGGCCACGTTTACTCATCACCACATCTTTAAGCACAGACGGCAAACCAAGATCATCGGCATCCGGAATTTGCGTAACAATTCGCCGGATAACCATACCCGCCATATCACGCTGCCAAAAAGCCGAAACCCTAAAACGGCCGATACCGTCAATAGAAATGGCAAAGTTACACTCTTTTTCCTGATCAAACTCTAATTTTTGCTTATCATTCATCGCACTATGAACAAGTTCAAGTGCTTCTTCAGGTGATAACGCATGTTCATCAATAGGCTGTAACTCACCATTAATTTTGGCACTAACTGGCAGTTTTGCGGTGACAAATAGATCCGAAGCTTCTTCCTGCACCATTTTTTCTAAATAATTATGAAATCTCATCAAAGGCTCCTACTTACATCCCCTGAAATTGACTTTTATCAGAGGCTTTATCCATGGCATCTTGTTTCGATATCATGCCACGGTTAACCAAATTTTGCAGACATTGATCCATAGTTTGCATACCATGTTGCATCCCGGTTTGAATCGCAGAATACATTTGTGCGACTTTTGCTTCACGGATCAGGTTTCTGATCGCTGGCACACCGATCATAATCTCATGCGCGGCAACTCGGCCCCCACCGATTTTTTTCACTAAGGTTTGTGAAATAACTGCCTGCAACGACTCCGATAACATCGAACGCACCATAGATTTTTCTTCCGCCGGGAAGACATCAATAATACGGTCAATGGTTTTTGGGGCTGAGGTGGTATGCAAGGTACCAAAAACCAAGTGACCGGTTTCAGCTGCGGTCATGGCTAAACGTATAGTTTCCAAATCCCGCATCTCACCAACTAATATCACATCAGGATCTTCACGTAAGGCCGAACGTAATGCGGCATTAAAGCTTAAGGTATCGCGATGCACTTCCCGCTGGTTAATCAAACACTGTTTATTTTCGTGAACAAATTCGATCGGATCTTCAATGGTTAAGATATGATCATGCTTATGATTGTTAATATAGTCGACCATCGCGGCCAAAGTTGTTGATTTACCTGAACCTGTCGGCCCAGTCACTAACACTAACCCGCGCGGTTTATCTGAAATCTGTCTAAATATGTCCGGGCAGCCTAAATCATCGAGTGATAACACTTTACTGGGAATGGTACGAAATACTGCTGATGGACCGCGATTTTGATTAAAAGCATTAACCCTGAAGCGTGCCAAATTTGGCACTTCAAACGAAAAATCCACTTCTAGATTTTCTTCGTATTCTTTTCGCTGCTTATCGTTCATAATGTCATAAACTAATGCGTTAACGTCTTTAGCATCAAACGCGGGAATGTTAAGCTTACGCACATCACCATCAACACGGATCAGAGGTGGAACCCCTGTAGAAAGGTGTAAATCAGATGCATTATTTTCTACGCTAAATGCGAGTAATTCGGTAATATCCATACGAACCTCTTAGGTTGTTAATTATACATTAGTAAAACAACGTTAATTAAATCACTAATTTGTTGAATTTGTTATATGACTCATATTAAAAATAATCTTGTTCAGGTGAAACACCAAATATCGCAAGCTTGTCAACTTGCTAATAGAAGTATAGATGAAGTTCTGTTGTTGGCAGTGAGTAAAACTAAGCCGAGTGCGATGGTTGAGCAAGCTTATCATGCTGGTCAACGATTTTTTGGTGAAAGCTATATTCAAGAAGCTATCGAAAAAATAGAACAATTATCTCACCTTACTGATATTCAGTGGCATTTTATCGGCCCGATTCAGTCCAATAAAACCCGTCATATTGCCGAGTTATTTTCCTGGGTCCACAGTGTTGACCGAGCCAAAATTATCACCCGATTAAATGAGCAACGCTCAGAGCAAGATACCCCGCTCAATGTCTGTTTACAAGTAAATATTAGTGGTGAAAGTTCAAAATCTGGCATTAAGGTCAATGAGTTAGCAGAACTTGCACAATTAACAGACACCAGTTCACATTTAACCTTACGAGGTATTATGGCTATTCCGGAAAAAAACGCGTCGATAGCAAGCTACCAAAAAATGCAGCAATTATTTCAACAGTTACAACAGCAATACCCAAGTGTCGATACCTTATCTATGGGGATGTCATCAGACTTAACTGTGGCAATTGCCCACGGCGCGACTATTGTCAGAATTGGTACCGCTATTTTTGGTCAACGAGAAACAATAGCCAATAATTAATAATCAAAGATCTTAGTAAGCATTATACAGGCTCACTAACTCTTTATATAATAAAGACAACACTTTAATAAAAGCAGAAACTAAATGAAAAATATCGCATTTATCGGCGCCGGCAATATGAATAGCGCCATTATCACAGGATTAGTCAACACCGGCTATCAAGCAAAAAACATCATAGTCACAAATCCATCACCTGAAAAGCGAGAAAAGTTAGCTCAACAATTAGGCATTTTAGAAACGGATAACAATATCGACGCGGCAGAATTTGCCGATGTTATCGTGCTTGGCATCAAACCGTATCTAATTGCTCAAGTGTGCCAACAAATACGTCAGGCGATGGATATCAGCAACAAATGCTTTATCTCAGTTGCCGCTGGTTGTTCAATTGCAACGATTGAAAAAGCGCTTAATAAACCATGTGCGGTGATCCGTACTATGCCTAATACTCCTTCACAAATCGGCTTAGGTGTTAGTGGTTTATATGCCTCTGCTAACGCCAATCAACTTCAAATCGATATTGCCGAGCAAATTATGTCGGCAGTTGGTATCACCAAATGGCTTAATAGCGAAGAACAAATCGACCACATTACCGCGGTATCAGGCTCAGCGCCGGCGTATTTCTTTTTATTTATGGAAGCGATGGAAAAACAAGCTCAAGTATTTGGTTTTAGCGCCAGTGATAGTCGTAAGCTAGTGCAACAAACGGCGCTAGGCGCGGCAAAAATGGTCTGTGACAGTGATTTAGCTATTAGCCAGTTACGCGAAAATGTCACCTCAAAAGGTGGTACTACACAAGCAGCATTAACAACCTTTATCGATGGAGGTCTGCAACAACTTGTGACAAAAGCGATGAACTCGGCATTGGATCGAGCAAAAGAAATGGCACAAGATAACAGTTAACTTAAATTTAATTTGCAATTTCGCTTAACGACCAAATATTACTAGTTAAGCAAACTTATTGGAGTAATCAATGGCAGCAGTAAATTACTTACTCGGCTTTTTATTTGACGCACTATTAATGGTGTTGGTGATACGTGTATGGCTACAATTAGTACGCGCCGACTTTTACAATCCACTTAGTCAGTTTATCGTAAAAGTAACTAATCCTTTAGTGATCCCGTTCCGCCGCATTATTCCCGGACTAGGCGGTATTGATGTTGCCACCTTAACCGTCGCATATCTGGTAGCGTCACTTAAATTTATTATTATTCCTTTACTGAACGGTGGCCCAATTGACGTAATTACCGCGCTCTACCTTGGCATTTTATATTTAATCAAACAGACCGGCTTTTTATTATTTGTCTTAATGTTGATCATGGCATTAATGAGTTGGGTAGTACAAGGTTATAACCCAACGCAAGCGATTCTGCACCAGCTAACAGAACCGGTATTAAGACCGATAAGAAATATCATACCAAATGTCGCCGGGTTAGATCTTTCGATATTAGCCGCGTTTTTATTATTAAATGTCATTAACATCCTACTCTCTAGCTGGATCCCCTACTGGGTAATGCTGTGATCAGATTGTTAAGCACTTTTTAGCGCTATAGCTATAATTGAATTATTAACGCCATTTTTACTGGAGTATCAAATGAATACCATAAAACGACTGATCGTCACGACGTTTTTAATGCTGGGAATGCTAGGCTCCACCGCTTATGCCGATAATATGAAAAAACTCGGCACAATGAATGTGCATTATATGGCAATCAGTGCAACCTTCTTAACACCAGAAATTGCCAAAGCCTATAATATTGAACGTAGCCGTTATAATGGTTTGGTGAATATTTCAGTCTTGGATAATACTAAAACCGGAAACCCGGCAAAAACCGTCACAATTACCGGCAATGCAAAAAATTTAGTCGGTCAAAGTAAGCCATTAGAATTTGTCGAGGTAAAGGAAGGCAGCGCCATCTATTATCTCGCGCAAGTGAGCTATCACAATGAAGAAACTATAGTGTTTAACTTAACCATTAGTGATGGTAAAGAAAGCCATCCGTTAGAGTTTTCACAAAAGTTTTACGTCGATTAGCGCCTGTTGAAATAATACAAAACCGCCGATAATCTTGGCGGTTTTTTTATATTGAAATCTACTGAAAACGATTAAACTTTTTTAGCATTCAACTTCCTGTGCCAGCGATTCCCCAAGGCATTAACGGCTAAGCCAAGCATGACACAAAAAATACCAAGAAACTGTTGCTGACTGATCACTTCCTGTAAAAATACCGATGCACAAATGATTCCTACGACAGGCACACCTAAAGTTAATGGTGCTACCTGCCCTGCGGGATAATGGGTTAACAAATAGCTCCACAAACTATAACCTAATATCGATGCAGCAAATGCTAAATAAAGGATCACTAGCATGCTATTTAGCTGGATGTTTATAATACTGGCCACGATAGTTTCAGGCCCTTCAACCAGATAACTGGCGATTAAAAACGGAATAAACGCGACCCAGGACGACCAAACAACTAAACCAAGATTTGCCTGATATCCTCGTTGGTTAATCACCCGATTAACGATATTGCCTGCTGCCCAAGCAATAGCTGCAGCAATAGTTAACGCAAACCCAATTCCTGTCATATCACTTTGTACGCCGGTTACTCCTATCAACCACAAACCAATTCCTGCACAAACAATAGTGATTACCTGATAAAGTTTAATCGATTCCTTTAAAAACAAGGCAGAAAAAATCAAGGTAAAGACCGCCTGAGATTGCAATACCAATGAAGCTAAGCCCGCCGGCATACCAAAGGCAATCGCCGAAAATAAAAAAGCAAACTGACCAAAGCATAATGTCAGCGCATAAAAAGCCATCCACTTCCACGGAATACTTGGTTTTTTAACAAAAAGTGAACCTAATACCGCCACTAATAGAAAGCGCTCTGCTCCCATTAATAAAGGAGGTAAATCTTTAACTCCCCAGGCAATAACAACAAAGTTAAATCCCCAGATAAAAATAATTAACAATCCAATGATATTGTCTTTCAATGACATTTGCTTCCCTCAAGTGAACTTCAGCGACATTAAGCGCTGCAATTTTACCTGAGATTAAGGTATTATGCGCGCCATTAATCATTAATTTCATCGGTCCATATGAGCACTATCGTTTTAGCCACAGGTAATCAGGGAAAAGTAAAAGAGTTAGCTAGTTTGTTAGCCGAACATCACATAGACATTAAGCCACAGAGTGACTTTGATGTGCCAGATGTGGCTGAAACTGGCACTACCTTTGTCGAAAATGCCATTATTAAAGCACGACATGCGGCAAAAATTACCGGATTACCGGCAATAGCTGATGATTCTGGCCTGGAAGTGGATGCATTGTCAGGTGCGCCCGGCGTTTACTCTGCCCGCTTTGCCGGTGCGAATGCCTCAGATCAAGACAATAACGATAAATTACTGGCAGAACTGGCAGATATTCCACAAGCAAATAGAACCGCCCGTTTTCACTGTGTTTTAGTTTATATACGCCACGAAAACGATCCGACACCGATTATTTGTCACGGTGTCTGGCAAGGCCGTATTTTAACGGCGCCAAAAGGTGAACAAGGCTTTGGTTACGACCCTTTATTCTGGCTTGAACAACAGCAAATGAGCTCAGCCGAATTACCACGTGAATTAAAAAATCGATTAAGCCACCGTGGTCAGGCACTTAAGCTATTAGCAGCAGAACTTGCCACCGCAAAGCAAAATAACGGATAGTCAGATGCTAAGGTTTCCACCACTTTCTCTCTATATTCATATTCCCTGGTGCGTGGAAAAGTGTCCATATTGTGATTTTAATTCTCACGCACTTAAAGGCGCTATACCAGAAGATGATTACATCAACGAACTGATCAAAGACCTCGATAGCGATATAGCACGTTTTAATCTTAAACAACGTAAGCTCCACACCATCTTTATTGGCGGAGGAACGCCTAGCTTGCTATCCGTATCAGCGTTAACTCGTTTATTGGCGCAAGTATTACAACGGTTTGAGCATGATACAGACATTGAAATCACACTTGAAGCAAACCCAGGCACAGTTGAAGCAGAAAAATTTATCGGCTTTTTTAACGGCGGCATCTCCCGTTTATCTATCGGCGTACAAAGTTTTGCTTCCGATAAACTCATTAAATTAGGGCGAATACACGACAGTCAGCAAGCAAAAAATGCTGCGACTTTAGCCCAATCATCAGGAGTAAAAAGTTTTAATTTAGATATCATGCATGGCTTGCCCAATCAAAATATTGAAAATGCGCTGGACGATCTAAATACCGCAATAGCATTGCAACCAAGTCACCTTTCCTGGTACCAGTTAACCATTGAACCCAATACTATTTTTTATTCAAAACCACCGACTCTGCCCGTTGATGATACCTTATGGCAAATTCAGGATCAGGGTAATGCCTTGCTGGAAGCTGCCGGTTATCAGCAGTATGAAATTTCCGCTTTTTGTCAGCCCGGTTTTCAATGTCAGCACAATATTAATTACTGGCAGTTTGGTGACTATTTGGGTATAGGTTGCGGTGCTCACGGTAAAATTACCGATGTGCAAGCGAATAAAATTTACCGTACCGTTAAAGTTAAGCATCCTAAAGGTTACCTTGATATATCGCGCCCGCATCTCGATCACCTAAATACGGTTACCAGTGAAGAATTACCGTTTGAATATATGATGAACCGCTTGCGCTTATTTACCCCGTTTAGCGAACAAGATTATCAACAGGCGACCGGACTCAGTATCAGTGATATTGCCACACCGTTAACTCAAGCACAGGATAAACAGCTACTGGTTAATAACGGCGCGCAATGGCAGGTCACCCATCAAGGGCACAGATACTTAAATGATTTATTAACCTTATTTTTATAGCGATATGACCACTCAGCAATTCTCACAACAGGCTATCGATCAACAGTTTATGCGCAGAGCGCTTGAACTGGCTAAACAAGCTGAGCAAATTAACGAGATCCCGGTGGGAGCTGTCGTTGTTGCTGATAATCATATTATCGGCGAAGGCTTTAATCAGTCAATTTTACTCAATGATCCTTCTGCTCATGCAGAGATGTTAGCGATCCGCCAAGCAGGCGAACAGCTAAACAATTATCGCATGACAAATTGTACCTTATATGTCACGCTAGAACCTTGCCCTATGTGCGCAGGGTTATTAGTGCACAGCAGAATTAACCGCCTAGTATTTGCCGCCTCAGATTTAAAAACAGGTAGTGCAGGTAGCGTGTTTAATTTGACCAACTCGGATAAACTTAATCATCAAATAGCAGTGGAACACGGGGTATTAGCAACAGAATGCAGCCAGCTATTATCAGATTTTTTTAAGCGACGCCGCGCGGAAAAGAAAGCGCTCAAACAAGCATTAAAACGACAACAAAATGAAACAAACTAAGCTAAATGAGTTTTCACTGAATTATCTTGCTGAGCTACGTTCGTGGTTTAACGAACAAACTGAGCTGGATAAATGGGCTGGCCCGAATTTTCGTTTTCCCCACACCGCACAAAGTTTTGCTCAGGATCTAAACACTGAGACCCTAGCATCTTATTGTTTGGTTAATGAAAATGATGAACTACTGGCATTTGGTCAATACTACCAGCGACTAACATGCTGCCATTTAGGTCGTTTAGTAGTTAATCCCAAATACAGAGGAAAAGGCTTGGCCAGCACATTAATTAAAGCGCTGGCAAAAAAAGGCATGCAGCAACTTAAATTATCGTCACTATCGTTATTTGTCCTCGCCGATAACCTGACGGCCCTAAATGCTTATAAAAAAATAGGCTTTATTGAGCAAGACTATCCAGAGCCATTACCGCTGGAAAACTGCCTCTATATGGTGCTACCAATGCCGACATGGCTAAATAGTTAACTTTGATTTTCCTGAAGAAATTGCAACATACGACGACAATTTAATTTATGTTTTTGACGAGCGATAATACGCTTACGTTGTGTGGAATGTGAAATTTTTCGTCCTTTTACCATTATTTATTTACCTCTTTGTAAATTTGTTTTTATTTAGCTATTTGTTAATTCGCCTCATTTTGACAAAAAAATATGACTACTTTATGACAATAATAGTAGATGTAAGTTCAAACCTTAACAAGCTGACGTAACTTTAAGAACCAATAACAAGCTCTTGCGCTTCACCTACCTCTTGCTCTGGCTCGATAATTATCGGCGGTAACGGCTGTTGTTCTTGTTGCTGTTGACGCTCTAATTCCAGCTGTTCCAGTTTTTGCTGCTCTAGCTCTTGCTGCTTATTATCCATCCAGTTCAATGTGTCATAGTAACGGCGAATGTTTTCAACATAATTGACGGGTTCATCACCACGAGCATAACCATACTTGGTTTTTTTATAATATTTTTTTTGCTTCAATAAAGGTAAGCGTTCTTTGACTTCAACCCAACGATCGGGGTCTCCCCCCTGCTGACGCGTAATTTTTCGCGCATCATTTAAATGACCCAGACCAACGTTATAAGAAGCTAAGGCAAACCATAATCTATCAGGATAAGGTACCCGTGCTGGCATACGATCTATCATTTGCTTAAAGTATTTTGCTCCGCCACGAATACTTTGTTCTGCATCAATGCGACTCTTGATCCCCATTTGTCTCGCCGTTGGCAGCGTTAACATCATCATCCCACGGACTCCGGTATGAGATCGTGCTCTGGGATTCCAGTGAGATTCCTGATAACTAATCGCGGCTAACAGCTTCCAGTCGATTTCCTGGCCATACTTTTCAAACAAGTTGCGATATCTCGGCAGTTTATCTTCCACCGCCTTAATGAAAAGCCGGGTATCGACATAATTAAACTGCTCAACATGACCATAATATTTATCATCTAACGCTAATAAAGTGCCGTTATGATGCACTTGTCCAAAAAACTCAATTAAACTAGCAAGAATTGAATCATCGCCATTATCCGCCACTAACCAAGCCATAGGCTCGGCTTCTTTAATGGTAAAACCTATGCTAATTTCGGGATAATAACGGCGACTGACCGCCAACGTATTACTGTCAACTATGGTATAATCGATCTCTTCTTCTAGGATCTGCAGTAACAGTTCTTCACTGTCTAGCTCGTCATTTTCCTGCCAAGACAAATTCGCATCACTGGCAGCTAGTCGCTCAAGATTTTCCACATGACTGGAATTTGCCGTCACCATTAACTTGCCATCGAGATCACTGATTTTACGCGGCCTAACTTTCCCTTGTTTAAATACTAGCTTTTGGCTAATGTCATTATAACTGGGAGCAAACTTATACTTAGCTAACCGTTTATCAGTCACTACTAAACCGGCTGCTAAAAAATCAACTTCGCCACTTTCTAGCTGTTCAAATAAATCATTTAAACTGTAACTGGCTGAAATTTTTAATTTTACCCCTAAATGATCCGCATACTTTTTTGCCAGCTCATATTCAAAACCTGTATCTCCTTGAGCACCAACATAATAGCTTGTCGGACCATAAAGGGTACCAACATTGACATAACCACGTGATTTTATTTTTGCCAGGCTCGCCCCTTGCTGCTCGGTCTGACACGCCTGCAACATCACGCTTAAAAAAATTGCGATAACAAGAAAAACGTTATTTTTTAAAATATTAAATAAAACATGCTTCATAAGCGCTTATTGTGTCTTGCTTTTATTTTTAGATAAAGACATTTTTTAATTATAGTGTAAACAAGCTATTAATTTTACTTATCAAAACAGTCTAACTCGACTATAATACGCGCGATTTTTTCCCCTAATTTAATTTACTAGTGAGTAAACAAATGGCGATGTTGATCCAAACTCTTCGTGGCGCTCCAGCGTTATCTGATTTCCGTATTAAAAAACTTTTAAATCAGTGTGCTGAACTTAGCCTTCCTGTGACAAACATTTATGCAGAGTTTACCCACTTTGCTCATTTATCTGCACCATTAACCGATGATGAAACAAATGTTTTGGCCAAATTATTAACCTACGGCCCAACCATTGAAGAGCATGAACCAGCAGGCACGTTATTATTAGTCACCCCACGCCCGGGCACTATCTCACCTTGGTCTTCAAAATCTACCGACATCGCTCACAATTGTGGTTTAGCTAAAGTTGAACGCTTAGAACGCGGCATTGCTTACTATGTAACGAGCGACACACTTTCAACCGCTCAAGAAAAACAGTTAAATAACCTTATTCATGATCGTATGATGGAATCTATTTTTACTGATTTCAATGACGCACAAGCATTGTTCGCAACAGCTGAGCCAGGTGAATATAGTTCAGTTGATGTATTAACTGGCGGTCGTGAAGCATTAGCAACAGCCAATATTGAATTAGGTCTAGCACTTGCCGAAGATGAAATTACCTACCTTGCAGATAACTTCGCAAAACTTGGCCGTAACCCACATGACATAGAGCTTTACATGTTTGCTCAAGCTAACTCTGAGCATTGTCGTCATAAGATTTTTAACGCTGACTGGACAATTGATGGTGTTAAGCAAGAAAAATCATTATTTAAAATGATCCGTAATACTCACGAAGTTAATCCAGACTACGTCTTATCGGCTTATAAAGATAATGCTGCTGTTATGGTGGGTTCTGAAGGCGGTCGTTTCTTTGCTGATCCACAAACGCAAGAATATGGCTATCACCATGAAGATATTCAAATCTTGATGAAAGTTGAAACTCACAACCACCCGACAGCTATTTCACCTTATCCAGGCGCAGCTACTGGTTCTGGCGGAGAAATTCGTGATGAAGGGGCAACCGGTGTCGGCTCAAAACCAAAAGCAGGTTTAGTCGGTTTTTCTGTGTCAAACTTACGTATTCCAGGCTTTGAACAACCTTGGGAAACTGATTTTGGTAAACCGGATCGCATTGTTAGTGCCTTAGACATCATGGTAGAAGGCCCACTAGGTGGCGCAGCATTTAATAACGAATTTGGTCGTCCGGCGATTACCGGTTATTTTCGCACCTATGAAGAACAAGTAAATTCTTTCAACGGCACAGAGGTTCGTGGTTATCACAAGCCGATTATGATTGCTGGTGGTTTAGGTAATATTCGTGATCAGCATGTACAAAAAGGTGAAATTAATGTTGGCGCTAACTTAATAGTTTTAGGTGGCCCAGCAATGAATATCGGCCTTGGTGGCGGTGCTGCTTCTTCAATGGCATCTGGTCAATCAGCAGAAGATTTAGATTTTGCCTCAGTGCAACGTGAAAACCCAGAAATGGAACGTCGCTGTCAGGAAGTTATCGACCGCTGTTGGCAACTAGGTGATGACAACCCTATCCTATTTATTCACGATGTCGGCGCAGGGGGTTTATCAAATGCCTTCCCAGAACTAGTTTCAGATGGCGGCCGTGGTGGTAACTTTGAACTGCGTAACGTTCCTAATGATGAACGTAGCATGGCACCACATGAGATTTGGTGTAATGAATCACAAGAGCGCTATGTATTAGCGGTTTCTGATGAGCAGCTTGCTGTTTTTGAAAAAATTTGTCAACGCGAACGAGCACCATTCGCCGTTGTTGGCCGCGCCACTGAAGAAGAGCATTTAACCGTTACTGATTCGCACTTTGCTGGTACAGAAAAAGATACGCCAATTGATTTACCTCTCGACGTCTTATTAGGTAAAACACCTAAGATCATCAAGGATGTTAAATCGGTAGCAACAGCGGGTGATGAGTTAGACTTTAGCGAAGTAACTGTTGCGGATGCTGCTGATCGTTTATTACGCTTACCGACTATCGCTGAAAAAACATTTTTAATTACCATTGGTGACCGTACAGTAACCGGTATGGTTAACCGCGACCAAATGGTCGGCCCGTGGCAGGTTCCTGTAGCTAACTGTGGTGTCACTGCAGCAGCACTTGATTCTTATCATGGTGAAGCCATGTCTATGGGTGAACGCACGCCAGTTGCCTTACTTAACTATGGAGCATCTGCCCGCTTAGCCATCGCAGAGTCATTAACCAACATGGCTGGTACTGACATAGGTGATTTAAATCGCATTAAACTCTCTGCTAACTGGATGTCGCCAGCTGGCCATCCAGGTGAAGATGCCGGGCTTTATCAAGCAGTAAAAGCTGTGGGTGAAGAGCTTTGTCCAGCACTAGGCTTAACCGTGCCAGTGGGTAAAGATTCAATGTCGATGAAAACTCAATGGCAACAAGATGGGGTCGAAAAATCGGTCACCTCTCCTTTGTCATTAATTATCACCGCGTTTGGCCGTGTAGAAGATATTCGTAAAACAGTGACTCCACAACTTAGAACAGACAAAGGCGACAGCCGTATTGTCGCTATTGACTTATCCGGCGGCAAAAATCGTTTAGGCGGCTCTTGTTTAGCGCAAGTTTACAAGCAACTGGGTAAAGAAACCCCTGATGTTGATAATGCGGAAATTTTAAAAGGCTTTTTCAATGCGATGCAAACTCTTGTCCGCGAAGAAATGTTAATCGCTTACCATGACCGCAGTGACGGTGGCTTATTTACCACAGTGGCAGAAATGGCATTTGCCGGTCATACAGGTGTAGATATTGATCTAAGCAAGCTTCAAGGTACTGATTTAGAAGTATTGTTTAACGAAGAACTTGGCGCAGTTATTCAAATTCGTGAAGACGATGTTGAAGCAATCCATCAGATTTTAGCACAGCACGATATTTTAGCCTTATGCACTGACATAGGCCGCATTAATCAAGATGATATGATTCGCTTTACTCGTAATGATCAAGAAGTGTTAGTTAACTCTCGCACCTATTTCAGAACCGTATGGGCGGAGACAACGCTTAAGATGCAAGCAATGCGTGATAACCCAGAGTGTGCCCAGCAAGAATTCGATGTTAAATTTGATACAGAAGATCCCGGTTTAAATACAGCACTGACCTTTGATATCAACGAAGATATCGTTGCCGATTTGATCGCTAAAGATGCCCAAAGCGGTAACAACCCGAAAGTAGCCATATTACGTGAACAAGGGGTTAACTCTCATGTTGAAATGGCAGCGGCATTTGACCGTGCAGGCTTTATCGCTATTGATGTTCATATGTCAGATATTCTTGAAGGTCGTGTTGATCTAGCTGATTTTAACGGTTTAGTCGCTTGTGGCGGTTTCTCTTACGGTGACGTCTTAGGTGCTGGTGAAGGCTGGGCAAAATCTATTTTATTTAACGCCAAAGCTAAAGCTATGTTTAAAGCCTTTTTCCATCGTGAAAATACCTTTAGTTTAGGGGTGTGTAACGGTTGTCAGATGTTATCAAATCTGAAGGAAATCATTCCTGGCAGTGACGCATGGCCACACTTTGTTCAGAATAAATCAGAACGTTTTGAAGCGCGATTCTCATTAGTTGAAATTCAGGAAAGTCCATCGATCTTCTTTAAAGGCATGGAAGGTTCACGTATGCCAATTGCGGTATCTCATGGTGAAGGTCATGCAGAATTCAAATCAGAGCAAGCAATCGCTGCCGCAAATGATTCTGGCACAGTATCGATGCGCTACGTTGATAACTATGGTGAAGTAACGGAAACCTACCCGGCGAACCCTAACGGTTCACCTGATGGAATCACTTCATTAACCACCAGCGATGGTCGAGTCACAATAATGATGCCGCACCCTGAACGGGTTTTCAGAACAGTAGCAAACTCTTGGCACCCAGACGAATGGTTAGAAGATTCACCTTGGGTCCGAATGTTCCGCAACGCAAGAAAATTTGTTGGCTAATATCGCAAGCAAGTAAAATTCAATAAAAAACCGAGCCTTGCTCGGTTTTTTTATCCGTTAATAAATGTGATTAATGAACAGCATTTGGCTGTAAGGCTAAAATATCACAAGGCAATTTATCCATGACATAGTCGATAGCATGGCCCTTAATGTCGGCAAGCAAGCCCCGATGTTCATTACAACCGATGATCACCATATTGGCATTTAAGCTCTGCGCCTGATGTGGTAATACATCATCAACAATACCTTCTTCAATATGTAATTTATCAACTGATAATTGATAAGGCTCAACCAACTCAACCAGGTGTCGTAAATGTTCAGAGTATTCATCAGAGTTTACTTTGTTTTGCTCAAATGAAATCTGACAACTTTTTGAATAGCAACTAACAAAATGACAGTCGCTTGACAATAATTTCGCCATCACATCGGTTTTTTCTATAATTTTCTGGTTAAATTTCTGGTGTACAATGGAGTGCTCATCCGTGCCAACCGCAGCTAATATATGACCATGCTGATGCCAGTCATGGCTACCAACAAATAAAACCGCATCTTGGCTAACATCGATGAGCTCATGCTCTTCCTTATGACTGGTAAACGGCCAGAAATTAGAGTGTGGTGTATTATGTTCCGCTACCAATAAATCATATGAATCATGTTCAAGTTGCTGTTCTACAGCATGAGCAACCTCATTATCATTGACAATATTGACCATTGCCGAAATACCGTACTGATTAGCAAGCTCCATGATATCTTTCACATGAGACGTCATATTTGTTAACTGCTCATGATGCATTAACCACTTCGAATAATAATTGACTTTCGGCTTGACGAATAAAACGGTCAATTGAGCATGATTTCTTTTTGCTAAAAATAGTGATTTTTTTACCGCAACCAATCCATCTGATGAGGATTGGACAAGCGTGAGAATATTCTGAAAATTACGCATAGCTTATTTCCTAGGTTATTAAACTAACCTGATAAGAATAAACCTTAGGTAATTTTCCCTAATAAGCAAAAATCTAATAAGAACAAATTATACTTAGCCAATGGTCCTATATGAAAATTCAATCATTAAATAGCTAAGCAAGAATTAGTACCTTTTAGCATTTATATCATTATCAATAGATTAACCAGATAGTTAATAGAACAACGCTCCCTCAGGTGAGCAAGATATCAGTTAATTCAGCATTTTCCGCGTAAAGATAATAAGACAGATGAATGAAACAAAAGCCAAACTTGTTGCACTTGCAACATAATTTAAAATCTATTATGCTGTTACCAAATTTAAACTGAAGTTATTTAAAATAAGCTATGCAATTACATGATGCGTCACCATTAAGTGACTATATTGAATACCCAGTAGATGAAATGATCGCTCGTTCAAAGCAGTTTTATCAAGAAATCAAACGCCGCCATACCATCAGAAGTTTTAGCGATCGCCCGGTCCCGAAAGAAATCATTGAAAATTGCATTAAAGCAGCAGGCACAGCGCCCAGTGGTGCCAATCATCAGCCGTGGCATTTTGTCGCAATTCACAGTGATGATGTAAAAAAACAGATCAGAGAGCAAGCAGAACAACACGAACAAAGTTTTTATCAGGGTCGGGCTGGTGAAGAATGGCTAAATGCCCTAAAACCTCTTGGTACGGATGCCAATAAACCCTATCTAGAACACGCTCCCTGGTTAATTGCTATTTTTAGCCAGAAAAAAGGCGGTATTCATGCAGATGATAATAATACCAACTATTACGTCCATGAATCTGTTGGAATAGCGACAGGCTTTTTGATAAATGCATTACATTCCTGTGGCCTAGTCACCCTGACCCACACTCCTAAGCCAATGTCATTTTTGAGTAAAATATGTCAGCGACCAGAAAACGAACGTGCCTACATGTTGCTGATCGCTGGTTACCCAGCGGAAGATGCCACTGTGCCCCATCATGCACAGGTAAAAAAATCCATCGACCAAATTACTACTTTTCTATAATAGTAATAACTTAGTGCGTTAAAAAACAGGGTGGAAATCCCACCCTGTTTTCTAATCGAATAATAAGCTTAGCGAATTCATCCCGACTAACTGCAATCAAGTTCAATATCGGTACAGCGCTTTTTACAGCGAATCGATGACTCACCATTATCAGTTAAGTAGATATCCAATGGATGCTGGCATTGAGGACAATGAGTGACCTTTCCTATCAATACTTTTTTAATAAAGTTTTTTTGTTGATGAAACGATTTACTCGTTAATTTGGCAAACGAAGTTAGTTGTGAAATATCAGTCATTTACTGCCTGTTCCAACTAACATGTAAACTTGTTGTTTGATGCACAATACCAACCATCAAACTTTCCCTGTAAAGGCTCCGAGCTGGTTTCTAATAAATGCTGATAAGCACTAATATTTTCATAGCTCGCGGCCATTTCAGGATAAGCGGTAATTTCCCAAGGAAATTCTTCACTGTCTGGATACGCACAAAAGGACAGTTTCTGATTGTTTTCCAGTAATAAATGACCAAATTTTAGCGCTAATTCTTGATTGGGAAAAATCACCGAGAACTCTATCTCTCGCGCTGCAGATAAATCATCACCATCTTGCAGCATTTGCCACAAGGCATTGCCATTATTATCATCAGGAAATAATGTTAAATCACGTTCCATAGCCGTATCCATTTCATTAATCTGTATTAAGTTTATAACCTATTATGATAATTGAACATGTTATTTTTACCTTTTCATTGTAAGTTAGCTACAATAGCGCCACTTACATACCAGTAAACCAATAAAGTAACTCAAATGATCCACTTTGAATGGCATATTCCAGTAACAACAGCCGAAAATTCAATTATTTCACTTTTAACCGACCATGGCTTAAAAACGAATGCTTCCCTTAGTATCAATGAAATAAAATCAGCCATTCAAAAAGGCGCCCTATGGTTAACTCGCGGCAATAAAACCGAGCGTATTAGAAAGATTAAAAAGCCATTAAACGCGAAAGATAAGCTGCACTTTTATTATGATAGCAAGGTGCTCTCACAACAACCCACGCCGGCTATACTGGTATCAGATCAACAAGATTACAGTATTTGGTATAAACCATATGGTATGCTGTGCCAAGGCTCAAAATGGAGCGACCACTGTACTATTAGTCGCTGGGTAGAAAGTCACCTAGAACCCCAACGACCAGCATTTATCGTCCACCGTTTAGATCGGGCAGCCTCAGGTCTTATCATCATCGCGCATAATAAAAAAGCCAACAAAGCCTTCAGCCAACTATTTGAACAACGCAACTTAGATAAACGTTATCACGTCATAGTGCATGGTCAACTCAACCCTAGTTATTTAGCGAATGGGCAGCAAGTCACCACGCCAATAGATGGCAAACCAGCATTGAGTATCTTTTATCAAAAAGAATATGATGAAAAATCCGACTTAAGTTTGCAGGAAGTAAAAATAGCCACCGGACGTAAACACCAGATCCGCAAACATGCTGCAAGTATTGACTTACCTGTTGTAGGTGATCGTTTTCATGGTGATAAAAGCAAGAATTATCAAGGTATCGATTTACAGCTATGCGCGATAAGTTTATCTTTTGATTGCCCACTGACTCAGCAAAGACAAGAGTTTTTACTGCCAGAATCATTACGCCCAGCACTCAGCAACATAGCCGCCAAAATATCGGCCAGTAAGTGCGAGACAAAATAAACAATAACTGCAAGCTTCAAAGCATTGGCAGCTATTGTTTATGCTAAACTTTAATAAAAACTAAGGTGTGTATGAAAAGTCACTATCAGCCATCAAGGTTAACTGTTCACCGACCCAATCAGTTGGCTCAAGCGCCGAAAGCAACTCAAAGCCTTGCTGACGTTGAGCTAACGTTAACGCACGATAGGGCAACCTGAAATTTGCTTCAACAGCTTTAGTCATCATTAACGTAGTATTAATTGCAATCGGATTAGGCTCACAAAATAACCACTGCATCAGTCCCTGTAATTTCGCGTTAAGCTCATTGCTTTCGTTATCCATTAACTGACGCATTAATTTAGGCACTATGTTAGAAGTAACCGAAATTACACCATGAGCTCCATGTTGATGACGGCCATCATGACTTTCATCATCATTACCTGACCAACAGGCGATGCCGCGCTGTTCATAATAAGCAATTCGCTCATTCCCAGCACATTCTTTCACACCAATCAAGTTTTCTAGCTCGGCTAACGGCTCAATAATATCGGGGGTTAGATCCTGACCAGTACGGCCAGGCACGTTATAGATAAATGCAGGACCAATAGACAGTACTTTTTTAAAATGCTCACTGACGCCGGCTTTTGATGTTCGGCCATAATACGGATTAATTTGCAGCGCTGCATCCATTCCCATAGCAAAACCATTTTCCGTTGCTTTCATCGCTTCACGGGTATTATTGCTACCGGTATTACCGACGATCGCTAACTGATCGCTGTATTGATGAACACTGTGAGCAATCAGCATCAAATGCTCTTCCCAGCTTAATAAATGCCCTTCTCCTGTAGTACCACCAACAACAATACCATCAACACCAGCATTAATTTGTTCATTCACTAATTTATCGTAAGTGGCTAAATCAATATTACCGTTAGCATCGTAAGGGGTTTTAATTGCAGTAATAAGGCTTGCTGAACGTAAATCTTTCATCAATATTCTCAGTCATTATTTTATTTATTTCGTCGTCAAGTACATCAATTAATCACTCGACGTACTTTTATCAATATTTAGCAGTGAGCAATTTTATCAATAACCCGCCTAAGGATAAACACTTCTTCACTAACTATGTGCTGATATTTAAATATTTGCTCATTTAATTCCAACACTTTATAGGCATGATAGTTATCCGGATCAGCTAAATCACTGGCATACATTTCGTTATCAATATATTCTGCCTTAGCTATAGTAAAATGAATATCACCAACCAGTCCCCAATCACCTAATTCCAGCGATTGCTGCACTATTTCACCTTGTTGATCATGCACCGAAAAGCTAAATTCATAACTGCCATCATCTAACACCTGAGCATACTCAGTATGAACACATCCTTGCTGATCAACATCACTTCGATACCAAGACCCGACTAATTGCTGTCTTAAAAACTTCATGCTAACGACTACTTAATCCTCTTTATCTTCAGATCATAGCGAATTCCATAGTTACATGCATTAAAAAAGCGGCTAATAGCCGCTTGTAATTGATGACAACTAAATACTAGCGCTTTAACAACCTTACCCCACCATTAACACTTTCTATTGAGATGTTAACGTCACCTGAACCAATAGTGCCATGAAGGTTACGACCAACAAACTTACCTTTATCCACGGATAAGCCAAAGTCATTTCGAATACTGCCATGCATAGTTTCAATATCAACATCAGCACCGATATTTTCTGGTAAATTCAGCTCTACCTGGCCGTTGACCGTATCAATGCGAATATCATTTAACTGAGGTGAAGCTGCACTATAGCTAACATCAATACTGCCATTTACTGAGCTGATCTCACTGTCATTCATTAAGCCTTGTGCGGCAATAGAGCCGTTAACTAATTTAAATTTTGCTTCTCCCTGTACATCTTCAACGGTTAAAGAACCATTCACTAACTCAATGTCAGCTAATTTTGCCGCTTTTGGCAGGTAAATGACATAATCAACGGAGCCTGAATTATGATCTCGCCACTGTGAGGATTTTTTATAACGAGTTTCAACACTAACGCCACGAGAACTTTCGTCGATATCAACGGTGATCCGTGCTAAATCATCCTGATCATCGGCAATTAATATTGCCTGCACTTTGATCTCATTTTTATCCCAGCCATTAACTTCTACATCACCATTAATATTTTCTAGACGAAACTCCGCCTGCTCACTTACCTCAAACGTTTTGACAATTTCATCTCTAACATCAGCAAATGCAGAAGCATTGAATAACAGAACTGACAAAAACAATATTTTTTTCTTATACATATATCCACCTATCACGGTTTAGTTCATTGGTTATAGCATTAGTTACAGTAAGTAAAAAAAAGGTTTAAAATAAAAAATAATTAAATAAAAACAATAAAGGATAATTGTGACTCAATTAAATATTCAGCTTTTATTAACCGGTAATGAATTAATGACCGGAGATATCGTCGATAGTAATTCTGCCATGATTGCCCAGCAGTTATTACCACTTGGATTAACCATTAGTCGTAAAATTACCGTGGCAGACGATTTAAACATGCTAGCCAATGAAATAAAATCTATCAGTGAGCAGGCTGATATACTCATTATCAATGGTGGATTAGGCCCAACAGTTGATGACTTGACCGCACAAGCGTTAGCACTAGCAATGAACTCTCACTTACAACAGCATCCGCAGGCACTCGAACATCTAACTCAGTGGGGGCAGCAGCGAGGTATTACACTAGATCAGGCAAACTTAAAACAAGCGATGTTACCTGCTGGTGCAAGTATTATTGATAACAGCATAGGTAGCGCCGTCGGCTTTGCTTGTCATTACCAGGGCTGTGACATCTATTGTACCCCTGGAGTGCCTAAAGAGTTAGCCATCATGCTTGAGCAACAAATCATAGCTAAAATTAAGCAACAAGTACCACATTCTGTTCACTATCAAGTGAAGCGCTATCAGGTGTTTGGCATAGGTGAGGCAAAGCTACAGCAAATGATCACACAAGCTTTTCCTCAATGGCCGGCTGAAGTTCTATTGGGTTTTAGAGCCGCCTCCCCTATGTTAGAACTCAAATTATCAATCAAAGAACAACAAGCACAACCGTTATTGCAGCATTGGCAAGAAAAACTTTTTGAGCTGTTAGGAGACCATATTCTAACGACAATCGATAATGATATGCCAACCATGGCACAACATGTGATTAAATTATTAACCGCACAAGGCAAGACACTTACAACGGCAGAGTCTTGCACTGGTGGCATGATAGCCAGCCTGCTCACTAATATTGCCGGTTCATCAAAAGCCTTTGAAGCGGGTTTTGTTACTTACTCAAATGAAATGAAAACTAAAATGGTTAATGTATCACCAAAGACACTCACAGCCCACGGCGCAGTGAGTGAACAGGTCGTGCTGGAAATGGCACAAGGCGCCCTTTCGCAAGCAGATGCCGATTATGCTATCGCAGTTTCTGGTATTGCTGGACCTGATGGTGGTACAGCTGAGAAGCCAGTAGGTTCCGTGTGGCTTGCTTGGGGTAATCAACATCAGCTTAACAGCCATTATTTTTGCATTAAAGGCAAGCGCGAGTACTTTCAGCTAATGGTTGCTAACAGAGCACTGGATTTAATCAGACGGCAACTCATTAATAGCCCGCAGACGCCGTTTTATTTTGATTAACTAATTGACCATTTTCTCTAGAGGCAACGAACTATTTCATTTAGTTAGTTGTTATTTATTGCGTAGTAAATCAAAACTTTATATATTTGTAGATAGGCGGAATAATATATTTAATCAGTAGTAATTGTTAAGTCATAGAATGGCAATCTAGCCTGGTTGAATTTATGGCTGAGTTAAATAAAGAAATAAACTGGGTTTTCCTTTATTAACAAGCAGTTAAATATATAACCTTATACTACCTAGGAGCACATTTTGATCGAAAAAAATTTCATCACCAGTGGTAGAAACACAATAATTCATAAAATTAGAAAATTTGACTTACTCATTATTAACGGTGCTCATCCCGTAGTGATTGTGAGTAACAGAGGCATTGGCGTTTATAAAGGCCCTGTACCGAAAAAAAAATCGGATGCCAAAAAGGCGTACCAAGAGGTAGTGGATTTAGGCGCAATCGAAGTATTTGGTGAAGAAAAAACCTTAGTATTTATTCAGGCGCTTGATAACAAGGAATATAAAATTGATTATTCCAAAGTTAACACCCCAAATTTTATCCGAATACATCAAGATAGCTACATTTAGTATCCAGTAGTAACTAAGAGATTTTATCCGTGACTAAAGCAATTCTAGAGCCAAACCAAAAAAACAACATTGATCTTTTATTGCAGCCGGTAAAAGACAATACCACAATAACAGAAGCAACTATTCACGAACTGATCGCCGCTTCTGAATATAAAAACTTATATGTTGATAATGGCAATATCAAAAACGCCATTGCTGAGTTAAACAGCGTATTAAAACCGCTACAGGCAAAGCAAACGGGCCGTGAAATTCGCTATCAAATCTTAGAAAGGCGTGACGCACAAATTTCTATCGAAATTGATAAGGATGAGATGGCAGCATCTGCCGAAATATCTACTGCGCTAGGTGGCAAACATTTAACCGCAAAAGCTATCTTACATTCCGCACAAAAAGCTGGAGTTACCAAGGGTTTTAGTAAAGAAGAACTGGTGAAACTGGCACAACATGCCGCCAGAGAACAAGCAGGTTCTATCGTTAAAGGCCCTATTGCTCACGGTAAAGAACCGATTAATGGTAAAGATGGTAAAATTAAACATTTAGTCGAAAGTGCTCAAGATCGAATATTAAAGCCGAAAGAACGTGAAGACGGTTCAGTTGATATGCGCGATTTAGGCGATATTATCTGCGTAAAAATCGGTGATCCTCTTGCTAAAAAAATCCCACCAACCGAAGGCACCAAAGGGTTTTCCGTCACAGGTACTCCTCTTGAACCGACTCCAGGTACAGACATTGAACTTAAAGTCGGCGAAGGCACGGTATTAAGCCCAAAAAATAATCACATTTTAGTATCAACCAGAGTCGGGCTGCCACGTATTATTGAAAATGGCATGGAAGTTGATGAAGTTTATAAAATTAGAAATGTCGACGTTAGCACCGGTCATATAGAATTTGAAGGAAGTGTCATCATTGACGGTGACGTTTGTGAAGGCATGAAAGTCATCGCTAGTGGCGATATCACCATAGGTGGCTTTGTTGAATCTGCCTTCCTTGAGGCTGGTGGCGATATCACTATCGGTAGCGGTATTATCGGTAAAAAACAAGATGTTGAAGACTTAAAAGCATCAGATATAGTGATGAGCGTTAATATCAAGGCGCAAGGCAGCGTTTATGCGAAGTATTGTCAATATGCGGACATTAGCTGTCAGAACTTACGCATTGAAAATCAACTGATGCATAGCATTATCACGGTGAAAGAAAGGTTATGGCTTGGCTCTGAAGAAAAAGCCAACGGCAAGTTAATAGCAGGTTTTATTTCAGCTGGCACTTCTGTCCATGCTGGTACGGTAGGTGCGACAGCTGGCAGTACTACGATTATACAATTCACCGAACAATTAGAACACCTGCATGAAAAAATGGAAAAATTGGAAACACTGATTGAAGCAGAATCAACAAAAACCAATGAAATGAAAGCTGGTTTGGATAAACTGAAAAAACTACCGAAAGATAAAGTTAATCCGGAATTACGTGATAAATTAATGTCAACCTACAAGCACCACGCAACTCAAATGGGCAGTTATCTCAACGATAAAGAATTACTGGAAGAAGAAATTAATCAATATATGATGGCTGTTTATATTGAAGCCACTGAAAGAATTTATCATGGCGTACAGTTATATGTTGGTAAATATCACGAAAAAACTAAACGTGAGTATGGACCGAGCCGCATGCGCTATAAAGAACGAAAAGTGATCATAGACCCAATCGTTAATACCTAATGACAGCCAAAAATATTTTGCTAAAAACTCGTGCGCTACTGCCAATATTTAGCTTGCTCGCCCTACCACTTGCGCACGCAGAGCAATGTGACATTAATATCAATTATGGCGTAGTAATCGACCCGGTTCATATCCGTGTGCTTGAACAAGGCATCACCTATATCCAAATCAACCATGATAACCAGCTGTTTATTCAAGGGCGAGAAGTGCCCTTATCGTCATCACAACAGGCAACACTTAGCCAATATGCCAGTGATATTCGGCAGCAATTTCCTGAAATCGTTTCTCTGGCTATTGAAGGGGTTGATGTCGGTTTAAAGGCAATAAATAAAGTGATCGCCGGTGTCACCGGAGAGAACAGCAGTTCACATCAAAAGTTACAGAAAAAATTTGAACAGCTAAAATGGCAGCTACGTATGCGCCTCAATCAAAGTGCGGAAAACTTTTATATCGCGCCACAAGAGTTCGACGACTTTGGGGAAATGTTTGCTGATCAATTTGAAAAAGAAATCGAATCATTGATCACTGAATCTATCGGCAGCATTTTATTTACCGTTGGCGAAGCCATTGAAAACCATGAACGAGCCAAAGAGCAGGAACCAGGTTATAGCTTTGAACAGCGCATAGAACAAATGGGGAGTGAATTAGAATTAGAAATGAGCAGTAAAGTTAATGCATTAGAAGCCCAAGCGGATAAATTTTGCGACAAACTCAAAGAAATAAACGGCATAGAAGCACAGTTGATACAACAAATCCCTGAACTTGCCGGCTTCGATCTTATTTCCAGTAGCGATTAATCGGCTTCCTTCCGACATACTAATTTAACAACTTATCTTTAACCTAACTTTCAAAGCTAATGATGCGTTCAACAGCCATTAGCCCTACGCCATAAAGTTATTGCAATTGAAATAAATATCTAATTCAATTGCTATTATCGTGCACGCCAGCTTTGTTCAACCAGCACCTTATCAGCCAATAAAATTTGGCCGGTAAATTTTGCACCAGAGCGCACTTCTCCCACCCCTTTCGGTGTGCCCGTCATCACGATATCACCATCGACTAATGTCATAAAACTACTAAGCTCTGCTAAAATAGCCGCTGGCTTATACATCATCAAAGCGACACCACCCGACTGTATTTCAACGTCGTCTATAGATAAACTGAGTGTTAACTCTTGATTGATATCCGTATCAGCAATACTGACAAAATCACTTAATACTGCAGAGCCGTCAAATGCTTTTGCCCGTTCCCAGGGTAAGCCTTTCTCCTTCAACTTACTCTGTAACTCTCGTTTAGTTAAATCCAGACCAAAGCCAACGGCCGTAAACTTCCCACCTTGGACGACAAAACAAATTTCACCTTCATAATGAAGTGTTTCTTGAGCAAAAGCATTTAACTGAGAAGATAGTGCCGAATTCGGTTTATTAAATACCACCATTTCCTGTGGCACTTCATTCCCAAGTTCTTTTATATGCTCGACATAATTACGACCGATGCAAACAATTTTAGAAGGAGTAAGCTCAGTTCCGTTTACTGTAATTTTTTTCATAAAATATGTGCTACTTATTGATTTTAATCGATTAGCTATCAACCTATTCTATACTAATAGTTGTTTTTAGTGATCCCAATTTAAGGTAATTTATGAAACAGGTGACAATAATTTTTTCGCTGTTATCTTTATTCGTTAGTATGCAAAGCTGGGCTGAAGTGCTCGGTAGTGATAAACATGGTTTTATCATTAAACTAGTACAGCAAGTAAAAACTACACCAGAAAAAGCATACCAGCAATTTATCCATATTGGGCAATGGTGGCACAGTGATCACACCTGGTTTGGTGATGCAACGAAGTTATCACTTACGCCAAAAGTAGGCAGTTGCTTTTGTGAAATAAACGGTGATAAACAGGCGCTGCATATGACGGTTTCTTATGTTGAACCTAATAAAGAAATTCGCCTGATAGGCGGATTAGGGCCACTGCAAATGCTGGGGGTTCACGGTGGCATGTCGTGGTCATTTACCCCTTTAGATAACTATCACACCGAAATTATTCTGCACTATCAGGTATCTGGCTTTACTGAGCAAGGGCTAGATAAACTCGCCCCAATTGTAGATAAAGTACAAAGCCTGCAATTTAATCGACTGCTAAATAAGTTACAAACACTTTAGTTAAAGAATAAATAACAAAAAGCCCGTAAAATTAACGGGCTTTTTGTCGAATAATATAAAGTGTTTCAGTTAAATAGCTAACGTCAAATACCCGTTGAGCAAACACTTTATCGGGTAGCGGATGCCGAGTAAGACATTCAACTTCAAAATCGGCAAACAAGCTATTTATCTCATCAGCACCTACCGCAAATGGTGGTCCTGACATCTCCTGCTGTGGAAATTCAACACTGATCAAAAATAGTGTCGTTTCAGGCCCCATAAAAGAAGTTAAATGTTCGACATAGACCTGTTGCATTTCCTGAGGCAAAGCGATCAATGCCGCGCGATCATAAATCCAGTCAAATGGCCGAAACGACTTTGCCTCAAGCTGAAAAAAATCCCCCTGCCATAAGCTAACATTTTGATGTTGATAGCACTTAAACCCACCATGTTCAGTTAGCGTAACCGGCAATTGTTTTTCAGCAAAAAAATCACGACATGCAATATCACTTAACTCTGAGCCAACAACTTCCATATACTCAGCAAGCCAAACCATATCATCCGATTTACCGCATAACGGCACAAATACCGATTGATGTTCCGCCGTTATTCGTGGCAATAAATATTGCGCCAAAAAAGGATGAAACGCCGTTTGGTGAAACCCTAAACTATTACGCTCCCAGCAGGCATGCCAAAACGATGCTTTCATTGTGCACTACCGATGTTAGCTAGGAAAAATACGGTTATTTTGCCATAGCTTGCCAAGAAAAGACTCCGCCGATAGCGATGCCGCTTTTGAAAGTTTCTCTGCTAAACCTTTTTTCACCTCGTATTTTATTCCGATGATCTTGCTGTTTTTACTCGCCTGACAAATATAATCATCACTGGTAATGATCGCATCCACTAAGCCCATCTCTATCGCTTTCTTACCAGACCAGGTTTCACCTGTTGCCACTTTTTCAATATCCAATGTCGGACGATGCTCAACAACATGACCTTTAAATAAGTCATGCATTTCTTCTATTTCTTCAATGAACTTTTCTCGACCTTCTTGCGTATTTTCGCCAAACATGGTCAAGGTCCGCTTAAACTTACCCGCAGTTAACTGTTCAAACTCGACATCATTCTTCTTTAACACTTTGTTAAAGTTAGGAATTTGAGCAATAACGCCAATAGAGCCTAAAATCGCAAATGGCGCAGATAACACCTTATTCGCAACACAAGCCATCATATAACCGCCACTAGCAGCAACCTTATCAACCGCTACAGTTAACGGAATATTAGCTTGACGAAGTCTATCTAACTGAGATGCAGCCAAGCCATAACAATGTGCCATGCCACCACCGCTTTCTAAACGCACTAATACTTCATCTTTCTCTGTTGCCACTAATAAAATCGCGGTGACTTCTTCGCGGAGCGCTGACACCTCTTTGGCGTCGATACTGCCTTTAAAGTCAATGACAAAAAGCTTAGGTTCGTGCGCAGGCTCGTCTTGCCCCGTTGCTTTTTTTGCGGCAGCTTTATCCGCTTTGGCCTTCACTTTCGCCGCTTTTTTATCCTGCTTTTCTTTTTCTTTTAACTGTTCTTTCGTCAGCAAGTGATGAGTCATCTCATCTTCAATGTCTTTGAGTTGCTCTGAGATATCTGTGATCTCTAGCTCTCCCTTTTTAGCTCCTTGCTTCATCGCAGAAGATGCGATCACGGCAACAATCGCTGCAAACGCTAAAACAAAGGTCACCGCTTTTGCTAAGAATAAGCCGTATTCATATAAAAATTCCAAAACCACGCTCCATAGGCAATTATTTCAACTATTAACTTACTAGTAAATGGGGATCAATTTCCATAAAAAAAGCCTTCATTATTGAAGGCTTAATTTTGTTCGAGTTTACTTTATCGATTAATGAATCACTTCAGAATCATTCACCATGATCATTTGACCTTTAGTGGCAAAGAAAGCCGCCATTTGTGATTGCATTTCCTGTGTCACACGGGCGCTTTTCTCAGCATCAGGTGACGCATCATTCGACCTAGGGTCTAATAATGAACTATGATGACCATTAACAAATCTCACTGCACCTGAGCCTTGTGTCGTTTCATTAACACCAGGTAAACCTAATAGCGCAATTGCTGGCTCTGTACCACCAAGAGGAGTGTTTGGTGCAGTATTAGTAACTACTTGATCTGACAGGTTATCACCTCCATTACCAATAATTTCAAACAACAAGGTTGGAGTCTGAGTTGCCGCTAATGCATTGACATAGTTAATCGGGTCGCCAGAGTCTGTCACAGTTTGTGAAATCAAGGTGAATTGTGCAAAGACACCATCAAGTTCCGCGCGCTGAGCATCGGTTAAACTGGCATAAAAACCTTCATACAAGGCATTTAATTGCTCTTGGGTATAGCCATCAGGGTAGTTAGTATCGACAAAGGCTTTAAATTCAGGCAATGATTCATAAGTTAAGTTCGACTTAATTAAATTCTCAAATGCCGGTGATTCAATACCAAAATTCGCTAACATCAATCCGGGAGAGGCAAGTACACTACTGGTGATATGAAATAATGGGTCAACCTGAGGTGCTAATGGCGTATTTGCTAAAGCGATTGCATTCATTCCATAAATAGCGCCTAAGGAATGCCCTAAGAAGTGTACTTCAGAGCTATTAATATTTATCGGGTTGCCATTACTATCGACGCCACCGAAGAAATTTAACCCTAAACGTAAACCAACAATATCAATCGCACTTTGGCGGGTGTTATCACGCATGGTTAACATACTGGCCAAATTGACATAATGTAAAGCACTAGCAGTTGTTGCATTAATCTCGTCAACACCATCACCATTTAAATCAAAGCCGCGGCTGCCGTGCAATGGATGATCAATGGCAACAGTTGCAAAACCATTAACCGATAACATGCCGGTAACAGCCAGCATCACTTCTTTATAACTGGTAATACCGTGCTGTAAAATCACTACAGGCCAACCACCTTCTGGCTCAGCTATCGGCTCCATACCTAAGCTTGCTCGCACAGGATTCGCCCAAGCTAAATCTGGCGTTGTCATCTGCACATCAATTGGCATCATCGCCATTTGTTTTGGCACCGGATTATAACGCGTTAAGTTACGCTCTGTGTCGATACCAATATCGCGTAATCCCGGCGCGGCTAAACCGCTCGCCTGAGAAATAGCCATACACATAGCATCGGTTTCACTAACCGCTTCTGTTGGAATAGCCGTAGGATCAGCTGCAGCTAACCCCGCTAACATCGCACCTGAATCACATAAGCCTGTCCACCAGGTATTCACTGGTGCCAATAAGTTATCCGCGGTTGGTACGCCTAAATAATAAGGTAAGGTAATGCTACCTTTCATATAATTAGCCGCTGAATATAAGGGTACTGTTTCAGCTGGAATTTGCCCGTCCAGCACATCAGCTACCGACATACCCGTATCAGCCATGCTAATACTAGGCACTATGTTCTGCTGTAAATTATTCGCCATTAAACTCTTTAAGGTATAGGAAACATCTGTCGTAGACTGGGTGGTCATCGCCATAGTGTAAATTAAAGAGTCACTTTCAACGCCAGCACCTACCGCGGCTTTTTCATAACTATTAATAACCGCTTGTAAGCCAAGCTGACTAGCATCGCCCAAAGGATGAGTTGTTATATCCTGACGCATTAATTCATACGTACTGGAGCCGGCAACTGCTTCCCCTAAATTATCTTGCAAACTATTCGTTAACGCTATGACGTAAGTTGTTGAGCTTTTAAGTGGTTTTAACGGTACTATCGCAATCGCATTACCTGAAGGCTGAGTTATAAAATCTTGCGAAAACACTAATTCTTTGACCACTTTACACGCCAGACCACGTTCGACAGTTGCACAATCAGCATCGCTGGCATCACCACCCATAGTGGTTTCAAAAATACGAACAGACTCAGCATTTAATACACTACTGGCATCTAAAGAACGATCTTCTGGAAAATCAATATTTAGGATAAAAGGTTGCGCTGTTGACCAGCCGTCTAATGCACTGGCAGCAACAAAAGGGTCGGCACCATTAGTTGGGTCTTCAACAGGTATTTCAAGTGTCCCGTCTTTTGTGCCTTGAAACACTAAATCATTGGGCACTGACAAACCAGCAATTCCTTTAGCCGGATCAAATACCACTCGGGCTGGTTCCATTACCACAGGACCATTTTCAACAACTTCTTTTTTTACATCTTTGACGGTTTCACTATCACAGGCACTCAACCCTAAAGTTGAAGCAATTGCAATACTTAGCACTAGCTTTTTCATTCTTTCTCCCCAGATACTAGTCTTTATTCTTTGCTATTTTTTACTTGATAGATCACTCATTATTTTTATGAATTTTTAACAAGTATGACCAGTTAAACTTAACCCAAGATGATTAGATGTGCCAGTGGTTTTTTCGCATTATTAACATTTTATCCAAATTTCTCGCATATTCGCTAACTTTTGCTCGCCAGCTTATTTTGCAGCAAGTAGAATATAATTATTATTTCCATAATTTTTCATTTTTATGTTTGATTACACTACTAAAGAAAACTGCTTATCCAATAAAACCATACTAGTTGTCGGCGCCGGTGACGGTATAGGTCGCCAAGCTGCACTTACCTATGCACAGTTAGGCGCTACAGTAATATTACTTGGTAAAACCGTTGAAAAATTAGAAAACGTTTATGACGAAATAGTTACAAATGAGGGGCCTGAACCTGCCATTATTCCATTAGATCTCAAAGGCGCGACCAAACAAAATTATATCGATATGTCGGCAACTATCGCAAACCAATTTGGTAAACTCGACGGTGCCTTATTTAACGCGTCTATGTTAGGTGAACTCACTCCTTATACTCATATTCATGAACAGGTTTGGAATGACGTAATTCAGGTCAACCTGACGGCACAGCATTTGATGGCGCAAGCCTTAATTCCAACGCTATTAAAGGCGCCGTCTGCCTCTTTAATATTTACCAGCTCAACAGTTGGCAGCCAAGGTCGTGCTTTTTGGGGGCCGTACAGCGTTTCTAAATTTGCTACTGAAGGTCTAATGCAAGTGATCGCAGACGAATATGATGAATCTAGCCTACGGGTAAATGCAATTAATCCGGGGGCCACTGCAACGCCAATGCGTGCTAAAGCCTATCCGGCAGAAGATCAAAGTAAACTGCCAACAGCAGAACAAATTATGCCACTGTATGTTTATTTAATGGCAGACGACAGTAAAGGCGTTAACGGACAAGTATTAAAAGCACAATAATCAATAAAAGATACTATATAAGTGCCGACACAGAGTTGGCACACGCTTTACTGAAGATATGACATACTAAGACTATTAACATTGACCATGAGCTTTATCGAACGCTACAATCATTAATATTATTCATAGTAATTCAGATACATGCTTAATCCTAAAGCACTGCCACCACTAAAATCACTCAGCGTATTTGCTATCGCATCAAAATCAAGTAATTTTAGTGAGGCCGCGATTAAACTATCGCTCACTCAAAGTGCTGTTAGCCATCAAATCATAAATCTAGAAAACTTTCTTGGCTGTAAATTATTTATTCGAAGCGCGAATAAAACGGAACTAACAGAACAAGGAGAACAGTTAGCAATTGCAGTAAATCAAGGGCTGTCTCTTATCGAAAATGCCGTCAGCACCATTCAAGGAACAGTAGACCCTTGTATACATTTTGGCGTGTATAGTGCCTTTGCTATACATAGATTAACACCAGCATTAAATGAATTACTCGCCAAAACACCAGAGCTTGATTTACGGCTAAAAATGTTACAGCGAGGAGAACCTGAAACAGGGCTTGGCCTAGACATTATACTATCTGACAAACCAGTTAACGATTTGGCCTATCAATGTATTTGCTTGAAAAAAGAACGATATTTCCCGGTATTTAGCACTGCGCTTTGCCCGCAAGGCGCGACTTTGTCATCACTTTTACAAGATGACAGCATTAAGCTTATCGATTTGCCAAGCGGCGGTTCGTGGAAAAAGTGGCAAGAAGAGCAAAATGTCACTTTTCCCCAAAAACAGCAGCAAGAATTTAGCCATAGCATACTGATATTAAAAGCAGCATTAGCAGGCCAAGGTATTGCCCTATTAGGGGAATCTTTAATTGAGCCGGAATTAGCAAACCAGCAGCTGATTAAGTTATCAGATAAGTATGTTAGTTTCCCCCAAGATGGTTATTACTTCTCTTACCATAAAAAGCGAGCCAAAGATGCTAACATCACTTTAATACGCCATTGGCTGATGTCATTACTATCGGTTTAATACAATAAAAGAATGAATTATTTTCATACCGTTGAAAATTACTCATTTAAAATAAATCAAGATAATCGTTATCCTTTGTCACAGTTTAAATACTGGTACAGCCAAGGATAACGCTTTTGATTCACTTCACTCTTAATGGTAAAAACTTACAAACGAACATTGATAGTAATATGCCATTACTTTGGCTGTTACGTGACGAATTTAAACTTACGGGCACTAAGTTTGGTTGTGGCAAAGGTTTGTGTGGCGCCTGCACCGTCTTAGTTAATAAAAAGGCTATCCGTTCTTGCATCACGCCAATTAAACAAATTGAAAACCTACAAGTCACCACCATAGAAGCCATTGACACGCTAGTCATCGATGATAAGCCTGTTGGTCGAAAGGTTCAACAATCATGGCAAGCGCTAAACGTACCGCAGTGTGGCTATTGCCAATCAGGCCAAATAATGTCAGCAACCGCTTTGTTAATAACAAATAGCGCGCCAAATAGCGAAGAAATCAAACACAGTATGTCCGGTAACATTTGTCGCTGTGGCACTTATCAACGCATACGCAAAGCAATACAACACAGCGCTAGCAAACTTACCGAGTAAATAAAAATGAATAAACGAAGTTTTTTAAAGCTAAGTGCGTTAGCGAGTGGCGGCTTGCTCTTTGGTTTTTCGTTACAAAGTAATTCTCAGCAATTACTGTCACCAAATACATTATCGAAATGGCATGAATTAGACGCGTTAATTCACATTAGCGCCGATAACAATGTCACCATCATACTTAACCGAGTGGAAATGGGGCAAGGCATACTAACTGGACTACCAATGCTAATCGCGGAAGAACTCGAAGCAGATTGGCAATCGATCAGGGTTGAGCAAGCCAAGGCAGATGAAGATAAATACGGCATTCAAACCACTACCGCCAGTATCAGTATCCATAGTGGCTGGACCTTTGCCCGAATGGCAGGCGCCCGAGTTAAACAATTATTAATAGCTGCGGCGGCTCAACGCTGGCAAGTTAAGCAATCGGAGTGTAAAGCCAGTCAAAGCTTCATTTATGGCCCACATGGACTTAAAATCAGCTTTGGTCGTCTAGCTAAAATAGCAGCACAATTACCAGCACCGAAAAATGCTAAACTGAAATCTCCAGAAAATTTCACTCTGATAGGCAAATCAGTTCCTCAACTACAACTATCAGATAAAGTCACTGGACAAGCGCAGTATGGTATTGATGTCAATGTTAATGGTGCCAAAATCGCCACTATAATTAAACCACCGGTAAGAGACGCAAAGCTGATAGATTGGCGTGCGCCAGCTAACACCTCCAAAGTAGAAATAATAGCGACGGTAGCAGGACTCGCCGTTATCGGTAATAACTTCTGGCATGTACAGCAGGCCGCCAGGCAGCTGGAAGTAAACTGGTCAGTTAACGGTTATTCAAAAATATCCAGTCACGCTCTTATGGATAAATATCGAAATCAGCTAGCAAATACCACCACAGTCAATAAAAATGGTAATTTTTCTCAAGCTGTTGCTGAAGCTGAACACATTGTAGAAGCACAATTTGAAACTCCCTATATGGCACATGCCACCATGGAACCTCTCAATGCTACGGCTATTGTTAGCGATAAGCATTGCGAAATTTTTGCACCGACACAGGCGCCCGATAAAGTTCAACAAGATGTTAGTGAGTTACTCGGTTTACCAAAAGAAAAAGTCACGGTAAATGTCACTCTACTTGGCGGCGGCTTTGGCAGAAAATCTTATCGCGATTTTATTATCGACGCGGTATTAATCGCCAAGAAAGCAGCTCAACCTGTCAAACTGATTTACAACCGGGAAAATGATATTCGCTATGATATGTTACGACCTGCAACCGTCTACCAAGCAAAAGCGGCATTAACGGCTAACGGGGAATTAACAGGGTTAAGCCAGCAGGCGGCTGGCCCGTCAATATTACAGTTTTATCAATACCCAAAAGTAAACAACACAGTGGAAGCGGTTGATTACCTGACCTTTGCCGGTATCGACAGCTCGCCCTACAATATCGCAAATATCAGTAACCATGCTTATACCGACAATGAACCTAAAGGACCTGCCGTCGGAATCTTACGTTCAATCGGCCATTCCACTTCCTGCTTTGTCAGAGAATGTTTTATCGATCAACTGGCAGCATACAGTAATACAGATCCACTGAATTACCGCTTAGCCTTGTTAACTAACAACCACAGAGCAAAAGCCGTTCTGGAAAAAGCTGCACAACTGGCCAATTGGGGTAAGCCTTTAGCCAAAGGTCATTTTCTTGGCTGTGCGCTATTTGAAGAAAATTATCCCGAGGAAAATTACTACGCCTGCAACGCACAAATAGTTGAACTTTCAATCATCAACAACCGTCCTAAATTGCATCGCGTCATTAGTGTAGGAGATTTCGGTCGAATTATTCATCCCGACCTAGTGTTCAACCAAATGGAAGGCGGGGTAGTTTTCGGCATGTCATTAACGCTATATGATAAAATTACCATAAGCAATGGGCAAGTTGAACAAAGTAATTTTCATGATTATCGACTGCCACGTATGCCTGATATTCCACAAATTGACTGCTTTATTATGCCAAGTGCGGAAATCCCCTCAGGTGTTGGTGAAAAAGTAGTACCGGCAACCATACCGGCTATTTGCAATGCTTATTATGCCGCAACCGGCCAACCGATAACTAAATTACCAATTAATAGTTAGGAGAAAAGGATGTTTCCACTCGACGTATTTATTACTTACACCGCGGCTTGTTTGTTATTAGTAATCTCCCCTGGCCCGGACAATTTACTTGCTATAGGTAGAGGTTTAAGCCAAGGCAAGTTAGCCGCGCTCGTTTCAGGGCTTTCCTCCGGCTCCGGGATTCTATTTCATGTACTCGCCGCCACGTTTGGTTTAACCTTACTGATACAAACATCAATATTTGCGTTTTATCTGGTTAAGTTTATCGGTGCGGCTTACTTGATTTGGTTAGGAGTTAAAGTATTACGGGCAAAAAATTTATTTTCACTTGAGCCAGCGACAAAACAACCATTAAAGACAATTTTCTCAACCGGCTTTTTATCGGCCGCCCTTAACCCTAAACCAGGTATGTTTGTTTTAGCCTTTATACCTCAGTTTGTTAATCCAGAATTGGGCTCGATTACCGCCCAGATGATAGCTTATGGCATATGGTTTGCCATATTAACGGCCATTGGCTTTAGCTTAATGGGCGTATTCGCATCTCAGTTAACCCACTGGCTGCAAAACCGCCCTAAACTAGTGTCTGGGTTAAATATAGGTGCGGGGCTTACTTTTATCACTTCAGGACTTGTTATTACCACGATAAATCAAAGGTAAATGCCCTATCTATGCGCCCTAAAAACTAAAAAAGCCGACCAGCTTAACTGTTCGGCTCTATCATAACTAAAACTGATTTAAAATCACCTCAACTCCCGACGCAAGATTTTACCGACATTAGTTTTTGGCAGTTCATCACGGAACTCAACATGCTTTGGCACTTTGTAGTTAGTGAGGTTTTCACGACAATGCTCGATGACTTCTTCTTGGGTCAATGTCTTATCTTTAGCAACGACAAAGACTTTCACTTCTTCACCACAAATTTCGTGTGGCACGCCAATGGCTGCGGCTTCTAGTACCTTATCATGGCTGACAATAATTTCTTCAATCTCATTTGGAAAAACATTAAAACCAGAGACTATTATCATATCTTTCTTCCGGTCAACTATGCGGAAAAAGCCGTTTTCATCCATTTCAGCGATATCCCCAGTAGCTAACCAGCCATCTTTCAGTACTTCAGCTGTAGCTTCCGGACGATTATAATAACCTGCCATCACTTGTGGACCATTGACCCACATTTCCCCTGACTCGCCGACAGCAGCATCTGTACCATCCTCTTTAACAATACGAATATCGGTCGAAGACGCCGGTAAACCAATACTACCTGTGTAATGTTGCTGATTATAAGGACACAAAGTAACTAGTGGTGCACATTCAGTTAAGCCATATCCTTCAAGTAAACGAGTATTGGTGACTTTTTCCCAGCGTTCTGCCACCGGACGCTGCACCGCCATACCGCCACCTAATGATACTTTGAGATGACTAAAGTCCAATTGATCAAAACCTGGCGTATTGAGTAAGCCATTAAATAAAGTATTCACCCCGGTTAATGCGGTAAATGGATATTTGGCTAGCTCTTTAACAAAACCCGGCATATCACGAGGGTTAGTGATCAGTAAATTAGTACCACCTAAGGTAATAAACGTCAGGCAATTAGCGGTTAATGCAAAGATGTGATAAAGCGGTAATGCCGTGACTACCAGCTCTTTACCTTCTTCAAGCTGAGGTTTAATCGCTGCTTTTGCTTGTTGCAGATTTGCCACCATATTACGATGAGTAAGCATAGCCCCTTTCGAGACGCCTGTGGTGCCACCGGTATATTGTAAAAACGCTAAATCATCGCCATTAAGTAATACTGGCGTATAAGGTAAGCTACTGCCTTTAGTGATCACTTGATTAAAACGTATGGTCTTCGCCAGTTTAAATGACGGCACCATTTTCTTAACATGCTTAACGACAAAGTTTACTACAGTGCCCTTAATCATCCCCAGACGATCGCCTAACGAGGTTAAGATAACTCGTTCAACTTTTGTGTTATCAATTACTTGCTCTAAGGTATGGGCAAAGTTTTCAATGATCAGCATCGCCTTGGTGCCTGAATCATTGAGCTGATGTTCAAGCTCACGTGCGGTATATAAAGGATTAACATTAACTACCGTTAAACCTGCTAGTAATGCGCCAAATAAAGCTATTGGATATTGCAAGCAATTAGGCACCATAATCGCGAATTTGTCGCCTTTTTTTAATCCCAGCTCTTGTTGTAAGTAAGCAGCAAATGCTTTAGCTTGTTGCTCCAATTCGGCATAGCTGATCTCAACTCCCATGTTAATAAACGCAGCACGATTAGCATAAATGCCTGCGTATTTATTAAACAACTCAACTAAAGAGGAATATTTGTCTGGGTCTATTTCAAATGGCACGCCGGGGGGATAACTTTTTTCCAACCAAATCTTTCGCTCAGCACTCTGCACTTTGCTCTCCTCTTTATACTTGCAACTTTAACTTTAGACGGTATTCACGCGATGTGATTTTAATTATTTTTCTATCACAAAGATCTTAGCTTTAATGATAGCGCCTAATTTTTTAAACAGATGTTTGAATTTGGAAGTTTTACTTCAATACTGGTCTAATGTCTATCATTTTTACCGTCTTTTGACGCTTTTGTTGCATAATTAACCTCAAGTCAGCTTAATAAATCTTTCTATAGCTACTATTTTTACTGACTTCTGCATTAAATTCACTTGTAGTAGAGCCACAACTAGTGTGTAAATTTGCCTTGCGTTCAGCAAAATGATCTAATTACAGATGATAAAAAATATAAACTTATTATATTTCAACTTATTAAATACTGCTCAAACCGAGTTGAGATAATGATTAAACTTCAACAGCATTTTCAATAAATGACTGAATCAAGCTGCTTACTTTTTCCGCTTGTTCCATATGAATATGATGACCGCCAGGTAACTGATGCGCGATAAAATTTTGAAATAAAGGACCATATTCAGCTAATCCATACTCAACTAGCACCAGCCCCTGATCACCATAAATCAGTTGCACCGGTGCCTGAATATCCTTGATAAATTGCTTCGCTTGCTCAAGTGTCAGTCGATAAGGAGATGTATTTCGTAAACGGCTATCCGCCCGCCAGGTAACACCGCCCAAATATTCAACCAGTCCTCGTTCCACTATGAGTTTTGCGTCCTGATAACGTAAATCTGATACTTGCCTGCGCGCAGTAATCGCCGACTCCAATGATGGATGAACAGGTTTGCGCTTACCTTTTAATTTTAACCGACTGAGCATACCTGAGCGCAACTGCTCAGTGGTTTGTTCGGCCTTAGCGCTAATAAAACCGATTGAATCTATTAATGTCAGACTTTTTACTTTTTCAGGAAATGCCGCGGCAAAAGCAGAGGCAATCATGCCACCCATCGAATGAGCGACAATATCAATAGCTGGCCATTGCTGCGTTTCAAACAACAGCAAAAGATCATAGACATAATCAATAAAATGATAATGAGCGTCCTGACCACGATGTTCGGAATGACCGTGCCCCGGCCAATCAAGCGCGATCAATTGATAGTCATTTAATGTCTGCATTAACGGCGTAAAACTCGCCGCATTATCGAGCCAGCCATGAAGACATAATACTAAAGGCGCATTACTGTCGCCTTTTGCTAAGCCGGATAACGTCAACTCCCTTAAATCAAAACTGACTTCCCGCAATCTATCAGTACTACTCATACTCGATAATTACTTCTTGGCTTTTGCCTTAGCCTTAACGTTTGGTTGAGCATAATAATATCGCCCGCCGTAGTAGGGTCTAGGGTAGTACCATAACGATGGGGTATACCAGAAAGGCTGATGAAAAACATAAGCATCTACTTTCTGTACCTTTTTCCATAAATGCACTGCACTGGCGTTTAGCACAGGGTACAAATACTCATGCTCACCTATCACCCCCTGCTCTGACGGCGCAACTTTACCTAACGCGGTAATGCTGCGACCTTCTTTATAAATAACAGGGTCTAACAAGCCATGATAATAAATACGAAAACGCCCTTGAGTTTCATCTTTTACACTCGGGCGAGTTGATGATTTAAGCTCAAAATTAACCACTTCCAACATAGTGTTATTAGCGTGATTTTCGACTTTTGCAATGACCCCTCCCCAACGGGCCATTTCACCTAAATGTAATTTAGCATTATCACGCACTTGATAAAATTCTGTTAATGGTGTTGATTCATCTACTCTTACTGACTCAGGAATATGCACACAAGCAGTTGTGAACAATGCAACCACTGATAGCCCTATCAATTTTTTCAACATAATTATCTTCCTCGTACTATGTTCTTCTTAATCGCAATTCTAACTATAAGACCGCGCAGTTAAATTTTAGTTTTCATCAATGTCCAAATCGCTAACATGCCTAAAGCACACCATATTGCTACCCAGATAATCTCAGGTATCAAGGTTAACTGCGCCAACGATGCGCCATCTCCTAGCATTCGACCATCAATTAAATATAAAGGACTTTTGACGCTATTAAGCAACACCACTGCAGCAATTATTTGTAACAACCATTGAAAATAATTCAAGTTTTTCAATTTGAACTTTAGCAACACTATTGTCAGCAACACGGATAAAATAACAAAAGTTAACCAATCAGCGAGCCAAAATACCATAGTAATAATAATCACTAAGGCGATGATACCGCTGAATAACTGCGCCATTCGCTGATGCATTGCAGCCACCCGATAAATGATCATGCCCCATAAACTGGCACCAGCATAACCAAAAAAACTAATAACAAAGCTGCTACCGCCACGAGTTGTACAAAGCCCAGCGCCATTAGGGAATAACTGAATGCTGACAATACTGCCACCAGTAGCCAGGGCAGCTAAACCATGACTCATTTCATGAAAGTAGCTTTCAAACCATTTTAGTGGGATAGAAAGATAAGGGATTTGCATAATGAACGCCGCCATAATTAACACTATAGCAAAGCGATATTTTTCACTAAACTTCATAGTCTCGGAAGTTGTAATATCAGACATAACTACAATATTGTATCAGCACAACGAAAGCCATTAGGCATATAAATCAACACCAAACGCTTGCTCAATGGTTTCGCGTTTAACTATATTGTCCACTGATTGATAGGTAGAGACCGCCGTTTGATTTGCCTGAGAGGGTTGATCATAAGAGGTATTTGAACTATTTGACGCCTGATTATTTACCGACAGATTTTGCTGTTCACGCTCAACGATGGCAATTGCCTGTTCGTCAATATCCAGACGATTAGCTCGTTGCTGCTCAGCACTTTTTTGCGGCGTTTTCTGCTGTTGTTGACGTGCCGTTAATCTGTCATTATTTTCATTGACCCGCACTTGATTATCAACGGCTAAAGAACTCGCTGCTTGTGGCGTAAATGAACTGGCGCTATTAACTTGCATATATTAAATCTATCAAACTTTTACCAAATCACAAAATAATACTGTGTTATTCTCGACCCGGTAACTTTTTCCATGACACAGTATCTCTTACATACACAGGTTGTGCCAACTCTGCACTAACGGCGTTTCCGTTGTCAAAATCAGCTTCAGCAATAGTGAGCATAGCCTCAGCATGAGGATATAACACCTCAGGACTGGTCTGATTGACCGTCAAACCCGCTAATTTTTCCTGATAAGCATCCCAGCCAGTACCGACACCATAAGGCTTAGTATCATCTGCTAACAGATCACGCTCGGTTAAATAATGACGAACTTGCTCAGGGGGTAAAACCGCTTCTTCAACAATAGGTGCCATGATGCCATTTGCGTCTAATCGAAAATAGCCTAAATAAACCTCTGACATTCGGGCATCAATTGCGGCAATCACTTCAGTTTGCTGATGCTGCTGATAAGCGACTTGTGCCATCGCCTGTAATGTTGATACGCCAACCACAGGTAGATCAGCGGCAAACGCTAATCCCTGTGCCACACCAATACCGATACGTACGCCGGTAAAGCTGCCCGGTCCCTGACCAAACACTAAGCCATCCAGATCCGTTAACTGGCATCCCGCCTGAGTGAGTAACTTATCCACCATAGGCAATAACACTAAACTATGAGACTGAGGACAAAGCTCAAACTGCTGATATAACTGCCCATTAAACATTAACGCCGCGGAACAGGCTTCTGTAGATGCATCGATTGCTAAATAATTTACCATAAATTCTTTCTATATATGCTGCTCTTGTTCACTATGCGCATGAAGTGACGTTAAAAACGTACTCGCGTTATTGATATCTCGACTACGACGCATATCCGGCAGACTTTTTAAAAACATTTGCCCATAAGGGCGATTCACTAGTCTATCATCGCATATTACCATGACTCCCTGATCGGTAACATCGCGAATTAATCTACCAACACCTTGTTTAAGCGCAATAATGGCCTGCGGAAGCTGAATTTCACTAAATGGATCTCCGCCCTGGCGGCGAACATCTTCACTACGGGCCTGTAACATAGGATCGTCAGGAGAGGCAAATGGCAGCTTATCTATGATGACACAGGTTAATTTATCTCCCCGAACATCAACCCCTTCCCAAAAGCTTGCTGTCGCCAATAAGACTGCATCACTGCGCGTAATAAAATCTTCCAGCAACTTCCCCTTACTCATTTGTCCTTGCACTAATAATGGGTTACTAATTTGTTCAGCTAAAATATCTGCAACCTGATTTAACATCCGATAACTGGTAAACAGCATAAAACAGGCGCCATGACTGGCTTCAATTAATGGCTGAGCTAGATCCGCCAATGCTTGCGCCCGCCCTTTTTGATTGGCATCGGGTAAATATCGAGGCACCACCAATTGCGACTGATTAAGGTAATCAAACGGGCTATCGACTAGTAGCGTTTGTGCATCAGTTAAGCCTAACTGCTCCGTAAAGTGAGTAAAACCTTCATTAACAGCAATCGTTGCAGAGGTAAACACCCAGCCAGCATTCGATTGCTGAATAAATTCACTGAACTTATCGGCAACGCTTAATGGTGTTAAATGTAATACGACATGTCGACGGGTCGTTTCATACCAAAAACTCATGCCATTTTGTTCAACATTCGCCATAATGTCGTACTTAGCTAAAATTGCCAGCGCTCGCTCAAAGCAGTTATCAATGGCATCATTACGCGATAAACATAACTTGATCACCTGATATAAAAAATCTAAGTCTGTTTTTATATTACCAAATGCTCTAGCAATCGCGGGATGCCGTAATTTTTCTCGCCAGTTGCCCCGTTCAGGGTCATAGTTAAATAATAAACGGAATTCCTGTGCCGTTTTTTGCAATTTTTCAGCCGCTTTACCAAGCTGTTTAACATCGGTTAAGCTGGTATGAAACAGTTGTAACACATCTGAACATAGATCAAGAATTTGCCGTGAAGAAAACGCTTCACCAAAATACTCACTGGCGATATCTGGTATTTGATGCGCTTCATCAAAAACGACTATGTCAGCCTTGGGGATCAATTCACCAAAACCAGTATCTTTTAATGCCATATCGGCAAAAAACAAATGATGATTAACCACAACCACATCCGCATCTATCGCTTTTTTACGTGCTTTGACTAGATAACAGTCTTCAATATGTGGACAATCTTTCGCGAGACAGTTATCCAAGGTACTGGTGACATAAGGAAAAATAGCAGAGTCTTCCGCGACATTGACTAACTCACCTATATCCCCACTATGAGTTGATGTTGACCAGCTGCTGACATTAACAAAATCGGCCAGCATAGCGGCATCTAATTGGCCGCGCTCCTGACGATATAATTCCAGTCGATATAAACATAAATAATTAGCACGCCCCTTTAATAAAGCAATTTGGGCATTGGTTGCCATCGCTTTGCGTAATAGAGGAATATCCTTATGAAACAACTGTTCCTGTAAGTTTTTGGTACCCGTTGAAACGATCACTTTCTTTTCAGAGAGCAGCGCAGGGATTAAATAAGCAAAAGTTTTCCCAGTACCTGTCCCCGCTTCTACCACTAAAGATGACTGCTGTTTGATCGCCAATTCAACTTCAAGCGCCATATCCAGTTGTGCTTGTCTTGGTGAATAGCCTGTTAGGACTTTAGCTAGAATACCATGTTGAGAAAAGGCGTGTTCGACCGGCGACATAGGGCTTATTATTAAACGAAGATGGCGCTATTATATAAGCCCGTCGGCAGAAAGAAAGTGATAATTACGGTGTTACCACCTAATCACTGCACACTGGCTGGCATCAATTTTACCGGCATTTCCCTGACCTTAAGGTTGACGCCATTTTCAATCAGCATCTGATAAAAATCCCCTAAGTTACAGTTTTCTACTTGTTGGCATATGATGCCGTACTTCAATATTGCTGGCTTATGACTTTGTAAAGCCGCCCGTTCCAACCAATACAAAGACGATTCTAAATCATGGCCATATTCGTCGGTTAAATAAAGCTCTGCTAAACTGACTTGCCCTAGCGAATAACCCAATGTGGCAGATTTTTCAAAATAATAAAAGGCATCTTCAATACTAGTTTCACTAAGGCTATTAGCCAGATGCGCTCGTCCAGTATAATATTCACGGCGTCCTTGGATAAACTGCATACTTGGCTGGCTTTGATTCACAGGCCCAACATAGTTACCAAAAAGTTTATTCAGTTTAGGACGTTTCACCAGGTAAATAGCTTCCTTAGCTCGCCACTGCTGCAGTTCTTGAACAGTAAGATTAATACGTTCTGGTTGAAAATAATCTTGGTAACGTAATTGTCCAAACCTGACGCTATCTTCTGCCGAATGTTTGTTAGCAAACAATAAATCGCCATAACGCAAAGTTACGATATCACCGGTAATATCAAAGATTTTAGCAACACGATATTTTTCATTTGGCCGCAAATTATCGGAAATCAAACGAAAATCAAGAAAGTAGATATCATTGACCTTTGGCGATGTTAACAGCTGCTCAGTGGCATTTTGTTCTGCATTATATTGCTGATATCTAGCTGTAAGGTACAGCAAAATAAAAACAACAACGACAGCCTTTATGAGGTTAGCAACTAAATTTAATGACAACCAAGATTTAATACTTGATTGATTTGACTGTAAGTATTCTACCCTCAATAACTTTTGAATCAGCATCATGCCTCCTTTGCTTCTTCTTGTTATATCAGTAGCTTAATTGTTAATCAACATTTAATACTAAAAACTTCGTAATGAATAAATTTTACTTAAATAAAAATATCTAGGTGTTCTATTTCATCATCGTCATTATCTTTTGCTGGCTGAGGGTGCAAAATATCTTGTTTATGCAAAATGACGTCTTCACTCGCCTTAACGCCTTCTTCTGTTTGTTGAGGCTTAGTTTGTTGCTGTTTTCCCTTATTTTGCTGATGAGTTTTCTCATCAATAAAATACAACTGGTGATCTTCAAGATGATTAATATCATCCGTCAACTCGTTAGTTGCCGACTCTTTACGTAACGCCTTAACCCTAAGCTTATCTGGCCTGATCGGGTTTGCTCTTATCTTGGCTAACGCTGTAGTAAAAATATCCATCTAATCACCTGAGACCTTATCAAATTACTTCCTGATGATAACCTTGTATCGGCAAGTGCCAACATTTTATAAGCCGATAACAAAATGTTTATCTATTAGACGATATTGTCATAAAACAATCACATTTAATACTTGCTACACTAGCAAATTATCAGTAATGTAAATAGTAATTAAGAAATAACCGACGGAATTACCAATTGCTTCGTCAAGTTATTTTTACATACTTAGCACTGCTAATTGATATATAGAGCAAATTATGACAATAAACCTGACTGTTATCCATCATCATCACCATCATACGGATTAGCCACTCAGGTTTGTTCGCTGAGGGGCTATGGACCTTTCAGCGGCGTTTATAAAAGTAGTTTCTAAAACCCCCGAAAGAGTCCACCTCTTTCGGGGGTTTTTCGCTTTTTAGGGCGAGAGAATTGTATATACAGGAATTTTGAGTAAACACTTTTTTAAACAACAAGATTTAACTTTTAATAGGAAAAAAAGATGACGACTGAAACACGCCTACGCATCGCAATGCAAAAATCAGGTCGCTTAAGTGACGATACCCAAGCATTACTTAAACGTTGTGGCTTAAAGCTCAATGTTTCGGATCGACGCTTACTCGCTCATGTCGCCAATATGCCAATCGACATAATGCGAGTGCGCAGTTCCGATATTCCAGGCTTAGTTATGGATGGCGTCTGTGATCTCGGTATTGTTGGTGATAACACCTTAGAAGAAACTGCGTTAGAGCGTGAGTTAATGGGGCAAAAATCACAATACTTTAAAACCACACAGCTGAATTTTGGTGGCTGTCGCTTGTCGATAGCTATGCCAGAAGAGTTTAACTACCAAGGCATAGACAGTTTGAATGGCTTACGTTTTGCCACTACATATCCACAATTATTGAATCGCTTTGCCAAAGAAAATGGCATTAATATCGAATTTTGTTTGCTTAAAGGTTCGGTAGAAGTCGCACCTCGTGTTGGTTTAGCCGATGGAATCTGTGATCTGGTTTCTACCGGTGCCACACTTGAAGCCAATGGTTTAGTGGAAGTTGAAGAAATTTTCCGTTCAAAAGCCTCACTGATCCAAACAGCAACACCACTTAATAGTGAAAAACAAAGTATCTTAGATACGTTATTGCCGCGTATTCAGGGAGTAATGAAAGCGAAAGAAAGCAAATACATTATGCTACACGCGCCAAAAGATAAGATCTCAGAAGTGTGCGCCCTAATGCCAGGTTCGGAAACCCCCACTATTTTACCTCTTGCAGGTCGTGATGATTTAGTGGCAGTACACGTAGTAGCTACTGAAACTTTTTTCTGGGAAACCATGGAAAAACTTAATGCACTAGGTTGTAACTCTATCTTAGTGATGCCAATAGAAAAAATGATGGGTTAATAGTAGAGCTATGAAGATCAGAACAATTAACTGGGCAGCATTATCGCCACAGGAACAAATAAACGCCTTAGCACGACCAGCGATTGCCGAAAGTGAACTGCTGGCGACCCAAGTAGGTAATATTCTTAATACCGTCAGACAAAAAGGCGATAGTGCGCTGTTTGATTTAACTGAGCGCTTTGATGGCTGTGATCTGAAAAGCCTGAGAGTCACTAATGAACAAATCGCCGTAGCTAAAGCGTCATTAAGTCAAGCAAGACTTGATGCAATCAATGCTGCCTATCAGCAAATTAAGCGTTTCCATCAAGCACAAAAACCTGAAGATATCACAGTCGAAACTTCACCTGGTGTAGTTTGTACCTTAAAAACTGAAGCAATAGAAAGTGTCGGTTTATACATCCCTGCCGGTAGTGCACCTTTGCCTTCAACGGTCTTAATGCTTGGCGTTCCAGCACAGCTTGCAGAGTGTCAGCGGGTGGTGTTAGTCAGCCCTCCCGATAAAAGCGGTAACTTAGCTCCTGAAGTATTAGCTGCAGCAGATTTATGTGGCATTAACGAAATTTATGCCATTGGCGGCGCTCAGGCTTGTGCAGCACTTGCTTTTGGTACTGAAACGATAGCGGCAGTTAATAAAATATTTGGCCCGGGTAATAAGTATGTGACCGAAGCGAAGAAACAGTTGGCGCAGCAAGTACCTGGCTTTGCTATCGATATGCCAGCCGGCCCTTCAGAGGTATTAGTGATCGCTGATGCTAATGCCAACGCTAGCTTTGTTGCTGCTGATTTACTCTCTCAGGCAGAGCACGGTCCGGACAGTCAAGTGATCTTGTTATCTGACAGTAAATCGTTAATCGACGCAGTTTATAATGAGTTGGCAACACAAATCACAACGCTGTCACGCCAAGTAATAGCCGAGCAAGCATTAATCCAGAGCCGCTTGATCTTAACAGAAGATTTATCACAAGCCGTTACTATTTCTAATAGTTACGGTCCTGAACATTTAATTGTTCAAACAGAAAATGCCCAAAGCTTACTGCAAAATCTACGCAACGCCGGCTCTATTTTTGTCGGTGCCTATACGCCGGAATCGGCCGGAGATTACGCCAGTGGCACCAACCACGTATTGCCGACTTATGGTTACTCTAAAGTGATTTCCAGTCTATCGTTAGCTGACTTCTCACGTCGCTATACCGTACAACACATTACCAAACAAGGCCTAGCGAATATTGCTCCTTGTATTATTGAACTGACCGATGCCGAAGGACTTGATGGGCATAAACGGGCGGTTACGATTCGCCTGTCTGATGAGCAAGGGGAGAATTCTCGATGTCAGTAGCCAAGCAACTTGCACGAAAAGAATTAATTGATATGGTGCCCTATCAATCGGCACGCAGATTATACTCTGGTGGTAATGAGGTTAAGCAAAAAATCTGGCTCAATGCTAATGAAGCGTCTGGCCAAGGTATTTATCAACTTAATAGTGATTGCATTAATCGCTACCCAGACTTTCAACCGGAAAATTTAATCTCCGCCTATAGTGAATATAGCAAGCTGGCACGAGAAAATATTCTTGCCACCCGCGGCGCCGACGAAGGTATCGAATTATTAATTCGTACTTTTTGTACCGCCTATCAAGATAATATTCTGATCTGTCCGCCAACTTACGGCATGTATAGCATCAGTGCAGAAAATCACGGTGCCGGTATTATCAAGGTGCCGTTAACTGAAGATTGCCAGCTCGATTTAGACGCAATGGCACAACAAGTAGGCAAAGCGAAACTGGTATTTTTATGTTCCCCAGGTAATCCAACAGGCAACTTGCTATCTGCTTCATCGATAAAGGCGACGCTGGATATGTTCAGTGATAGTGCAGTGGTAGTCGTAGATGAAGCCTATATTGAATTCAGCCCAGAACAATCAGTCGCCAGCTGGCTTGCACAGTATCCACAATTAGTCGTTTTACGTACTTTATCTAAAGCATTTGCACTCGCAGGGTTGCGTTGTGGATTTACTCTAGCAAACGCTGACATTATTACGATGTTAAGTAAAGTGATCGCTCCCTACCCTATTGCTTTACCGGTAGCGGAAATAGCTAGTAGCAACTTGGCTGCATCTGGCGTACAGCAAATGAACACCCGGGTTCAGCAAAGCAATTTTTTACGCCAGCAATTAGCAGATTGGCTGGAAAATCAAGACTGGTGCACTAAGGTATTTGCCAGTGACGCCAATTTTATCTTGTTTCAAACATCATCTACTGATGAAAAACACTTTATTTTTAATTCATTAGTGGCACAAGACATTTTAATTCGCGACCAATCGGCGCAGTTAAACCTGACCAACTGCCTACGGATCAGCATTGGCAGTGATGATGAATTATTAAAGCTTAAACAAACAATTACCATGGCATTTGCTAATCGCAAAAACACGCAAAATATTTTACAGAATGAGAACTAATATGGCACTGAGTCAATCCCAACAAAATATATTATTCATTGATCGCGACGGCACCTTGATTGAGGAACCTATCAGCGATAAACAAGTAGATAGTTTGGAGAAATTAGCGTTTGAGCCTGACGTGATCCCTGTGTTGTTGAAGTTACAAAAAAAGGGCTACCGCCTGGTCATGGTTTCTAATCAGGACGGACTTGGCACCAGTAGCTACCCACAAGCTGACTTTGATCTGCCGCACAATAAAATGATGGCATTATTTAACTCGCAAGGAGTGATCTTTGATGAGGTATTATTATGCCCGCACTTTGAACAAGATAACTGCAGTTGTCGCAAACCTAAGTTAGGCTTGGTCAGTGACTATTTGCAACAAGGTAAGATTAACTTTGCCAACTCCTATGTCATCGGTGACCGTGATACCGATATTCAGCTGGCTGCCAATATGGGTATTCCCGGCATAAAATACCACAGAGTAACAAATAACTGGCAAGCAATCGCCGAGCAATTACTCACTCAGCCCCGCACGGCTAAGGTCATTCGCACAACAAAAGAAACCGATATCAGTGTGGCGATTAACCTCGATAAAGTCGGTGAGGTTAATATTCACACCGGTTTAGGATTTTTCGATCACATGCTCGAACAAATTGCTACCCACGGCGGGTTCTCCATGCAAGTAACTGTCGATGGTGATTATCACATTGATGAGCACCACAGTGTTGAAGATACGGCTTTAGCACTTGGACAAGCGCTAAAGCAAGCACTTGGCGATAAGCGTGGTATTGGCCGTTTTGGTTTTGTGCTGCCAATGGACGAATGTCGGGCAGAATGTTCGCTCGATCTATCAGGACGCCCATGGTTAGCGTTTGATGCAACATTCACCGACAATCAGGTTGGCCAGATGTCAACACAAATGGTGTCACACTTTTTTCGCTCATTAGCTGATGCCATGGCGATCACTTTGCACCTGTCTACCACAGAAGGAAACTGTCACCACCAGGTAGAAAGCTTGTTTAAAGTTTTTGGCCGTGCACTACGACAAGCTATTGCTGTCAGTGGTGATGTTTTGCCAAGCTCTAAAGGTGCATTATGACAGGGATAAAGCAGCAAAAAATCGTTATCGTCGATACCGGATGTGCCAATTTATCTTCAGTAAAATTTGCCATCGAACGTTTAGGCTTTCAGGCACTTATTACAGATGATAACGATCAAATTCGAGATGCAGATAAGGTGATTTTACCTGGTGTTGGCAGTGCCAAACACGCAATGCTAAATATCACATCGAAACAGCTGACTAACACCTTACAGCAATTAACTCAACCAGTGTTAGGCTTTTGCCTTGGTATGCAACTGATGACGCGTTGTTCTTTAGAAGGGTTACGAGTCACGGATCGCGACAATACAGCGATTCAATGCCTGAATTTGATCCCAACTGAGGTCAAGCCGTTAAACGCTCAAGGCTTACGATTACCTCATATGGGCTGGAATACCTTAGCCATAAAGCAGCCACATCCGATATTGCATGGCATAAAAGACGGTGACTATGTTTATTTTGTTCATAGTTATGGGGCGCCGATAAGCGAATATACCATTGCCAGTTGCCAATATGGCGCTGAATTTTCGGCCGCGATTGCCAAAGATAACTTTATCGGCTGCCAGTTTCACCCGGAAAGATCCGGCGATATCGGTAGCCAAATTATTAAGAATTTTCTGACATTATCAGCTAAGGAATTACAATTATGATGATCCCAGCAATCGATTTAATTGGCGGTCAAGTGGTACGCCTATTTCAGGGTGATTATCAGCAAAAAACCAATTATCAATACTCTCCATTAGAGCGTCAGCAAGCTTATGCAGCTTCCGGTGCAAAAGTGATGCATTTTGTTGATCTCGATGGCGCAAAAGACAGTAATCAACGTCAACTGAAAACATTAAAAAGTCTGGTTAATCATGCTGAAATGATCATTCAGGTCGGTGGTGGCGTACGCTGTGAAGAAGATGTTAAACAGCTATTAGAGCTAGGAGCAGATCGCGTTGTCATTGGCAGTTTAGCGATTAAACAACCAGAGTTAGTACGCCAGTGGTTAATGACTTATGGCAGTGAAAAAATAGTGCTCGCTCTCGATATTAAAATTGATGCCAATGGCAATAAAACACTGCCAACCCATGGCTGGCTTAAAGACAGTGGTGTTAATCTGGAGCAGTTACTGAGCAAATATCAAGATGCAGGTGTTAAGCACGTTTTATGTACCGATATTAGCAAAGACGGTACTTTATCCGGCACTAACGTCGAGTTATATCGTGAACTTTGTCAGAAATATCCAAAAATTCACTGGCAAGCTTCTGGCGGTATTGGCAGCTTAGCGGATATCAAAGCGTTAATTCCAACCGGGGTAAAAGGTGTCATTTTGGGTCGCTCATTACTCGAAGGTAAATTCACACTAGAGGAGGCGATCGCATGCTGGCCAAACGCATAATTCCTTGTCTGGATGTCAGGGACGGTAAAGTAGTCAAAGGGGTACAGTTTCGTAATCACGAAATTATTGGCGATATCGTGCCACTAGCACAACAATACGCTGAAGCCGGGGCGGATGAGTTGGTTTTTTACGATATCACTGCCAGTTCAGATGATAGAGTGGTAGACAAAAGCTGGGTCAGTCGTATTGCCCAGGTAATCGATATTCCGTTTTGTGTCGCCGGGGGGATTAAAAGTGAAACGGACGCGAAAGAAATTTTAATGATGGGGGCAGATAAAGTCAGTATTAACTCCCCCGCGTTACGTGATCCGACGTTAATTTCTCGTCTGGCAGATGTTTTTGGTCAACAGTGCGTTGTAGTTGGTATCGACAGCTTTTTTGATCAATCCACCGGAGAATATCAAGTATATCAGTTCACTGGTGATGAAAGCCGCAGCCAGCAAACTACCTGGTCGACCTTTGACTGGATAGAGCAAGTACAACAACGTGGCGCGGGTGAAATTGTACTTAATTGTATGAATCAGGACGGCGTCAGACAGGGCTATGATTTAGTGCAACTTAAAAAAGCGCGTCAAATATGCCAAGTCCCATTAATTGCCTCTGGTGGTGCAGGCGAAATGCAGCACTTTAGCGATGTATTTAAGCAAGCAGACGTAGATGGTGCGCTTGCTGCCAGTGTTTTTCACAAAGGCATTATTGCCATCAGTGAATTAAAACAAACGTTAAAACAACACAATATTGAGATCCGATTATGTTAGTCACCGAAGAAAATATAGAGCAATTAGCGTGGCAGAAAATGAATGGTTTATTGCCCGCAATTATTCAGCACCACAAAACCGGCGCAGTATTAATGCAAGCTTATATGAATAGCGAGTCACTAAGACAAACGTTAACTTCAGGTAAAGCAACCTTCTTTAGTCGCTCGAAACAGGCGCTTTGGCTCAAAGGTGAAACCTCAGGCAATTTTTTAATCGTTAAACAAGTCATTGCTGATTGCGATAGCGACTGTTTACTAATTGCTTGCCAGCCACTTGGGCCAAGCTGTCATTTAGGCACTGAGTCTTGCTTTCCTGAGCAAAAGTTAACCAAACAAAATTTTCTCAGTCAATTAGAGCAAGTAATAACTGAACGTAAAAATGATGCCCCAGAAAATAGTTATACTGCACAACTATTTGGCCGAGGCACGACCAAAATAGCGCAGAAAGTAGGAGAAGAAGGCGTCGAGGTCGCATTAGCAGCCGTTGCGGAAACCAAAGATGACTTATTGGGGGAATGTGCAGATTTGTTTTATCACACCTTAGTGCTATTACAAGATCAAAACATCGAACTCAGCGAAGTGATGACTGTATTGCAGCAACGCCATAATAAAACATAGCCCCCCTTAACTTTTACTTTAACCAATAATTTCTCGCACCTTGGTTCAACTGTTAGGTGCGAGAAAAATTCAATATTTTACAAATAAATAACTAATACCAATCTTCTTAAACTACGTATTTTTGCTCGCTAACGGCCGCAGTATTGTCAACAATCGTTGATTCTCAATTAACAAAACGGTAATATATGCGCCCTATTATATGGACTTGTTTTTAACAGCTAAGGAATAGCTTATGTTTACCTATTGGTCACTAAAAAAATACGGCAACAAATTATTACCTCAGTTGATCAAACATTATGGTCAACAGGCATATTATTCACCCTCACAAATTAGAACGATTGTTTACCGGAAAGATTTTAATCCTAAGTTTTTACCACTCGGTTATATATTGTTTGCAGCGCCTGAAGCCTTGCAAGGAATTATGGCAAAAGAATTCCCGCAAATTAATATTGCTGACTATAAACGCGAAATTTTATCCTATTTAGAAGGTAAAAGTTACAGCGGTTATTTACAGGTATTGCAATAGGTTAACGCTGACTAATTCCACTATACAAGTATTATAATACATGGTTAAATAAGCAATTATTGCTTATTTAACTTTTTTTATGGCACAAGATATTAGCTGGCAAATTAAAACCTTTACTGAACTCACTACAGATGAACTTTACGATTTGTTAAAACTGCGTGTTGACGTTTTTGTCGTTGAGCAAGCATGTTATTACCCTGAGCTAGACGGTTTAGATCGCCACCCGGAAACCTTGCACCTTTATTGTTACCAACAAAATGAAATGACCAGCTACTTACGCATATTAGCGAAAGGAGTTGCCTATCCTACACACCCGGCTATTGGTCGTGTTGTCGTAGCAGAATCAGCGCGCGGGACAGGCCTAGGCCATCAATTGATAGAAAAGGCGCTTGATCTATGTAAGCAACGTTTCGCTCAGCAAGCAATTAAAATCTCCGCCCAGCAGCATTTAGAAAAATTTTACCTACAGCATGGTTTTGAGACGTGCTCTGCAATGTATTTAGAAGATGGCATTCCTCATATTTCTATGGTGCAAGCCATAGCTTAATGAATGGTTTATCACCGTTATGCAAACAGAAACAGTCGAATATTTTCAAGCGCTAGTACTATTATCGATAGAAAACTAACAATCATGCCCCAGCTGCGAAAACTGGTGACTCCCTGAGACTTGGTAATACCAATACTATGTATGATCCGGCTAATAAAAAAAGCGGCTCCAACAAAATGAATAATCATTGGATGACTGCCATTTAATTCAGCACAGGCAAGTAACAATATAACGATCGGTGTGTATTCGGCAAAGTTACCATGCACTCTAATTGCTCTTGCTAATGCCCCCTGGCCACCGTCGCCAATACCAACTTTAAAATGGGTGCGTAATTTAACAACTTTTAGTGCCAATACGACATAAAGCAATCCCAATAAAGATAAATAAAGACCAGTAATTGATAATTGTGCCATGCGGTTCCTCAATTAATAGCAGGCAAAACCTGCGTTCAAATTAACACGAGCGCAGACAATAAAAAAGGCTTGCAGATGCAAGCCTTTAATATTTATTTCTTTTTAGCAACTAGCCAAGTTTTTCCGCTATCAGCGTACTGACTTGTTCAACCGGTTGTGTGCCGTCAATGGTTAAATATTGACAAGCGCCCGCCTGTGCTTCCGCTTTATAGTAATCAACCAATGGCTTTGTTTGCTCGTGATAGATGCTTAAACGCTTACGTACGGTTGCTTCTTCATCATCAGGACGAATAGATAACTCTTCGCCTGTTTCATCGTCTTTACCTTCCACTTTGGGTGGATTATAGACTACATGATAAACACGGCCAGAACCGGCATGTACACGGCGCCCTGCCATACGTTCGACAATCACTTCATCCGGTACATCAAATTCGATAACGCTATCAACAGCAACACCGTTTTCTTTCATTGCATCCGCTTGTGGAATAGTACGAGGAAAGCCATCCAATAAAAAGCCGCCCTGGCAATCGTCCTGAGCGATACGCTCTTTAACGAGGCCAATGATCAGTTCGTCAGAAACTAACTGGCCAGCGTCCATTACTGCTTTCGCTTTTTTGCCTAACTCAGTACCCGCTTTAATTGCTGCTCGTAACATATCACCAGTAGAAATTTGTGGAATGCCATATTTAGCCATTAAAAATTGTGCTTGAGTGCCTTTACCAGCGCCCGGAGCACCTAAAAGAATAATGCGCATATTGTCTCGCCTTTCTATTTTATATACTAATTTGGCTGTTAAACTGTGCTAAAGATGTTGAAAAATTCAACCGCCAAATGAGTAGCTGTAATTCGTAATTTAAGGTGCCACACTATACCTAGTCACAACTTGGCAAACAAGTCACATTTATGAACATCTAACAAAAAAGGGGCAAAAAGCCCCTTTTTTCTACTAAAGTCTAATTAAACCGAGGTTTAAATAGTGACTTTTTTCAGCTAACAATATTATTTTGTTAAGCTCAGCATCAATTGGTTCAAACGTGCAACAAAGCTTGCCGGATCTTTTAAGCTGCCACGTTCTGCTAATGTTGCTTGTTCAAATAACACGTCAACCCATTGTTTGAATTTATCATCATCTTGCTCATCGGCAACATGTTTAACTAATTCGTGCTCACCATTGATCTCAAAAATTGGTTTAGATTCAGGAACATCCTGACCAACCGATGCCATCAATTTTTGCATCTGAATACTCATGTCATCATCAGCGGTGACAATAACCGCAGGTGAATCTGTTAAACGGCTTGATAGTTTTACGTCTTTAACTTTATCGCCTAACGCTTCTTTCATCCGTTTGACGACAGTATCGAATTCTTGCTCAAGTTTTTCTTGCGCTTCTTTCGATTCTTCATCTTCCATCTCACCTAAGTCTAAACCGCCTCGAGCAACAGATTGCAACTGCTTGCCGTCAAACTCAGTTAAATGACTGACTAACCATTCATCAATACGGTCAGACATTAGTAACACTTCAATGCCTTTCTTACGGAATACTTCTAAATGCGGGCTGTTTTTCGCTGCTTCAAAGCTATCAGCAACCACATAGTAAATTTTATCCTGACCTTCTTTCATCCGCTCGATGTAGTCAGTCAATGATACATTTTGCTCAGGCGTATCTTCATGCGTTGATGCAAAACGTAACAGTTTTCCAATCGCTTCTTTATTAGCAAAATCTTCTGCCGGACCTTCTTTTAGTACTTGACCAAATTCATTCCAGAATGTTTGATATTGCTCTTTGTCCTTATTACCTAATTTTTCAAGCATTTTAAGTACACGTTTAGTACAACCTTTACGAATTGCTTGTGTCACTTTATTGTCTTGTAAAATTTCACGCGATACGTTTAGCGGTAAATCATTAGAATCTAATAAACCTTTAACGAAACGCAGGTAAGTTGGCATAAACTGTTCAGCATCATCCATAATAAAAACGCGTTGCACGTACAGTTTTAAACCATGTTGTTTTTCACGATTATATAAATCAAACGGTGCCTTGCTTGGAATGTAAAGCAATGATGTATACTCTGTTTTACCTTCTACCTTGTTGTGTTCCCACAATAATGGATCGGCAAAATCGTGTGAAACATGCTTATAGAATTCTTTATACTCTTCTTCACTAACATCAGCTTTTTCACGCGTCCAAAGCGCTGTTGCTTTGTTAACCGCTTCCCATTTAGCAGGTATCGCATCACGTGCTTCAACCGCAGGGGTAGTCACATTACCCTCTTCGTCTTTCACTTCTTCTTGTGCTTCAACCGCAGGTACTTCAGGTGTTAACATTTCAACCGCTACGGAAATATGATCTGAATATTTAGTGACGATTGATTTTAAGCGCCAGTCATCAGCAAACTCTTTTTCATCTTCTTTTAAATGAAGAATAATGTCGGTACCACGATTGGCTTTTTCAATTTTTGAGGTGGTGAATTCACCTTCCCCTTCACTTTGCCACTCCACCCCTTCTGAGGCTGGTACGCCAGCAGCTCGAGAGCGTACGGTCACTTTATCAGCAACGATAAACGCAGAGTAAAAACCAACACCAAACTGACCAATTAATTGTGAGTCAGCCGCTTGATCTCCCGACAGCTTAGAGAAAAATTCCGCAGTACCAGATTTAGCAATAGTACCTAAATGCTCAACGATTTGGTCATGAGTCATACCAATACCGTTATCAGAGATAGTGACAGTATTCGCGTCTTTATCTGCGCTAACACGAACACGTAAATCACCATCGCCTTCAAATAAATCAGCATTTGATAATGCCTGAAAACGTAATTTATCCGACGCATCAGCAGCATTGGATACTAATTCACGTAAGAAAATTTCTTTATTGGAATAAAGTGAGTGAATCATTAATTGAAGTAATTGTTTTACTTCAGTTTGAAAGCCATGAACTTCTTTTTGACCTGTCTCAGACATCTGAGCCATCTCCTATCTGAATATCTTAAAATTACGAATTGATAAGGTAAAACCTTAGGATAAATAGAAATATGGGGATAACAGATCTGAATTCAAGCGCAATTAGGCTTCAAATAATAAATTTTTAATCTTTTACTTAAATTTTCTCTATTAGCAACACTGTTTGTTGATCGCAGTATGACTCTCGGCAGGTGTTGGTATCACAGCTTCCAAAAATAACATTTTCATGGCTTCGCGCCAATTTGTAAAGAATACTCCCAAGCAATAGCCGGACTTGATTCTAAATATAAAAACAAAATAGATGATAGATATTTTACTAGCACTGATTTACCCGCTCGCAGAAAGCGACAATATAAAGCACGTATCAATTAGCAAAAAGCAGTGATTAACCAACATTCTCTCCAAGCCCCCATTGCGTTTGCCAAACTAATCACCTGCAATAATATCATTGCCGGATTTGTCATTCATAGCTGGAAATTTGCCACTTTTTTTGGTACCAGAGAACTATTTATGCAGGCGATTTATATTAAATCTGAATTTCGCCGACAAGGCATTGCTGCTAAAGCACTTGGACAACTTGCACAGTTCACTTTAACGTCAGGTTGCTCCAGAATGGAATGGTATGTAATGGATGACAACTCCACAGGTATAAAATTTTACGACACGTGAGGTGCAAGCACGCTAACACAGACTAAAGTAAAACGCTTTTCAAAGTCCGCAATAGAAAAGCTCGCGACCGTCGCTAATACGTCAGTAACTTACTTAGCTAGGCTGCCACCCAAAATAACTAACATATTAAACACTTGTAAATCTTTAGCTGTGCCCTTAACGTTTAAAACTCATATTCTATGGCAAAACGTAAGGTATGATCTTTTCCTGACTGGGTGATTTCGCTAATAAATGCCGCTTCCCATTTCAACTGTTTTTGTCCTTTATATCGATGTATCCCTTGAAACGCAGGACCTATGCCTAGAAAATCTTCCCCCGCATAAAGTTCAATCGCTGGCTGTAACATTGGTGTATATCGATACCTTAGTTTGATACGGGCTTCACTTTCCCACTCATTTTCGCGAGTATGCCCCCATTCATAGATAGCAAATAAGTTGACCGTTAAACTGGTTTTGCCAAACTCTTTTTCAACAAGTAAACCTGTAGCTACTTCCCAGTTATCGTTGATATGCTCTTTTTCTACTTCAAACAGCAGGCCCCAATCCGCCCAATACTGCCCCTGATCGGTTAACATCCAGCGAGTTTCAAATTCATAACCTGCCAAACCAAAATCATCAGTATCAAGTTCACGCTCACCTAACAAATAGAGCTCAACCGTAACATACTCAGACATCGAGTAACCATAACCCAGCCGCTGCCCTAACTGATTACCTTTCGTATCAGACTGTCTTGACATAAAACGCCACTCAACTCGCTGCTCTTGTGGCAACAAATGAGGGGAATAAACTTTATCAACCACTACCCCATCCGCAATAGATTGAAATGAAATCGTTAACACAGCCCAGATAAAAATTAATTGCTTCATCTGTTATCTACCTTACCTACACTGACATCCGCCACTTTGTTAAACGAATACTTACCCATAATAAATTTACCCAGATAAAAAAGGGCTATCGCACTTAGATAAATGATGAGATAGCTCATTGATGGCGTTGCTTCATAGCCTATTAACGCTTGAAAAACATGGCCATACTCAGAACTGTCTTCTATTAACCAACCACTGTTCCATAACGCGGAACTGTCACTGAGCAAGTCTACCTGCGACAATAAATGCACCATTTGCGCCACCAGTCCAGCGAGAAAGCATGCCCACAGTGCCTGCCAGTAGATGCGATAATGATTATTCGCCAGCCAGCGTAAGAGAAAGAACAATAAGATACTAAAGCTCAGGCCGATACCAGCAGCAACCAACACCCCAAGTAATAGACTCATTTCATTGGTGCTGCGATTAATATAACCATTAAAGTAAATTAAAAAGTAAGTGCCTTTAATAATGAACTGACAAGATAAACCAATAAAAAGTCCTATGTAGGTCATTAGCTGATGTTGACCACCGTGCAACGAGCTGACACTAGCATAAAGTAAAGCAAAATATGAACTTAACATTAGCGCAGCAAAGGCTAGTTCCAACCCTGCTCCCTGAAAATTCTCGCTAAAATATGGGGCTAATTCAAAAAATATAATACCGCCGATAATGCTGATCATCAGCACAGCAATAACGCGCTTAAATGAGATAAACGAAGGGTTGATACAGGCCATTATCCAAACCAATAAAATAGCCAGTGGCAATAAGTCTCTTAACACCAATATAACCGTATTAATCAGCATCAGAGTCCCCTTTTACTATCACTTTTCCTGTTGCTGTATTCGGGTTATATTCACCAAAAAACTCATAATCGCCCGGTGGTAAAGGGCCAATATAAATCGTTGATTTACGTCCGGGAAAAATCACCTTTTCCCGATTCAGATCAAAACTATCAAATTCTTCAGCCTCGGCATCCTTATTAAAGATGATGAGTTTGACCTTTTTTCCTGCTGGTATCTCAATTTCTGCCGGAAAAAATAAATGATTTTCCAAGGTCAAATGAAATTCCGGGATCTCTTTTGCCCACAGCCGAATACTGTTGAGCAATAACAAGCCGGCAAACAATAAAAGAGTGCTGATATTTATTCGCATGTTAACTTCCATTGCTCTGTCGTTGTGCCCCTTGTGCTAGCGGAATAAAAACCAGCACTTTTAACCCACCTAGTACAGACTGTTCAAGTGCAATGCGACCTTGGTGCAATTCAACAATATGCTTAACAATTGACATCCCTAAACCACACCCTGTTACTCCGGTATTTTGTCTGGCCTGCTCTAAACGATAGAAACGATCGAAGATTTTTTCTCGCTCCGCCACTGCAATACCAGGCCCATTATCTTCAACTATGACACAGAGTTCTTGCCCGTTTAACTGTGTCGACAGCTTGATTTCACAGCCCTTTCCAGCATATTTATTGGCATTACTGACCAAGTTTTCAAACAAGGTTTGCAAAGAGAACTCGTCCCCTTTAACCCAATATGATTGGCTGTCTAACGACACCGTTTGTTGTTTATCTTCGATCCTAACATAGAGTTTAGCAATAACACTTTGTAAAATAGACTGGATATCAAGTGCTACAAGGCAATGATTAAAATTTTCAGGTGAGGTGCGATTAAGTGCGAGGATCTGTTCAACCACATGGGCCATACGCTCAACCCCTTGTTGTAATTCTTCAAATGAGTCTGTAGTTAAACTGTTATTTTGGTACGACGAAACTAAGTTATGAGCAGCAATATTCAAAACGCTGATCGGGGTTCTAAGTTCATGAGCGGCATCAGAGGCTAATCGTTTTTCGCGGGCAAATGACGATTTCAATCGCGCCAAAACAGAATTGATCGTATCAACGATAGGTTCAAGTTCTTTTGAGTTTTTCACCAACGCCACCGGCTCAAGTTCATCCGCCGACTTAGCTTTCAATTGTTTTGACAAATTTCTTAATGGTGACAAACTTGTCCTCACCGCCAGCAGTACCAACAAACCAATCAAAGGGATAGTGATCACAACGGGAGTAATTGAAGTCAACAGCACCCGCTCTGCAGAGACAATACGTTGATTTTGTCGTTGTGCCACCATTACCCACCGCTGAGCAAATTGCTGACAATAAACCCGCCAACGGGCACCTAAAAAATTTTTATAACCAAAGCCCTGAGTAAAGCCAGTTAATGGAATCTCAGGGCTATTGCTGGAGCGCACGACTAATTGCTGATTTTGCCAAACCTGATAAGCAAACGGTGTCTGATTTTCTTGCTTTACTACAACCTCAGTGGATTTAACGCTGGTAAGTGAATGAGCAAGGCTCACCAGTTCCTGATCTAAGATCATTTCCAGTTCACTCATTGCTGCCCGATAGCCATGCAAAGCAGCACCAAACGTTGCTAACGTAACAATGGAAATGATCAGTAAAAACAAATAACGCTGGATCGACATCTAGCGCTTACTCACGATATAACCGACACCTCGCACCGTTTTAATAAAATCTTTCGGTAACTTTTTCCTGACATGGTGAACATGCACTTCAATGGTATTACTGGCGACTTCTTCTCCCCATTCATAAAGCTTATTTTCCAGCTGCTCTTTTGACTGTATTCGGCCAATATTTTCCATCAATGATTTCACTATCATATATTCACGACGAGAAAAGCTCACTGCCTCACCATCAAGGAAAACCTGATTCGCCTTAGTATCTAAAATAACGTTATTGTGAGTAATTCGAGCACTGTCTGCGGTACCTAAGCGGCGTTCAATCACCCGTAATCGGGCAAATAACTCAGCCATGTCAAACGGCTTGACTAAGTAATCGTCCGCACCATAATCCAGCCCTTCGACTTTATCATCTGAGCTGTCTCTGGCAGTTAAAATTAAGATTGGTAGCTGTTTATATTTCGCCTTAGCTTGTTTTAACACCTGCAAACCATCCATATCTGGTAAGCCTAAATCCAAGATCACCATTTCCACCGAGCCTGCTGAAATAGCCAGCAATGCCGATTTTCCATCATGAACACAGTCGATACTATAGCCTTCTCTCCTTAGTGACTGCTGTAACCCTTGCGCTAAGGCGATATCGTCTTCTACCAATAATACTCTCATCTATGCTCTCTGTTTCTTCTCATTATTCTTTGTTATTAGGGCGTATTAATGATGTTTTTTCTTTAACTTTCTATCAATTTTAGCCATCAGTTGGGTAATTTCATAATGTCGAGATTTATCGGCAAGTGGGCGATTTTCTCTCGTTGGCGCCTGCTGCGCGCGCTCTAAAAACATTTTAGCTTTCTCATATTTGCGCTCTTCAAACCAATATTCAGACATAAAATAATTGGGATCTATTCCATCAGGGTTTAACACTAATGCCCGCTCAAGCAACTCTTTTGCTTTATCATCATCGCCAAAACCGATTGGCCAGCCAGGCACTTTATAATACAAGGTTCCTAAACTGGTATAGGCAGAACCGTCTAAGACAGTATCATTGATAGACAGCGCTTTTTCTAACGATTTTTTCGCCTTTTTAGCAAAAGACAAAGCTCCTAGCCCCCCTTTCGCCCCAGCATAACTTGATTGAATGATACCAAGCCAGACCCAATTTTCCGCATTATCTGGCTGCTGCTTCAGTGATATTTCTACTTGAGCAATCAATTGCTCAAAACCTTTAAGCTGAGCTTTATCGCTTAATTGATAATTGACCTCTGCCCATTTATGCTGAATATCTAATAACTCATTATTATCTAAACCATCAGCTTTCGCGCTAACAGCAACATTAATTAACGTAGATAACACTATAAATAATAGTGATTTATTTAACAATTTCATTTGATGACTCCTGTTGTTGATGACTCTTTTTTTGAGTCAGTGACAATTGCGGCAAGTAATGACAAATTACCTTTAATTTTTTAGCTAATGCGTTATCAACCAGTTCAGGCAAAAATCCGTTTAGTCGAGCAAAAAACTTTTCCGGCCAGCCAATACTCATCCGTTTTTGCTTTTTGGTGATAAACGTCAATAATTGTTGAGCAACATATTCCGGACTATCAACACTGTTACCTAAGGCAAAATTCATTTCATCAACATGTGCACAATTAATTGCTGTTGCGGTAGTACGCGGGGCAAAGTAGCCGACATGAACCGAACGGTTAGCCAGCTCACGTGACAGTGCCTCACTAAATCCACGTAAGCCAAACTTACTTGCGCTGTAGCTGGTAAAACAAGGAAAAGCTATCGCTCCAAATGCCGAACCTATATTAATAATACTGCCTTGATGAAACTCTATTTGAGACAGTAAGGCATGAGTTAACTGCATTGGAATGGTCAAGTTCATGGTCAGTTGTCGCGCTATTTCTTGACTATCTTGATGCTCAAATAAGCCAAATGCGCTAATGCCAGCATTGTTGATCAAGACGCTAATATCCGCGCGCTGTTTCAGCTGAGTTAATAGCTTTTGACGCTGCTCAGCAACTAATAAGTCACAGGCCAAAACTTCATGAGTACCGGTTAACTCAAGTTGAAGTTGTTTAAGTTTGTTGCTGTCTCTGCCGTGCAAAATGAGAGAGTAACCGGCATTAGCTAATCTATGGGCAATAGCTTTACCAATCCCCCCAGTTGCGCCAGTAAGTAAACACTTAGTTATTTGTGTCATTCTGCCTCCTATGCTGCTTTGGCAATACCATGTTGTGGATTTAAGGTTCTGAAAATATCGCCATATAAGACAAAGAAACGTTTGGCGGCATGAATAATCACTTGCTGTTCGTGTTCGTCATATATTTTTGCCATCAAAGACTGGAAAAACTTCACATGCTCTTGATCAAGAGCACCATGAGAGCGTAAATAACTAAAAGCCTGTTTAGGTAACTGCAATTTTTGCTCAATACTATCTGCAGCCGCATCCGCCATCGCGATACTGGTACCTTCAAGCACATGGACCATGCCGAAAAAACCTAAAGGATTCAAGCGGTTAATCATGTCGTATGCATACGCCACCATAAGCTCAGTTGCCGCAGAGGGCTGACTATGACGTGCTGTTTCCTTATCAAAACCACAATGCTGAATGTCATTTAAAATCCACTCTTGGTGACCGAGTTCTTCTTCGATGTATTCGGCAACCGCTTCTCTGAGCCACTCTTTCTCTTCAGTTAACTTAGCCCCGACATTCATTAACAATGGGACCGTATGTTTTACGTGATGATAAGCTTGGGTTAGAAATGCGACATAATCGTCCAAACAAAAACTGCCTTCCATACATTGCACTATCATAGGAGCAGATAGTAAGTATTCGCGTTCGGTTTGCGTTTCGCTAATTAATCGTTGATAAAGTGTCATATTCGGCCTCGACGTTAAATAAAAGGAATAATCTTAAGCAGCGGTTTGCTCGCTCAATGTCGGTTGTTGATAAAGTTGGTAAATTTCATTTTGGTAAAAACGAGCAATATTGGCGCGTTTCAACTTTCCGGTAGTAGTCAGTAAATTATCTAGCGGAGAAAAAGCCTGTGTTAGGCAAAGGTAGTTTTCGATCTTTGCATACTGGGGTAAGCCTTGATTTACTTGCATAATAAATTGCGCCACACTATTAGTACTAACCGCAGAGTTAACTGGTACCAGTAAAGCAACGCAGTAGGGCTGATTATCCCCTAGCACTAATACCTGGCTAAAGAGTCCACTGGCAAGTAGCTCACTTTCGAGCCATTCAGGAGAGATGTTACGACCATAAGAATTAACCAGCAGATTTTTTTTACGTCCTTGATAAAACAACTGCTTCCCTTTCATAGACATCAAGTCACCTGTAGCCACTTCTTGTGGACACCAGCTTTCAGGCTGGCCGAGATAACCAAGAAAGCAATTGCCTGTCACCACCAGTTCGTCATTTCGGATTTCTGCATTAATATGCGGTAACAGTTGACCAACGGATGCGTTATCTAACATTTGCTTCGGTGATTGCAAGCTCACAACCGAACTCACCTCTGATAGACCGTAGCCCTGATAAACGGGTAAACCAAGCTCCCTCGCTTGCGCTAATACGCTAGCAGACGTTTTACTACCACCAACGGCAATAAAGCTTAAATTTTGTGGCGCTTGCCAGCCTTGCTTACTCGCGCCAATCAGCACTAACAACAATTCAGGAACCAAGATAAAACTGTTCGGGTTACTTTGGCTGATCAGTGCTAATAACCGCTCAACTGACTGTAACTGACAACCATTAAAGCCCCGTTGGTGCTCGTTCGCTATCTTCACAATGCCACCAGCTAATAATGGCGCGTAGATACCAGCAATATTTTCCAGCAATAGCGAAAAAGGTAACAGTGATAAATGACACGGTTGCTCAATATCAATAGTTTTACGCAAGGCATTAGCCACATTGAGCTGCTGTTGATAATCTAAACAGACGCCTTTCGGTTGCCCGGTAGAACCAGAAGTAAAAGTAACTTTAGTCGTGCCCTTTGGTAACAAAGGCGTTTCAACTTGTTTAACCCTAAAAGCGTTAAGCTCACACAATGGAAAATCTATAACTTGATTGAGCCCATCACCCTGTGCTGAAATTACTAATTCAGGCTTTACCGAAGACAACACGTGTTGTTGCTGTTGCCCACTAAAAAATGTCGGTATCGGCGTTAAACAGACAGCACTTTCCTGACACGCCAAATCCACTAAAACCCAGTCAATTGAATTATCAGCAATCAGAACGACATTAGTGACTTTCTGCGCTACTAACCATGCTGACAATTCATTAACCGCGCTAATCAATTGCTGATAATTAAGCGCCCTAGACTCCTCACTGAGTGCAACAGATTTTTGTTGGTGTTGCTTAATACTATCGATTAACGACATAGCTTTACTTCCCTGTATGTTTAAAAGGTAAATGTAACGATAACGTTTGACTTAGTTGTGCGATTTCATCACTAAGCTGCTCAAACATTTTGCTATATCTAGGCGTGCGGTTAATCACCTTGACCACTTGTTGCAAATCAACCGCGACAACATTCGGATTTGTCTCGTAATAACGTCCCCAGTTGTCTTCACGATTTTGAATATACTCAGCTTTTGCCGGGCAAATAACTGTCGGCGTAATCCCGGTACTTTGAATTAAACTCAGTACCTGCTCAGTGCCAGCAAATACCATATAGCGTTGCTCGTTGATAAAAAGGGCAACTGCTGTCAGTAAAAACAAGGGTAAAGTTAACGGCTTAGCATTGCTATAAAGGTTACCGATTTCAACAATTTGACTGCGCGCTACCTGTTGTGAACTAAACAGTGTTAATGTTTCTATCGGTGCAGCTAAATATTGTTCAATAAATAATGGTTGTTGAGCGTTTCTTAGTCCTAGCGCCGCACAATGCTTACCTTTAGTAAGGGTAATAAGTTGCGGCATAAATTCAGAAAAGCAGGCTCTAAATGCTTTTTGATAGCCTTGAAGAATAAACTGTTCAACAGATTGTCTGGCTGAGTCCTGTTGAGCAACCAGCGCTACGGTAACTGGAGTTGAGGTTACTTTACGAGAGTTGTATGCACATGTTTCATTGTGTGCTGCATGGGTAGTTAACATAACTGACTCCTAAATTACGAGGTTATGTTAACTATAAAAATCCAAGCTTAAATAAAACTTAAGGTTGAGAATAAAATACGGTTTATTGCATTACTATTTAAAATCAAAAGAAAAATCAAAATGTTAAATAACTAAAAAATCGAAAAACAATCTAATCAAATAAATCTCATCCACTAAAAACTATAGTGTTTCCGTCCAGATAAGGCGTGTGACAAAGTGTTGCCATCAACATATTCCAGTTCACCGCCCACGGGCACGCCATGAGCGATACGAGAAATATTAACTTGGTATTTATTGGCAAGCTCAGCAATGAAATGCGCGGTTGCTTCTCCTTCAACCGTCGGGTTAGTCGCTAAGATCACTTCGCTAAATTGTCCCTGCCCTAATTGTTTTTCCAAAATATCTAACCCTAAATCATCCGGCCCGATACCATCAAGCGGAGATAGGTGCCCCATTAAAATAAAATATAAACCTTGATATTCACCGGTTTGTTCAATCGCAATGACGTCAGCTGGAGTTTCAACAATACATAACTGACCACGCGCCTGACGCTTTGGACTCAGACAGATATCGCAGACTTCTTGTTCGGTAAATGTACGGCATTGACGGCAGTGGCCAATGTTTTCCATCGCCTTGGCAAGCGATTCCGCCAACTTTGTACCACCAATACGATTACGCTCTAACAAATGAAAAGCCATACGCTGAGCCGATTTAGCACCGACCCCCGGTAAACATTTAAACGCATTAATCAGTTCTTGTACAAGGGGACTAAATTTCATGACAAACTTCAGTGAAAAGAAAAATTATCGCTAGTCTAACTGAGTTAACGAAGAAAATTAATCAAAAAAAGTGCCCGCGAAAATATTGTGCAAATTCCTACCTTGTGAAAAATTTCGCCTATAATGCTACTGATACTACCGCTTTATGTTACATACTTTCATTGGGTAAGGAAGATAGCGTATATGGATTTTAGCAAAGACGCCAATATCTTGATCTGTGATGATTCAATAACAAACACATTGATTTTAAAAGAATTGATCGAAAATGAGCTGGATGCCAACGTCATTTGTGTGACCGATCCTCGTAATGTCCAACCTGAGCTTGCAGAGCATACGATAGACCTAGTACTTCTTGATATTGAAATGCCCTATTTAAACGGTTTTGAGGTCATGGATATCATCAGACAATCGACCGAAGTGGATGAATTACCAATATTAATCATCACAGGCAATGAAGGTATTGATGTCCGCAATAAAGCCTTAGCCAGTGGTGCCAATGATTTTTTAAATAAACCTATCGATCAGATTGAAGTCATTTTACGCGCACGTAATTTACTGAAAATTAGAAAGAGCTATCTACTGCACAAAGAAACAAATACCGTGTTAGAACATCAAATAGAGCAACGCACTGATGAATTAAATCAATCGATTAAAGCCTTACTTCAAAGTTTGGCTGCTGCTGGTGAATTAAAAGATAATGAAACCGGAAAACACGTATTAAGAGTGGGTCAGTTCGCTCGAATTTTAGCGCAAGGTTATGGATTATCTAAAGACCTGATTCATATGATAGAACTGACCGCACCGCTGCACGACATTGGAAAAATAGGCATTCCAGACAGCATATTATTAAAACCTGCTAGTTTAACCGAACATGAGCGTGAAATAATAAAGCGTCACACTATTTATGCCCAAGATATGATCAATCACGATTCCCCCTTGATCCAAATGGCTAAATCTATCGCCGTCAGCCATCATGAAAACTGGGATGGCAGCGGCTATCCAAACGGATTAGCAGGACAATCGATTCCGATAGAAGGCCGAATTACCGCCCTTGCAGATGTTTATGATGCACTGACAACCAAACGCCCTTATAAAGAACCCTGGCCGGATCAAGAAGTACTGCATTACATTAAAGATCAGTCTGGCAAACAATTTGAACCTTTATTAGTGGAGATATTTCTTGCTAATATAGAGCAGTTTAATGCTATTAAAGAAGAATTATCCGATCATTAATACCGTCCCGATAGAATCACTGCTGGATAAAATCAGACATTGCACCCTTTGTGCATCAGAATTACCATTAGCAGCTAAACCAATTTTACAAGCCAGCAGTCAAAGCAAAATATTAATTGCCGGGCAAGCCCCTGGCAGCATCACCCACGAAAAAGGCAGGCCATTTGATGATAAAAGTGGTCAGCGGTTACGAAGCTGGCTTGGCGTCAGCTGCGCGCAATTCTATGATGCTAAGCTATTTGCCATTGTTCCTATGGGTTTTTGTTACCCGGGAAAAGGTCAATCCGGTGATTTACCCCCTATGCCTTTATGCGCAAAAACTTGGCGCGCTCAAGTACTCGCCCAGTTGCCAGACATTCAGTTAACTTTAATGCTTGGTAAATACGCGATTAACTGGCATTTACAAACGAATGCAAAAATTACCGACTTAGCACAAGATTGGCAGCGTTTACTGGCACACAATCAGTTGGTATTGCCTCACCCCAGTCCACGCAACAATTTATGGTTGAAAAAAAATCCCTGGTTCGAGCAACAAGTGCTACCGGCTTTACAGCAAAGAGTAAAGCAAATAATACCTGACCAAGTTAGCCGATAGCTTTAAGCGCCTGCTCAAGTGCCGGCATCATTGCCTGCAAGCGTTTGTGATGACTATCGCTGATTAATTGATAGAGCGCATATAAAAACTGTCTGGTATTGTGCAACTTAGCCAAGCCTTGCTGACTTTGATAAACCGCTTGCCAGTTATCAAATGGCTTAGCTTGAGAGAGTTGTTCAAGCCATGTTTGCCACTGTTCAATAGTTAACTCTTGACGCAAAAACAGATAAATCACTGGCATAGCGATACGTTTAGATTCACCGTAAATATAAAAATGGTTATTACCAGCCACCACCTGACGTTTTAACGCCGCTAGCATTTGCAGCAACTGCGCTTTGTTCATTGCCGGGTTTAATGCCAATTGCAACATCACATCAGCACTATGAGCGATGTTATGGCGCCAGCCAAATTCGCTATCAAAGCCTCGGTAATCCTCTATTTCAGTAAAATATTGTGTAATGGTGGTTACCACCTTTTGTCGCTGCGTATCACTTAAATATGGATGCTTTCGATCGACCCGTACCACTTCGGATAATACCAGCGCAGCAAACGCTTGATAAACACCATAAGGATCATTCACCTTTGCAGTTAACACCGAAGTAAGTTGCTCAAACATAGTTAAGTAGACATCGGGGGAAAAACTATTATCACGTAGCCAATGGCTGATCGCTGAATACGCAATCTCATCTCTTAATTGTGGATCTGGACTCGCCAAACAATGTAATAATTGCATAGCTAATTGTTGCTTCGCTTGCTGCTCTGTGACAACAAACCGAGCTTTTTTTAATCGCACTAACGCGTCTTTATTCCACAATGAGGACAAACAGCCTACACTCACTTTTTGCGCGTCAATGATTTCGCCTGCCGAGGTTGTTAACGAACATAACAAACTTGACAAAAAAACACTAAGTCCAAAAAACTTCTTAAGACAACCAATTTTTTTCATTACATTCAATAAATTACTTTAATTACTACAAAAAACGACGGTTAATAAAAGTCGTTTTTTTATGAAAAATTGTCGTAAACATACTATCGACAATGCTAGAGATTAACCAATATTAACAGCACATATTTACTGACAAACGCGATTTGTTGTAAATAAATGTTTTAACGCACCACACTTTTTAACGTGTTGTATATTCATTAAATAACAATAATAAAAAAATTATAATTACAGAGGCTTCATATCATGATGACTAAATTAACTAAACTATCTATGGCGACATTACTAGCCTTAGGCGCATCTACTTCAGTAATGGCGGCTAATCATATTAGTGCAAATCACGGTAACATGAATGGCAAATCAATTAATGCTGTTACTAATTTAAGTGCAGATTATAGCTTTGCAACAGGGAAAGCATTCAACACAGTTAAAGGTAATAACAAAAAAAGAGCGACTATGTTCTACAAAGGCGTACCAGTTTTTGGTCAAAGCATTGTATTAGAACAAGATAGTGCGGGGCGTAATGTTTCTTTACAAGGCGCATTAGCCGTTGATATTGAAAATGACTTAGGCTCAGTAACGCCAGGCATGTTACACGGTAAAGCGCTCGGTAAACTAAAGCAGTTGCTTGGTCATAATAATATTGAAAACTCTAAAACTGACTTAGTGATTTATGTCGGTGCTGATAATCGTGCAAAACTAGCCTACTATGTTGAGTATTTAGTTAGTGACAGTGCAGAGCCAAGCCGTCCAATGGCATTTGTTGATGCTAATAACGGTGATGTTTTACTTTCTTGGGATGGTATTAACCACGGTAAATCAGGTAAAGGCAAGCCAGGCGGTGGCGGCGGTGGTTCAACAACTGCTACTACAGTAACAGGCCCTGGCGGTAATGAAAAAACAGGCATGTATAACTACGGCTCTGATTACGGCAACTTATTAGCAACGACTGATGGTTCAGCGTGTTACTTGGATAGCCCGAACGTTAAAACAGTTAACATGAATAACAGCACGCGTCGTGGCAGCCTAGCACAAGTTTCTTGTGGTGATACAGGTCAGGATTACACTAACGGTGCTTACGCGCCGATGAATGACGGTCAATACTTCGGTAATGTTATTTTTGACATGTACGATGACTGGTATGGTGTGACTCCATTGTCTCAAAAACTGGAAATGCGTATTCACTACGGTCGCAACTATGAAAATGCTTTCTGGGACGGTACTGCGATGTCATTTGGTGATGGTGCAACAAGGTTTTATCCATTAGTTAGCTTAGATGTTTCTGCACACGAAGTCAGCCATGGGGTAACAGAACAACGTTCTGGTCTGGTATACAGTGGTGAGTCTGGCGGTATGAACGAAGCATTCTCTGACATGGCCGGTGAAGCAGCAGAAAACTACATGCACGGAACTAATGACTGGATGGTTGGCGAGCAAATCTTCAAATCTAACGGTGCGTTACGTTATATGAATGATCCAACTCGTGACGGTAACTCTATTGATCATGCATCAGATATGACATCAGGCTTAGACGTTCATTACAGCTCTGGTGTATACAACAAAGCATTTTACTTGTTAGCAACGACCAATGGTTGGAACGTACAAGATGCCTTTGGTGTAATGTTACGTGCTAACGACCTTTACTGGACGGCTAACGCGACCTTTAACTCAGGTGCTTGTGGTGTAGAAGCAGCAGCAAGTGATTTAGGTTTTGATGCCTCAGACGTAACCGCGGCTTTTGCTGCTGTTGGCGTAAGCTGTCAATAATCCCTCATGTCTAACCAAAGGCCAGTTTTTACTGGCCTTTTTTATATTTGAAAATCAAAAGCTCAGCATAACCCAACTGATATATCCTTTAACATTAAATATTCAAAACATCCGCACATTTTAGTTACTTAAAAATAACGATTTAATAAGAAGCGACTATACTAGTGATAAAAGATTGAGGATATTATTATGGATCGTTCATCACACACACTTGCCTGCCTATTTTCTCAACTTGGTATCGATAATAAGCAAGGCTCCATTGACAAATTTATTCAGAGACACCGTGGCATCCCCGCAGAAACATCACTTGCACAGGCACACTTTTGGAATAATGCGCAGGCTGAATTTATTAAAGAGTCATTGCTGGAAGATTCTGACTGGACAGAAGTAATCGATAGCTTAGATGCCATGCTTAGATAGTAAGACAAGCTAAGTTATTCGCACTTAACTGGCATAACGCTCTATTGCTTTAGGGATTTCAATCACAAATTTAGCCCCCTGCTCCGAAGCCTGACAAGATAGTTTACCCTGCATCAAATGCAATACCGAATTATAGGCAATATTAAGCCCTAATCCTAAGCTTTGCTGCATGCCTTTAGTGGTGAAAAACGGTTCGAATATACGTTCTCTGATCTGCTCTTCGATCCCCTCTCCATTATCTTGATAAGTAATAGCAACATTATGATCTTGCGGCCGAATGTCAATTGTTGAATAAATGGGCGTAGTGTCTAATTTTGTGTGTTCAGCAGTATTCTGAATTAACTGCTCTAATACTTTAAACAATACTTCCGGGTAGTTATGAACGACTACCTCTGTTCCCGTAATATTCACGATTAACTGTTGATGATATTGCTGTGCTATCAATTTCACTTTTTCTGAAATAAACAATTTTAACTCAAATTCTTTCAATTTTGCCCCTTCAAGCTCAGCAGAAATCATCTTAAATCGCTGGATCAAATTAGCCGCTTTATCGCTATTTGCTTCGGACAGAGACAGCACACCTGTCACTTCCGCCATAAACTGTTTAAACGTCGCAAGATTTAAACGCTTTTCATCTAGTTGCTGTTCAATATTTAGAATTTTTTCTCGCATCACTGAATTGGCGGTCACTATCACCCCTAACGGGGTATTGAGCTGATGCGCCATACCTGATACTAATGTCGTTAACGCCGACATCTTGTCGGCTTCAATCAACTCCTGCTGTGTTTTATTCAGTTCTTTGATCACTTTTTTCAGTGCACGATTTTTTACCGCTAAATAACGCAAAAACCATAACACTAGAACGAAAATAACGGTTCCTGCAATTACTATCAGCATCAGCTGCTGCTCTTTAGCCTTTGCTTGCTGAGTGGCTAATTCTGACTGTTTTTTTAGTGCTATGTTTTCTTTTTCTTTGGCATTTAAATCCAGTTCCGCAAGAAAATGCATTAAAGATGCACTCGTTTTACGTTCAACAACTTTTTGCTGATTAGCGATATACTTATCAGTCATTGCAATAGCAAGTTGATATTGTTGCTGCACTTCATAATATTGACGCAACAGTGAATAACACTCTGCTAATAATCGATAGGCATTAAACCGCTCAGCAGTTTCAATCACAGAATTAAGTAAGGTAAATGCTTTTTCATGCTCTTGTTGTGCTAAGTGAACTTTAGCTAAAGCTATTTTTGGCATTAACGCTATAAAATGACGCTCAGAGGTTTTTCGAATATCAATGGCTTTAGTTAAATGGAAGCGAGCTTTTTGATAGTCTTTTTCTTTGTAGTAAAGCTGCCCTAAATTATAATGTGACCAGGAAGAATTAAAGGTGTAATTTTGTTTTTCTCTGATCGCTAAGGACTGTAAAAAGTACTCCTCGGCTTGTTTCAGCGCTTCTTGAGCCAACGCTATTTCACCGAGATTATTAAGCCCAGTCGCCATATAACTTTGGTTATCAACTTTAACACCATATTGATAAAAATAATCGATATAACGCTTAGCTTTATCATAATCTTTCATCTTTATTAGCAGATGACCGATATTATTATGGGTTCTAGCAATCATTGCCTGATCTTGTGCTTTTTCTGCAAACTCAAGCGCATTAAGATAAGCTTCTACCGCAAGTTCATAATTTTCTAACGTCGACTGAATACTGGCAAGATAGCCAAAATAATAATATGTCAGGCTGGGGTCATTAAGCCGATCAGCAAGAGTTTTACACAGAATTAATTCATTATAAGCAAGCTGGTATTGCTCACTTGCAATTAAAAAATACGCTTTAGTATAATGCAATCGCAAAGATTGACGTAGCGTTAGTCTGCCCTGGTACTCCACTAATAATTCATCAACGCGATTAGCCGCATCAATCGGCACTTTGCTATAACGGCTTAATAACTCACTTCTTACTTGTTCATACTGTGCGTCCGTTAATTTTACCAGTTCCTGAGCACTTCCATGTAATATACAGAATAACAAGAGTAGTACACAGCTTCTCAAATCAACCTCAGCTCATATAGCGTTTATTAAGGCGCTAAATTCAGGCATTTGTTAAAGCATAGTTAGAAAAGTTCCTCCAAGCAATATCTCGCTATCAACAAGCTATATTTGAATTGACGGTAAAATGGCGGTATTTTTTCGTCACCGCCAGAGCATAAAGACCTGTACCGTCACACTATATTGACTAAGAGACCATCTATGTTTATTAAACAACTACGTAAACAGCAATTATTATCTCAAGAACAATTAGCCGAAAAAACCCAGTTAAGCTTACGCACGATACAACGGCTTGAAAGCGGTCAACGTGTCGGTTATGCATCGCTTAGAGCGATTGCAGAGTTTTTTAGTTTAGATGTCGATTCACTCGAACAGGAGCTTTATTCGATGGACAGAATCATTAACGAATATAACGATTATCCACTATGGCTACGACTTTATATTGGCAGTGGCTGGTTTTCTGCGACCAGACAGGAATTTAAACGTATCGAGCTCTTTTTTCTGATCTGTGCTTTATTAACCGGTTTAGTGTGGTTTTCCGGTTTTTTCTATCCATACCGGCCAACACTTTTCACCGTGACTTTAGATCAATTGATGGGGTTTTGTAGCTTTGTATTACTACTTGGTGCTTATAATAATTCCGTTTCGATTCGTCTTGGCGATAAGTACGACATTTGGTCTAAATTGGAAGCCACTCAAGAAAACACTTGGTTCGGCATATTTAAACGTCGCAAATACCGCCAGTAAATAAATTGCTAATTATTCTTTAGCCTGCTCAGCCATTTGTTGTTTCGCTTTTTCAACCGCAGAAAAATCTAGCCCTAATTCATCCACCGCTTCCTTAATCAATTCAGGTGCGGTCATCACTTGCATCATCACCGCCTGTAATTTCTCTGGCGCAATACCCAACTGACTAATAGTCGTCATCGCCATTAATGGATTTTCAGTTAATGCCTGAAACACTTCTTTCGTTTGTTGTTCACTAATATTTGCGTCTTTAAGTAACTGGATAATAGGGTTCATAACTTCACTTTATTGATTGACTTAGCCGTTATTATAATGAAGAACATTTAAGTACAAAAACACTTTCTCAGCAAACTGCTATAATTATAAGGGTAATTGTTTACCTCCATACAAATAGAGGTAACTTTTCATACTGATAAGCAGGAGTAAATGATCATGATCAGACATTTCTATATATCAGACGACATCAATGAACTTAAGCAGGTTGAGCAAGAATTGGAATCAAATGGTTTTACTGAACCACAAATTCATGTACTCAGTGAACATGACGCAGAAGTAGAAAACCATCAACTCCATGAAGTACAGTCGGTACTCAAACAAGATATAGTACACTCCACGGAAATAGGTAGTGTTATTGGTATCAGCTTAGCCATAATCACCTTATTAATTGCTTATGCAATGGGCTGGACCGAAACCGCCGCTGGTTGGATGCCATTTATTTTTCTCTCTATCGTTATCGTCGGTTTCTGCACTTGGGAAGGCGGCTTTATCGGTATTCAACAGCCGAATGTTAACTTCAAACGTTTTCAAGAGATTCTACGTAACGGAAAGCATGTATTCTTTGTTGATGTTACGCCAGAGCAGGAACGCACTATAAACAATATCATGAAAAAGCACCCTCTATTGCAAAATGCCGGAGTTGGTGAGGCAACTCCACACTGGGTGGTAGATGGTCAAGATAAATTCAATCGTTTTATGAAATTTATGCCTTAAGCACGACCGATATACATTTCAGCAATTGCTATTTCTAAAGATAACAATGAAACCTAACATAAGAAAGCCGCACAATGCGGCTTTCTTATGTTAATGGCATACAAACCATTCCTATTAATCAAGGCTTTCCTGACTTTGATATTGACCATTGATACTCGATGGGCTCACCAACACTGCCATCTTCTTTTTGCGGTAGATAATGCACATCTACTTCTCTGAAATTCAAGACTATCTCTTCCATTAATGGCTGTGTTTCATCAGCTGAAGAAGTTGCGACACTTGTAACCATAACTTTTTTCATCGTGATCACATAATACTCAACAGGCTCCTCTCCTGCTTTTCTCACCGTTAGCACAGCTTCATCAATATGCTCGCCATTTGCACATGCTTGCATTAACACCGGGGTAGTTGTGTCTACCAACTTAGCGAAATTAATTTCCATACTGCCGATGGTTTTACCAATTTTTGGCGAATCACCACGTCCTGATTTTAGTTCAACACTACGATGTGCTCCCCAACGCCATGCTAAAACGTCTATCTCTCCTTGATGACTAGTGTCTGTCGATTCCCCTTCTACTCCTTTAATTTTCATAAAAGCAGCCGCATTAAGCACACCAATAAACAGAAAGTAAACCAGAAAACCAACCAGACAATGAGTTAATAGTTTTTTCATAACTAACTCCAAATCAAGTAGCGGATTTGAATAAATCACGCTATAAATAACCTTTTAAGTTTAGTCTCAAATCACAACATCTGCTTAACAGCTAAAGAAAAAAGCCAAGCACATCGCTCTTGGCTTTTTATAATTTATTAAGTAACTAGTAAACTAATACACCACTGTGACGGATACAGAACAGCTACTGCCCCCTTGCTCACAAACCTGATAACGGTAACTACCTGAACCTTTATTTCCCGTTTGATCTGTATAGCTACCGCTATTGGCTATCGTAACTAACCATTCGCCATCACGGTAAATATCCACCTGAGTAGCAGAAGTACCTGACCAGGTTAATATAGGAGTATGCTGACCTTTGGTTTTATTGGCACTAACTTGCAAACTGATACCGATTGCTGGATCAGTAATGGATAAGGAAACTGATGCCGTGCCGATATTACTGGCACTATCAGTTACCGACGCTGATATCAAATGTTCCCCTAAAGACAAAGTATTAACACCAATATTACTACCCAGACCAATGGTGCCATCAATACTGGACGACCATTCGAGATTAGCAGATAAATCGCCATCTTCATTATCTTGGGCTGTAGCCATAAAGCTAATACTTTCTCCAAGGTTATAAATGTCATTATCACTCGGTGAGGTTATCACTATTTGCGGCGGCATATCAGCAGGATCACCATTTGTTGTTACTGCGATGTAACTGATCTCGACACTATCTGTTTTTCCAGCTCCTGCCGTTCTGTCAGTATCGGTGATCCGAACTGTCACTGAACCTTGCGTATCACTTGGTAAATTCATGCTAAAACGATTACTGCCACTGCCCTGATAAAGCAAACCTAAGGTTTGAAACGTAGCGCCATTAATAGCATATTCAAATAAAAAGTTATCATTTTCAGTATTAGCTGGCGCTTGGGCGATCACTTCCAGTACGACGGAATTCCCCGCCAGTATGTTAGTAATAGTCCAGCTATGTTCTAATTGACTCACTCGGTTTGATGGCTTACCACCTTGATGTTGCTCGCGTAACTCTTCTATCCCAGAAACCTGTTGGGTATCAAGGTAACTACCTGAAGCAATAGAACCTGAGGTATTCGTTTCACTATTCGCGACAGCTGTTGTTGCAACCAGAGGCACATCCACCTGTAATGCATTTGATATATTCGAGCTGCTACTACCAATAGCATTATAGGCCTCGATCTGATAACGGTAACTACCAGAAATACTGATAGTATCAAGATAATTATCACTGTCACTGGCGATAGTGGCAGCTTCACTAAACGCTGCACCTGCTAGTGAACGCCAAACGCGATAACCGCTTTCATTATTTTCAGCACTCGATGCGGGATCTGTCCAGGTTAATAACACCTCATTTTCACCACTTAAGTTCGCCACTAAATCACTCGGCACCGGCGGCTTTTCGGTGACAACCACTGACGCAGGCACATTACCATTAATAAAATACTGGCCGAGTGAGCCATAATCACTGTAACCGTCCGTTAATGGATCGCCATAACCTGTGCCTTCAATAGCAAGTATATAACGCCCGCCATTAACAGCGACATTAAGTTCAGCGTAAGTATCATTTAAGACATTACTCGAACCAAGTAGCTGGCTACCACTTTCATTATACAGACTCGCCATGATGTCTAAGTTCATACCACGCAGTGACTGTCCGTAAAAATTAGCAATCCAAGCAGGAGTAATAGTAAGGTTAATATCACCGCTGCCGACATCAAGCATAAATAAATCAATATCATTTCGATGCTCGATAACCCCTTTATTTGCAGGGTTAACGTTATCTGGATCGGTTATTGGATTAGTTGCCACCACCTGAGTCGAACCAGAGATCACTAAAGGAGTTGCCAAAGCGGTATTGGCATTTTCATGATCATCTGTGCGATAGGCCAAACGATCTGCAATTAATTGCAAGTCATCTTGTGATTGTGACGCATTTTGATATTCCCCTTTACTCCACTGAGTGACGTTTTGGTAGTATCCCACCCCCATAATCGGTGCCCAGGAAACATTGCCTGAACCGTGCCCTGCGTAATAGCCCTGAGTACGAGTGCCATCATGAGACAAATTTAAATTATGGCCAAGCTCATGTGAAGCCGCTTCAGCAATATTATGAGGGCCGGTACCAACACCATCAGTAAATACTAACGCTGGTTGATAATTAGTATAATAAGAGGTACCCCAAACACCGACATATGCAACACCACCACATGAGCAAGAGTAAATGTCATTACCATATTGATCTGCTTTCGGCGTCACTAAGATCACCCCGACCTGAGGACCAAAACTACCAGGGTCTTCCGTCGTGACATCAATATCAAACGGTGCAAAGTCTTCGGCAATACGCCGCCAGGTTTCGGCAATCGCATTTAGTTCACTTTGTGAGAAGCTCGCTTCATTACCATCAAAGTTATAGGGACGCATATAAAGCGGATCAACCCCGGCATTAGAGTTCCAAATAGTGCCAGTAACTATTCTGCCATCCATATCAAGAAAAACAACGTTTGCAGCCCCCGGTTTTGAATGTAGGCTAAAAGTTTGCACTTCAGTTAACTCTGATAATGCTGGCACAGCTGAACCTTCCGGGTCTAATGGTTCAACTGATTGAGGATCTTGATAGAAAATTCCCCCACCGTCATCAGCCCTTAAATATGGGACGTCTAACTCGGTAAAGTCAAAGCTATGTAACCAGCTCATCGCTCTACTTTTCGATGTTGATGGCAGTTGTTGTAGTTGTTGTTTTAAAATACCCGGCGGTAATTCATCTAAAGTAAAAGGCTTCCCTTTACCATAAGCTTTAGTATTTTCAGCAACTGAGGGGGGTATAACAGCGAGTGAAGACAGTGACAGTATCAGTGTCCCTAATAACCTCTTGATATTTTGCATGGTACACCTATATCTTTAATGTGCCTGATAGCACTTTAGACACCAGCAAAATGATTTATATTTAGATAAATCATTAACATCCAAGTTGTCATACTTCGCACACGGCTCACCTTGAACCAGCCAGTGTAAAAAACAGCGAATATTTTCACTATAGGTGATATCCAGAGCTTGTCAATTAACGGCTGCCCATGCCTGATTCGTTAAAAGCCGTACTAAATTTCCCCCCACCAATAACCTATATGCTAAGTCATTCAGTTTGCATAATTTTACCATCATAAATGCTTCTACTGCGCGCAAATGATAGCTTAAAATAAATTAGCAATAAAAAACCTGCTAAACGCAGGTTCTAGTATTTTATATAATCAATGTCTTACTCTTTAATGAGTTTAATAACCTTCTAAATGATTCTCCATTGATTCATCCTCAGATGGCAGGAGCTGCATCAGCCAATCAAGATGTTCACTCACAAATTTCACATCATCCTCAGAAACATTCGCGGCCGCTTTTTTCATAAATTCCATGTTTTTTAATTGCTCGCTAATGCTCTTTTCCATTTCGCTGATCACATTTTGTGGCATTCCCTGCGCTTTCATCATCTTGATCTGCCCCTTCATTTGCTCCAGATAACTATCCAATGTCATACCTTCAGGTAATTGCTGCAATTGTGAATTAAAAATAGCTCCCATGATACGAAAACTAGTATCTAAGTATTGTTCAACATCATCAAAGCCAGCCGATGTTACGACTGATTCCACTTTCGAATAGACACCTGTAGATTTAAGCTTATTAATAATCTCTGCTGCATCCAGCATCATCATATCATCTAACTGTTTATCTAACGCTGGATTTGCTGCCATAATAGGAGTGATCAAATCTGTTGATTTGATATATTGTTCAATTAACTCTTTGGTAAGTGCCTGTTGTGCGTAAGCATTAATGCTTAAACCAATTAAACACAATACCATTACTAAATTTTTCATGCTCTATCCTTAAGTTATTTTTGTAATAAACTGACCCTGACGAATAATAGATAAAAACTAAACTAGCCCTTCTAAGTAATCAAGAAAAATAATTAGAGTTACGTTTAACCTCCCCTTTTTTATAGCTAATAGCAAAATCGTCGCAACTGGTAAAGCAAACAATTGACTTCGCTCAATTTCCCACGCAAACTGCACTATATAAAGCTATAGAGGTATCAATAAATAATGAAAAAAAGCCTTCTATTACTCTGCTCTCTCGTAGCTTTTTTTGTCAACGCTCAAACAGAGGTAAACCTTGTTACTGAGCTTTACCCGCCATTTCAACAAATGAACAAACGTGGGGAAGTAACAGGAGTTGCAACAAATTTAGTCAAAAAACTATTTAATCAAGCAGGACTAACACCCAATATAACAGTCTATCCTTGGGCCAGAGCACTAAGAGAATTTCGACGTTCACCGAACACATTATTATTTTCAATGCTGCAACTACCTTCTAGAGCTAAGCAATATAAATGGCTAGTCCCCTTATGCACAATCACTATGTCGTTTTATCATCACGCGAATCGAAACGATATCACGATCAATAAGCTGATAGATGTCAAAAACTACCGTATAGGAGTAGAACGAGCACAAGGAAATAAAGAGTATTTGATTGCCCAAGGATTTGAAGACAATCTAATTGAAGTCAACAATAATGAACAGTTAAGAAAGATGATGCTATTTGATCGCATTGATTTAGTGCTCATTTCCGATGCGTACGCAACCACTATTGCAAAGACGGATGATATAAAATTATCAAAAGCGTTTACGGTAAATTCGCTGGAACAGCAACTATATTTAGTTGGCAACCAAGCGTTATCTAAAACAATTGAACAGAATATTTTGAATGCTTACCAGTTACTTAGCAAAAACAATCAATTTCAATGCCACTACTAATGAGTACGAATAATATGTCTGCTGTTACCTGCTCAAATTTATCGTAGTCTATAAAACCAGCCGACTAAAGAGCAGCAAAAGCAGCCCGTAACCACTTTTCAAACCGTTTAACTTTAGGCCACAGAAAATGATGGGGAGGAGCGACTAAATATAAGGTTCTAGGATTATCATATGCATAATCCAGTACATTAACTAACTGCCCCTGCTTAATATACTGCTTAACCAATACCTTACTCACAAAAGCAATTCCCTGACCAGCTAATGCTTGCTGAACTATTGGTAATGCATCCGTAGTACTTAACTTGATATGCAATTGGGCTTTATTTATGCCAAATGTTGAGCAGCAGGCGGTTATTGCTTCTTGAATATCACTACTGATATCTTCAAGCAAAGGTAAAGAAAAAATAGCGTTTAACTCCTGCTTAATCGTGCTAAGTAGTAACGGGCTGGCAACCAACACGATTGCATCATCAATCAATTTATGGCTTTCTAATCCGGGATACTGTCCCAGTCCTCGACGAATTGCAATATCAACACCATCCCCCTGAAACAAATCTAATTTATTGTTAGGCGAAAACTGAACATTAAGGTCGGGATTTTGTTGTTGAAAATCGCTGATCTTCGGCACTAATAATAGCGAAGTCACTGAATGTAACGCACTGATACGCAGTGAAAATGGGTTCGGCTCGCTAATCACTGCATTGACCCCTAGTGTCATTTGTTCAAAAGCTTTTTCAATATACGGAAACAACAGCTGGCCTTTAGCGTTTAGCCGAGTCTGATTATTTTCTCGGTCAAATAATGGCGTATCAAAAAAGCGCTCCAATAATCGTATCTGTTGACTAACCGCCGCCTGAGTGACATGGAGTTGCTCGGCAGCACACTTAAAGCTTTGCTGCTGCGCAGCCGCAAGAAAGACTTGTAATGATTTAAGAGGTGGTAAACGCATAGACTTAAGAAAAACTTAATCGATATTAAATTTATATCGTTTGTTAACTTTGTTTACAAGCTTTAATTTACTTAAGTCACTTAACCACAGCAAACGAGAAAACGATGAAGATCTTAAATACAGCCATCATACTAGCTTTAACATTACTTTATTCAAACCTTAGCCAAGCAACAGAAGAAAAGATATACTCTGCAATGGGCTATCCCTATCAACTGTTACTGACACGTACTGAGTCAGTTAAGATTATCTATAGTGAAAACAATGATAACATCGCCTGTAAAGTTGAAGTTTCCTGGGCAGATAAGTATGTGTTAACCGAACCGACTCAGGTGAGCCATAAAAATTTCAACGAGAAACCCTTAGCAAATTGTTTACCTAGGAAAACAGCAAAATCAATTTTGTCGCAAACATTTGAGTAGTAACAACCTCAGAGCAACAAGGATTGCCGCAGTAGCATTATTGGTTACTGTGGCTTTGCTTAATAAATTCTTCTGAGATAGTCCGAAAGCGATACTATTGACACCGTTTCGAATGCTTTGCTCAACAGAGTCTAGTCGGCTTTACAAGCTGAATTTTTTTAGCAAGAGCAATATAGGACACACCTTCTGGGCCATGTTTATATGCAGCCTTGTCTCCCCGAATATTCTTGCGTAGCAATATAATAACCGGCCCGTAATAGATGACTAATAAAAGTATCAATACGTGCAATTTTTAATAACTTAAACAGCTGAAGTTCACTATTAACGACAGAACAACCTCCTACAGGATTAACAGAAGCTCTACTACCACAAGTTTGTCAGCAGATAGGAGTTAAGCTAAAGGCTGTTCAATGACAAATTTCAAGATAATACAGTTTGCGGCTGTTATTTTAGTCACTGTCGCTTAGTTCCACATAAATATGTCCCTATAATTTTACAATTAAAACCATAGAAACAGTCGCTATCACTAAGCAATTTGCTGAGTAATGCCTACACTAAGAGAGAATGATTGACTATGTATGGAGGTTGATAATGACTATTTCAACTCGACTCGACGATTATCTACACCAACAAAACATTCCGTTTAATGTGGTCCCCCATCCTCACAGCAATAGCTCCATTGGCACTGCCATCAATGCTCAGGTGCCACTCAATCAAATCGCTAAAGCTGTTATTTTATTGGATCACGAAGACAGAAAATTGATGGCGGTATTACCAGCCAGTAACAGAATATCGCTTTCCAAACTCAATGATGAATTGATGGCAAGCTACCATTTAGTGAAAGAAGAATATATCGCCGAGATGTTTGACGATTGTGATTTTGGTGCTATTCCGCCTGTGGGCCAAGCCTATAATATGAGTGTGGTTTACGATGATAAACTGGAAGAATTAGACCACGTATATATTGAAGCGGGTGATCATGAATCATTGATCAAGCTATCAAAGGCTGATTTTTTCCGTATGATGGAATTAGCCCGACATGCCCGTTTCAGTCGCGAGGTTTACCACTAGCGCAAAATAGCCACCGATAGTGCTATTGTTGGCCAAACTTAGCAAAGCGACCGATAAGACAAAGAGCTGGGTTCTTATCGGTCACTTTAACCAAAAAACTTGCGCTCACCTACTACAGCTCAATACCGTTTAGCAAGTCAGGCGATATCAATTTAAGTTTCTTAAAATGTCGGAAGCGTCAGCCGCATTACATAAGGCGCATTTATCAAATAAATCATTAATATAGCTAATAAATGCCAAATCACTGTCTTTATTGGCGGCAATGTAAATATCAAAAGATAATGCTTTAAAATAATAGACATACTTAAATTTAGATGAAGAGTAACCGATAATATCTAATGACGACTGTAAAGTCTCAGCTGAGATAGGATAAAAGTCTACACGACCAATATCTAATAATTTCAGCGCCTGCTCAGAGTTATTGACAAATATTATATGCTTGCCAGGCTCAAGTCCTAATCCTAAGAAATAATCCAAACTCGCTTCTGCACGTTTAAGTGCAATAACATAATTTGTTAACTGACTGGGATGGCTAATAACTTCATTACTTTCTTTTAAACTAAGTAATTTAACATTCACTCGACCTAATTTAGCGATCCAATGAAAACGACTTTCCCGCTCCGGGGTCCGTGAAATAGAATAAATCAACGCATTCGGTTTTAGTTTGATGAAATTAAGCGCCCTTGCCCAGCGCATCGGTAAGATATGATAAGGCACATCAGCCTGTTCAAACGCAGATTTCACATGGTCTGTTGCTAAGCCAGTTAGCTTGCCTTGCTTATCCTTTACTTGAAACGGCGGCCAAATTTCAGAATAAATCTGAACCGGTAAATATTGTTCAAAAGATTCTTTATTTACCGGCACTGCCCTTACCACAGTACTAAAGATAAAAAGGCTAATGAAGCAAATGCCATAGTTCATAGAAAGCCACATAACTCTCAACCTTAATAGGCTAACTATAAACCAAAAATCAGCTTAACTATATTTTCGTATTAAATTAATGAGAATGTTGCTTAATTTTTGCAAATAACCCGCCACTCGAATTAGACTATAATCAAATGGCTGTATGTAGCAGGTAAAATAATTTGTTTAGGTACCTTTTTTACTTCTTTTTTATCTATTATTGCTGCATTCCTTCGCTATTTGCCGCTTCTAGCAATAATTTACGTATAGTTACCGAACACTTTCCACCACTGCAAATTTTAGATAAAGAGCCACAAAGCTTGCGGGGCATGGCAGTTGATGTCATGGAGAAGTTGCTTTCCATTACCAAGACTAAAGGTAAAATAGAAGTATTGCCTTGGGCTAGAGCATATGAACTCGCATTAACTCGTCCAAATACGTTAATCTTTACCATCATACGGACTGAAGAGCGCGAACCACACTTTAAATGGGTTGGTTCAATCGCCCCGATTGGCTTTAATTATATCTGGACATTAAAAACACGCACTGACGTCAAAATAACAAACTGGCAAGAGGCACAAAAATATCACGCAGTTGCCCAACGAAATGGCGCACAATCAATAAAATTAGCCAGTCAGGGATTTGAAGAACTCAAAAACCTCTATCTGATCACCAATTATGGTCAAGGCATTCAAATGGTATTAAATGGCAGGGCTGACTTTTTTCTCGGCAGTGATTTTTTAGCTGGTTTATTTCTGCGTCACTTAAACATTAGTAAAGACCTGTTTACCAAATCATTGCCGCACAGTTACGACGAGTCATTAAATATAGCCTTTAATAAACAGACACCTGATCACCTTGTTAATGATTTTAAAAAGGCACTGGCCCAAATAAAAAAAGATGGTACATTACAAAAAATTGTTGATAAATGGACAAATTAGCATTGCATAACGAGATAAACGAGCTGTTAGCCTACTTCTCAATATCATTCCACATATCAAGATGCATTCGCCACACACCATCTATTTTGCGCCAAACAATCACATAAGCACCGCCAAACTCTACTTGCCGGCCATCCGGATGTTTTGATAACCCAGAATAATAACCGATATCACTAGCGATATTACCGTCAACAATAAGCTCTGTTGATTCTGTTTTATGCCATTGTAGTTGCCACTTCTTATCAGGGTTAGGCGCCCAGAATCGCCGAATGGCGTTAATATCACTTTCAATGTGTTGGTTAACATCAACAATTTTGGCATTCGGGCTATAAATCGCCATGATAGTGTTTATATCTCCAGCAACAAATGCCTGAGAAAACGCCTTAGCTTGTGCGGTAATAGCAGCCTTGTCATCCTGCAGTTCATTGCCGTATATAAGCTCACTAACTAATAGCAAAGATAAAATAACGATTGCTTTAATACTCTTTATCATAAGTTTTATCATTCCTTTATCGATTCAATCATTTAAGCTGCTACCCGCTTAAGCCGATATTGATAGTATCGTGACGGCGAATAAAAACACAAGATGATCATAGAAATACATCTAGCATTCTGCTTCTATTCCCCCATAAACAACGATAAAAATGCATTACTAGCGTAATATTTCTATCACTTAGTATTCATTTAGTGTGCTAAAATACGCAGTATCTTGAGTTTATAAACTCCCTCCCTGAATTTTAAGGCTCCCATGAGAAAGACATTTTCTTTAACCCACGAAAAAATTAAAACACCAAGACTGGTTGATGCAATCAAACATGAAGTAAAAAAGTACTTAAAAAGAGAAAGAAACAAGCAGCTCCCTGCTGACGCTGATTTCTGGGATTTTGATTGCAGATACGGAGCAACGAAAGAGACTGCCGATGTCATTCATGTTTCGCAACTAAACAAATCAATTGATGATGCGGCAAGTCGCGAATTAACCAGTTTTTATCTGGAAATTTTAGCTAAAACAGGTCACAGAACAGCAAAAACTACAGACTCTGATGAAGAACAACTAAGTGAATAATACTTGTTTAAAGCGTTAAGCTAAATATGTTCTAGTGCTACTATTTATGCACTATTTTACTATATTGCCGAAATAGCAGCATACGAAAGAGGGAAATAACGTTTCCCTCTTACAACTTTCACAACGGCTCCTGCATTAAAAATAGCAATGAATTCAATATCAAACGTTCTGACCCTATTGATTACTAACTCGAGCGACGAAGTTTATACCCACCAATTGACATCATCACTTCTTTAACTATGATTAAATATACAAAATAAAGAGAGCAATGGAATGTTACGTACAATAATACTAACGGCAGCTTTAATCGCTACTTATAGTCATGCTAACACCGTATATAAATGTCAAAATGGTGATCAAGTTACTTTCTCTCAAATGCCATGCCAAACGGATAATACCAAAAATGAACAACTGGATTACTCTAATATCAAAAACGTCATAACATCTGAGCCGACGCAATCCAATGCCAGTCAAAATAATACGCCCCCAAACACTTATTTATTGTCAAAAAAGAAAGAACGCTCTTTAGCCAAAATTAAAAGACTAAAACAAAAACTTAACAGTGAAATTGAAAAAATAAAAACTAAAGGACTTTCCGCAGGGGTAAATAGAGCCGGTGCCGGTTACTTAAAATTACTTAGCAAAGAGGTCACAGAAGTTCGAAGCAAATATCAAAAAAGCATAGATAAAGAGCAAGATACGTTAGAAAAAATAGAGCAAAAGATAAGTCAGTTAGAACAATAAATATAGCTCGATATCAGCAAATATTTATCTAAATTGGTTTCAGTGTCACAACCCCCTATTAAGGCGATTCTGATTTAACAGAACAGCAGTAGCAATTATTAGTAACTCGCAACAGCGACACAATTAATCAGAACAGAGTATAACACTGTCATTGATTCCATTTAAAAGTTCATCAATTCAATATTTAATCGTTATAATAGCCATATACTTTATCAATGAGTCATTCTTATGAGTGAACCGACAATTTACGAAAATAATCCATTACACGGTTTAAAACTAGAAACCTTATTAGCAGAATTAATATCTCATTATGGTTGGGAAATTTTGGCTGAGTACACTCGAATTAACTGCTTTAAAAACAATCCAAGTATGGAATCGAGTATTAAGTTTTTCAAAAAGACCGCTTGGGCGAGAGAAAAAATCGAACGATTTTATCTCTACGACTTTAAGAATCTACCGAAAGCACCAGATGATCAATTTGAGATCCCGCCACGAGAAAGAATCATTCCTGCGCATCACAAGCCACGCGAACCAAAAGTATTAATTGCTGGCAACGCCCCTGAACCTATTGTGAATGAAAAGTATAGAGAAGATAAAAAACCATACAAACAAAGAAAAAGCGTACAACAAGAAAATACCCCGCCGAAAAATCCATGGGAAAATTCGCCAAAATAAGAACAAAATTAGCCACTTACTTTATGTTCAACTATAGATAAATGCTTTCTACTTTAGCGAAAACATCAAATAGCATTTAGGCGATTTACTATAACTGACGATGATATATCCCAAAATCACGTCAGTTATCATTAGCAATGCTATATAAACTGCGTCGATGGCATCGGGTATTGAGTTCAAGAATTGTTTGATAACAAGTGAACTAATGTACACCATAGAGCTTTTTAAAGTTTTTTAGATTCCAACCGATCATCACTTCATTACCGATTTTAAGCACAGGTACAGAGCGAGCACCAATGGCGTCCAACTCTTTCCGACCGCGTTGCATTTTCGCATTGGTTAATCGGTATTTGATGCCATGCTCATCTAAGTACTTTTGCGCTTCACGGCAATGAGGGCATTTATCGGTAATATATAAAACAACGCGTTTCATCGGAAACCTTTTAAGAGTTGCTAAGATCAGTTATTTTACTGAAATTACTTAAGTAACAAAAGCAGAATAGATTACAGTGCTTGATTTCCTTTCTAATAAGTTAGCGTTGCTATTATCAAGATGACATTAATAAATAGTATACGCAGTACCTGCTTCATTTAATGCTTGATAGAAGTCTGCTATCTGACAGGCTTCTTCTAATTGGCATATCACACGATATTTTTCGATAGCGGGTTGATAGCCCTGCAATGCGGCTTTAAACAGCCAATAAACAGCAGAATCGACATCTCTTTTACCTTCAATGCCTGTTAAATAAAGTTCTGCTAGGTTTGTTTGTCCTGCTGCGTAACCTAATTCTGCCGAACGTGTTAATAAAGTAAAAGCCTGTTCAAATCTATCTTCAATATAAGTAGCCTTGAGCAATGCCATTGCTTGGGTATTCTGCCGCTTACCAGGCACATAGCGCCATGCTTGCTCAACTATTTCAAGCTTACTGACGACATTACCATCAATCATATAGGCAGACATATTCCGGCCAATGTAGTTAAGTTCGGGTCTAACAACACGATAAATGAACCCTTGCTGAAACAGTTTATCTAATTCCGCATAAGAAAAATGATGTTGTTTTTGCTCAAAATAATCATTACGTCTCGTATGCCCTATACCAACTCCATTTCTTAACGTAGCCTTTAGCGGGTAAAAATAATTACCGTAAACAAGGGAAACCGTCCCTGCGGTAATATCAACAATTTTAGCCACACGGTATTTATGATGAGGGCGAAAATCACCTACGGCTTTTTGGTAATCGAGATAATAAAAGTCATTCACTTTAGGCGCATCAATATGAGTTTGGCTTTGGCGCTGTTGTTTTTGTTCTTCTGAAAAATAAAAGCTCAAAAATAACACAATCAGAAAGCTACCGGTAAACGTACTGATCAAGCGTAACTTGTTAAAAAATGCTAAGGCAAAGCTTGAAAAAATTAACTTTAGATCGGAGGAATTATCTGGGACTTCAGCAACATTTTGACATTGTAAACAATGGACTTGGGTAAGACGCTTAACAGGAAATATAGGTAAGTATTCAAGAAAGTAATAGCCGTAAATAATGATCGAATTAACACTATGTGTTTGACCACCACAACACGCGCAGCGTAGTTTATCTGTTGTTCCCAAACACAATGTCGATTCCCGATAATCCATATTCCCGCCTGTTGTTTTTTTCTCCAGTTATTTTTATAACATTCGTTTATTATTCAAACAAGTAGAAATACTAATGATTTCGTAGATTATTTAAAACTTAGCCGAAAGCGTTCTCAATCGCCAAGCAAGAATAAAGCATTAAATTTGAAATCAAACGCTCTAAGCCCATTGATTTTTCTTATTATGCAACGCCTGTTTTGGCACATTTGATTCTGATAGCTAAACTTAATGGATAGTTAATTGATCGATGAGGTGGGTTATGGAAATGACAAAATGCATTCACATGGATGCCAACATATTACTGGGTATTGCCAATGATAGACTGCGTCATGAATGCTCAAGTTTACATAGTCTAGCTGCGATGATGGATGTTAACGAACGGCAACTGGAAAATAGACTCGCAGAAATTGGTTTTCATTATGAACAAGGGTTGAACCAATTTATGCCAGATATTAAATAGCAGTGTTTCGCTTTTTAAATTAGCAGGTGAAATACTTTCTGATTTGGTGTTTAATTTGAATCATATTGCCGGGGTGCCGGCAGCACGTTAGAGGGCTTTTACCTTAAATAAAGACACCAGTTTCCCTCTAACAACTCCCTCGGTGCCCAACTTAGCGAAAACATCAAATAGCATTTAGACGTTCTGACCCTATTGATTACTGACCCCATTGATTACAAAGAAATTGCCAATTCAATCAGCCAATTTTATTTTTACCCGGGTAAATTTGACAACGCATTATTACCCGGGTAATAATACACAACATCAATTTAGCAAAACCACGTTTAAGCTAAATAAAAAATGTACAAAATCTAAACACAAAACCAAGACACAAACTTGGGCGAGATAAGAATCAAAAAAATGAACAACGATTATATTGCACTTTATAACAACGCATTGATTGCCCGAGGTGATCTGGCATCAATAGTGAAAGCGACTAAAGCGATCGACAAGGATATTGAACCCTATGTTTTTGAGTTCGAGTCTTGCAAGCGCATTGATTTAAACTGGCATGGTGACGAAAAGGCCGTACTCGCTAGCCTGCAAGAAGAACAACCAACAACGACGGGTAAACGTGGCCGTCCAAAGCTGGGGGTAAAATCGAAAGAAGTCACTCTACTGCCCAGACATTGGCAGTGGTTGGCGATGCAGCGAGGCGGAGCCTCTGTCACCTTAAGACGCTTAGTTGACGAGGCGATGAAAAATCCCCCGATTGAACAACAGATAAAGTTAAAACAAAATCAGCTTTATAATCTACTGTCTGTAATGGCCGACGAACCTGGCTTTGAAAACGCCAGTCGCGCGCTTTATCGAAACGAACTCAGTGCTTTTGAAACAGCTATTCAAAGCTGGTCAAAAGATATCGCCGAACTACTAATAGAGAAATTTAACGAAATTGTTCATTTACAGCAAGGAAAGCATGATGACAGATAAAACCAACACCAATGTATACTTAGACGGCGCGCTCGGTGCGGCTTTTGCTAAAACCGCAATGCCAATTATTATTATGATGCTGGTTAACGGCTCATTTAATTTAGTTGACGCCTATTTTCTAGGGATATTTGTCGGCGCAGAAGCGCTGACAGCGGTCACCTCAATGTTTCCGTTATTTATGTTGATGGTGGCACTATCTACTCTGGTTTCAAATGGTTTTTCCAGTGTGATGTCCCGTCTACTTGGCGCAGGCAAGCTGAGTGAAGCGAAACAAGCCTTTGCTCAGGCAATTAGCTTGTCACTGATAGTCTGCGGGCTGTTGATGAGCTTTTTTCTGTTATTTGGTCAACAGCTAACCCTGGCAGCCAATAATGGCAATAACGAGCTGGCAACCATGAGTATTAATTACATGGCAATGCTCATTTATTGTTCTCCGCTAATGTTCATTCTTACCATTAATAGCGACTCACTACGCTGTGAAGGTTTCGCTGGTTTTATCGCCTTGGTTTCGCTACTAACAGTACTGCTTAACGGCACCCTTAACTACCTGTTTATTGCGATACTGGACTATGGCGTTATTGGCTCAGCCTACGGCACAGTGCTCGCGCAGCTATTGGCATTAGCGCTTGTTGCGGGTTTTCGTTATTCAAGCCGCAACCGCAACGCTTTACCTACTATACAGCTATCAATGAATCGCAGCCATTGGCGTGAGTTTTTAGCGCTTGGCGCGCCATCAAGCTTAAATTATTTAGGTGTAGCCCTAACTTCTGCCGCTGTGCTATATAACCTACAACACTGGATGAACGCGGATTATGCCACCACCGTGAGTGCTTACGGTATTATTACCCGGTTAATGACCTTTGTATTTCTGCCGTTACTTGGTTTAAGTATGGCGTTTCAAAGTATTACCGGTAATAACATAGGTGCCAAACAGTATCAACGCACCAACCACTGCATAAAAATAGCCTTGGTTTCAGCCTTAGTTTACTGCGTGGTGATAGAAGTATTATTACAACTGTTAAATGATCGCTTAGGTGGATTCTTTGTTAACGATATTGCAGTAATTAATGAAGTGAGCCGGATTTTACCGATAACGACACTCGCCCTGTTTTTACTCGGGCCACTGATGATGATCACCATGTTTTTCCAAAGCATTGGTGATGCGGTACGAGCCAGTATTTTAGGACTATCTAAAACATATTTGTTTGCCCTGCCTCTCGTGTTTATTCTACCAGCAGTTATTGGCGAGCAAGGGGTCTGGTATGCAGGACCAACGGCAGAAATTCTGGCGCTAACACTCACATTAACCGTACTATACCAACGTTCTCGTCGTCATAACTATCGTTTTGGCTTGCTTTATAACGATTCAAAGTAATGAAGTAGTCCAAGACTCCTGTCGCTATGTAGGTAATAAAAAGTCATCCATGAAAAACGGTGCTCTATAAAGTGAAATACTTTCGATTATTGCCGCCTTATTCAAGTTATATTGCGGCGGTGGCCGCAGCCCCCAGAGGGACGTTACACACCTAATGCCCCTCTGGACTCCCCGTGGCGCCCGACTCAGTGAAAACATTGCTCAACATTTTGTGTGAGCATCCAATGCCTGCCGCAAAGCCTGTAAAAAAAGTCGTCTATGAAAAGCGGCAGTCTTCACCATCCATGGCGAAGCTTGACTGCCCACTTTACAAAATCTCGATTTATCACTGAGATAGGAAATGGCATTAGTCGCCCTGCTCACTGCAATAGCAAACTTAAGCTTCTGTACAACGAAATTAATCACTAAACGAGAACAGAGCATTATTCTGCTTTGAAAAATGCTGAATAAATTAGAGCTGCGCTGCTATCGCTATCATGGATGATAGCGAAGTGAAATGGCACATGGATGTGCCATCTAAGCGTTAGCTTGTCGCAGCTTTAATTTATGAAGTACTACATTTTTCAGCAGCTCCGAGGGTTTCCAAAGGGAGGCTGGAGGCAGTCTCCCTTTGGGTGCCGTCGCCACCGCGACAATACGACAGCATAAGCATACAAAACCAGAAAGTATTTAACTAAGGATTTTAAAACGATCTGACCCCATTGATTTCATTTATTAAAAATTGACCAATATACGAAATTACTGGTACATTAAAATAAAAAGAAAAAACAAAAACTTAAAAGGACGTATCATGCAAAAAATAAATCTGAATATTGTCAGTTTACTCATCACATTTGTTAGCCTCTTCTCCTACGCTAATGAAAATAAAGATATAAAGGAAGTTATCCACTCAAATACTCTGAATGAAGACAGAACCATTACAGTCATTTTGCCTGAACCCTATAACGAAGATAAAGAAACCACTTACCCTGTTATTTACCTTTTAGATGGAGATCAGAAGTTAGATTTTCCAGCGGAAGTTGTCAAAAGGCTATCAACTTTAAACATGATTCCTAACTTAATTATCGTCGCCATAGATAACACTAACCGTAGAAGAGATTTTGTACCTAGCACAGATGAAAATAATAACGGTCCACATAAATTTATTAGTTTTATGGAGAAAGAACTCATTCCCTTTATCGATAATAAATACAGAACCAAAAACTATAAAATATTAGCAGGTCATTCTCTAGCTGGATTACTCACGCTCTATACATTTCAACATAAGCCAGAGCTATTTCAAGCTCATTTCGCTTTCAGTCCATCATTAGGCTCAGATAACGATATAACTAAAGAAAAAGTCATAAATTTTTTAAATAAGAATAAACAACACCATAATTATCTTTATGTAAACTTAGGTAGAGAGGGATTAATTGCTGGAGATGAGGGGTTATTTGCAATGAGGAAGAACTTCATTGACCTTTCTAATGTACTATCTAATAGTCAGGTAAACGCATTAAGATTTAAAACAGAATTACTTGAAGACGAACACCATTTTACGACTTATTTAATAGGTTTTCACCGAGCATTAATGGATTTATACAAGAATTGGTTTGTACCTATGGAAGTATCAAAAGAAGGTGTAGCTGCAATTAAAAAACGCTATCAAAAGTTATCATCACAACTAGGTTATGAAGTTACACCACATGAAGGTTGGGTATTTGTTTCTGGATTAATTAACGACAGAATGTTTAATGATAAAAAGCAAGCTTATGACATACATAAGTACAATGTCCAATTACATCCAACAAATATTAGGGCATTATCAACAATGGCAAGCATGTATGAAGAATTTAATGAAGTTGAACCTGCAATTGATTTATTAAATAAAGCTATTGCTCTTGAAAACAAGGACAGCGAAAACTATCAAAGATTAAACAGGAAAATAGAGGATTTAAAGGCCAAACTTTAACCTGTATTTTATTTAGCACGAAAACCCGCCTGATGGCGGGTTTTTCAAAACTTCAAAAAGAAGCTAGTTGCTTACCAGCCAGCCTTCTCTTTAAGCGCTACACCGATATCCGCGAAAGATAACACCCTCAGCTTCTAAAATTCAGCAAATCTCTCATCAGCAGTACATTTATCATTAAATAATTGACACCTTTCTTATGCCAGTCTAAATTAAGATCACTAGTACGTATTTAGTTCGACAAAGCATGTACTAGTAATAACAAAACAGGAACTACCACAATGAACATAAAACCCATCAGCTACATGAAAGCCAATGCAGCCAAATTACATGATGAACTTGAATTTGAGCCAATGCATGTCACACAGAACGGACATGAATATTTAGTCGTACAAACAGCAGAAGCTTACCAAATGCAACAAGAAAAAATGGCTTTTATGGAGTTAATTATTAAGCGAGAAATAAACATTTCTAAAGGTAAAGTCAGTGATTTAGATGAGTTCTTAACTTCAATTTAGCATGTGAGTTAGATGAAATTTTTAATCGAAAACAATGCCAAAATTGATATTAGGTTAGCAATAGATTGGCTTGCTAAAAAAGTACCTAATGAAAAAGCGAAAGCAATCGTTATTTCTACCATTCAAGATGTAAAGAACCAGCTTATTGTTCACTCAGATTCCGGCAAAAAATGCCAATTTGATTTTGTAGGTAAATACCGAGAAATTATTAAAAATGATTACCGCACTATCTATAAAATTGACAAGAAAAAGAACGAAATAATCATTATCCTGTTTTGTCATACTCGGATGAATTTTCAAGCCTTACTGTCACAAAGTAATATTTATAATAAAGATCATAATTAGCGTAGTAGAAAAGCTGTAAGTCACGATGTATGACAGTAAAAAATCCATCAGCAATTGTGTTTTTTAGCCGTAAAATACTTTCTAGATTAGTGCTTTTCCACCGTTATATTACGGCGGTGACCACTATACCCATGATACTCGCTTCAGTGCTAAATATTGTTAACCGCATAATTACTAAAAAGTAATCTGTGCCACACTTCTCTCTTATCTACTATTTCGTCCTCACACTTGGCATACGAAATAAAATAGACTACGATAAATATCGTAGAAAATAGAAGATAGAAAATTATCAATAAATCCAAAAATATAACGATAAAAGGACGCCAAACTATGAAACGATTATTCCTACTGATTTTATTGTCTATACCAAATCTAGCAGTGGCTGTAGATAACAATATTTCAATCGGTAACACCATAAAAATCAAATCTGAAATTCTCAATGAACAACGCAGTATTCAAATCCACTTGCCTGATGCTTACCACACCAGCAAAAATCGATTTCCTGTACTCTATCTTACCGACGGACCGGGTCATTTCAGCCATACCGTAGGTACGATGAACTTTCTCGCCGATAATGGTCGTATTCCAAAAATGATCATTGTGGCTATTGCCAATACAGACAGAACGCGTGATTTAACCCCAAAAATATTAGTATCAAAAGATGAGCGATTTCAAAATGGCGGTGGTGCCGATAATTTTTTAAAATTTTTTGAACAGGAATTAATCCCCTATATCGAAGAAAACTATCGTACTCAGCCTTATCGTGTTTTCAGTGGTCACTCATTCGGCGGGTTATTTGCTATAAACGCATTCTTAACAAAACCACAATTGTTTAATGCTTATATTTCGGTCAGCCCAAGTTTATGGTGGGACGAACAACGTTTAATAGGTGATGCTAAGACATTTTTTAATCATACAAAATCACTTGAACGCACTCTTTTTGTCACCATGGCTGCAGAGGGTGACAGAATGATCACCCCTTACAACAATTTCGTTAAAGTAGCCAAAGAAAACAACGTTGACGGCTTAATATTTGCCAATAAAGAATTTGACGATGAGGATCATGGTTCAACAGTATTGCGTAGCCAGTATTATGGACTTAAACAAGTATGGGATGGCTGGCTGATGCCACGTGAAACTTTCACCCAAGGTTTAAGTGCTGTTCAAGCTCACTACAACGGGATTTCTTCTAAATTTGGCTTTGATGTAAAAATACCTGAAGCAATGATTAACAATTTGGGATACAACGCTTTAGGCAATGAAAAATTAGAGGATGCGCTAGAAATATTTACTTATAACGTAAAAATGTACCCGAATTCAGCAAACGTATATGACAGTTTAGCCGATGCGCAAGAGAGAGTTGGTCAGCTAAATGAGGCTTATAGAAATTATTCAAAAGCATTGAAGATGGCAGCCCAAAATAACACGAATAAAGTAATTTTTGAAAAAAACAAAAAAAGAGTTGCTAAGCTTTTAGCAAGTGAAAGCATTACGACGGGCGAATAAGAACTGATGTTATAGCGATATTTTTATTAATTATTGTTTATCATCGCTGTCTTAAATTATGGCTCCTTTTGAGAGCCATAATTTTTAGTACATCTAACCGATAATGGTGATGCATAATAAATGCTTTCTAATTTAGTTAACTTATTAACACCATTGCGGCGGTGGCCGCAGCCCCCAGAGGGGCGTTACACGCCAAATGCCCCTCTGGACTCCCCGTGGTGCCCAACTCAGTGAAAGCATAAATCAACATTTTGTGTGAGCAGCCAATGCCTGCCGCTATGCCCGTAACAAAAAGTCGTCTATGAAAAGCGGCAGTCTTCGCCATCCATGGCGAAGCTTGACTGCCCACTTTACAAAATCTCGATTCATCACTGAGATAGGAAATGGTGTCACCCGCCCCACTCTCTTTCTATCAAACCAAATGCGAAGAACCAAACAAGAAAAATTAAATGAATTAGAACGAAGCATAAACTCTGCTTTAACAAACGCTGAAATAAATGAAAGTGTTCACGTATGTTCATCAGGGATGATGAACAAAGCGCTGTCGGCGCAAGGACGCGCCATCAGCGCTGTTACGTCGAAACACACTTTTATTAAATTTCAGAACTACGTTTGTTAGCAGCTCCGAGGGATTATTCGTATCATCCTTGATACTCACCTGCTTCGCAGGTCAGCTAAAGCTGTTCAAAAATATTCCCTATATTTTTGTCCAAAGGGAGGCCGGAGGCAGTCTCCCTTTGGGCGTAGTCGCCGCCGCGACAATACGACAGCATAAGCATACAAAATCAGAAAGTATTTAACTAAGGATTTTCAAACGATCTGACCCCATTGATTCATTATTCAAAAACATGGTTCATTTCACCTTTTAATTAAAGATGAAATAACAATACAGCCCCACTCAATCTAAAAATAATAACCTAAGTTAAGAAAATCATTGAATTTGAAAGAAGCATAAATTCTGCTTTGAAAAGTGCTGAATAAATTGAAGCTGCACTGCTATCGCTATCATTGATGTGCCATCTAAGCGTTAGCTTGTCGCAGCTTTAATTTATGAAGTACTACATTTTTCAGCAGCTCCGAGGGTTTCCAAAGGGAGGCCGGAGGCAGTCTCCCTCTGGGTGCTGTCGCCACCGCGACAATATGACAACAACTAACACACCAACTGGAAAGTATTTTAATTTGTACCTGCCCCCATTTATTTCATTTATGTATAGTTACCCTAATAAAATCTAGGTTTAATTATATTTACTTGATAAATTAGTATCTTATATAAATTTAACCTTACTAAGGAAATATATTAATGAAAGGACAATGGCTGGGTAATTATGAAAGCAAGAATCCATCAATTCATTCTAATGGACAAATCACACTAAATATTGACGAGCTAGATTCTAAATATAGAGGAATAGTAAACATTATCCCTCATGACATTAAAAACTTACCTATAGCCATTGGCTATTTTGAAACAGCTGACAAAAGCTTTAATCAATCAGTAATAATAAAAGCAAAACCAATAAACCCGTTTACGTCAATAGAAACTAGCTGGAACGAATTAGAAAAAATTTACCCTGAAGGCACGTTCTTTTCAGAGCAAATAGACGCCAACTTTATTTATAAAAATAATATATTAAAGATTACAGCTTCCACAAAAGAAGGTATTGAATTAGACACGGAGCTTTTACAACCTAATCACACGGAAACATCAAGAATCACGGGGTCTGAAATGTCTTGGAATGACTTTAAAGATCATGTTTCAAGCTTGAATAAAGATACATACCTTTTTAGAGGACAAATGAAACCATGGAAGCTCCAAAGCTCTTTTCACAGGAGAAACAGGTATTGCCTTGATAGCTTTCTAAATAAAGATGTACAAAAATTACATAAAAGATTAAGCGCACTTACAAGTCATTTTTTTGATTTAAACAGGCCAGAACAAAATGGTGCATTTTTAAATTTATTACAACATCATGGCTACCCAACGCCTTTACTTGATTGGTCTTACTCTCCCTACGTTTCTGCATTTTTTGCTTTTAGGGATTGGCCTATTGGATACAGCGAAGGTGAAAAAATACGCATCTATATTTTTAATAGTAAAGAATGGCAAGATAGGTTAACTCAATCTCAAGTACTTAATCCTCCCTTCCCTCATTTGTCAGTAATGGATTTTATCTCTATCAATAACCCACGGTTAGTACCGCAGCAAGCGATAACAACAGTAACGAATATTAGTGATATAGAACACTACCTATTGAGAAAAGGAGATGAGTTTGGCATTGAATTTATTGACGCAATTGACATACCAGCCAATGAAAGAGAAAAGGCTATGACAGATTTAAAATACATGGGAATTACCGCTGGTTCTATGTTTCCAGGAATAGATGGCGCATGTGAGGAAATAAAAGAAAGCTACTTCAATAAATAAAAAACCCGCCTGATGGCGGGTTTTTCAAATCTTCAAAAAGAAGCTAGTTGCTTACCAACCCGCTTTCTCTTTAAGTGCTACACCGATATCCGCTAAAGAACGAACAGTCTTAACACCAGCCGCTTCTAATGCAGCAAATTTCTCGTCAGCTGTACCTTTACCACCAGCGATAATAGCACCAGCATGGCCCATACGCTTACCTGGAGGAGCAGTAACACCAGCGATGTAAGAAACTACTGGTTTAGTTACATTGTTTTTAATGTACTCAGCTGCTTCTTCTTCTGCTGTACCACCGATTTCACCGATCATTACAATCGCTTCAGTCTGTGGATCGTTTTGGAACATTTCCAATACGTCGATAAAGTTAGTACCTGGGATTGGATCACCACCGATACCAACACAAGACGATTGACCAAAACCTGCGTCAGTTGTTTGCTTAACGGCTTCATAAGTTAAGGTACCTGAACGAGATACGATACCTACTTTACCTGGTAAGTGGATGTGACCTGGCATGATACCAATTTTACATTCGCCTGGCGTGATAACACCTGGACAGTTAGGACCGATCATGCGAACGCCAGTTTCTTCAAGCTTCACTTTAACGTCAAGCATGTCTAACGTTGGGATACCTTCAGTGATCGTTACGATCAATTCGATACCTGCATCGATAGCTTCTAAGATAGCATCTTTACAAAATGGTGCAGGTACGTAGATAACTGTTGCCGTTGCGCCAGTAGCTTCTACCGCTTCACGTACTGTGTTAAATACTGGAAGACCTAAGTGAGTTTGGCCGCCTTTACCTGGTGATACACCACCAACCATTTGCGTACCGTATTCGATCGCTTGTTCTGAGTGGAAAGTACCTTGACCACCAGTGAAACCTTGACAGATAACTTTAGTATCTTTGTTAATTAATACAGACATTATTTGCCCTCCGCAGCAGCAACAACTTTTTGTGCTGCATCAGTTAATGATTCAGCCGCGATGATTGCTAAACCTGAGTTAGCTAATACTTCACGACCTGCTTCAGCGTTGGTACCTTCTAAACGAACAACAACTGGTACTTCAACACCTACTTCTTTAACCGCACCGATAATACCTTCAGCGATCATGTCACAACGTACGATACCACCGAAAATGTTAACCAATACTGCTTTTACATTGTCATCAGAAAGGATGATTTTGAATGCTTCTGATACACGTTCTTTCGTTGCGCCACCACCTACATCAAGGAAGTTAGCTGGCTTACCGCCGTGTAAGTTAACGATATCCATAGTACCCATTGCAAGGCCAGCACCGTTAACCATACAACCTACGTTTCCGTCTAAAGCAACATAGTTAAGTTCCCACTGCGCTGCATGTGCTTCACGCTCGTCTTCTTGTGACGGATCGTGCATTTCACGGATTTTTGCTTGACGGTATAAAGCGTTTGAGTCAACACCGATTTTACCGTCCAAACAGTGTAAGTTACCTGCTTCTGTGATAACTAATGGGTTGATTTCTAATAACGCGAAATCGTGATCGATAAACATGTTACCAAGACCCATAAAGATCTTAACGAACTGCTTCATTTGCGTTGGGTTTAAGCCCAATTTGAAACCTAATTCACGCGCTTGGTACGCTTGAGGACCTACTAATGGATCAATCGCCGCTTTGTGAATTAAGTGAGGCGTTTCTTCAGCAACTGTTTCGATGTCAACACCGCCTTCAGTTGATGCCATGAAAACAACACGACGAGTACCACGGTCAACAACCGCACCTAAATATAGTTCGTTTGCAATGTCAGTACAGCTTTCTACTAAAATTTTAGCTACCGGCTGACCATTTGCATCTGTTTGGTAAGTAACTAAGTTCTTACCTAACCAGTTTTGTGCGAATTCTTTGATTTCGTCTTTGGTTTTAACTAGCTTAACACCGCCAGCTTTACCACGGCCACCGGCGTGAACCTGTGCCTTAACAACCCACATATCGCCGCCAATTTTATCAGCAGCTTCGGCAGCTTCTTGAGGGGTATCGCAAGCGAAACCTTCAGAAACTGGTAAACCATATTCAGCGAATAATTGTTTCGCTTGATACTCATGCAAATTCATGGTGTTTTATCCATTTATCTGTAGATGAAAATGACACTAATTTTTAACAAATCACCGTCATCGAAAAAAGTTGACCGATTATAGTACAAAAGCTCTAAAGAACAAACCCTTTAGCGCTTATACTATAGTCTAGTTTATGACTTTTTCGATTTAGCCTAATAAACAATGGAATAAGCATTGCGTTTCATGATGATTTAACCGTCGTTAATGCGATATTTTTCAGTTGTTTGGCTCTGATTTCGTGCTTGTTACGTAAATGTATTATTTCAACAAAAACTAAATTAATGATCAAACCAGCCCAAATCAATATTCCTATCAGCTGATCAGTTAACACCTCTTGACCAAACATCAAAAAAACGGGAATAATGATCAATCGTTGTGTTGCCGGTCCTAACGCTGCGGCCAACGCTCTCATCATCCATAGCTTATGCTGGGCAATTTTTTTACGGCGAACATAATATATTGCTAGAGCAAGAGCTCCTATCAACACGATATTGTAAGCAATAATCCCGGTGTATTTTAATGTACCGCCATAGCTCGGGAAAAACTCATTCATCCATAAAGCAGTATAAACAACAGGAATTGCAACTAGTGTTAATATACGTCCGATTAAACGGTGAACCTTGGGCCATTTTTGACGAATAGCTTTGACAAACTGAAAAGGCGCGACAAGATTAAAGACGATGCCAAATACAATATGAATAACGACAGGTAACGGTGTATTTAAATAGGTATTGCCTGCTTCACCACGGCTAATGGAGTTTAGTTGCACTACACCTAAGGCAATTGAAATCATGCCCAGCAACAGTAATAAAATGCAGTTTCGCCAAGGGCGAAGTGGAGATAGTATGTTCATAAGTTCCCTTTCTCACTGTAATGTTTAAATGTTCCTACGCTTTAACGCAGTTAAAGGAATACTGTATGATCACCAGAGATATTGTCGTCCACGCCTATAGTCTAAGACTAAATTTTCTGCTTTTTATTCATAGCTTTGTGTATATTAATAACGGGGTTAAAGTATTCACCAATCATTATAAAATGATTATTTCAGGGTAAAGAGGTCAGCATTTGATACAAGAAAATATTATTTCTATCATTTTATTGATTGCAGCGTTTGGACAGATCATTCTCGCCGTATCCATGATATTACCTCGATTACCAAATGCGCCTATTTATTTTCCTTTAACGCTATTTTTTATTTCTAGTGGTTTAACATTTACCCTGCCCGCATTAAATACCATATGGCCTGAACTGAGCTATTATTCCTTATTTATCATTCCACCGATTATTGCCGTTCAGCCCTTGTCGTTATGGTTGTATATTAGTGGCTTAACTTCACCAACACCTTGGCAGTTAAGTCAGCGTTATTGGCCGCATTTTATTCCGGCCATTTTAGGTGTTTTACTGTCACTTTACATGGCAACACAGCCTTTTGATCTCGTCTCTGAAATATTTATCATCGGTAAACAACCGGATGATGTTCAAGGCATGTCGATAGTCATTTCATTTTTTTTGCTATTTATCATATTTTTGATCCAGACAAGCAGCTACTTGATATCAATTGCCAATAAGCTGACCCGTTATCACAAGCAATTACACATGCTATTTTCATCAAATGAGCAACGGGAATTACGTTGGGTTATTTGGTTGGTATTCATTTTTGTGCTCACTTGGCTATCCGTGTTGTTACACTTAATTTCAACTATCTTCAGCCATTTCGCTATAGTCAGCACAGAGGTTATTGCTGGATGTTATTTTGTAATGATTTGGACGCTTTGTGTCTGGGGTTTAAGGCAAAAACCTGGTTATCACCAAAGGTATCTAAGCGAACAAAAGGCCAATAAAGCGGACGATAACCTTGAGCAGGTGGTGTCGTCAGGAAAAAACAAGTATCAACGTTCAGCGCTTGGCATTGAGCAGTCAAAAAGTATTGCTGATAAATTAGATCATGCCATGAAAGAACATCAATACTACTTACACGCAAACCTTTCATTGCCTGAGTTAGCTCAGCAATTGGTTGTGCCAGCAAACTATTTATCTCAAACCTTAAACGAACACTTAGGCGAATCGTTTTTTGATTATATTAATCGCTGGCGCGCTGAATACGCAAAGGAGCTGCTGATAGAAGGCAAGTTATCAATCCTAGACATTGCAATGGCGTCAGGCTTTAACGCGAAATCTTCCTTTTATAAATCCTTTAAAAAACATACCGGCACAACCCCTGGTCAATTTAAGCAATAAGGCTTATCCATTAAGTAACCTGTATTTAGAATAAGAGTGAATACAAGGTTCCTGCTCCGACAGCCATAGAAAGCACCACCACTAAAAAAGCGATAATCATCTGATTTTTAAACAAAGATTTAAGCAAAATAACTTCCGTTAAACTTGCACCTGCACTACCGATAATTAATGCCATAACTGCGCCTAAGCCCATGCCCATGGAAACCAAAACAGAACTGAGCGGGATCATAGCTGCGGCCCTAATATACAGAGGAATACCAATGACGGCGGCAATTGGAATAGCAAGTAAGTTATCTTTATTGGCGACGCTGGCAATAAACTCTGCCGGCACAAAACCATGAATCACTGCACCAACGGTAATACTGATTGCTAAATATGGCAGTACCGCTTTAAAGTCTTTCCAGGTGCTTTGCCAGATTTTTAACCATTTAGAGACCGGCCTTTCTTTAGTAGAACATTTACTCGCACAACCTGAAGACGGAGTTTCAATGTAGTCCTCCTCTTTTACGTATTGCTCAAAACCAAGCTTTTCTAAAATAACGCCCGCAGATACCGAAACAATAATCGCCACCGAAAAATAAAACAACGCCACTTGCCAACCAAAAGTCACAGTAAATAAACCTAAGACAATAGGATTAAGCAAAGGACTGGCAAATAAGAACACTAACATGGGTCCAAACCCCGCTCTTGCTCGCAATAATCCCTTTAAAAAAGGAATCGTCGAACAAGAACAAAATGGTGTTATTGCGCCAAGAAAAGCAGCAATAATATGTCCTTTGCCTTTTTTACTACTCAGTAAGGCTTCAATTTTACTTGGCGGAATATAATACTGTATAACGCCAACCAAATAACTTATCACCAAGAACAGCGTAGTTAACTCTAGCGCGAGAAAGACAAACATATTTAATGTACTTTCAATCGATTCATTCATAATGCCCTTACCTCTATATTTTCATATTTCTAGTTTTTTCGAATTATAATTTTATATTTGCTAATTGCAAGTTATTTCTAGTAATATCGAAATATAAATAACTATTGTGAAATAAATTATGGACATTGATAGCACCGCTAAAGCATTGAAAGAACTAGGCCATCCAACACGATTAGCTATCTTTCAACGATTGGTAAAATCAGGCTTAAACGGCTTACCTGTGGGGGTGATCCAAGAAGAATTGAGCATCCCTGGTTCAACATTATCACACCATATCTCAAGTTTAGTGTCCGCCAAACTCATTAAACAACGACGAGAAAGCCGTACTTTATACTGTGTGGTAGAATATGACAGACTCAAGCAAGTGATCAGTTTTCTGCAAGATGAATGTTGTACAGAAGGTATAGTAAAAGGCTAATACTCAGAATTACGGACACAAAAAAAGCCGCTATTAAGCGGCTTTTTAACACAATCAAGGTTTGATTAAACGTCTAATAGTAAGCGTGTTGGGTCTTCTAGCAATTCTTTAATTGTCACTAAGAAGCCAACAGATTCTTTACCATCAATTAAGCGGTGATCATAAGATAGCGCTAAATACATCATAGGTAAGATTTCTACTTTACCATCAACCGCCATTGGACGATCTTGGATTTTATGCATGCCTAAAATCGCAGTTTGCGGTAAATTGATGATTGGCGTTGATAATAACGAACCAAATACCCCACCATTAGTGATAGTAAAATTACCACCTTGCATGTCATCCATGCTTAACTTACCATCACGACCTTTGATCGCTAGGTCTTTAATGCCTTTCTCAATACCTGCCATGCTTAATTGATCTGCATCACGTAATACAGGAGTAACCAAACCACGTGGTGTAGAAACCGCAATCGAAATATCAAAGAAGTTGTGATAAACGATATCATCACCGTCAATTGAGGCATTAACTGCTGGGAAACGTTTTAATGCTTCTGTTACTGCTTTCACATAAAACGACATAAAACCTAAACGTGTATCATGTGTTTTCTCAAATACATCTTTGTATTGCTTACGAAGATCCATGATTGGCTTCATGTTCACTTCGTTAAATGTCGTTAACATTGCCGTAGAGTTTTTCGCTTCTAATAAGCGGTTGGCAATGGTTTTACGTAAACGCGTCATAGGAACACGTTTTTGTGTACGCTCACCTAATGCCGCAGACGCTTGTGCAGCTGGTGCAGGAGCTGAAGCTTGTGGCGCTGTTTTTGGCTTATTCGCTGCTGCTTCAACATCTTCTTTAGTGATACGACCACCTTTGCCAGAACCGGTAACATCAGCTGCTGTTAAACCTTTCTCTGTCATTAATCGGCGAACTGACGGACTGGCCAATTCATCTGAACTAATTGCATCTTCTGCAGAAGCGGCAGGTGCTGCTGATGCCGTAGCGCCAGCGCTCATTTCAGCTATTTTTTGCTGACCTAAAACAGTATCACCTTCTGCGTGTAAAATCTTACCCATCACACCATCAGCAGTCGCAGGCACTTCTAACACAACTTTATCTGTTTCAATATCAACTAACACTTGATCACGTGATACCGCATCACCTTCAGCAACATGCCAGGTTGCTACCGTTGCATCTGCTACAGACTCAGGTAATACAGGTACTAAAATATCTAACGCTTCGCCACCAGTTGTAGCAGCAGGCGCTTCACTCGCCGCAGGAGCAGCAGTTGCTTCAGCTGCTCCTTCAGTTAAGATAGCAATCACTTGCTCGCCTAATACCGTTGCACCTTCTTGTTGAGAAATTTCGGTGATCACACCATCAACAGTTGCAGGTACTTCTAATACCACTTTATCCGTTTCAATATCTACTAACACTTGATCACGGGTTACGCTATCGCCTACCTGTACATGCCAAGTAGCTACCGTTGCGTCTGCAACTGATTCTGGTAAAACAGGAACCTTAATTTCGGTTGTCATTCATTTATTCCTTACAATCTTTTCGCCACACAAAATGTGCTATTCAACAGTTAGCGCTTCGTTAACCAACGCTTGTTGCTCTTTAACATGAACAGACATATAACCAACAGCAGGCGCTGCAGACGGCTTACGGCCAGCATATGTCAAATACGTACCTTCAGGAAGCATCGCTCTAAAATGATGCTGAGAACAATACCATGCACCTTGGTTTTGCGGTTCTTCCTGACACCAGACAAACTGTTTTACATGTTGATACTGTTCCAACTCTTTCGCAAACTCGGCTTCCGGGAATGGGTATAACTGCTCAACGCGGATAATCGCCACGTTTTTCTGTTCGTTTTTACGACGTTGTTCTAACAGCTCGTAGTAGACCTTACCGCTACAGAAAACAACGCGTTCAACTTTTTCCGCTTTAATATCTTTGTCAACTTCACCGATGACATTATGGAATACACCAGACGCTAACTCTTCCAATGAAGAAACCGCTAACGGGTGACGCAATAATGATTTAGGTGACATTACCACAAGTGGACGACGCATAGGACGTACTACCTGACGACGCAACATATTAAATACTTGCGCAGGTGTTGATGGAATACAAACCTGCATATTGTGATCGGCACAAAGTTGTAAATAACGTTCTAAACGTGCGGATGAGTGCTCAGGTCCTTGTCCTTCATAGCCGTGTGGCAATAACATGGTTAAACCACATAAACGGCCCCACTTTTGCTCACCCGATGAAATAAACTGATCAAATACCACTTGCGCACAGTTAGCAAAGTCACCAAATTGTGCTTCCCAAATAGTTAAGCCGGCAGGTTCAGCGGTAGTATAGCCATATTCAAATGCCAATACCGACACTTCAGATAACACTGAGTCATGAACATCAAATGGCCCCTGACCTTCGCGGATATTTTGTAATGGCACATATTGTGATGCATCTTCTTGATTATGCAACACCGCATGACGGTGGAAGAAAGTACCACGACCTGAATCTTGGCCAGTAATACGAACACGCTGCCCGTCATCAACTATTGAGGCATAGGCGAGATTTTCAGCAAAGCCCCAATCGAGTAACTTCTCACCTTTGGCCATTTTCACGCGGTCATCATAAATTTTCTTGACCCGAGATTGCACCGGATGTGATTCAGGATAGCTGGAAATGCTTTCAGCTAACGCTTTAATCTTTTCCATTGACAAAGATGCTTCATAAGCATCATCCCAGTCATGACCTAAATATGGCGTCCAATCCACAGAATGCTCTGTCATCGGGCGCCACTGTTCAACCGTGCATTGACCTTCATCAAGCAATTTACGGTAATATTCGGTTAACTCTTTAGATTTTGCCGCAGAAATAGAGCCTTCAGCATTAAGCTTATCGGCGTATAACTGACGAGGTGTAGGGTGCTTCTTCACCTTTTGATACATTATCGGCTGAGTCGCATTTGGCTCATCTGCCTCGTTATGACCATGGCGACGATAACAAACAAGATCAATAACAACATCGCGTTTAAAGGTGTTACGATAATCAAGCGCCACTTGGGTTGCTAAAATCACCGCTTCAGGATCATCACCATTCACATGAAGAATTGGTGCCTGTACCATTTTCGCAATATCAGTACAGTACTCACCACTACGAGTATCTTCTTGTTTTGACGTCGTAAAACCAACCTGATTATTAACAACAATACGAATAGTACCGCCAACTTTAAATGCCCTTGCCTGTGACATATTAAAAGTTTCTTGCACTACCCCTTGACCAGCTATCGCTGAATCACCATGAATGGTCACAGGTAACACTAAATCACCCTGATCACAACCTCGGCGATCTTGTCTTGCTCTTACCGAGCCCATCACGACAGGGTTAACAATTTCAAGATGCGACGGGTTAAACGCTAATGCTAAATGCACATTACCGCCTGGTGTAACAAAATCTGACGAATAACCTTGGTGATATTTAACATCACCTGAACCTAATGCTTCGTCAGTTTTACCGGCAAACTCATCGAATAATTTATTCGGGTTTTTGCCCATAACATTAACAAGAACATTTAAACGGCCACGGTGTGCCATACCGACAACGACTTCTTTCGTTCCATGGCTGCCAGCACGGGTAATAATCTCTTTAAGCATAGGAATTAACGCATCACCACCTTCAAGAGAGAAGCGTTTAGCGCCGGGGAACTTAGCCCCTAAGTATTTTTCCAAGCCGTCTGCCGCGATCAGCCCTTTCAGTACTTCTTCTTTCTCATCAACAGTTAATTTTGCCTGTGATTGTACTGACTCTAAGCGACTCTGAAGCCAACGTTTTTCTCCGGTCGATGTAATGTGCATATACTCTGCACCAATCGAACCAACGTAGGTTTTTTGCAACGCTTTGTATAAATCGCCTAACTTCATGGTGTCTTGGCCTACGGCAAAAGAACCAACGTTAAACTCTTTATCAAAATCGTTTTCAGATAAGTCGTGATGGGATAACTGCAAATCACGCACTTTTTCTCGTTGCCAAATACCTAATGGATCTAAATTAGCGTTTTGATGACCACGAAAACGGAATGCGTTAATTAATTGAAGTACTTTAACCTGCTTAGCATCACCGCCTGATGAAACCACGACAGTTTTGTGACCTTGCTTGGCCAGCTCTCTAAACTCTTCGCGGACTGCTGAGTGATGATATTCAACATCGGCACCTTCAATTTTTGGCAGCTGTTGAAATACTTCACGCCATTCTGCTGAAACAGATTGCGAGTTATCTAGGTAAGATTCGTACAATTCTTCAATATAAGCAGTATTACCACCGCTTAAATGGGAAGACTCTAACCAAGCCTTCATTACACCTTCTGGCATTGCCTGTTCCTTTATGGGATAAAAGCAATAAAAAATTAAATAATTATCATTTGCTGGTCAATTAGACTAACGGCTAATACAGACAAAACAAACGACGACTACACCGGCTAATAAAACAGCAGAATGCACATAAATGCACTCTGCTGTTAAATATTACACTGCGCGAGAAAGTAACATTGACTTAATATGGCCAATGGCTTTCGTCGGGTTCAATCCTTTCGGACAAACATCCACACAGTTCATGATACCGTGACAGCGGAATACACTATAGGCATCTTGTAAATCATCTAAACGCTCTTCTGTTGCAGTATCACGGCTATCGATTAAGAAACGATAAGCATGTAATAAACCTGCCGGACCGATAAATTTATCCGGATTCCACCAGAAAGACGGGCAAGATGTTGAACAACAAGCACATAAGATACACTCATAAAGACCGTCTAGATGTTCACGCTCTTCAGGCGATTGTAAGAACTCTCGTGCTGGCTGTTCTTTACCATCGTTAATCAAGTAAGGCTTGATTTTTTCATATTGATTGTAGAACTGAGTCATATCAATAATTAAATCACGCACAACGGGCAAACCTGGTAATGGACGTAAAACGATTTTACTTGCCTTAAGCTCAGATAATGGCGTAATACAGGCTAAGCCATTTTTACCATTCATGTTTAAACCATCTGAACCACAAACACCTTCACGACAAGAACGGCGGAATGATAACGTTGGATCTTGCTCTTTTAACAAGATTAACGCATCAAGTACCATCATGTCAGAGCCTTCAGGGATCTCTAATTCGTAATCCTTCATATAAGGCGCATTATCAACATCAGGGTTGTAACGGTAAATCGAAAAAACTTGTTTCATCGTTAATGCTCCTTAGTATGTACGTGCTTTCGGTGGGAAAGCTTCGCGGTGAACAGGGCTCATATTTACTGAGCGCTTAGACATCTCTTCAGTATCTGGCGAGTAAATTGAGTGGCATAACCAGTTCTCATCATCACGCTCAGTAAAATCTTGACGTGCATGCGCACCACGAGATTCAGTTCTAAAATTAGCTGCCTTAGCAGAACAAAATGCAGTTTCCATTAAGTTATCTAACTCTAAACACTCGATACGTTGCGTGTTAAATTCTGAAGACTTATCGTCTAATTTAGCATGTTGTAAACGCTCACGAATTTCCGTCAATTCTTTCATGCCTTGAGCCATCGCATCACCTTCACGGAATACCGAGAAGTTCATTTGCATGCACTGTTGTAAATCTTTACGAATTTGCACCGGATCTTCACCCGTTGTAGATGACTCCCAACGATTGAAACGTGCTAATGCCGCGTCAACGTCTGACTCAGAAGCATCACGTCCACTTTGCGTATCATTAAGGTAAGTTCCTAAGAAATTACCCGCAGCGCGACCAAAGACCACTAAATCAAGTAATGAGTTACCACCTAAACGGTTAGCACCATGTACCGATACGTTAGCAATTTCACCGACGGCAAATAAACCTTCAATAATGGTGTCTTCTCCTGTTTCAGGATTAAAGCTAATCGCTTGACCATTTACATTACAAGGCACACCACCCATTTGGTAGTGACAAGTAGGAATGACTGGAATTGGCTCTTCAGCTGGATCGACATGGGCAAAGGTCTTAGATAAATCACATACGCCTGGTAGACGTTGATTCAAGGTTTCACGACCTAAGTGATCTAGTTTCAATTTAATATGAGGACCCCAAGGACCGTCACAACCACGACCTTCACGGATTTCCGTCATCATTGAACGCGCAACAACATCGCGACCCGCTAAATCTTTAGCATTTGGCGCATAACGTTCCATAAAGCGCTCACCGTCTTTATTTAACAGGTAACCACCTTCACCACGACAACCTTCAGTCACCAATACACCTGCACCAGCGATACCTGTTGGGTGGAACTGCCACATTTCCATGTCTTGCATTTGCACGCCAGCACGAAGCGACATACCGACACCATCACCTGTGTTGATGTGAGCATTAGTCGTCGAAGCAAAAATACGTCCAGCGCCGCCCGTTGCTAATACGGTAGCACGCGCTTTAAAGTAACACACTTCACCGGTTTCAATACAAATAGCGGTAGTACCAACCACATGACCATCATCATTTTTGACTAAATCTAGTGCGTACCACTCAGAAAAAACATTAGTTTTGTTTTTAACGTTTTGTTGGTATAAACAGTGAAGTAATGCATGACCAGTACGGTCAGCTGCAGCAGCGGTACGAGCCGCTTGCTCACCACCGAAATTTTTAGACTGACCACCAAATGGGCGTTGATATACTTTACCGTTATCAAAGCGAGAAAATGGTAAGCCCATTTTTTCTAATTCGATAATTGATTCCGGACCCGTTTTACACATGTATTCGATCGCATCTTGGTCACCGATATAATCAGAACCTTTCACTGTATCGTACATATGTTGTTCCCAGTGATCTTCATGGGCATTACCTAATGCGACGGTAATACCACCTTGTGCAGATACGGTATGAGAACGGGTTGGAAACACTTTTGAAATCAAAGCACAAGATTGGCCTGATTCAGAAATAGCTAATGCGGCGCGCATACCGGCGCCACCGGCGCCAATTACTATGGCGTCAAATTCACGAACAGGTACGCTCATTTACACACCCCACACTGTCAAAAAGCCAGTTACTAAATACGCAAGTAAAGTAACAGCAAAGAAAAATTGTAACACACCACGTAAAAACGCTGGTTTGATATAGTCTGATAATACCTGCCAAATACCGATCCAAGCATGAATCAATAAGGCGAACAATGCCACAAGAGTGAACACTTTAGTGCACATATTGGCAAAGAAACCTTGCCATAACTCAAACGTCACTTCAGGTGTGGTAACAAAGAAACCTAAGATATAAAAAGTATAAAGCGCCAGTACCACTGCACTCGTTCTAATAAGAATAAAATCATGTACGCCACTACGGCCTACAGTTGCTGCATTATTTACCATAAATTAACTCCTACAACGACAGTTAGGATCAGCCAAAGAGCAAGCACTAATTTAGCAGTAGCATTGCCAGAACTTAACTCTTCAAAATGCCCCATATCCATCAACAAATGACGAATACCACCAAGTACGTGGTAAATAAGAGCAGAAGTAATACCGATAATAATCAATTTAAAGAATACGCCATCAAGTAATGATTTTATTTGTGCGAATCCTTCAGCAGAAGATAATGATAATGAAAGTGTCCACAATAAAATACCAATAGCAAACACCATAATGACACCAGAAATACGGTGCAAAATAGAGACATTTGCTGCTGGATGCATTTTTATTGTAGTTAGGTCTAGGTTTACAGGACGTTGTTTTTTCACGATTGTGCCTAAGAGCTCAAAGAGCCTTCAACTTTTTTTTATTGTTACCCAAGAATAATTTGTATGAGCAACCCCCCAAGGATCTTAGTAGATATTTGCAAAACTTAAAGTGATCAGCAAACAAAACTTAGATCACCGTGATTATATAGCCCTAAGTTTTTAATTACAATTTCTTAACCGACAAATTCATCGCAATTTTAAAGGCTTGCGTCTATTTTTTGACCTATAACAATTATTCATATGACTTTAGTCTAAACATATAACATTTGAATTGACTTATAGGGGGTGTTTTGCAGTAGAATAGCGCGCAGTTTTATATTCATAAAAACTGATTAACTTTGCAATTTGCTATAATTATATAAATCAAGGTTACTCAGAAAAACGAATTAGATAGGGGTAAAACATATGGCTGATTCAAAAGCCTCTCTTAGTATTGATGGCAAGGTAATTGCCGAGTTACCAGTTCTTTCTGGTACAGCTGGCAATGACGTAATTGATATTCGTACATTAGGTGGTGCAGGCTACTTCACATATGATCCAGGCTTTTTAGCCACCGCTTCATGTGAATCAGCTATTACATATATCGACGGAGCTAAAGGTGTACTTCAGCACCGTGGTTATCCAATCGACAGTTTGGCAAAAGAAGCCGATTATTTAGAAGTTTGTTATATCCTTTTAAATGGAGAAGCGCCGACAAAATCACAATATGATGAATTTAAAGACATCATTACTAACCACACTATGGTGCATGAGAAGCTAGTGCATTTCTTTCAGGGCTTCTTGCCAGATGCTCATCCAATGGCGATGGTTTGTGGTGTTGTAGGTGCATTATCATCTTTTTATCACAGTGATTTAGATATTAATGACCCAGAACAACGAATGCGCAGTGCTCATCGTTTAATCGCGAAAATGCCTACCATTGCAGCAATGGCATATAAATACAGCATTGGACAACCGTTTATTTATCCGCGCAATGAATTAAGCTATGCAGAAAACTTCTTGCATATGATGTTTTCAGTACCGGCTGAAGAATACAAAGTTAGTCCAACATTAGCGCGCGCAATGGACCGTATCTTTACATTACATGCGGACCACGAACAAAATGCTTCAACGTCCACAGTACGTTTAGCTGGTTCTTCTGGCGCTAACCCATATGCTTGTATCGCAGCAGGTGTCGCATCATTATGGGGACCTGCACATGGTGGTGCTAACGAAGCATGTTTAACTATGTTAGAAGAAATTGGTTCATTAGAACGTGTTGATGAATTTGTTGCCAAAGCGAAAGATAAAAATGATCCATTCCGCTTAATGGGCTTCGGACATCGTGTTTACAAAAACTTCGATCCTCGCGCTACTGTCATGCGTGAAACTTGCCATGAAGTATTAAAAGAGCTTGGCATTAAAGATCCACTATTAGATGTTGCTATGGCACTGGAAAAAGTAGCACTTGAAGACCCATATTTCATTGAGAAAAAATTATACCCGAACGTAGACTTCTACTCAGGTATCATCTTGAAAGCTATTGGTATTCCAACCAATATGTTCACGGTGATTTTTGCGATGTCACGTACCGTAGGTTGGATATCTCACTGGGATGAAATGTTAGGTCAGCCAGGTCAAAAAATTGGCCGTCCTCGTCAGAACTATGTTGGTGAAATCAACCGCGAATTTGTGCCATTAAAAGACAGATAAGTTCATTTAATTTTATCGAAAAAAGGCAGCGATTAAGCTGCCTTTTTTATAGCTGTAAACATAAAAATTTCGCAAAAAGTTACTAGCCTTCACTGATTTTTCAAACACTAGTTTTAACTAATTACTCAAATACTTATTCATTTTGAATATTGGATACAAACCAATTTCAAGCGTTTCTCCTCATACAATACAATTGCGCTTTACTCCATAGAAAAACGAGCCAGTTAGCGAAAATAAAATTGCCGGGCAATACATTTTTTACCTGTCGCAGTATATAATGCGCGCTTTACTAGATTCCGGTTTAAAAATTTAATTCATGTCTGAATATCAGTTACGTTTTGGCGGCATTAGTCGTTTATATGGCCAGACAGGCGCAAAGGTCATTCAAGCATCACACTTTTGCGTTATTGGCATAGGTGGCGTCGGTTCTTGGGTGGCAGAAGCGTTGGCACGCTCAGGTGTTGGCACCATTACATTAATCGATTTAGATGATATTTGTACGACTAATATTAACCGGCAAATCCACGCACTGACAACAACGGTTGGTGAAAGCAAAGTCGATGTTATGGCTGAGCGTATTAAACAAATAAACCCAGAATGTATTGTCCACATCATAGAAGACTTTGTCACCGAAGAAAATCTAGTTGAACTACTGTCAATGGGATACGATTATGTTATCGATGCCATAGATTCAGTTAAAATAAAATCCGCAACTATCGCTCATTGCAAACGAAACAAATTACCGATAATCACCGTGGGTGGCGCTGGCGGTCAAACAGACCCTAGCCAAATCCAACTTGCTGATCTTAGCCAGACCTATCAAGACCCATTATTATCTAAAGTCAGAAACCAGCTGCGCCGCGATTACAATTTTTCTCGAAATACTAAACGAAAATTCGGTATCGACGCAGTATTTTCCACCGAGCAACTAATGTATCCAGACAGCGATGGCGAAGTGTGTCATGCCAAACAAACACAGGATGGCGCAATGCGATTAGATTGCAGTGGTGGCTTTGGTGCGGCCACCCATGTTACTGCCAGTTTTGCTTTTTTTGCCGTAGGTAAAGCCATTAATAAATTACTACATCGCCATAAGTTAAAAAACAAAACACTCTAACACCTTCGCTTATGAGTAGAATTAACTAACCGACGTTTTAATTTTTTCAACAATGGCCAATAAACCGTTGCCGCGTGATGGACTTAAATGTTTCAGTAAACCGAGTTGCAGAAAATAGTCATGAATATCAAATGCCAAAATTTGCTCGGCAGTTTTGTTATTGAAAGCGCTAAACACTATCACCATTAAGCCACGAATGATCTTAGCATCGCTATCTCCCCGCAACAGATAGCGACCACCAGCTATTTGACTAATATCAAGCCATGCCGCGCTTTCACAACCTGTGATCAAACGCTCTTCTGTGCGTAAGGCTTTTTCCATACGTTTAAGCGTTTTGCCTAATAGCATGATCTGCCGGTGTTTATTATCCCAACTTTGCTGCTTGGCAAATAAAGCGAGTATCTCAGATACTTGTTCCTCTGGTGCACTATTAGACGCTATATTTGACTGCTCGGCCGGCTCAGTCATTAACATTTTTAAACAATCAATCAAGTAATCAATTTCTGCAATAGTGTTATACGCTGATAACGAAATACGCAAACAGCCTGATAAATCTAAATATGACATTAACGGCATGGCGCAATGGTGCCCTGCCCGGATGGCAATGCCTTTAGCGTCTAATGCTGCAGCAACATCTTGTTGATGTGCATTATCAAGATAGAACGAAATCAACGGGATATCAGGAATTTCTTTGACCACAAAACGAACGGCACTAATGGCAGCTAGTTGCTGATAGCAATAGCGAGTTAACTGCTGTTTATATTGATAAAGTGACTTTTGCTGATGTTGTGAAACAAACTCTATCGCCTGAGCAAAAGCAATACAGCCCGCAATATTTGGTGTGCCAGCTTCAAATTTAAACGGTAATTCATTATAAGTCGTTTCATTAACACTAACGGTTTTAATCATTTCACCGCCGAATTGATAAGGTGATACCTGCTCTAATAATGACTGCCTGCCATAAAGCACGCCAACCCCAGTCGGTCCATATAATTTATGAGCAGAAAAAACATAAAAATCACAGCCTAACTTCTGTACATCTACTTGCGTATGAGCAACAGCCTGAGCGCCATCAACTAAGGTCAAAGCGCCAACTTCTTTGGCACATTTAATCAAGTATTCAACAGGGTTAAACTTTCCCACGACATTAGATAAATGGCTACAGCAGACGATTTTTGTCTTGTTGCCAATTACTTGCGTTAACTTAGCTCTGTCAATTCGCCCTGCTTCATCCAAGACTAACCACTTTATTTTTGCCCCTTTTTGCTTAGCTATCGCCTGCCAGGGCACAATATTGGCGTGATGTTCAGCATAACTCAACACTATCTCATCTCCTGGAGAAAGGAATTCACTCCCCCAGGCCTGAGCGATCAAATTAATACTTTCAGTCGTGCCTTTAGTCCAAATAATTTCCTTAGCAGAAGATGCATTAATGAACTTTTGCACTTTAACGCGCGCCAGTTCAAATAAGCTGGTAGCCATGCTGCTTAACGTATGCGCCCCACGATGCACATTTGCATTTGTAGTTAAATAAAACTGCCGCTCTGCTTCAATTACCGACAATGGTTTTTGCATGGTTGCCGCATTATCAAAATAGACTAAGTTATGTTGCTCTATTTGTTGTGTTAGAATAGGAAAGTGTTTACGAAACGCTTCAACATCAAATGTTTTCATATCAGTAAGTTGGCATTAGTACGGCAATAATAAGGCTAAATTATACCTAAATTTAGTTAAAAATATTGCAAGAATCTTGTCTTTACTATTAGGTGTTATCAACAATAATCGTCTATAACTTATAGATGGTACTAAATAGGTGAGTAGTATGGCCTTATTTTCATGGTTTATTGGCACCCAAAATGCCAAAGATATCGCAAATAAAAATTCTCAACTCGACGTAAAAGAAGCAACTTTCAGCCTAAATACTATGTGGCCGACAGCCAAGGTTCGACGAAACGCCATCGTAAAACAACAAGAATTCACCAATTCACTGCAAGATAAAAACTCAACAATCAAAAGTACATCATTAAAAGAAAAAGAAAGTTAGCATAGTGCCAGTCAACGACCCGTTGATTGCGCAATAGCGATATTACGCTGGAAATCAGGCATTAAAAACTGCCGTGGTGTTGCTGCTAGCAGACGCGAGTATGTGTCAGGAAAGCTAAGTTCATGGTAAGCCATACTAGTCAACGACGCTAAAGGTTTAAACGCCTGAATAGCATTCGGTTGATTTTTTTGCGCTAATTGGTTGTTTAAACAGGTATCGCTGTTAAATAAGCCTATTTCATTATTATATTCCTCTGGCGTGCCTAAAAGCCACTGACCATTAGACTCAGTTAATATCGGCGTTTGCGCTTTGATCATTTTCCCCCAGGCTAATTGTTCGATAATACGCTTTCTTATTGCTTGTCTATTTCCTGATAAGCGTTTAGGCAATACCGCGATATTAAAAGCAAATGGTGAGGTTTGAACAGCTGCACATTTTGCGTGGTTTTTCGGCAGCGGATATTCATCAATAAAGCCAAGCAAGTGCTCTATTTCATGAGTAAATACGGTAAAGCTATCGCTGCTGTCTACATATAAGATGCCATGATTAACGTTCGCACCACCTTGTGGCAACATCACACCAATATAGCGGGTGTCTATCGTCGCTGCTAGCTGCTGCCAGTGCCCTTCGTCACATCGAATGGTATCACTCCTTTGATGCCAGCAACCTAACTGAGCGAGCGAAATATAACGTGGCTGAGTAAAACAGACATAAGGATTTAGTGATGTTTCATTAAATTGAGTAATGAACTGCGACACTCGACGTAAATGACTAAGCTCAGTCGCATACATTTGCACACTGGCAACACAAGTTTCCTTCAGCTTTTGTTCATCCGGTTTAACTGCTGATACCGAATAATGAAATAATTCATTCAACAATGGATGCTCAGGCTCAATCATCTTCAACTTTGCAGTGTATTTTGCTAAACGGGTTAAATCTCCTTGAATGAGCGCAATGTCGATTAGCAAACGCAATGACTTTTCACTCCATGCTGCACTAGCGTGATCATCGATTAGTTTACTGAGTAAAGTAACTGCCGCCTGATAATTTTCCTCTTTTACTCGAAGGTTAGCCAGTATCCAAATCGCCTGCTCATTCTTTAACGTCATTGCATGAGCTAACCAGAGCTCTCCCTGGTGTTTATCATCTTGTTGTAAAAAATATTGCGCTAACTCTACCGCATAGTTAGCTTTTGTATTAGCAAGTTCTCTGGTTGCCTGCAACCAAGCATTAGAGCCAACGGCTTGGCCTTTACGTTGGTATATGTAATAAGCTGGCAGCTTAAGGTACTTGGCATAACTAAGCACATACTCACTCGCATTGCCATTAACAATACGCTGAGATAAGTTTTCAGGCAGAAAAAATGAGCGTAACCACCAACAGGTCATTACGCTCATTAAGATAAAAACAGTAAATAGTATGCGCTTATTCATCAAGCACCGAATGATTATTGCGACGGTATACCATTAACAACATTTCGACGCATAATGTCTAACTCTAAGCGAGCATATCTATGCTCAACAAACTCATAAACATTTGTACTTAACGCTAACTTATAAAAGTTAGCAGCCGCTCTTTTATCCCCTTGCATGGCATTTAATTTTCCTAGGTAAAAATACGCTTCGCATAATCGCTCGCTGAACTCCTTATTGGAGTTCACATTATTAGTGATATCGCGAATAAATGCCTGCTGAGTTATTTCACCACCATACAAACGAATAATTTGCTTTGCCCAAACATTTTCATTGATATCCGCAGCATGTTGTTTTAAATGAATTAATGCCGCTTGGCTGTCAACTTCTTGTTCGACTAAATAGAGCCAAAGTAAACGATAGGGATCATCCTTTTGCTTTTGATAAAATAATTGTAAATCTTCCAGCGCTAAATGAGCACGTTCACCATAATACAATGCAATGCCTCTATTTAAATAAGCATATTCATGCTCAGGGGCTAACTCTAAAGCTGAATCAAATGCTTCATAGGCCTGATCAAATTCTTGCAATTGAGTATAGTGAATGCCTAAAAAGTTATACGCATCTACCAGATCAGGCTTTAAACGCAATGCCCGATTAAAATCTAATCGAGCCAATGAACGTAGGCCAACGCTATCGTAGATCACGCCGCGATCATAATATAATTGTGCTCGCTGCTCATCGGTTACTTCTGCCCGGTGTAGCACATCAGTTAATCGAGCTAACGCTACTTCACGTTTATAATTTACCACTAATGGTTCAGCGATAACCAATTGGTTAATAACAGAGTCAGTATTTTGATTTGTTGAAGCACACCCTTGCATCAACAAATACATAGCAACCAACAAAAAGGAATATAATAATTTCACTAAATTAAGACCTATAACATAAGTGCGCTTCGATTATACCGAAGCGCGTTATAAAAGCGAGTAGCAAAAGCGGTAACAGAAAGGATAATAAAACGCTTTTTCTAAGAATAGCAACTAATTAAATAGCTTCCGCATCTTCTTCACCAGTACGGATACGAATAACACGCTCAACCTCAGTGACAAAAATCTTCCCATCACCTATTTTTCCAGTTTGTGCTGTGTCCATAATTGTTTTAATACAACGTTCAACATCTTCCGTTTGGATAACAATTTCCAACTTCACTTTAGGTAGAAAATCCACCATGTATTCCGCACCGCGATACAATTCAGTATGACCTTTTTGTCGACCAAACCCTTTAACCTCTGAAACAGTCATCCCAGTGACGCCAATTTCACCCAGTGCTTCACGTACATCATCGAGTTTGAATGGCTTAATAATCGCCTCAATCTTTTTCATAAAGTGCCCTGTCGCATTGTTACTTCCAGTAAATTATAACTGCATTGTACACAAATCTATAGGTGAAACAAAAGGCCACATGCTCTGTTGATAAATTTAAATTTGCTCACAAAAAATAATAAAGTTTGCTAAACTACTGGCGCTTTTTAGGTCAACCGCGAGGAAAATCAATGGATCCGCAAGCTATTATCGAAGAAATGAAAGTGCTACCTGAAATAGATGTAGAATTTGAAATTAATCGACGTGTCAGTTTTATTAAAAATACCTTACTTAACTCAGGTTTAAAGACGCTAGTTTTAGGCATTAGTGGCGGTATAGATTCATCAACTTGTGGCAAACTCGCTCAACAAGCGGTTAACGAACTAAACCTAGAGGGTCAAGGCAACTATCAGTTTATTGCGGTTCGACTTCCCTATGGTGTACAAGCTGATGAAGAAGATGCTCAACAGGCAATAGAATTCATCCAACCAAGCCAAAGCCTAGACGTTAACGTTAAACTCGGTGTTGAAGGTATCCACCAAGAAGTAATAGGCGCGATGCAACACGAACACCTTATCGGCCACACAGATAGCTCTATCGATTTTGTCAAAGGCAATGTTAAAGCCAGAACCCGCATGATAGTACAATATGAAATAGCGGGGTTGACCCAGGGGTTAGTGATAGGTACCGATCATAGTGCAGAAAATATTACCGGCTTTTTTACTAAATGGGGTGACGGTGCCTGTGATTTAGCGCCACTTTTTGGTCTGTCGAAGCGACAAGTAAAACAACTAGCAGCACATTTAGGTGCTCCTGAACGCCTTGTTAACAAGGCTCCTACCGCCGATTTAGAATGTATCACTCCAGGTAAAAAAGATGAAGATGCGCTTGGTATCAGCTACGAGCAATTAGATGATTTTCTTGAAGGCAAGCCGGTAGAGCAAGAAGTATTAACTACAATTTTATCCATCTATCAAAAAACCCAGCATAAGCGTGCAGCTATTCCAACAATCTATGACTAACGTATCTTTATAGCTAAAATTCTGTTGGAAAACTCCAAAATAAACGGCTATACCTAAAATTACGTGTTAATAGACTTCAAGGATGAAGTAACATGCGTAATAACCATGGATTTACCTTAATTGAACTACTAGTCACAATTTCAATATTAATTTCACTGACGGCTATTGCCGTTCCCAACTTTACGGATTTCATCGTCAAACTTCGCGTAGATAATGAAATATCGACACTATATCGCCTTTTACTCACAGCGAGAAACTCTGCAATAAACTCTGGGCAAGACACCACCTTATGCCCTCTAGTCGATAATACTTGTGTTGAAGACTGGTCAAAAGCTTTATACGTTTTTACTGACGCTAATAACGATAAACAATTAAATAACAATGACGCTATTATTGCGATGAAGCCTGCCATTGAAAATGATGATAAATTACAATACGCCAAAGGGCGAACGGGAATTACTTATAAAGCAAGTGGCCATTTATCAGGTTGGGGGCAAAATGGTACCTTTAAGTATTGCCCTAACAATCATGCCAACAAAGCACGCGGTATTATTGTTGCTATCTCAGGTAGACTTTATCAATCATTTAATAAAGGTAATAACAAGCAAGACGTTAACCGGAGTAACACTTATATCACATGTAGCTCTTAATTTAAGGTAAAGCACGGATAATTACCGCCAATCCCGAGTTAAGCTAGAACAATACGCTTTTCAGTGTTATAAATAAGGTATGGCCTTTATTTGATGATATTACTCATGTTAAGCAGTAGATGTAGTCGTAGAATTATCAAACCTCAGGGTTTTACCTTAATCGAGTTATTAATTTCAATTTCTATCTTAGGGGTTTTACTCGCCATCGGCGTTCCTAGCTTAAGTGAGTATATGGTGCAAACCCGAGTTGATTCACAAATTGCAGAACTCCACCGATTGGTATTAACCGCAAGAAACACAGCTATAAATAGTGGAAAAAATGTCACCATTTGTCCATTATCCGAAGGCAGTTGCACAGGTAACTGGAAAGCAGAACTATCAGTATTTACTAATGAAGATGACGATACTAAATATGACGCTGCCGATGAAGATATCGTGAAAGTTAAAGGAAAAGTTGAGTCAGGGGATACATTAAAATTCAATCAAGCACGAATTACCTATACCCCTACAGGGCGACTTGTCAGCGGAGCTAATAGCTTGTTTAGTTTCTGCCCATCTAACTACGCAGAATTATCGCGCGGCGTGAGTATTTCATTATCAGGCCGAATATACACCACGCAAGATACTGACAATGATGGTAAGGATGAAGACAGAGATGGTAATGAAATAAGTTGTAGCTAGTAATAATGAACTACAACTTATATTACTAGTTAATATTCATTCTTTTATCTTGCGGTATTATTATCAACTCGTCTGGCTTGTTCAGTTGAAAATTCATCTTTTAATAACACGCATTCGTGCACTTTATAAATGTTTTGTTTTTTACCATATCCGGCACTGTGTACTTTTTGCCCATGAATCCGTTGTGCTAACTTAGCTACTTGCTTTTCCCTAACATTCCAAAAGGCAACGGTTTCTCCACCACCGACTAATTCAACATAGCATTTAACATCAACATGCTTACTTGGCCGACTTTTTTCATCCGCACTGATACCGTAAAAACTAAGCAGACAACAAAAAGTACCAATCAAATTTTTTACATATATTTTCATTTTACTACTCCCAACACCCGCTACTAGGTGTTTTCGCGCCAGTTTCTGATATCGTCATAGTTAAACACCCAGTGTCTTTTAACTGGCTGCCTTGCGCAGTAGCAGTTAACGTAAAACCACTAGCTGTCAAGGCTGACTTAATTTTGTAATACCCATGCTCTGTTTCATGAGTGCTACCTGAACCACCTAACTTTGACATGTCATTAGTGTAGGCACGAGTATCAACAAATAACTGCTCTTGTAAATTAGCAAACCGTACTAATTCTCTTTGCCCTTCGGAACGGTTAGAACGCAAAATATGATCTAAATAAGATGGATACGCGACCGCACCTAAAATGCCAATAATGGCAACCACAATCATTAATTCGATTAAAGTAACGCCTGACAAAGATTTAACGCTAACACTACGAACCATTATTGTTCCTCTTTAACATATTGATAAGTTCTCATCGTTCTTAGCTGAAAGCCAACCGGGATTATTTTACGACCAACAATGATATTACCAACCGCATCACCGGGAGTTTCACCACCATCATCCTCCGGCACAACAATCAAGGTTGGAGCACCTAAAAACTGTTCACTGATATAGGCAATTCTATCATCTCTATTATCGGCATCTTCCGACTTCCAATCATAAATTTTAGTGCCTAATGCCAAATCGATTGCATATAGCCAGCCTTTACCTGTTGGCGGCTTACAATCGATTAATTCACCACTAAACTCTGGAGGAGTGAATGATGTAAAGTAAGCAACACCATTAATAACAATTGCTGAAGCCGAGCTTTTTTCACCATCCTGAGTAAAATTAACATACCAACCATCTTTAGCACTAACAGCCAATTCAAGTGTTTCCCTCGCTTGGCTAGTCATAGTTTCACCAAAAGGGTTATCAGTATAATTATACAAATCTGGCTTAGTTATCACTGTCGGAATTTTAGGCGTAGAATCAGCTGTAAATGCTTGAGTCTTAATATTTTTATCTTTGATCATAAAAAAGGTGTCATCGGTATCCGTTCCAAGAGGATTCGAGCGATCACCGCTGCCAATTAACACAGCATCATAAGGTATTTCCTGATGAGACACTATTTGTGTAGTTACCCCTTCTTCATCAGTAATGTCTGTTTTTAGCGTTTCAGAAATAAAAGTTCTAACAATAGATGGCTCATTAAAAAACCTGAGGTCATTGGTATCATCTCCAGCAGTATCACTACCTAAACTAGCTAATTTAAATACCGTCCATTTGGACTTATCATCACCCGGCATATCTACGCGCCAAACATTGCCACCTGTATCACCAGTGTATAATCTATCGGTGAAACCATCGCCATCACTGTCTAACGTGGCAATACTCGAAGGTATACTGTCATTTCCAGGAAATGTTGTAGTCGCCCCTGATGGGGCCATACTCCATAATAAACTACCACTGACTAAATCCACCATGTAAATAGCGCGGCCTTTACTATCACCTGACTCAGGTCCACTAGTATCTTTATTCGTATCATAACCGCCGCCTAAAATAACAACGGGTTTTGCTACTGCGCTATCGCCACTACCTGAAGCATTGAGTTTTGAAAAGGCGACTTTAGGTTTTGACCAGGTTTGGCCTAATTCACTAAAATCACCACTATTGGTAATATGCCATTTTAAAATAGGGGCAGAATCCGGATTAGTAATGTCTAATGCATAATAAGAACTACCACCACGGCGTAAACCAAAAATAATATACATTTTATCGCTGCCATTGACTTTACCATTACCATCAATGTCGTCAAAATAGGAGGTAATTTGACCATCTATGCCGTAGACCTTATCGGCAGAAGCATAATTGTCTCTCAGTGGTTTTATATTCTTTAAAAACTCTGTCGGCATAAATGCCCAGTTTTCTTTAACCGAGTTGCCACCATCTTCAAACATATGCAGTGCTCCTGCATTAGTACCGATAACAATTCGTATTGCACTTTTACCCTCACCTAAATCACCATAATTCACGACAAGAGGTTTAGAGTGAAGCGGATCGCCGAATATATCAGGCCGCATATTTGGCACTGAATTATCAACTTTAACATCATCAACATTTTTCCCCATAGCCCAAGCAATATAATCAGCCACTTCATCTTGCGGGACATTAAGCTCTGTCGCCAACCCCGCAGCATCAGTAAAGGCTGTTTCAAGAGTACTATAATTAAAAGTAGCTAATGAGCCAGTACCACTGGTATCTGTATACAAAGTTCGTTGATTAGTATCGGTTAACGTGCCGAACCACTCTGCGACCCCACCTTCAGCTACCTTATTGCCATCAGTTACCGATGACCAGTAGCTTTGAACAAATTCAGAAAAATGGCCAGAGTCTTCATCTATGGCGGCAACACTATTAACACCCAATTGTACACCATTGGTAACTTTGTACTTTTTCAAATTACCTTGCCATCTTGGACCTATCTGCGGATCAAACATCGCATAATAGACGGAGTTTAAGGTTTCGGTTCGATCAAAATTATTTGCTGCAACCGACGCGGACGTCAAACTATCGTTTGAAGGCTCCAAATTACGCAAAGTACCAAGTAACGCTTGAGTTAATTGTAATCCTGTCTTAGCTTGAAAATAGGAACCACCACCACGTTTAGCCGTTTCAGTTAATAACCCTTTAGCATTATCCGCACCACTACTAAAGCCGATGGTATGAGTTGACACTGTCTGCACACCATCAAGATCTGGGTTAATGTCATAATTTTCCATCCAACCAGCAAGGGCCGGTAAATAGTTGTTACTAACATAATCATCAGAATATTTACTGCCAATTGTTAAGCTTTCTTCAGTAAATTTTTTCAATTCAAATACCTGGTCGCCTTCACTATCGACACTATCCGTCGGCATTAAAGACGTTAATGCTTCTATTCTACTGTCAGCGCCGTAATCTTTTGTTGGTTCACCGTCGGTCACTAAAATAATAAAGGCTTTACTGGTACATTCATCAAATGGCGCTTTATAATTTTTAGAGCCGTCAATTATTGTCGAATCTGCCGGCGGTTTATTTTTGGTATATCCTGCTCCAGGACTAATATCATCATCACCAAAATCAACGGCAGCACCGGCAAAATAACGTGAAGCTTCATAAACCGATTCGCATAACGGTGTCCAAGTTTTTGCCGTAATCACATTATCGATAATATCGATCAGAGTTGCTTTATTGGTGGAAGTCATTTGACGAATGCCCATTACAACACGTCCACCATTACCATCGGTTGCCAGATCGCCTTGATTATAATTAAAGACCTCTAAACCGAACTCAATACTAGGGGTACTTTCAATAACATCAGTAATACTATCCTGTGCTATTTTTAGTCTGGTTTTAGTTACCTTATTGACACTTTGCCCATAGAACCAACGTAAATATTTTGCTGTATACAAAGTGACTAATGGGCCGGACCAGTCAACCTTTTTCACTGCTGCGCTGTTAATATCCGTGTCATGATACTCAGGATTGTTTTTATTACCTAAGCCATCAGCCGGATAACCTTCAGCTAAAGCATCAGCATTTTTCGGATTACCGATTATTGCGTTACCGTCACCATCTAAGATCAAATTACCATCAGCATCCGTTCGCTCTAAAATGACATCATCTTCGCAATCTAGTACTTCGATATTAAGTCCGTTATTATCAGGTATTTCCTCCCAAGTACCGGTATTACCTTTTAACCTATATTCCCGAATGCGGCCAGTATAAGTACCTCTTCTTGCTAGTATGTCTTTTGCAGTTTGGCAACTATTAATATCTATATTGAAACGTCTGGCATCACTGGGGCTGGTTGGAATACTTGAGACACCATCGGCCCCCCCTTTATTAAAATAAATAGCACCATCATTAAAAGCATGACTAGCAGCTTCTGCCGCATATTCTTCATTAGGGTCGAAATCATCATTAACTTCTTCAACCGTCGTCATACTGCCTGAATTATCAAAAATAATTAACACTTTAGATTTAGCAGCAGACTGCTTTACCACATCACTAATATAAAGTTCTATATCTTCCGAAGAGACCATAGTTGACAAGCATGCTAACATGCCCATGAGTAACGTTTTTTTCATCATAAAATCCCCAATGAGTACAAACCTTTAATTACGCAATAATTGCTGAGCGATGCCTGAATTTACCTCAACATTACTGCTATCAGTTCGACCATATGTTCGATTTACTTGTAATCTTAAAACATTACAAGTAAATACCTGAGCGGAAGAAGCAGAACGAGAGTGGGGGCAATCTGCTTCCAGTTCAAAATCATTATTTCTAATATCTATGCAACCTGTGGCACTCGTTTTAGTGCCAGTTAGCAATCCATCGCAAATAGGAAAGTTAACTAAACTTTGAGCGAAATTGTTAGTATCACCCTCTACCTGATTATAAATCACCTCGTCAGCAGCGCTTAACGCTTCTTGCGTCGCCACCACTTCTTCTTCAGTAGCACCCGACATTTTCATGTCAGTAGTGGTATTTTGCATCAAAGCAGCTGCAACCGCGGTCAATGCAATTAAAAATACTAACGAGACAACTAGAACAACACCACGTTGCTTAGTTAAATTGCCGGTAAGTTTTGTGGTGGCCATGAGTCTATCCTCGCATTAAACAATGTTACTGTCGCACTAAACAGTAAACGACGATAATTATCGTCAACCGTATATTCTAGATTACCCAAGTGATAAGTATTAGTATTAGAGTATTTGTTATCAGGCAATACGCTACGAGCTAAGACATAAATCTTAACCGCAATAATTGATGACGTCACTGACGCTGTTGCTGAAGTAGCAGCATTATCCCAATAATCTGGGTTATTATTCATCTCATCTGCCGAGATATAACTATTTACCATACCATTACCAGAAGTATCTACACCATACATAAAACGGATCATTTCGATACCATCGACAACAGGAGAAAATACCATACTGTCTGTCAATCGCCCCTGCATTAACACAGGAACTTTATCGCTGCCCTGAGATTGTTCAGTAACATAATAAATATGGTGCTGATATTCCCAGATTTGGCTATTATCAATTGTAGGAGGTGTAGCACCCCCTCCATCGAAAATCTCACCATGACCAATATTTGTCATTAAATAATAACGTTCATCATCAACATCTGCTAACAACACCGGGTCACCTAACACCCGCTTAATTTGAACTATGTCAGAATCTTCTTTTGCTGGATTAGCATTAGCAAAGCAACCAAGAGGGTTAGTATTTGAGCTATCAACCGTTATTCCCCATAAGGTTCTAAAATGACCTGCGGCAACAGGAAAGGTCGCATTATTAATGCCTTGACCAACGCAATCATTAGTCGGCGCTGCTTGCACAACGCCATTAAGGCTTGATAAATCAAATGTGCCGGTGTAATCCCCCCAGAAGTCCTGCCTTAACAAATCATGAGTCAATAGGTTCAGGGCAAAACGTCCATTTTCTTGTAATTCACCAAAGCTAGAAGTTTCGGATGTCGTGGTTTTCATACCAACAAAAACGCTTAATACACCTGCAAGTAAACCTAAACCAACCGCTAAAGAGATCAGTAGCTCTACAACAGTAAATCCTTTAATACGATTCATCAGCTAACAAACGCCTCCACGAGTACTTGTCGACGTTTCTTATTTGCCGTACTACCACCGCAATCACTGACGTTGCTGCCATCTTTTTGACCGTCTTGAATTTTTGTCCGTCCTTCCCAAGTAATAACGACAGTAATAGCATTGTCACTCACCCCAATACACCCTGTTGCACCAACTAATCCACCCGCATTACTAGTGCCATTTTTAACATCGGCTCCCGTTAATGCCAGCTCCCATTCATAAAGATCATTAGTGACCATTTCCGCTGGTAAACATAAAGACGCCGTACTATTACACCGCTTCGATGGTTCAGCATTGAGTGTAACGCCATAGTCACTACCAACATAACTTGCTAACTGAGTTGGATCATTACTGCGCATTCTATCGATAATATCTTGTGCTAACGCAGAAGCTAGAGAACGTTGCATTGCATCAAAGCTGCCTTTTTTCGCTGACGCTTGCATAGCAACTGCCCCTAATACTCCTGTTACTAAAATAAATAAACCGATTAATACTTCAATAAAGGTCATGCCTTTATTACTACAACGCTTCATAGCCATTACTCATTTTGCTTTACAGAAACACGGACAAGAAAATACCTGCCGATAAAAGAAAATATAATAGACTTTAATGGATAAACACAGGAAAGCGACATTTTATTTTCATAAAATATCGAAGATAATTGAACATATGTGTTAAAAATCACTAATGTGAACCGCATTAACCCATACCTTACATCCGTATAATGAATAGCCATCCTCACAATGCACAGTCACTATTCATTTAATAACGCTTAATTAAAGTTAGGCCTAAGCTCACTGTGAAAATACTTGCTTAACTTTTAGCCTTTCATTAAGACTAGCGCAATTCTAGCGGCACCGCAAATACCGTATCCTCTTTACGGCCAGGAAATTCAGTAACCTCTTGTCCGCCATGGTTTTTCAACATATCTATGACCTGCTGTACCAGTATTGCTGGTGCAGAAGCCCCAGCAGTTACTCCAATCGAATTAACGTTTGTTAACCATTCAAGCTCAATATTATCAGCTGTATCAATTAGATACGCTTTAGTACCAATTTTTTCTGCAAGTTCCCTTAATCGATTGGAATTAGAACTGTTTTTTGCACCAACAACCAACAACAAATCCACTTCACTAGCAATTGCCCGCACCGCATCCTGACGATTTTGTGTCGCATAGCAAATATCATCTTTGCGTGGGCCTTCAATAGATGGAAATTTTTCCCGAAGCGCATCGATAACATCACTAGTATCATCAACCGATAATGTCGTCTGGCTGCAATAATATAATGCTTCAGAATTTTTTACGCTAAGTTTAGCGACGTCCTCTGCAGACTCAACCAAATAAATACCGCCATCATCGTTTTCATATTGCCCCATAGTGCCTTCAACTTCCGGGTGCCCAGCATGGCCAATGAGAATACATTCAATACCTTTACGACTAGCGCGTGAAACTTCCATATGCACTTTAGTCACTAGTGGACAAGTAGCATCAAAGACTTTTAAGCCTCTACTTTTAGCTTCATTTCGTACCGCTTTTGATACTCCGTGAGCGCTAAAAATAACCGTACTGTCATCCGGCACTTCATTTAGTTCATCAACAAATACCGCTCCGCGTTCTTTCAAACCGTTAACGACAAACTTGTTATGCACCACTTCATGGCGAACATAAATTGGTGATTCAAACAGATCAAGTGCACGATCGACAATGCTAATAGCGCGATCTACCCCGGCACAAAAGCCGCGAGGATTAGCTAAAATAATATTCATAGTCTCACCTTACAATATATCAATAACGTCAATATTAAAGGTCACCGCTTGACCTGCCAGCGGATGGTTAAAATCAACCGTTACAGAGTCACCAGACACTTCAGTGATCATCCCCGGCAGCTCCACCCCGCCAGGCTGAGTAAAAGTAATAATATTTCCCACTTTCGCTGGGGCGTCTACTGAAAATTTACTGGCATCAACATAATGAATGTTATCTGGGTTCGGTTCACCAAACGCATCTTTTGCCGCTAAAGTAAATTCTTTATTACTACCAATAGTTAAGCCTAGCAATTGCTGTTCAAATGCCGGGGAAATACTTTCATCTCCCATAATAATTTTAGCAGGCTTATTATTAACTTTAGTACTATCCGCCGCAGAACCATCTGCTAACTTCATCGTGATATGAACAATAACCTGTGAGTCGTTTTCAATCATCTTAGCCATAATTATTTCTCTTTAACTGCGTGCGTATTTTCAGAGTTACTTTGTTTAAACGAATCAATAATCATCAATACGGCACCAATAAATATGACCGAATCAGCAATATTAAAGGTTGGCCAATGATAACTGCCGATATAAAAATCCAAAAAATCGATGACATAACCAAAAAGCACGCGATCGATTAAATTACCTAATGCCCCACTTAACATGCAGGCTAATGCAATCGCTAAGACAGTGTGATCTTTAGGTGTGCGTTTAAGCCAAACTAAAAAAACGATGCTGGCAGCAACAGCGATCAAAGTAAAAAACCAGCGCTGCCAACCTGGCTGATCAGCCAAAAAGCTAAATGCAGCTCCAGGGTTTTGCGCGTAAGTAATATTAAAAAACGACAAAACTTCAAAAGACTGATGTAGCTCCATCGAACCAGCAACCCAATGCTTAGTTATTTGATCAATCAATAAACACACTAGAGTGATCCACAACCAGGATAAGCCGGATTTATTTGTAACTTGACTCATATATATTCTCTGAGTAAATAAAAATGCTCAGCACACCAAAATAGGAGCTCTGAGCATATATAATAATTTAACTAATTAAACTAGCCATATGGACTTACGCAAATTTACGCTGTTCACCTTCACCATCAACATTAGTCACACAACGGCCACAAAGTGTTGGATGACTTTCAGACTGGCCAACATCTTCTGTGTGATGCCAACAACGTTCACACTTAGTTCCGGAAGAAGCCGTCACCGTTAACCACAAACCATCAATTTCGGTAGCTATAGCTCCCTCTGGTGCTTGTTCTACCGTCGTAACTGTCGCATCAGAAGTGATCAAAACAAATCGTAATTCGTCCGCCAACGCCGTTAACTTATTGGCTAGCGTAGGTACAGAATATAATGTCACACTTGCCTCAAGTGCTTTACCTACTATTTTTTCCTTACGAGCATTTTCTAACGCCTTATTGACTTCAGTCCTTACCTGTAAAATGCTGTTCCAATATTCATTATTGAATTGGCTATCATCGGTTAAATGCACTAAGCCATCAAACCAAACATCAGTAAAGACAAACTCCCCTCTTTCCTCGCCATCAACTGACGGTAATGCCTGCCAGATTTCTTGAGCGGTAAAAGATAAAATCGGTGCCATCCAACGAGTCATTGCTTCAGCAATTAAATACATTGTGGTTTGACATGAACGGCGAGCAACACTGCTGTCTTTCGCGGTATATTGACGGTCTTTGATAATATCAAGATAAAAACCGCCCAATTCCGTAGTACAGAAGTTCATTAATTTATGTACGACATTATGAAACTCATAGTTATCATAAGCTTGAACAATTTCATCTTGCAACTGTGCAGCGCGGCCTAATACCCAACGATCAAGTTCAACCATATCACTAACGGCAACTGAATGCTGCGAAGGTTCAAAACCATTAATGTTCGCTAATAAAAAGCGCGAAGTATTACGAATTCGACGATAAGCATCTGCCTGACGATTAAAAATCTCATCAGAAACAGTAATTTCCTGAGTATAATTCACCGATGCAACCCATAGTCGCAAAATATCAGCACCAAGCTTATTAGTAATTTGCGCAGGCGTAATAACATTACCTAAAGATTTAGACATCTTATGGCCGTTAACATCAACGGTAAAGCCATGAGTTAATACTTGTGAATAAGGCGCTTCGCCATTCATCGCCACTGATGACATCATAGAAGACATAAACCAGCCACGGTGCTGATCTGAACCTTCCAAATATAAATCAGCTTTTTTATCAAACTCAACTCGTGCGTCAACGACAGAGTAATGGGTAACACCAGAATCAAACCATACGTCTAAAGTATCAGCTACTTTGACAAAGTCATTAGCGTCTTCACCAATCAACTCTTCTGCTTCAAGATCAAACCAGGCTTGAATCCCTGACTTTTCAACACGCTGCGCTACTTGTTCTATTAATTCCAAACTACGTGGATGCAATGCACCTGTGTCTTTATGAATAAATAACGCAATCGGAACCCCCCAAGTACGCTGACGTGAAATACACCAGTCAGGGCGGCCTTCTACCATAGATTCAATTCTGCTTTGGCCCCAATCAGGGATCCATTTTGTCTTTTTAATTTCTTCTAATGATGCTTGACGCAGCCCTTGTTTATCCATACTAATAAACCATTGCGGTGTCGCACGGAAAATAATCGGGGTTTTATGACGCCAGCAATGAGGATAAGAATGCTCATAAGCATGATGGTGCAGCAATGCACCTTTTTCGTTTAACACATCAACAATTGACGCATTCGCTTTAAAAACGTGTTGCCCGGCAAATAAAGGTAAATCATCAAGAAAAACACCATTTGCTCCAACCGGATTAAAAATTTCCAAGTCATATTTTTTACTGACAGAAAAATCATCAACACCGTGACCACCAGCAGTATGCACACACCCAGTACCCGAGTCTGTCGTTACATGATCACCACAGATAATTGGTACAGTAAAATCATAAAACGGATGATTAACTTCAACTTTATCTAAATCAGCTCCTTTACAGAAACCTAAGGCATGATATTTATCAATACCAAAACGATCCATGCAAGACTTCACTAACTCAGACGCTAAAATCAAACGGAATTTTTCATTCTCTTTTTCACATTGTACTAAGGTATATTCAACCGCAGGGTGAACAGCAATAGCGCGATTAGCAGGCAAAGTCCATGGCGTTGTAGTCCAGATCACAGCAGAGATTTCCCCTTCACCACTGTGGTTTTCAGGATGAGAAAACTTATCAGCTATGCTGTTATCCGATACAGTAAATTTCACGTCAATTGCTGGTGATTGTTTATCTTTGTATTCTACCTCAGCTTCGGCTAATGCACTGCCACAATCCGTACACCAGTGAACAGGCTTAAAGCCTTGCTGCAAATGACCATTTCCAGCGATTTTACCTAATGCGCGGATAATGTTCGCTTCGGTATCAAAGTTCATGGTTAAATAAGGTTTTTCCCAATCACCAAAAACTCCAAGACGTTTAAAATCCTCTCGTTGCCCATCTACTTGCTTAATCGCATAGTCACGACACTTTTGACGAAATTCTGCCGCCGTCACTTTATGGCCTGGTTTACCAACTTTCTTTTCTACCATTAGTTCAATCGGTAGGCCATGACAGTCCCAACCAGGTACATAAGGAGAATCAAAATCAGATAAGGTTTTAGCCTTAACAATAATATCTTTTAAAATTTTATTTACAGCATGACCTAAGTGAATATTGCCATTCGCATAGGGAGGACCGTCATGGAGAATAAACGATTTTTTACCCTTCTTAGCGGCGCGAATTTTGCCGTAAAGATCTTTACCAGCCCAATCTTTTAGCATTTGCGGTTCACGATTTGCCATATTTCCTTTCATTGGAAAAGAAGTCGCTGGCAAATTCAGGGTATGTTTATAGTCACTCATTTACATTACTATCCATTATTGTCGACGTTAGACCAAAGCTAACTCGGATTCACTGTTAATTACTTGCTAATGCCCTAAGATATTGCTGGGCCTGTTCACTATCTGCTTTTATTTGCTCGGTTAGCTCAGCTAACGAAGCAAACTTTTGTTCTTCTCGAAGTTTCTTTAATAAAATCACTTCGATTAGTTGTCCATATATATCACAATCAAAATTAAATAGATGCACTTCTAACTGCTGACGCACACCAAAAAATGTCGGTCTTGAGCCAATATTAGTGACGCCATAAAAATTGCCATTACCAGTTTTCACTTCAACCACGTAAACTCCTGAGACAGGAGACACTCGTCGTTTTAACAGCACATTCGCCGTAGGAAAACCTAGCTGGCGTCCTCGTTTATCACCGTGAAATACCCGGCCGATAATAGAGTACGGTCGACCTAACATCTGTGTGGCATCATCCAGCATATTATGAGCTAGTGCAGTTCTAATAGCTGTACTGCTGATCCGGCAATTATCCAGCTTACAACTGGCGGTATCTGAAATGCCAAAATTAAATTGCTTACTTGCCGCTTGTAAGGTCGAAAAGTTGCCCTGACGATTTTTACCAAAGTGAAAATCATCGCCTATGATCAAATATTTGATCTTTAAACTTTGCACTAATAAATGTTCAACAAATTCGTTCGCGCAAATATTGGCAAATTTACGATTAAAGTTCACACAAATTAACCGCTCAACACCTAACTGCTTTAATAACACATATTTATCTCTTAAGCGTGTTAATCGAGCTGGTGCCGTTTGTGGTGTGAATAGTTCCCTAGGCTGAGGTTCAAACACCATTACAGTAGCGACACTATTTAGCTCCTGCGCTTTTTTCACTAATGCTTTAATTACTCGTTGATGTCCTAAATGAACGCCATCAAAATTACCTATGGTTAGCACACAACCGCGTCCATCATTCAAAGCTTGATTTGACTGAATATTGTGGATACCACGAATTAACTGCATTTAGCTGATAGACCTTAAATTGCTTGTTGTTAGCTGGGTAATCACTACCACATAAAATAAAAACCGACGAATTATAGCTTAGTCAGTAGTAAGAATCAGCACTTGACCACAATTAGTTGTACTTTTTTTTAACTTGGATTTTTTATCGTGAAATCACTAGGCCTTACACCCAAAATAAAAAGACTGGCAAAATAAGCAATAGCCCCGGATAAGATAGTTAACACTAGTTGAATAATTTGTTGGCTAAAATCCATCGTTAACCAAATATCAAATTCAGGTGATAACCTATAAACCACAGCCGCCATCATTAATGCTGCCCCAACCACTTTGATAATAAAGCGATAACAAACAGATGATAACTGATAAACCCCCAAGGTTTTTAACCCCTTATAAAGCCAATACGCATTTAATGTCGCCGACAATGTTGTCGCTATGGCTAAACCTACATAGCCAAAAAATGGTGCTAGCATTAGATTAAACGCCATATTTGCTACCATAGCCTTAATCCCTATTCTTACCGGCGTTTTAGTATCTTGACGCGCATAATAACCAGGTGCCATCACTTTAATAAACATAAAGCTCATCAATCCTGCCAAATAAGCAAATAACGCAAAAGACACTTGTATGACGTGAAACTGGCTAAACTCTCCACGCATAAACAGCACCATAATAATAGGCTGAGCTAATACCATTAAGCCAGCCAGTGCCGGCCAACCAAACAAGCTAATAATTTTAATCCCCCAATCCAGAGTTTGGCTGAACTCTTGCGGATTATTTTTAGTATGTAACCTTGCCAAACTAGGTAAAATAACTGTCGCTATGCCGATACCAAACAAACCTAATGGAAACTCCAACAAACGATCTGCGTAATAAAGCCAGCTCACAGAGCCGGTTACGAGAAAGGTGGCTATTTGAGTATCCAGTAACAAGTTAATTTGTGTCACTGAAACACCAAATAACGCAGGGGCCATCAACTTTCTGATCTTTGTTACTCCCTTTGCATGCCATGCCCAACGAGGTCTAACTAATGCACCAGCTTTATATAAGAATGGCAATTGAAAAAGAAACTGTATCAACCCTCCTAAAAATACCCCCCAGGCCAGAGCGTATTCAGGGTTATCAAACCAGGTGCGTCCCCATATCGCCATCGAAATAATAGCAACATTGAGTAATACCGGAGTAAATGACGCAACGGCAAAGCGACCATAGGTATTTAAAATAGCTCCGGCTAATGCCGTGAAACTGATAAACCATAGATAGGGAAAAGTTATTTTTAATAGGCTGGCCGCTAAATCAAATTTTGTTACACCTTGTTGATCCAAAGCATCTAAAAAAAAGCCAGGACCAAAAATCATCACTATAATTGGTGATGCCAGCATGCCCACTAAAGTCACTAAGGTAACAATTACCCCCAGCGTCCCTGATACTTGTGCGATCAGCTCTCGCGTCTTTTGAGTATCTTGATCAATGTCTTTTTGGTGGTACTCACTTAACACAGGAACAAATGACTGAGCAAAAGCACCTTCAGCAAACAATCGTCGTAAAAAATTAGGGATTTTATTAGCAAAGAAAAACGCATCAGCCGATGCTCCTGCGCCCATCATATTCGCGATCACCACATCTCTTACTAAACCTAATATTCGGGACACTAAGGTCATAGCACTGACCACAATGCCAGACTTTACCAGTTTTTTGCTCAAGAGATTTCCTTTAAATACTAGCTGAACAACAAGTTACTTAGCCGCTCATTATGCGGCGAACTAATGTTATTTAACAAGGGAATAATCGACATATCCGGTAATTGTCTCCCCTAATTACTGGCAACTGTGGTAAAATTACGCAACAGCTTAGACAAATTGAAATAAAACGGCGAAAATATTTGACAATTCAGATAAAAAAAGGCATATTTCGTCGCCTTAAATTTAAGCTATATAATTCATTTTAGGAGTTCACCTTGGCTAACTCAAAGCAAGCTAAGAAGCGCGCACTACAATCAGAAAAGCGCCGTCAACACAATGCAAGTCGTCGTTCAATGATGCGCACTTTATTAAAGAAAGTATCCGCTGCAATTGAAGCCGGTGATAAAGAAACTGCAACTACTGAGTTTGCAGCAGTAACACCAATTCTTGATCGTTACGCAAGTAAAGGTCTTATTCACAAAAATAAAGCGGCTCGTAGTAAAAGCCGTTTAAATGCAGCGATTAAAGCGCTTTAATTTTTGTTGAATCAATTGTAGTAAAAACCGGCAAATGCCGGTTTTTTTATATCTGTTTCCCCTAACTACCACGATTCAATCAAACCAATACTATTTATTTTTTAACAGATATTGCCAAGCCTACGTTTTTTTTCTAGTCTCTAGGGCGTATTGACCTAACGAATAATTACAACAAGGCTAAAATTCTCATGAAAATTTCACATCTTGCCAGCATTATTTTATTGGCAACTTCAACTCTTAGTGGCTGTAACGAGAAAACAGTCTCCGTTAACCCACAATCACCTCAGCTACTCGACAGCTACCAAAGTCGTTTAGATATTTATACTCCGGTGACGTTAACAACAGATCTTTCTCATTTATCTGACAATCAGAAGAAAATGATCGCGCTGTTAATTGAAGCGTCAGATATTATCGATGATTTATTTTGGCAACAAGCATTTGGCCCAGATAAAAAAGCATTTCTATCCGCTATTAGCGATGAAAAAGTCAGAAAATTTGCTGACATTAATTATGGCCCTTGGGATCGACTAGCAGGCGATAAAGCCTTTTTTACAACAGTTGAAGAGAAACCATTAGGCGCTGAGTTTTATCCGCATGATATGACCAAAGAAGAGTTTGAAACTGCTGATTTCCCTGATAAAAAAGGCTTATATTCTTTAGTTAGAAGAGATAAAAATGGCCAATTAACCACGATTGCTTACTCTGAAGCTTACAGTGAACAATTAAATCGCATTGCCGTGATATTAGAAAAAGCCGCCACGTTTGCAGCAGATAAAGAATTCGCCAATTATCTAACCATGCGCGCAGAAGCCCTACGCACAGATAATTATCAGCCATCAGATTTTGCCTGGATGGAGATGAAAAACAATCCGATTGATGTCGTCATTGGGCCAATTGAAACGTATGAAGATCAATTATATGGCTATCGTGCGGCTTTTGAATCTTATGTATTAATAAAAGACATGGCATGGAGTGAAAAGCTCGCCAAGTATGCGGCTTATTTACCAGAGTTGCAAAAAGGCTTACCGGTCAGTAAAAAATACAAACAAGAAATACCAGGCTCAGATGCCGATCTTAACGCATATGATGTCATTTATTACGCAGGCCATTCCAATGCGGGCAGCAAAACTATCGCCATTAACTTACCTAATGATGAAGAAGTACAGCTAAAAAAAGGTACACGCCGCCTACAACTTAAAAATGCTATGCAGGCAAAGTTTGATAGCATCTTAGTACCTATCGCTAAGCAGCTAATCGTCCCTGAGCAACGAAAACATGTCAGCTTTACCGCTTTCTTTGCCAATACTATGTTTCATGAAGTCGCGCATGGTTTAGGGATCAAAAATACCATTAATAATAATGGCACCGTCCGTCAGGCATTGAAAGAACACGCTTCAGCATTAGAAGAAGGTAAAGCAGATATCCTCGGTTTATACATGATTCGTCAGTTACTTAAAAAAGGCGTGATCACTGAAGGACAATTGGAAGATTACTACACTACCTTTTTAGCTGGTATTTTCCGCTCTGTGCGTTTTGGTGCCAGCTCTGCCCACGGCAAGGCTAATATGGTTCGCTTTAACTACTTTGCCGAACAAGGAGCGTTTACTCGTAACGAGCAAGGCCAATACAGTGTCAATATGGAAAAAATGACAAACGCTATCGATGGCTTATCAAAACTAATTTTGGAGTTCCAGGGAAATGGTGACTATCAAGGTGTTGATAAATTAGTCAAAAAAAGTGGCATCATTCCTCAGGAATTAGCCAGTGATTTAGCCCGTTTAGAAAACGCTGGCATCCCGGTTGATATCACCTTTAACCAAGGGAAAAAAATCTTAGGACTGTAATTCCGCCCCCCCAGTAAAAAGCGACATTAAATGTCGCTTTTTACGTTTCAATCGCTAAATACTTCTTACAGCGATAATAACTACTTTGCTATCAACCTTTTGTACCTTTGCTCGGCTTCTGCGTCTCCTTTATTGGACTGACAAACACTGCGTTGATACTGATAGTTATAATAATCAAACCAACTATCTAATATTGCAGCATTATTATGTTCCCCTATCACAGCTAGTACTAACGCCGCCACTTCAGCAGTAGCCAATTGGTGCCCTTTGGCTGATGTTCTGATGTGATATTTAGGTAAATAGTCTTTCGCTAAAAGTTGTTGCGGGTCGATAGATAATATAGGTATCCCTTGCAAATAAGGGCTTTTACGAAACATTTTTTTTGCTTCCCGCCAGCTACCGTCAAGCAAAATAAATAATGGCTGCTTTTTATTATTCAAAACCACAGATTGATGAAATACCTGTTGCTCTTCTGTCGCATATTCGGAAGGAAAAATAATAAAAGGCTGATATTTTTCATTTTTAATAAGATCGAGCAATGCATGATCAACCTCAGTTCTTGACCATAAAAACGCATAGGTCTGAGGAATAAGGTCCGCAATTAACTTACCTGTATTACTCGGTTTTAACACTTCTGTGTCATACATCAACAACAGAAATGCTGCTTTACTCGTTAATGAAACTCTTTGCTGGCAAAGACAGTTTTCCTTGGCCAACCGGCAATAGTCGCAACGATCAACCTTATGACCTCGCGATTTATAGGTAGTTGTCGATAAGCTTTTACGATATTGGTATAGCTGATGAACGGCGTGCATAGCATGGCCATTTAGTGAATGAGAACGCAGTATAAATTATTGTAACCAGATAAAAAAGGGTACCAAAATGGTACCCCCAATCAACCCAGAGAAATTAAATTGATTGAAAACTAAATTTTATCGTTATGCGTAATATCAGCAGAAATCACGTCAAATTCACTCATTTCACTAATTTGTGATTGCAACTGCTGTTCTAACTGATCAATTTTATAAACGGAAAAACATAGTGCTTCGCCGCGCTGCTCTATTTCGGAAGCTCTTGATTCCATTTCATGCTCAATTTGTTCACCAAAATTTTCCATTCTGGTTTCAAAAGCTTCCATATCACCGCCAGCAAACAACATTTCTTGACCGACCGCAATTAACAAACTTCCCATTGAGTTTTGAATCGTCTGTTCGACAACATCTTCAATCCGCTGTTCAAACTCTTCACCAAAAAATTCATCCGCAAACTCGCCTTGCTCGTCAATGTAAAACTCTTTATCACTGGCAAACCGTTGCTCGACTTCATCTCGCACAGCATGTAACTGCATCGTTAACTCAGCGCCTATATCATTGCCCTCGCCAAGTAACTCATCAAATGCTAGGTTAACCCCTTCAGTGGCTAAATTAATTGCATCTAATGCTAAAACTTTAACTTCTGGTACAACGGCACGGATCTGGGTCGAATACTCACTCACTATTGATTGCTGGTGGCTATCTAAGTCGACTTCCTGACCGTTAACTATTAAAGTTTCATTGTTAATGATTTGGTAAATAGGCTGCTTTTTTTGAATAAACTCGATTAGGTTTTTATTAATTCTCAAACCAGCATCTAAATCGACATCACACCCATCAGATGAAATATGGCGATCATGTGCGAAAGCTGAAGTGGTTGTTAATAAAATGGCGCTAGCTAATAATAATTTCATTGAAAGACCCTTTACAATTTATTTGCTGTAATTGATCTAGTACTATTCAAAACCAATGCCAAACTTTAATTGATTGATTTATAAAGAATTTAATTATTAACACTTATTGGCATGCTAAGGTAAGTAAGGATAAACAGTGAAATGAACGATTATTTAGTCAATTTAACTAATAGCAATAATTTCACTCAATAAAAGCAAGAGTAAATTTCAGGCACAAAAAAAGGTAAGCACTTAGCTTACCTTTTTAGTCATTTTTTCTCTTATAAAGAAAAAATTATAAAGCGACGATGTTTTCCGCTTGTGGGCCTTTTTGACCTTGAGTTACAGTGAACTGAACTTTTTGGCCTTCAGCTAAGGTTTTGAAACCGTCGCCAGAAATTGCACTAAAGTGTGCAAAAACGTCAGGACCAGACTCTTGCTCGATAAAGCCAAAGCCTTTAGATTCGTTAAACCATTTTACTGTACCAGTAGTTGTATCAGACATAATAATATCCTATTTAATTGAGTAATTTTTTGCCCTAAGGCGGTGTTGCAGAGAGTCTAACTATTACTTATTAAACAGGACGAGCTAATACTAACTTCGAAACGATGTACATAAATAGTGGTCTTACTTTCTAGCTAAGTGGGATTCTATCTGTTTGCCGCCAAGAGTCAAGCAATTTCGTCTTTATAATCAATATTTACTGAGATATTTTCACTTTATTATTGGTATCTCGGCTTTGCCTGATCAATTCATCACTTGCTATGACCCCGGCAGACTTAGCAAGGCGATCATAAAGCAGTACATTAACACTTGCCGCTAAATTCATACACCCTATTGTTGGCACATAGACCACATGATGTGCGTCATCTATCAACTCTTGACTTAAGGTGCCATCTTCCGGACCGAAAATATAGCAGGCATTGTCAGGGTGAGTAAATTGCGGTAACGGCGTAGCGCCTTCGACTAATTCAACACATACGATAGACATGTTTTCTGGTACGCTAGCTAAGAAATCATCTGTAGCAACTAGTGGAATTTTAGCACTGATGTTTTTAGTGTCTGTAGCAAACTTAGCAGCATTAGCATAACGTTGCCCTGTATATAAGACTTTATTCGCCTGATAGCAGCCTGCCGCTCGCATTACCGCTCCAACATTACTCGGACTTTTCGGATTAGTTAATCCAATAATAACTTGCCCTTTAATTATCTGCTGTTTCACTTATTTTGACTACCACTAAGCAATGAATAATTGGCAATAATAACATTTAACTTATACAAAAGAGCGCCATTGATAAAATTAATATCGATTATACATTGTTACAAAGCGATCAAATAACAAGTTTACTCCATAGTGAACTTTTGCTTTCCTTATCAATCAAATAACATCTATTTACCCTACTCGCTATCATCATTAAATTACGGACAAAGTTAACGGAGCAATAATGAAGAAAAATTACCTACACCAAACTTGGCAAGCAAATAAATCCTTGATTATTTTTATTGTGTTGATGTCTGTTTTTAGGAGCGCCATTGCGGATTGGAACGATGTTCCTACCGGCTCCATGAAACCAACGATTGTTGAGGGAGACAGAATTTTTATCAATAAACTGGCATACGACATCAAAGTCCCATTTATTAACCAATCTCTAATTGCACTGGATGATCCAAAAGTAAATGATATTGTTATATTTGAATCAAAAGTAGCCGAAAAACGCTTAGTTAAACGCGTTATCGGGGAGCCAGGAGATATTGTTGCCATGAACAATAATCAGCTCATAATAAATGGTAATGCCGTTACTTATCAGGTAGTCAATAAACAAAATAATCAAACAATCTATCTTGAATCGATTAATGGTCAAACACATAAAATTCAATTAACGCAGCAAGAATCAGACTTACGCAACTTCGCTCCAGTTAAAGTGCCACAAGATCACTACCTTGTATTAGGAGATAACCGAAATAATAGTGCAGACTCACGAGTTATTGGCTTTGTTCCGCGCGAAGAAATCATCGGCCGCTCACAAAATGTGGTCTTTTCTCTTAACTATGATAACTACCTGTTACCGCGCAGTGAACGATTTTTCCGAACGCTATAACTGTCCTTGCAGTAACAACACAACCAAACAACAAGTGATTACATTAGATAACAATAAATCACTTGTTGTTTCACTTGCCTATACCTATTATTCAACGCCAAGGAACAAACAAATAACCTAAAATAAAACTTATGAAAAAGCTCTTATCACCTTTACTACTCGCTGCTGCGTTTAATAGTACTAATGCCTTGGCCACTATTGTTGAATTTCAGACTTCTCACGGTAACTTTAAAGTCAATTTACATGATGAGACTACGCCAAAAACCGTCAATAATTTTTTAAACTATCTCAATGCGGGTAAATACAACAATAGCATCATTCATCGCACAGTCGATGACTTTGTAATTCAAGGTGGCGGAGCCAAGTTTGAAGGTACTCTTCCTCCAACCTGGCTTGAAACAGAGAACCCGATTGATAATGAACCAGTGTACTCAAATGTCGCTGCTACTATTTCCATGGCTAAGCAGAGCGGAAAAATTAATAGTGCGACCAGTCAATGGTTTATTAACACTAAAAATAATGCCTCAGTACTAGACCCGGTTGATCCTTATGGTGGTGGCGCATATGCCGTATTTGGTGAAGTGATAGAAGACGGCATGGATGTCGTTAATGCTATTGCCGAAATACCACGTTGTAATACAGGTTACGACGGGTTTAAAGAACTACCTATGCCAGATTATCAAGATCAATGTGGTGATGCGAGTGCTGTACCTGGGCAAGAAAATTTTGTCACTATTTACCAAGTGGTGATCTATGACAATACAACAAAAACCGATGATAATTTATCATCAATAAAAAACACGTTATATAAGACTAGTGTCGATAAAGCTGACAACAACAGTAGTAGCGGCGGTTCTATTACTTGGCTAGCATTAATATTACTGGCATTACCGTTTTGTAGAAAAAAATAAAACGCAGCCGTCACACTTTCTGCAAATACGAGTAGGTAAACAAAAAGAGCATCAATTATGGTGCTCTTTTGCGGTAAGTTAAGAATAGCCTTATTTGGCTTTCTTTACATAAGCAGCGACTAATACAATGCGAGCACTATTAACTTTACCTTCAATATGCTCAGAGTTATCGGTTAAAGAAATTCCCCTTACCATTGTGCCTTGCTTAGCTGTGCACTACCGTTACGGGTCGGCGGCACCTGATAAACACTTAATGTATCTTCGCTGCACAAGGTTCACACTTATTACCACTGCGTTGCCGTAGCGCTTATTCAGTCGCTATAGTTTATTTTCCTGTAAAATTTAACCGTTTATCTTCTTCATAAATATCGTATGAACTTGATAAACAATTTAGGCTAATAAAAAATAGGGGGATTAGGCCGAAAGAATGGAAAATGTGACTGTTAGTTAAATGTAAGGCTGGTTAATTTCAAAAAAATTAACCAGCCTTACGTTATATCAAATTAAATATCAGTAGCAACTTACAGATTTTTAGTAATATGGTGTGAGGCTGCTGCAGTAAACACCACATCAGTTGAACTATTTAATGCAGTTTCTGCCGAGTCCTGGATCACGCCAATAATAAAACCAATCGCCACTACTTGCATAGCAATATCATTACTAATACCAAACAAGCTACAGGCAAGAGGGATCAGTAACAATGAACCACCAGCAACACCAGAAGCTCCACAGGCCGAGATAGATGCGATAACACTCAATAAAATAGCGGTACCAAAGTCAACATTAATCCCTAGAGTATTTGCCGCAGCTAATGTTAGTACAGTAATGGTGATTGCTGCTCCCGCCATATTCACTGTGGCTCCTAATGGAATAGAGACCGAATACGTATCTTCATGTAAATCCAGTTTACGACAAAGTTCCATATTAACCGGAATATTAGCGGCAGAACTGCGGGTGAAAAATGCCGTAATACCTGAATTTTTTAAACAAGTCAGCACCAATGGGTATGGATTTCTCTTCATAATTAAAAAGACGATCAACGGGTTAACAACCAAAGCAATGATCAACATAGCACTCAATAATACTATCACTAGCTGGCTAAACTCCCCTAAAGTTGAAAAGCCCGTCGTCGCAACTGTATTAGCGACTAATCCTAAAATCCCTAATGGCGCAAAACGTATCACTATTTTTACAATGCTAGATATTGCATCGGCTAAATCATGCACCATAGCTTTACTGCTGGCATTTGCTTTTTTTAAGGCAAAACCTAAACCTAAACCCCAGGCTAAAATACCGATAAAATTTCCGGTGGCTACCGCATTAATCGGATTATCTACCACCTTAAAAGCTAATGTAGTTAATACTTCGGTTAAGCCTTGAGGAGGGTTTGCTGTCGCCCCGGCCAAATCAAGGGTCAAATGTACAGGAAATGAAAAGCTAATCAATACGGCAATAAAAGCCGCGCTTAATGTTCCTACTAAATATAAACCAACAATAGGTTTTAAATTTGCATCACTATTAGCCTTTTGATTAGCGATAGATGAAGCCACTAGCACTAATACTAAAATCGGCGCTACCGCTTTTAAGCCGTTAACGAACAAGCTTCCTAATATAGATAATGATTTAGCAAGTTCAGGAGCAGCAACCGCTAGCGCAACACCGAATAAAATGGCAATAATAATTTGATTAACAAGACTAATAGATTGTACTTTTCTATAGACTGAGGATGATGCAAGACTCATATTGACTCAACTTTTTATTGTTATTAAGAGGGCTTTTTACCACTGACATCACGCCTTTGTCTACTGTTAATTCGATATTAACAGTATCAAGCTAAGCGATTTCACTGTTGTCGATCTGACTGACACTGAATTTATCTAAATGGCGCTCAACCATGAACTCTTTACAGACAAAATAACCAATTGCCATCACGAGTTGTTCGCCAGAAAAAACCAGCGGAATACGGTTACGTTGCCAAGTTGGCACCGCTAACTCCTGCCAAATTTTTTTCAGCGATCGGCTATGTTGGCGATAATCCGGTTGGCACTTAGGGTTTTGATGACTAAAACTCAATCGTAGTTCAGTGACACCTTTGGGCAAGGAGAATGCCATCGCGTTAACATCACCTAGGTTGGCAGTTAACTTATTTTGAGGCGTTAACTGTAGTTTCCCTAAATTATCAGGCAAATCAACAACGCTGCCATTTAAATCAGCTAATTTAAGCTGTTGCTGCCAATGGCTAAGATCAGCGAATTCAGGCGTAAGGTGCAAGGTATCTTGAAAACGACGTAACCACACAGCCCCTAATTTTACCGCCGGCGCTTTATCTTGTGGTGCATTTAACTGTTGTCTTATCTGAGCTAACTGAGCAGTACTTGGCATTAATTGCTGATGCTGAGCAAGAAAATAGCGCATTAAATAATTAAAGCGGCTAGGTGACAATAATAAGAGCTTAGAAACAGATAACACCTTTGTCTGTAATGTACACTGAGCCAGATCCTGCTGAGCAATTTCATCTATCAACTGCTGAGCATCCTGACAATGTTGTGCACTACGTGCTATGGTGGTAGCAATACTCGGCCAGCGTAGTCTAAGAGCTGGCATCACCTTTTGGCGAATAAAATTACGGTCAAATTGACAATCTTGATTAGATTCATCCTCAACCCAGGTTAAACCCCACTCTTGTGCTCTAGCAACAATCTGTGCTCGGCTAAGCGTTAAGAATGGTCGGCACAGTTGAAGCGTACCTTTTTCAGTAAATAACTCACCGTCAGAGGTCATTGCCGACAATCCTTTGAGTCCAGCGCCTCTTTTTAGTGCTAATAAAAAGGTTTCACTCTGATCATCCAAATGATGGCCTGTCACTACTACGCCATTCTCACCTGCAAGCTCTTTTAAGACTTGATAACGGGCTGTTCTCGCTTGTTCTTCCAAACTTCGTTGTGAATTATTTTTTAACTTAAGCTGTTTAGCATTAAACGGCAGAGACAAGCGCAAACATTGCTGGCGAACAAAATCCTGCCAGCTATCAGCCTGCTCACTTAGTCCGTGATTGACATAGCAAACGCTAACCGGTGAGCTTAATGCATTTCTTTTGACTAAATTTGATACTTCGTGCAACAGTACAATAGAATCAACGCCACCACTACAGGCCAAAATCAAGGATTGATCAGAATATTGACCAAGATGCTCAAGTAATAGTGAACTAAATAATGACATGGGAAAGGTGCGGCCTATTCAAACATTGGATAAGCCGCATATAGAATTAACAATAACCGTAGGACATCAAACGCTGATAACGCTGCTCGATCAATTCTTCTTTCGATAACCCTTCTAACTCAGCTAAATCAGATTTAATCGCTTGCTTTAACAACGCTGCCATTTCATCCATATCACGATGTGCACCGCCCATAGGTTCTTCGACAACCTTATCAATTAACCCTAATTCTTTAATACGATTTGCTGTTATCCCCATAGCTTCTGCAGCTGTAGAGGCTTTTTCTGCCGTTTTCCATAGAATTGACGCACAGCCTTCCGGTGAAATAACAGAATAAGTTGAATACTGCAGCATATTAACGCGATCACCAACACCAATCGCTAATGCACCGCCTGAACCACCTTCACCAATGACCGTACAAACAATCGGCACATTTAATCGCGCCATCACTTTTAAGTTTTTAGCTATTGCTTCACTTTGACCACGCTCTTCTGCACCAATACCAGGGTAAGCCCCTGGGGTGTCAATAAAGGTGACAATTGGCATATTAAAACGTTCAGCCAGTTCCATTAAACGCAAAGCTTTACGGTACCCTTCCGGACGCGGCATACCAAAATTACGTTTAACTTTTTCCGATGTTGAACGCCCTTTTTGATGACCTATGATCATCACCGCTTTGCCATCAATTCGAGCCGTACCACCAACAATTGCTTTATCATCGGCATAAGCACGATCACCGGCTAGTTCATCAAAGTCAGTAAAAATACGTGATAAATAATCTTTGGTATAAGGACGTTGTGGATGACGTGCTACCCGTGCGGTTTGCCAAGGATCTAAACTAGCAAAGATCTTCCGAGTTTGTTCCTTATTTTTCTCACGTAATTGTGAAATTTGCTCTTCTAGGTCAAGATCTAATTCCTGCCCGTTATTCACTAACTGTAACTCTTCAATTTTTGCTTCAAGTTCCGCAATCGGTTGCTCAAAGTCTAAAAAATTTAATGACATATGCTTAAAGTACCTAAGTTATCTTTACTTTTATACGGTGTTAATAATGTCTTGCTGACACTATCATTTAAATTCTAATGCGACTTTCTCTTCTCCCAGTAAGCCTTTTAACTGGTTTAATAAGGCATCCTGAGGTGTTACGCGCCATTGCACGCCTAATTCTAGCATAGCTTGTGCTTCATCTCTTTGATAAAACACCCGAACCGGGCAAGTACCATCTTTATATTCCGACAATAATTCGGAAAATTGTTCAACAAAACCCGATGAAACCTCATTTTTGTCGATACTGACATCTAAAGACGACACATAATTTTCCCTCGCATCGGCAATGGTCATTATATCGCGACCGGTCATTGTAATACCACCGGAGTAATCATCAAAGCTGACCTGTCCACTGCAAACTAAAATTGCGTCACTTTCCAATAGTTCAGCAAATCTATCATAGTCATCAGGGAACAGTCGAACATCCATACGGGCACTTTTATCATCTAAAGTGACTAAAGCCCAACGACGACCGCGTTTATTGACCATCACCCGCACACCGATCACTAAACCGACGGCAGTCACCGACTTATCTTTTCCTGTCGGCTGCATACTCACCAGGCGACCAGATGAATATTTTTTAATTTCTTTTAGATAGCGATTAATCGGATGCCCAGTTAAATACAGTCCTAAGGTTTCTTTTTCACCGTCAAGCCATACTTCTTCAGGCCAAGGAGCAACTTCTTTAAAAGCTTGGCGGGTATCTTCCGGCTGTTCATTAATCAAACCAAAAAGGTCATCCTGCCCGATGGCTTGTGCCTTTGCATGCTGCTCTGCTGCTTTAATCGCCTCAGGCAAAGATTCAAATAAAGCGGCGCGATGAGGCGCTTCTTTATCTTTAATTTGCAACTTAGGCCCAAGATTATCCATAGCGCCTGATTTCACTAGACGCTCTAATACCCTTTTATTGGTTTTCTTTAAATCAACTCGAGCACAAAAATCGAATAAATCGGCAAAAGGACCGCCACTTTCCCGAGCAGCAATAATGGCTTCAATCGGGCCTTCTCCAACCCCTTTGACAGCACCAATACCATAAACGATTTGATTATCATCATTGACGGTAAACTTATATTGACCACTGTTAACATCTGGCGGTAATAAGTCCAGCCCCATATTTTTACATTCGTCAACAAGGGTAACTATTTTATCGGTATTATCCATATCCGCCGACATTACCGCCGCCATAAATGGCGCAGGATAATGGGCTTTCATCCATAAAGTCTGATAAGAAACTAAAGCATAAGCAGCTGAATGCGATTTATTAAATCCATAACCGGCGAATTTTTCCACCAGGTCAAAGATTTTCATCGCCAACTCGCCATCTACCCCACGATTAATTGCACCTTGCTCAAAACCAGCGCGCTGCTTCGCCATTTCCTCCGGTTTTTTCTTACCCATGGCGCGACGCAACATGTCGGCACCACCAAGAGTGTATCCCGCCAACACCTGAGCAATCTGCATGACCTGCTCTTGATATAAAATGATACCGTAGGTTGGTTCTAGAATAGGCTTAAGGTCTTCATGCTGCCAAGTAGAGTCTGGATAAGAAATTTCTTCTCGGCCATGCTTACGCTCAATAAAATTATCAACCATACCTGACTGCAATGGACCAGGACGGAAAAGAGCTACCAAGGCGATAATATCTTCAAAACAATCGGGTTTAAGCTTATCGATCAAGGCTTTCATACCGCTGGATTCCAGCTGGAATACCGCGGTAGTTTGTGACGACAACAATAACTTAAACGATTTTTTATCTTCTAAGGGAATCGCTGCGATATCAATCGGTTCTTTACCAGCTTTTAGCAGCTTCTCGTCTGCCATTTCTATTGCCCATTGCAATATGGTTAAGGTTCTTAACCCTAAGAAGTCAAACTTAACCAGCCCAGCATCTTCAACATCGTTTTTATCAAATTGAGTAACCGGGTTTTTACCTTCATCATCACAATATAACGGAGCAAAATCGGTAATAGTTGTCGGTGAAATTACCACGCCACCGGCATGTTTTCCGGCATTACGGGTTGTGCCTTCTAAGATACGGCACATATCAATTAAATCTTTAACTTCACTGTCTTGTGCGTAGACTTCCGGCAGCTTAGGTTCAGCATCAAACGCTTTCGCCAGCGTCATGCCTGGATCGCCAGGCACTAACTTAGAAATCCGGTCAACAAAGCCATAAGGGTGACCAAGCACCCGACCAACATCGCGAATAACCGCTTTGGCAGCCATAGTACCGAACGTAATAATTTGTGATACCGCATCTCGACCATAAAGTTCAGCAACATGATCGATAACTTCATCCCGTCGATCCATACAAAAATCGATATCGAAATCTGGCATAGATACCCGTTCGGGATTAAGAAAACGTTCGAAAAGTAAATCAAATTCCAGTGGGTCTAAATCGGTAATTTTTTGCGCATACGCCACTAATGACCCCGCACCGGAGCCACGCCCTGGCCCAACGGGAATGTTATTATCTTTACTCCACTGAATGAACTCCATCACGATCAGAAAGTAACCAGGAAAACCCATGTTATTGATTACTTCCAGCTCAATCGCTAAACGTTCATCGTAAGGCTTACGCTTTTCGGCAAAATCAGGGGCGTCTTTATCAAAAAGAAACTCAAGCCGCTCTTGAAGACCTTCTTCCGATACTTTGACGAGATAGTCCTCTATTGTCATACCATCGGTTGGAAAGTCAGGCAAAAAGTACTCGCCTAGGCGTACGGTAACATTACAACGTTTAGCAATTTCAACGGTGTTTTCCAACGCTTCAGGAATATCAGCAAACAGCTCGAGCATTTCCGCTTCACTGCGTAAGTACTGCTGCGGACTATATTTTTTCGGTCGGCGTTTATCGTCTAAAGTAAAACCATCATGAATTGCAACACGAATTTCATGCGCTTCAAACAGGTCTTCCGTTAAAAACACCACTTCATTAGTAGCAACAACAGGTAAGTGCTGTTGCTCTGCAAGTGCTACGGCTAAATGCAGATAGTTTTCTTCATTTTCCCGACCAGTACGGATCAATTCCAAATAATAACGTTCAGGGAAATACTGCTGATAAAACGCCACCATTTGTTCTACTTGCGTATGATTGCCTTTTAACAGCGCTTGACCAACATCACCTTCACGGCCGCCCGAAAGTATAATAAGCCCAGGCGCATATTCAATCAGCCATTCTTTATCAATCACAGCTTTGTTTTGCACATGACCGCGCAAATATGCCTTAGAAATAAGCTCAGTTAGATTTTTATAACCGGTATTATCTGTGGCTAATACCACTAAGCGAAACAGTGCATCACCTAGTTCTTCACTTTGCACCCAAAAATCAGAACCGATTATCGGTTTGATCCCTGCGCCATGAGCGGCATGATAATATTTAACTAAGCCACAAAGATTGGTTTGATCGGTAAGCGCGATTGCCGGCATCTGCAAATCTGCGGCTTTGCTAATAATAGGCTTGACCTTATTAAGGCCATCCGACATTGAAAAGTCACTATGAACGCGCAAGTGGACAAACTGAGGAGCTGGTGCAATTTGTTCTGCTTCCGAATCGCCCCCCTCCACTAGCTGCTGTGTATCAATGTCTTGGCTCATGAATTTCCTTCATTATTTAATACCGCGGCAACCGGTTTAAAACTCTTACGATAACAGTCTAATACGCCGTGTTCGACAATTTTTTCCAAATGAAGTTTAGTTGGGTAACCTTTATGACTGGCAAAACCATATTGTGGGTAACACTTATCCAGTGCAATCATTTCATCATCTCGGGCCACTTTCGCAATAATGGATGCAGCGCTAATTTCTGTCACCCGGGCATCACCTTTAACGACCGGCTGGCTGGCAATCTTTCCAGATTCACCATAAAAACTTGGAGTGCGGTTACCATCCACCAGTACATGATCAGGCTCAACCGATAAGCCCTGCACTGCCCTTTGCATCGCTAGCATAGTAGCATGTAAAATATTTAAGGTATCTATTTCCTCTGGCGTTGCTCGACCAATACACCAAGCAATTGCTTTAGCTTTAATTTCTTCGGCTAACAGTTGGCGCTTTTTCTCAGATAGTTTTTTGGAGTCTGCTAAACCATCAATCGGATTATCGGGGTCAAGAATAACTGCCGCAGTGACCACATCTCCTACCAGAGGACCTCGGCCAACTTCATCGACACCAGCAATACAATAGGCAACAGGATATTCAAATGGAGGTAACGTTACTTTCGCCATAATCACTTTTTGTTTGATAAGTATAATTGACTAACCGCATTGGCGGCCTGCTCACTGGCATTTTGTTTTAAACTTTGATGAATGTCAGTAAAAGCCTGATCCAGCTGCGACTGATCCTGATAAAGTCGTTCTTTAATCAGTGGCACTATATTATTAGCTGTTACCTGTGATTGCAGTAATTCAGGTACTAAAGCTTTATTCGCCAACAAGTTCGGCAAAGAAAACCATTTTAATTTCACAAAGCCTTTGAATAAATGATAGGTCAGAGGATTGAATTTATAACAAATCACCATAGGACGTTTAATTAATGCCGCTTCTAAGGTTACTGTACCAGAGGCGGTTAATAGACAATCACTGGCAGCCATAACCTGTTGAGTTTGGCCAACAATGACCTTAACCGCTAACTCAGGCGCGATACGCTGATGTAATTCTTCAAACTGCCGAGCTCGCTTTTCGCTGATCATAGGAGCAACAAGCACTAACTCACCATCTTGTTGCATTAATTGCCGAGCAGTCAGTAAAAAAGGTTCAACTAACCGAGCTAATTCGCCACCACGGCTCCCCGGCATTAGGGCCAATATTTTTTTATCCAGTGGTAAATGCAAGGATGCCCGTGCCTGTGCTTTATCGGAAACTAAAGGAATATCATCCGCCAGTGAATGACCAACAAATTGACACGGTACCTGATGTTGATCATAAAAGGCTTTCTCAAATGGCAGTAAGGACAACATTAAATTCGTTGCTTTGGCGATTTTAAAAATACGCTTTTGTCGCCACGCCCAAACACTCGGGCTAACATAATGTACTGTAGTTATACCTTGCGCTTTTAAACTTGCTTCTAAACGTAAATTAAAATCAGGGGCATCAATACCAATAAAAACATCGGGCTTTTGTTGAGAGAAATAATCAACCAAAGAGTCTTTAACCTGAAACAAGCGTCTTAAGCGGCCTAATACTTCAAAAATGCCCATAACAGACAATTCTTCCATATCAAACAGACTATCAAAACCAAGCGCCAGCATCTTAGGCCCACCAATACCGACAAAACGGGCATTAGGAAAGCGTGTCATTAATGATTCCATCAAACCGGCACCTAAAGTGTCACCGGAATGTTCACCGACAACTATGGCAAAAACCGGCGCAATATCAGAAAGCGCTGAAGAGCTATGAGTAACTTCCATAGGAACAGGTTAACGAATAATGCCGCGTTTAGATGAGGCAATAAATTGAGTAAAGAGTGAAATTTCATCACTGGCAGCAATCGATTCAGCAATTTCTTCTAGTGCTTGCTCAACGGTTAAGCCCTGACGATAGACTTTACGGTATGCTTGCTTAATTGCACGCACGGATTCAGCACTAAAACCACGGCGTTTCAATCCTTCACTATTTAAGCCAAAAGGTTTCGCGCCATTGCCAGATGCCATGACATAGGGTGGAATATCTTTTAGTACTAATGACGTTGCAGCTACAAAGCTGTGAGCCCCGATATGACAAAATTGATGAACACCACTCATGCCACCTAAAATGGCATAATCCCCTACATGAACATGACCTGCAATAGAAGCATTATTAGCAAGAATGCAATGATTACCAACCACACAGTCATGGGCAACATGGGTATACGCCATAAACAGATTGTTGCTACCGATTTGGGTAATCCCCTGATCTTGGATTGTACCTCGATGTACGGTACAAGATTCACGAAAAACATTATTCTCGCCAATCACTAATTCTGTCGGTTCACCGGCGTATTTCAAATCCTGACAATCTTCACCAATTGAGGCAAATTGAAAAATTCGGTTACCTTTACCTATCCGAGTTGGTCCATTGATCACCACATTAGGACCAATAACACAATCATCTCCGATAACGACATTTTTGCTAATATAAGTCCAAGGACCGATAGTAACATTCTGACCAATTTGCGCACCAGCTTCGACTATTGCTTGTGGATGAATCAATGGATTTTGCTCCTAACAGGTTTATAACTTACGTCGTGCACACATTAAATCGGCAGAGCAAACCACTTTGCCATCAACTTTTGCTTCACCGTAGAACTTCCACATACCGCGGCGTTCTTTAATAAATTCAACATGCAAGTGCATAGTATCACCGGGGACCACTGGCTGTTTAAATTTGGCATTATCAATAGAAGCAAATAGGTACATTTCATCTTCCGCACGACTTTCCGCTGATTTAAAACCTAAAATACCGGTAGCTTGTGCTAAAGCTTCTAAGATCATGACGCCAGGAAATATCGCCAAATCAGGAAAATGTCCGGTAAATACCGGTTCGTTAAATGTTACATTCTTAATGGCGTGCAACCACTTGCCTGCTTGATAATCTAAAACACGATCCACTAATAGCATCGGGTAACGATGTGGAATTAATTTTTGTATTTCTTGTACATCAATAATGTTATTTTGCGATTCCAAATCACTGTCCTTTTATTGATTGAATAACAACTAGTTATTGGCGTTAGTTTTTAGCGCTAAAATTTCTTGCTCTAACGCTTTAATTTTTTTATTAGTACTGTCTAGTTTTCTAATTCTGGCATTCGCTTTCTGCCATTCTTTATTTGACTGAACGGGTAAACCAGAAGAATAAACACCGCTTTCGTTAATATTTTTGGTCACCATGGCAAAACCGGTAAAAACACAGTTATCTGTTACTTTAATATGACCATTGATGCCAACCATGCCAGCAATAGTACAATTTTTACCAATTTCTGTACTACCCGCTATCACGCTGCAAGCTGCCATCGCGGTATTTTCGCCGATAACGACATTGTGTGCAATTTGAATTTGATTATCCAAAATTACCCCATCCTTAATCACAGTATCATCTAAAGCGCCGCGATCTATCGTTGTACTGGCTCCAATTTCAACCCGATCACCGATAACAACAGCACCCAACTGTGGGATCTTAAGCCATTGCCCTCCTTGGTTGGCATAGCCAAAACCATCAGAGCCGATCACAGTATTCGCCTGAATTAGACAATCACAGCCAATCACCACTTGATGATAAACACTGACGTTAGCCCATAATTTAGTATTAGAACCAATTCTTGCGTGCTGCCCAATAAAACATCCTGGTCCAATTGCGACGCCATCGGCTAACTCTGCACCGGCTTCGATCACTGCATTTGCACCTATGGTAACGTTCTGACCAATAATAGCCGATGGTTCGATGACTGCAGACGGATGGATACCAGCTGATGGTCTTGGCGTAGTATCAAGCAACTGAGCAACCAAGGCATAGCCCATATAAGGGTTTTCCATAACAAGCGCATTAGTTGGACAATCATCAAGACAATCAGGTGATAAAATCACTGCACTGGCATTTGTTGCTCCAAGTTGCTGACGATATTTTGCGTTAGATAAAAAAGCAATTTGCCCAGAAGAAGCTCGGCTTAACGTTGCCAGACTATTCACTGAAACATTAGCGTCCCCTTTAACTGTGGCGCCAATTTGTTCCGCAATTTCTAAAAGTGTATAACTCATTAATGATTACTTACGTAGGGACAAACAATAGTTAACTTATCGATAGTTTAGGCTATGAATAGAGTAAACCAAAATAAAAAGCATGTTATCTGGGGTTATCAGGGCGTATTAACCAATAAAGATCAATACGCCCTGAAATAATTAGCACACTTAGTTTTTATGTTAGTACGACACAGAGGTATGGATACTAACCTTAATCGTAAAAATTAGTTAAGCTTACTTACTTGCTCAACTACTTTATCGGTAATGCTAAGATCTGGCTTTGAAAAAACTATCGCTTTTTGTTCTATCACTAAATCAACTTTTTCTTTCGCCGCAATACCATCAATAGCCTGACGCACTAACGCAACAATTTTATTAGTTTCTTCATTTTGACGCGCACCAGCTTGTTGCTGAAGTGCTTTACCTTTAGTTTGGTAATCTTGATAAAGATCCGCCATTTTTTTATCTAATTCTTCGATTTCTTTTTCACTCATTAACGAAGAATCACGCTTTTTCTTTTCTTGATAATATTTAATATCTTTTTCTAGCTGGGCTAATTCTGCTTTAGCGTCTTTAAATTCAGCTTCTAATGCTTGCATAATTGCCGCAGTTTGAGGAATTTTACCCATCACTTCCTGAAAGTTAACCACAGCTACTTTTTGATCTGCTGCCATTGCAGCACTTGACAATAATGCTCCTGAAGCAACCGTTGCTAGCGCGATTGATTTAAATAATTTTTTCAATTTCTTCTCCTAACTTATAGATATTCGTTCATTATTTCATTTATATTGGGATCTGTTAAGTAATTAAAAGGTCTTACCGATATTAAAGTTGAAGAACTTAGTATCATCCCCTTCCTCTTCCTTAATTGCTTTAGCAAAACTAAAAATCATAGGTCCCATTGGTGATAACCACTGAATAGATAAACCACCGGATACGCGATAACGACCAACATCCGAATAATCGTCAATTTTGGCAAATTCTTTCGGTGCTAAATCTTGATAGTCACTCATACTAAACTCAGTATCCCAGACATTACCTGCATCAATAAAGAAACTGGTCCGGACACTGTTAGCATATCCTTCATCTATCAACGGAGTCGGTACGATTAATTCAATCCCGGCAACTGCCATGGCATTACCACCAACTGAGCGACGTGAACCACTGACAACATCGTGATCTGGCCCTAGACAACAACCACTTCCGCCTAATGGATCTGGCGTTCCTGGAATACCGGTAGGATATCTAAAAATAGCTCTAGGGCCGACAATGTTAGTTTCAAAACCACGTAAGGTATCTGAACCACCACCCGCTCTAAAATTTTCCCAAAACGGTAAGATTTGCTCATTACCATTTATATCACCATAGCCGTTACCATAGCCAAGTTTCAAGCTTGTTTTAAAGCTCCAGCCTCTAGCTATAGGGAAATACCACTTAGTATCTAAATTAAGGGTAAAGTAGTTAGTATCTGAATTGGGTGTTGTCATCTTATATGACAATCTCTGTGAAGAACCGGCGGTTGGAAACGTACCACGGTTTAGTGTTGAGCGTGATATCGCCGCACTTACATCAAAGTTTTCAAATTCTAAACCTGCATCAGGATCATTTGGATCTGAATAAAGCTCATAGAATTTTTGTATCTGTTCGTAAGTTTGCAAACGAGTAATACCATTATGCTTGTAGCCCAAACCAAAGTTCAAACGCACATATTCGTTAATAGGAAAACCAAAGTTAACATTAACGCCATATGTTTTATTGTTATATTGCACTAAGTTAGCACGACCAGCATCAAACTCATTATAGAAAATAGTGCCGCCTAGGGATATCGCATCTACAGTAAAATACGGGTCTGTATATGACATACTGACACTACGGGAATAACTGACCGTATTAACGCTAAAACCTAAACGGTTACCTGTACCTAAAAAGTTATTTTGTTGAATACCAGCATTTAAACTCAGTTTTGTTGCAGAGCCATAACCGATACCCGCGGTGAATGAACCAGATGGTTGTTCTTTGACGGTAAACTCAAGATCTACTAAATCTTCTTCTTCCGGTAGCTGTTTAGTTTCAAACTCAATATCTTCCATATAAGGCAAGCGTTGTAACCAAGCTTTTGAACCTTCCACTAAACTATTTGACAGCCAGGCACCTTCCATCTGACGCATTTCTCGGCGCAATACTCTATCTGCGGTGACATGGTTACCTTTAAAGTTAATGCGATTAACATATACTCGTTTGCCAGGATCAACTGAAATAGTTAATTTAACCGTTTTATCTTCTTCATTAATTTCAGGAATTGTGGTTACTTTTGGATAGGCATAGCCAAATCGGCCTAAAAATTTGCTAATAGTTTCTTCAGTATATGTAACTTCCGCACCATTATAGAGCTTGCCACCGCGCAAAGGATTAATCGCGCGGATGGTTTTTTCAAAGCCAGCCATATCCCCGACAAATTCCACATCACTGACGGTGTATTGCTCGCCTTCAGTAACATTTAAAGTAATATATACCGCTTTTTTATCCGGCGTCATCGACACCTGCGTAGAATTCACTTTATATTGCAAATAACCACGATCTAAGTAATAGCTTTCAACTTTCTCCATATCCCCTTGTAAGGTTTGTTTTTGATAGCGATCTTGCGCCATAAAATCCCACCAGGGAGAATCAAAAGTTAATTCGGCATTTTCCAATAACTCTTCATCAGAAAATATTTCATTACCAACAATATTAATTTGTTGAATCGCTGCCGCGTCTCCTTCGGAAAAGACAAATTTCAAATTGACCCGGTTTCTTGGCAAATGAGTAATTTCTGCTTTAACATCAGCATTATATTTACCAACACTGTGGTAAAAATCTTCCAAACCGACTTCTAATCCGGAAATCACCGTTTTATCTAAGGTTTCTCCAACCCGAATATCACTGCCGTCTAAGCTTTCAATCAGTTGCTCTTCTTTGAGGTCTTTATTGCCATCAAAGGTGATCTCACTGATAGTTTCACGCTCACGAACTTTAAAGATAATACGATTTCCGTCTCGATAGACTGCAATATCATTAAAATGACCTGATTTATATAAGGCCTTTATCGATTGCGAAATGCGAAAGTCGTTGAGGGTATCTCCAACGTTAAACGGAATATGAGTTAACGCAGCCCCCAACGCAACACGTTGTAAACCTTTAACTTGAATATCTTCAACTTGGAATTCTTCTGCCGCCTGAGCAGTTGTGCCTAAAGCACCCATTAATACCGCTAGGGCAATTTTTTTAATCATCATAAAAATTTAACTTAACTACTTCTTCTATTTATAATCGCGACAAATCGTTAAATAATGCGATACCCATCAAGCCTAAGAGCGCTAGTGTACCAAATTTAAAACCAATTTCTTGTATTTTTTCAGGAACAGGTCGACCGGTAAAAAGCTCTATAAGGTAATAAACTAAATGCCCGCCATCAAGTACCGGCACAGGTAAAATGTTAATAATGCCTAAATTAATGCTAATTAAGGCTAAAAAACCCAAAAAATAAACAAAACCATAACCTGCATGAGCACCTGCTCCCTGGGCAATTGCAATGGGCCCGCTTAAGTTTTTCACTGAAACGTCACCGGTAATTAATTTGCCAATCATATTAAAACTAAGACTAACTAACTGCCAGGTACGCTCAATACTTTGACCAAAGGCATCAACAACGCCATAAGACAATTCTATTCTGTAACTCTGCGGATAAGGGGCTGTTTTTGCTGCAACACCAAGGTAACCGACTTGCTTACCATTACGTTCAACACTATCAGGTGTCACAGTTAAACTGACAACGTCTCCACTTCTTTGCACATCAACGGCTATTGCTTGTCCGGGGTATTGTTTAACTAATTGAGTAAAGTTTTGCCACTGCTCGCCAACTTGCTGCTCATTGACCGTTAATGGCACATCCCCAACCTTTATACCTGCTTTTTCTGCCGGACTACCTTTAGCCACAACCGCCACTTCGTTATAAACATCAGGACGAAATGGTGTTAATCCCAAACTCTCTATTGCTGAACTGTTATCAGGCGAAAAGTGCCAATTAGTGGTATCTAATTGATAATTTTGTTCTGACACACTATCTGACTGGCGAGTTGCTAATGTTATTCCTGCTTCTCCCATCTGAGCCACCAGAGCTAAATTAACGTCCTGCCAATCCCGGGTTCTGTGACCCGCCACCGAGACTATTTCACTGTTTGCTTGAATACCTGCACTTGCTGCTATTGACTGTGGCACCACGTCACCAACGATAGGTTTAACGCTCGGCACACCAAGTAAAAACATTAAATAAAAGGCAAATATAGCAAAAATAAAATTAGCGCCAGGCCCGGCGGCAATGATAGCGATACGCTGATAAACAGTTTTGCTGTTAAAGGTTTTATCTGCATCTTCTGACGCTACATCATCAACACGCTCATCCAGCATTTTGACGTAACCACCTAATGGGATCAGAGCGACAACAAATTCAGTCCCCTGCTTATCAACTTTACGCCATATTGGTTTACCAAAACCAATAGAAAACCTTTCTACCTTAACTTTGTTTTTCCGCGCTACCCAGAAATGACCGTACTCATGCACGGTAATTAAAATACCTAACGCAACAACAAATGAAGATAAATTCCAAAAAAATTCCAACACGCGATTAAATTACCTTCACTTTAATTTTTAATACTAACTAAGTTATCGACTAACGACTTAGCATATTCTCTTACCGTTTTATCTAACGACAAGACATCACTAATACTTGTTACCCTTTCTGAGACAAATTTTTTCACAGAAGTTTCATTTATTTTAAAAATATCGTTAAATTTAATACCTTTGTGCAAAAAGCCATCAACCGCAACTTCATTAGCGGCATTTAACGCTGTACAGGCAGCTTGTCCTTGCTGACAGGCATTAATAGCTAATCGCAAATTTGGATAACGATGATAATCGGGCTGCTGAAATTCAAACGATGGTGTATTGAAAAAATCAAGCGGCTCTACTCCAGCATCTATACGATGCGGAAATGCCAGAGCATGAGCAATCGGTGTTCGCATATCAGGGTTGCCCATTTGCGCTAATACCGAGCCGTCCTTGTATTGCACCATAGAATGTATCGTACTTTGTGGGTGTAATACTACCTGAATGTCATCAGCACTGACATCAAACAACCATTTGGCTTCTATAAATTCTAAGCCTTTATTCATCATAGTGGCTGAGTCGACCGAAATTTTTTGCCCCATATCCCAATTAGGATGAGCACATGCCTGTTCAGGCGTCACGTCATTTAATTCATCAAGTGGCGTTGAGCGAAAAGGTCCACCAGAGCCAGTCAATAACACTTTACTGACGCCATTATCCGCCAGATGACATGCCCCAATTTGCTCTTGACTCGATAAAGGTAAGCATTGAAAAATTGCGTTATGTTCACTGTCTATTGGTAGCAATTCTGCACCACAGCGTTTAACAGCATCGATAAAAATTTGTCCGGAAGTCACTAATGCTTCTTTATTTGCGAGTAAAACCCGCTTGCCTTGTTCAACTGCCGCCAAGGTCGGTAATAATCCTGATGCGCCAACAATTGCCGCCATCACAGTATCACTTTGCTCACTTTGCGCAATGTCAACTAATGCCGAGCTACCTGACAGCACTGTGATATCTGTTTGTCCATTAGCTTTAAGTTTCTGTTTTAACTGTTCAGCGGCTTGCTCATTGACAAGTACCACAACGCGTGGAGAAAACTCCTGACACTGCAAATATAACTTATCAACACTGGCATTGGCAGACAGGGCATGAATAATAAACTTATCTGGGTGTCTGCGCACCACATCAAGCGTGCTTTCCCCGATAGAGCCGGTAGAGCCTAAAATACATAGATGACGTGTTTGCATGCTTTGCTCCTAATGCCAACCAAAACAGGCATAACATAGGGCAAAAATCGGAGTTGTTGCCGTTAAGCTATCAATGCGATCCAATACACCACCGTGTCCTGGTAAGATAGAACCACTATCTTTAATTCCTGCCTGACGCTTAAACATACTTTCGTTTAAATCACCTAATACGGAAATGGTAGTGATCAACATAGTTACTGCCAGCACCAGTAGATATTGATATTGCTGCCATTGCAGCAAATATCCCGCGATAGTCACTAACAAGCAAGCAAAAACGACACCGCCGATAAAGCCTTCCATTGTTTTTCCCGGGCTGACATTAGGGAGTAACTTATGTTTACCTATCGATTTGCCAACAAAATAAGCACCAACATCAGCACTCCAGACCATTAAAAACAAAAACATAATCAGTTGTGCGCCATGATAAGGGTCAACATTATAATCGCTAGTTCGTAACACCATAAATGCAAGCCAGGTTGGTATTAAAGTTAGCCAGCCAAACACACCGCGAATTGAGCGATGACGAGACCAAAAGCTACTGTATCTCGGATACAAAAACGTTAATGTTGCGGAAATCAGCCACCAAATCACGGCAAGCCATAAAATATAATAAACAGTATCTTGCAACTGTTCCTTACTTGCCCATAGGTTCTCTAACGGCACTAAATACCAAAGACACGCGATCAACCCTCCGGTTGCCAGGACAAATGCTAAGCGACGGCGTTTATTGTCAAAGCCCATTAGCGGCCCCCACTCCCATGCCCCTATAGCCATGATCACCATGACAAAGACGGAAAAACTGTCGAGCGACATATAAAATATCGCGGCAATAGCTAATGGTGCTAATAATAATGCTGTAATAATACGTTGTAATAACAAACGATAACCCTTTATAAATTTTAGTTTTTATTTATCAGTTGTTGCTTTTATCTGTTCACCAGTTTTACCAAAACGTCTTTCCCTATTAGCAAAACTTGCGATAGCTTGTTCAAATGCCTGCTCTTTAAAATCAGGCCATAGTTGCTCAGTGAAATAAAACTCAGCGTAAGCCGCTTGCCACAATAAAAAATTGCTGATTCGGAAATCTCCACCGGTACGGATCAATAAATCTAGCTCTGGCACCCCAGCTAAACTAGTATGCTGGTTAAAACTGCTTTCAGTAATTTCATCGACAGCAAGTTCACCACTTTGCACTTTTTCTGCAATTTTTTTTGCTGCATCTGTGATGTCCCAACGGCCACCATAATTTGCAGCAATAGACAGTACCATAGCATCGTTGTTTGCTGTTAATTTTTCTGCGGCTCTGATTTTGTTAATCAGCTTATCAGAAAAACGGGAAACATCACCTACCACCTGAAAGCGAATATTATTTTTATCAAGCTTTTTAACCTCTCTTGTTAACACAAACATAAAGAGATCCATTAATACACTCACTTCCTGCTCAGGCCGTTGCCAGTTTTCACTGCTAAAGGCAAATAAAGTCAGTGCTTTTACCCCTAATTTACGAGCGGTAGAAACCACAGCCCTGACCGATTCGACGCCATTTTTATGACCAACAACCCGAGTTTTACCGCGCTGCTGTGCCCAGCGTCCGTTACCATCCATAATAATTGCAACATGTGCAGGTATATGTTGATAGTCATCTTGTTGTAATGTTTGCTCGGTCACACAAACTCCATTTTTGTTATACTAACTTGATTAATGATTTTCTCACTCAGCGAGAATTAAAAGGCTTAGAGGTAAGGCGTTGATTGTAAAGAATGGCTATTCCCTTGTTAAAATCAACAACACTGCATATAAACCGTTTAAACTCGCCCTTTGGGAGCTTGTTAGCAGCACGATAACTGCAGAAAATTTACTTGATGTAGAATAACTATATCTGTGCAAATTCTATTTGTTCTCACACCGCTTACATAGCTCTGAGTTAACTAAATCACTAGCCGATTTGGTATTGTTCATAAAAAAACGTCGTAGTTAAAGCAAAATCAAAACTACGACGTTATCTATTTTGTTATGGAAATTAAATTTCCATTAATTCAGCTTCTTTGTCTGCTAAAATAGCATCCACTTGTTTGACAAAAGTGTCAGTGATTTTCTGAATTTCATCTTCTGCCTGATGCATTTCATCGTCACTGATCTCTTTATCTTTATTTAATGCTTTTATATCTGAGTTAGCATCACGGCGGATATTACGAATAGCTATTTTACTGTTTTCACCTTCATTTTTAACCACTTTAACTAAGTCTTTACGGCGCTCTTCTGTTAACGGTGGTAACGGAATACGGATCAAGGTGCCTTGTGATGACGGGTTTAAACCAAGATCAGACGACATAATCGCTTTTTCTACCGCGCCAATCATGGTTTTATCAAATACAGTCACGGCCAACGTTCTTGCATCTGGCACCGAAATATTACCAACCTGATTCAATGGCGTATCTGAGCCATAATATTCAATGGTAATATTATCTAATAAAGACGCATGAGCACGACCTGTTCGGACTTTATTCAAGTTAGATTTTAACGACTCAATACTCTTGCCCATTCTTTGCTGAGCGTCTTGTTTTATTTCATTTATCACTTTAATAACCCTTTAAAACGTTGATTATTTATTTAAATTTTCAGCGTGATCAATCGTTGTACCTTCAACCTCTCCCATGATCACCGCTTTTAATGCACCTGACTTATTCATATTAAACACCCGAATCGGCATATTATGATCACGCGCTAAGGTAAACGCCGCCAAATCCATCACTTTTAATTCTTTTTCTAAAACTTCCTGATAAGTTAAATGCTGATATAGCTCAGCATTAGGATCTTTTACCGGATCTGCAGAATAAATACCATCAACTTTTGTCGCTTTTAATACCGCATCAGCCTCAATTTCAATACCACGTAGACAGGCAGCAGAATCTGTAGTGAAAAATGGATTACCCGTGCCGGCACTGAAGATAACTACACGCCCTGATTTGAGTAAGCTGATAGCTTCAGCCCAGTTATAGGTATCACATACCCCTGCTAAATCGATGGCCGACATTAAACGGGCATTAACAAAGGCACGATGCAATGCATCACGCATCGCTAAACCATTCATGACTGTTGCCAGCATCCCCATTTGATCACCAACCACACGGTTCATTCCGGCTTCAGCTAATCCTGCGCCGCGAAATAAGTTACCACCACCAATAACTAAACCGACTTGCACACCCATTTCAATCAATTCTTTGATCTCTTGCGCCATCCGATCAAGTACCTTTGGATCAATACCAAAGCCTTCATCTCCCATTAGGGCTTCACCACTAAGTTTTAAAAGAATTCGACGATAAGTAGGTTTTGGATTAACGCTCATAAAATAAACATTCCTATAGGTGTTTAATAGTTCTTAAGATCCTGTTTAAAACAAATTACCGCTCATTGGCATCGTCTCAAACAGTTAAATTGTTATAAAACCACGTCTTTATTATAAATAATATATAAAAAAACGCAGCCAAAATTAGCCGCGGCTATTTTAATACGTTTAGCTCGCTATCGAAAGGTAAAAAAACAAAAATTTCGCCGTTAACCGCTTAAACAGCTATTAACATTGCTCACCTTCTGCAAATTATCATGCACAAATTTGACACTGTCTTCATGCAAGCAGTTAGAGTATTACTACAATAATATTAAAATACGCGCATAAAAAAAGTCCTGACATTTGTCAGGACTTTTTCAAAGAAAAACAGCTAAAATTAAGACTTAGCGGCAGCGATTTGTGCTTCAACTTCAGCAGCAAAATCTTCTTCTTTCTTCTCAATACCTTCACCAACTTCTAAACGAACGAAGTTAGAAATAGTGACGCCTTTTTCTTTCAATACTTCACCAACAGTACGCTTTGGTTCGATGATAAAAGCTTGACCCATTAAAGAAATTTCACCAGTGAATTTCTTCATACGACCAGTCACCATTTTCTCAGCGATTTCAGCAGGCTTGCCTTCATTCATCGCGATTTCGATTTGAATGGATTTTTCTTTCTCAACGACATCCGCTGGAACATCTTCAGGGCTAAGGTATTCTGGCTTACTAGCAGCAACATGCATAGCAACTTGCTTTAAGATTTCAGCATCACCTGAACCTGCAACAACAACACCGATTTTTGCACCGTGCTTGTAAGAAGATAATGAATCACCTTCAACATATTCAACACGACGAACATTGATGTTTTCACCGATTTTAGCAACTAAAGTAACACGCTTTTCTTCAAATTGTGCTTGTAGCTCTTCGATAGAAAGTTTAGTACTAGCAGCTGCGTCAGCAACTTCGTTTGCAAATGCTAAGAAGTTTTCATCTTTAGCAACAAAGTCAGTTTGACAGTTAACTTCAACTAACACGCCATCTTTAATGATGATTTGACCTTCAGCAGCGATGTTACCCGCTTTTTTAGCCGCTTTCGCTTGGCCAGACTTACGCATGTTTTCAATGGCAAGTTCCATATCGCCATCAACTTCTTGAAGCGCTTTTTTACAATCCATCATGCCCGCGCCAGTGCGTTCACGTAATTCTTTAACTTGTGCAGCAGTAATTGCCATGAGTTAATTCCTCAAAATTCAAATAAGTGTTAAAAAGTTGCCATAACTATCAAGAGCTATGGCAACCATAAAAGTATCAGTTAACCGAGCTTATTCAGCTTCAACAAAACCGTCTTTTTCAGCTTGAACAACGATGTCTTTTTCACGACCTTCGATCACTGCATTAGCAGCTGATTCTGTGTATAAAGTCACAGCACGAATCGCATCATCGTTACCAGGTACGATGTAATCAACACCATCTGGATTTGAGTTAGTATCAACAACTGAAATTACAGGGATACCTAGATTGTTTGCTTCTTTAACAGCGATATGCTCGTGATCAGCATCAATGATAAATAAAGCATCAGGTAAACCACCCATGTTTTTAATACCACCTAAGCTTTTTTCAAGCTTTTCCATTTCACGAGTACGCATTAACGCTTCTTTCTTAGTTAACGCTTCGAAAGTACCGTCAGTCGTTTGCGCTTCTAAGTCTTTTAAACGTTTGATTGATTGACGAACTGTTTTCCAGTTAGTCAACATGCCGCCTAACCAACGGTGATTAACATAAAATTGATCACATTTGATAGCAGCTTCTTTAATTGCATCGCTTGCAGCACGCTTAGTACCAACAAATAACACTTTACCTTTCTTAGATGAAACACCTGATAAGAAAGCCAATGCATCGTTAAACATTGGAACAGTTTGTTCTAAGTTGATGATATGAACTTTGTCACGAGCACCGAAAATGAATGGCTTCATTTTTGGGTTCCAGTAACGAGTTTTGTGACCGAAGTGAACGCCGGCCTTAAGCATGTCGCGCATTGATACGTTTGGCATAATTTTTTCCTTTGGGGTTAAGCGTTCATACATCCAATATATTCGACTCATAACAGCACGAAATTCGCGCTTGGAGCACCCCGATATATCTTTGCTAGATGTATGTGAGTTTATAATATGCACCTTTCAAGATGCGGTTAAATGCTCAACTTAAGCAGCAACACATAAGACATCACTCACCTAAATTCAGCGGCGCACTTTATACCATAAAGCGCAACAATTAACCACAAAAATTTACCCTAAATAAGCAAAAGCACTAGGTTTATCTCCCCTAGCAATGGTAAAATCCTGCCATCCATTTATTGCAAAATTATGATTGTTTATGTCTGCAGAACTATTTTTTATTTATGATAGCCATTGTCCGTGGAGCTATGCTGCCACTCAACTGGTTAACCGCATCAGTGACGCATTTCCTAAAATGCCCGTAAACTTAATGCATTGCGCTTATTTTGATGGGGATAACAAGGTATCAAAAGCCACGATTAATGCCGTCAAAGAAGCTAGTAAGGTAAAATTTAGTCCGGACTATTTAACTCATCTGGAAACAAACAAAGACTCAACCTTGGCCGCGAATGTTTTGACCTGGGTACAAAGGAAATCCCCTCAAAACAGTCTGGCGCTACTTAACAGCATTCAACAAGCACATTTTGAGCAGGCAAATCCACTAACCACTAAAGAACAGATATCACCACTTATTGATGAATTAAAACTGTCACCGCCAGCTAAAACATTACAGGCAGAGAAATTGACTAAAGATGCAGAATTTGCGTTAGGTGACGTTGAAGAGTTACAAAAAATTATCGGTACTAATGCTATTCCCGCATTATTATTAGCTCAAAATGAAAACCTTGTCTTACTCAATCATAATTTATACTTAGCGCAGCCAGAAAAAATCGTTGAAGCAGTCAAACTAGAGTTAGCAAAATAATTATTTTGTAGGTCGCCTTAACGTGTGGTAATCGCATCTGTTCATGCTTTTTATCGCAACAAGTTTGACATCGGTACCTATAGCTAATGCTGTAATAAAAAAATTGTTCATGATCAACGATGTTATTATGCAGTAAAATACCTTCTGATCTAATGGTCCATGTTATTCATATTGCCGCAGCACTAAAGAGGGGGTAACGCTTATTTCCCTCTTTAATCTCCCTCAGCGCACAACTCAGCTTAGCTTACCCGCAGTGACAAACAATAAACAAATACATCGAAAGTACTCACCAAACCAGAACGAAGCATTTTTCTGCATTGCAAATGCGGAATAAATTAAAGCTGCGCTGCTATCATGGATGTTAGTGAAGTGGCACATGGACTATTATATTCGGGGGTGAAAGGCAAAGCCCTTTTGATGATAACCACCGACTGAAGTAGGTGGTTTAATACTGAAAATAAAAAAGGAGCCAATTGGCTCCTTTTACTAAAACATTGTAAACAGCGTTTAATTAACGACGTAAACCTAATTTGCCGATTAATGCTGTATAACGATCACTGTTTTTACCTTTTAAGTAATCAAGTAACTTACGACGTTGGCTTACCATGCGTAATAAACCACGACGTGAGTGGTGATCATGGATGTGCTCTTTGAAGTGACCTTGTAAGTGGTTAATTTGTGTAGTTAACAAAGCAACCTGAACTTCTGGTGAACCTGTATCACCTTCTTTTTGTGCATATTCTGCAACGATTGCAGCTTTTTGCTCAGCAGATAAAGACATAATATATACCTTAGTTAGTGTTTTAAAATTACCGTCAAGCCAAACACTAATTCAGCGAGACGTACAAAAGAGCGCGTATTCTACCAGTAAATTCAGCTTATGCAACCATTAACTGAGGCGTTCGCGCTCATTAGGATAATGCTTCCACTACGGTAATACGTTTTGGTGCGACTAAACCATTATCATCAATCGTACCAACGCCGATAAACTCCGCAGTTTGCCCATCATCATTATCAATATAGACCTGTACTAGTCCTGATAGCGGCGCATTAGCAGTCTGCACAGGATTACCATGGCGCAAGTAATTTGCAGACATCGCGTCAACAAACACTTTAGGCATGTCACCACAGGCAGTGTTCATCGGCAATAATAATGGATCTAATAATTCAGATGGCTGTATTTCATGTTCGCTCGCCTGCGCTAATAATTGTTCAAGCTGCTCTATCGTGACCATTTTATCACGCGGATAACCACCAACAGCAACGCGTCTAAGTTTAGCAACATAAGCACCACAGCCAAGCAGCTCACCTAAATCATCAACAATAGTACGAATATAAGTGCCTTTAGAAACATGAATTTCCATTTCCACTTCATCGTGTTCAAAACGCAGCACATCTAGGCGATACACTGTAATATCACGCGCTTGACGCGGCACTTCAATGCCTTCTCGAGCATATTTATACAGCGGCTGCCCCTGATATTTCAAGGCAGAATACATCGACGGTACTTGTTTACTGTCGCCACGAAAACTTTCCAGCGCCTTGTCTAATTCGATCTTGGAAACATTCACTGGCTTTTCCGCTACTACTTCACCGTCAGCATCACTAGTGGTGGTTCGAATACCTAACTTAGCAGTCACCTGATAAGTTTTATCAGTATCAAGTAAAAACTGGGAAAATTTAGTGCCTTCTCCTAAACAAATAGGCAGCATGCCTGTTGCTAATGGATCCAATGCCCCGGTATGCCCAGCTTTTTGCGCAAAATAAATGCGTTTGACCTTTTGTAAGGCATTATTTGACGACATTTCCAGTGGCTTATCAAGCAATAATACCCCGTTAACCGCACGGCCTTTTCTTCTTTTTGCCATTGAAATTGTTACTCGCCTTTAGACTCATCATCATCGGTTTTTGTATGCTTGCTTTCGTCTTCAGCAATCGCTTTATTGACTAAGTTAGTCATACGAACACCTTCTACCATCGATTTGTCATAGACAAAGCGTAACTCAGGCATAATGCGTGCTTTAATACGTTTGGCTAATAAGGTTCGAATAAAGCTCGCTGCTTCATTTAGTATTTCAACCGACTTATCAACATTCTGACCTTCTAAGGTAAAGAAAGTGACAAATACCTTGGCATAAGCCAAGTCGCGTGTCACTTCAACCGCTGAGACTGTCACCATACCTAAACGCGGATCTTTCACTTCACGCTGAATGATCATAGCCACTTCTTTTTGAATCTCTTGTCCGACTCTGTCGGTACGAGCAAATTCTCTTGCCATATATCTAACCCCTAACAAAAACGGAGGCCAAGCCTCCATTTTCTAATATTAATACGAGCTATAGCCTAAGAGCGCCGATAATTTTGTCTAGAGCAAAGCTGATACGCGCAGCGTACAAGGGTACGAGAGCATATCCAATGCAGTTATAGACAAAAGAATCAAGCAATTAGCTATAACGAACGTTTAACTTCCACTGTTTCAAACACTTCGATTTGATCGCCAACTTTAACGTCATTATAGTTCTTAACGCCAATACCACATTCCGTACCATTACGTACTTCCTGGACATCATCTTTAAAGCGACGTAAAGATTCTAATTCACCTTCATAAATTACGACGTTTTCACGTAAGACACGAATTGGCGCACTACGTTTAATGGTACCTTCAGTTACCATACAACCAGCAATAGCACCAATTTTTGGCGATTTAAAGACATCACGTACTTCTGCAAGACCGATAATTTCTTGTTTGAATTCAGGTGCAAGCATACCGCTCATCGCCTGTTTCACTTCATCAATCAATGCATAAATTACGCTGTAATAACGTAAATCAACACCTTCAGATTCAATCACTTTACGCGCTGCCGCATCGGCACGAACGTTAAAGCCAATAATAATTGCGTTAGAAGCCGCAGCTAAGGTCGCGTCAGTTTCAGTGATACCACCAACACCTGAACCGATGATCTTCACTTTCACTTCGTCAGTAGACAATTTCGTTAATGAATCGGAAATCGCTTCAAGTGACCCCTGAACGTCTGATTTCAGTACAACATTAACCTCTGAAACATCCCCTTCTTCCATGTTAGAGAACATGTTTTCCAGTTTCGATTTTTGCTGACGTGCTAATTTAACATCACGGAACTTACCTTGACGATATAACGCCACTTCACGCGCTTTTTTCTCATCTTTAACCACGGTTGCTTCATCACCTGATTGAGGCACACCGCTTAAGCCCAAGATTTCAACTGGAATCGAAGGCCCTGCAGATTTAATCTCTTTACCATTTTCATCACGCATCGCACGAACACGGCCATATTCAAGACCACATAAGACGATATCACCTTGATTCAAGGTACCCTCTTGCACAAGTACTGTGGCAACAGGTCCGCGACCTTTATCAAGCTTCGACTCAACCACGACACCATTTGCCATTTTATCAACAACAGCCGTTAGCTCTAAGACTTCTGCTTGTAATAAAATAGAATCCAGTAACTCGTCGATACCTAATCCAGTTTTCGCTGAAACGTGAACAAACTGGACATCACCGCCCCAATCTTCAGGAATAACATCGTGTTGTGATAGCTCAGTCTTAACACGATCTGGATCGGCAGTTTCTTTATCCATCTTATTCACTGCGATAATAATTGGCGCTTCAGATGCTTTGGCATGTTGAATCGCTTCAATCGTTTGTGGCATCACACCATCATCAGCAGCTACTACGATAATAACGATATCCGTTGCTTTAGCACCACGAGAGCGCATTGCAGTAAACGCAGCGTGACCTGGAGTATCTAAGAAAGTGATCATGCCATGACCAGTTTCTACGTGATAAGCACCGATATGCTGGGTAATACCCCCCGCTTCACCATCTGCCACTTTTGCTTGACGAATATGGTCAAGTAATGACGTTTTACCATGGTCAACGTGACCCATAATAGTCACTACTGGCGCACGAGTTATAGACTCACCGGCATCACCACGGTCGGATAATACGGCTTCTTCTAAAGCATTTTCTTTCACAAGAACCACTTCACGACCCATTTCTTCAGCAACTAGGGCTGCTGTTTCTTGGTCGATCACTTGGTTAATGGTTGCCATTGCCCCCATTTTAAACATCGCTTTAACCACTTCAGCGCCTTTAACTGACATTTTATTAGCCAATTCAGCAACAGAAATTGTTTCACCAATACGCACTTCTTGCAGTTTAGTTTCAACTGGCTTTTGGAAGCCATGCTTTAAGCTTTGCGGTGCAGATAAAGTTTGCTTACCTTTGCCTTTGCCTCGGCCTTTTGCTTGTTTGTCTTGTTGATTGCTCTTTTTCTTACGACGACGGCGTCCACCATCTTCTTCAGAATCAATCTTATCTTCTGCTTCTTGCGCATATTTAGAAGACGTTAAATGTACGACCTCTTTTTCTTTCTCTTTACGCTCAGCTTCTTCTGCTTTCCAGCGGGCTTCATTTTCTTCCGCTAGTTTTTTAGCTGCTTCAGCTGCCGCTTTCGCTTCTGCTTCGGCTTTTTCTTCAGCCTCTTTTTCAGCTTGTAGACGAAGCTTCTTAGCTTCTTCACTTTCAACCGGCTCTGGTTCTGGCTCTTTTTCGCTATCACCAGCTTTCGCTTTAGCCGCTTTGGCTTTTGCTTCAGCCTCTGCTTTTGCTCTCGCCTTACGTTCAGCTTCTGCTGCCGCTTTGGCTTCGGCTTCCGATTTAGCCTTAGCTTCCGCTTCGGCTTTAGCTTTCGCTGCTGCTTCGGCCTCGGCTTTCGCTAACGCTTCGGCTTCTTCTTGTGCCTTAGCTTCCGCTTCGGCAATTTGCTGCTCTTCTAACTCGCTACGTTTAACATAAGTACGTTTCTTACGCACTTCCACTTGTACCGATTTAGCTTTGCTACCACTCCCCATAACGAGTGTTGATTTCTTTTTACGGCTTAACGTCATTTTGCTAGGTTTTGCCGCAGAATCATCGCCATGTTGTTTTTTCAGATGCTCTAAAAGCGACTCTTTCTCATCTTGAGATATAGTGTCTGCCGCTTGTTTGTTAACACCAATGCTTGCCAATTGGCCAACCAATTTATCGATTGGTGTGCCTATTTCTTTGGCAAGTTCTTCTACTGTTACAGATGCCATCTATTTAATTCCCCCAGGGATTTTTATTCTTCGTTAAACCAGCAAATATTACGCGCGGCCATAATTAACTCACCCGCTCTGGTTTCATCTAATTCCTCAATGTCAGCAAGTTCATCAACACCTTGCTCCGCTAAATCTTCTAGCGTGCGTACACCGCGACTTGCGAGGACAAAGGCTAAGTGGCGTTCTAACCCTTCTAATGCTAATAAATCTTCAGCTGGCTCGGCATTTTCTAATGATTCTTCACTAGCAAGTGCCTGTGTTGTTAATGCCGCTTTTGCTCGTTCACGTAATTCTTCAACGATGTCTTCATCCATGCCATCAATTTCAAGTAATTCAGCCGTCGGCACATAGGCAATCTCTTCTAATGAAGTAAAACCTTCTTCAGCAAGCAAAGTAGCAAAATCTTCGTCAATATCTAATTGTTCAGTAAATAAAGTTAAGACTTTGTCATTTTCCGCCTGATGTTTTTCGTTCATGGCATCAACCGTCATTACATTCAGTTCCCAACCAGTTAAATTACTGGCCAGACGAACGTTTTGGCCGCTACGACCGATTGCCATCGCTAAGTTGCCTTCTTCAACCGCAATATCCATAGTGCGCTTGTCTTCATCAACAATGATTGAAGCGACTTCAGCAGGCGCCATTGCATTAATGACAAACTGAGCAGGATTATCGTCATATAACACGATATCAACACGCTCACCGCCAAGCTCGCCTGAAACGGCCTGTACACGAGAGCCTCGCATACCAACACAAGCACCAACAGGGTCAATACGCTTGTCATTTGACTTAACCGCAATTTTTGCTCGTGAACCTGGATCGCGCGCTGCACCTTTAATTTCCAGCATTTCTTCACCAATTTCCGGCACTTCAACGCGAAACAATTCAATCAACATTTCAGGTTTTGTACGAGAAACAAATAATTGCGCACCGCGAGCTTCCGGTTTAATGGCATAAAGTAATCCACGCACACGGTCACCCGGACGGAACACTTCACGAGGTAACAGGTCATCACGATAAATAATCGCTTCAGCGTTATTACCTAAATCCAAAATCACGCTATCACGGCTGGCTTTTTTCACCACACCTGTGATTAGTTCACCCACTTGATCCTGATAAGCATCAATCACAATAGCACGCTCAGCTTCACGTACTTTTTGTACGATTACTTGCTTCGCAGTTTGCGTAGTAATACGGTCAAACTTTACTGATTCAATTTGCTCTTCAACATAGTCGCCTACCTGAACACTGTCATCGTCATATTGCGCCGCTGCTAATCCAATTTCAGCATAAGGGTTTTCTATAACCTCTTCAGTGTCTTCAACTACTAACCAACGTCTAAAGGTATCAAACTCACCTGTTTTACGATCGATACAAACACGAACGGCAATATCACCTTCATATTTCTTCTTGGTGGCGGTTTCTAATGCGGTTTCCATTGCTTCAAAAATACTTTCGCGTGGCAATGCTTTTTCATTAGATACGGCATCTACAACCAGTAAAATTTCCTTACTCATGCTACTTAGCCTTTATTAATCGTTATAATTCAATAATCTATTAGTCAAATTTTGGTACTAGATTGCCCTTGTCGATATTACTAAAGACAAGTTCGTAATCTTCACCATCTACCGTTACCACAAGCGTGTCATTTTCAATCGCCGCGAGTAAGCCTTTAAATTTGCGGCGACCATTTAACGGTAGCGATAATCTGATATTTACCGTTTCACCAATAACAGCCTGATAATGCGCTAAGCTAAACAAAGGGCGGTCTAAGCCTGGTGATGAAACTTCCAAGTTGTATTCTGTGCTGATCGGGTCTTCTACATCGAGAATAGCCCCTACTTGACGACTCACTTCTGCACAATCATCAACGTCAATGCCGTTTTCATGATCAATAAAAAGTCTTAATACAGAATGTTTGCCTGCACTAATAAACTCAATACCTAATAATTCTTTACCAACTTCTTCAACTGCCGGTCGTAACATTTCCGTTAATTTATGTTCAAATTTAGCCAATCAATTTCTCCGTTTTTCCAACATTCAGAAACAAAAAAAGGGCGTAAAGCCCAGCGATAATACTTGCTGTCATGCACCTTGCGATCTCAGATCGATAAGATACAAAAAAACCCCAAAGTCGGGGCCTATTTTCACTGAACCCACGATGTTCGCTAAGTTAAATGAGCTTATCAAAACAACTTAGTAACCAAAGCAATAATAAGGTAAACCGAACTATAAGATAACTCGACTAGCCTTCCAGTGACTTATTGCCCCAGATGAGATGCGCGAAATTATATAGTGATAACGACCAGACCGCAAGTACATTTCATCAAAGGGGCGATGAATTTCTCACAGCTAAAACATTTATTTTCCAATAATCCCTTACGCTTTCACTTGCTTGGTTCGCTTTCACTATTTTTTCATGCTATAACAGCGAATGATAGTAAAAAATATATGTGTAACTTATTAAAATGTATCGATAATCACGACGATATTTATTTATCCACTATACTGAAAGTTGCACACTAATAAATAACTAGATCGCTTCGCTATCGATTGAACTAACTGGTTGAAGGTTTTTATGTATACATATTCGCAGATGATTGCCAAAAATATGCTTATTGCTGCCGTCTGTAGTGTGCTTTTTTCCGGCGTCACTTTTAAGTTGTTGTCAGGTAATGCAGAACATCAACAAAAGCTCCAACAGCAAATGTTAGCTCAGTTATATTCACAATCTGTTGAATATAACGCTAATAAAATTAAAGCTATTGCCCAGCCATTAACTCAATATCATTTTGCCCAGCTTGAAATTAACTCAGCAAACGCTCAGCAAAGTTACAGAGTCAACAATGAACAATCAGCTGTGGCACAACTTATCGCTCCTGAGCCTGCAATCTTTAAACTCGCCAAGCAACAACTGCAATTTAAATTGCAAATTAATACCAATGATAGCGCCACGTTATTTATTTACCTTTCACTTACCATGATGTTTCTGTCATTTGCGATTGTATTAATTGGTGGCCAGTTTAGTATTCAACGTTATAAAAATATTATCAAAAGTATCAATCTGCAGATTAAAAATGCGTTAACAGGCATTTTGCACGCCGAGCAAGGAGCTGATAACAAGCAAACAACGCTATTTGATTTACCTGAACTAAATAACGGTATCAATGAAATCAATGAAATGGTGAATGAGCTTATCTCTGATAAAGGGGTGTTAAAAAAAGAAGCCTATATCGAACCGTTAACCCAGTTTGAAAATCGCACTCGCTTTGTTCAATATTTTGAAAGTAAAAATGAAACGGTAGATTTTGGCGTATTAACTATCACCCGGTGTTCAGAATTACAAACCGTCAACCAAATTCACGGCTATACCGAAGGTGATAATTACATTTGCAAAGTCGCAGATATTTTGAAAAAAGCTTGCAGTAAATACCAATTCGCGAAAATATTTCGCCTTAACAGCTCAGATTTTGCCACTATATTACCCAATACCACGTTAAAAGACGCGGAAAACTATGCAGAAGATATCAGTAATTATTTTAATGAGTACCAGCAAGCTTCTGACCTTGATTCCGTCGGTTATACCGGTTTAGTGTATTTTGATAAGAGTAATTCCTTAGGCGAGCTATTGGCGCTGGCAGATACCGGTATCAGTGTTGCCCAAACCAAACAAATCAATGCCTGGTATGCACAAACCGATACCGATATTTTAGCAAGCTCTAGTGCTAGTTATGGTAATCAAAACTGGCGTCAGGAAATTGATAACGTTATTGATAACCACAGGGTTAAACTACTTGTACAACAAATCAAACCAACCACACGTAGCGCCCGTGTTTATAACGAAATTTTAGCTCGTTTCCTTAATTCCAATGAGGAAATGCTGCCGACCGCCTCTTTTATCGCGATGGCTGAAAAACTCGATAAAATAGTCGCTATTGATAAATTGATCATTGAAACTGCCATCACTGAAATTAGTCGCAAAAACTTAACCGAACAACATTTTGGCATTAATATCAGTGCCCGCACTATCCACGACGAACAATTTATGATTTGGCTCGAGCGTCGCTTATTAAAAGAAGCTCGCATAGCAAAAAATTTAGTCTTTGAAATTAGTGAATTTGGTCTACAACAAAATATTAAAACCAGTAAACGCTTTATTGACATGATCCATAGAGTGGGAGCCAGGATCACAGTAGAACGCTTCGGTGTCGGCCTGACTTCCTTTAAGTTCTTTCGCGACCTTAAGCCTGACTTTATCAAAATGGACAGCATCTATACCCGAGACATAGATGAAGATAAAAACAATCAATACTTCCTGCGACTAATGGTTGATCTCGCGCATCGCCTGAGTATAACAGTACTGGCAGAAAGCGTTGAAAGTCAGGAAGAAAAATTCATGTTAGAAAAGCTATTCGTTGATGGCTGCCAAGGTTTTTATCTGGGTAAGCCGGAAGCGATTTAATCCACTAACTGTCCCATTTATTCTTTAAAAAATGAATAAATGGGAGCCCCTAATTTAGAGTAAAATTTAGACGGCAGAGCACAAGCTTCATTAAATCCCTACAACTTATATGTAAAATATTGCAGACATTTTCCCATGTACACCACAAAAGTTATTGCATATGCATCAACATTTATTAATTTGAGCTGTTGTTATCTGAGCCAGAAAGTCGGATAATATAGGGAATTTATTCAATATCATTAATTTAGCATGACTGACTACCTATTATTATTAGTGGGAACAGTATTAGTAAACAACTTTGTTTTAGTAAAGTTTCTTGGTTTATGCCCTTTTATGGGGGTATCGTCAAAAGTAGAAACTGCTATTGGCATGTCCTATGCGACCACCTTTGTGATGACGCTGGCTTCACTGCTTAGTTACCTAGTACAAACTTATTTACTGGCGCCGTTAGGGTTAGAATTTTTAACCACCATGACGTTTATCCTAGTGATTGCCGTAGTGGTCCAGTTTACTGAAATGGTGGTACATAAAACCAGTGCTAATTTATATCGTTCTCTGGGTATTTTCTTACCTTTGATCACTACTAACTGTGCAGTATTAGGTGTCGCCCTGCTCAACATCTATGAACAACATAATTTTTTGGAGTCAATCATATACGGCTTTAGCGCTGCATTAGGCTTTTCATTAGTATTAATTATGTTTTCCGCAATGCGTGAAAAATTAGCGAATGCTGACGTGCCAACGCCATTTAAAGGCTCCGCGATCGCAATGATCACCGCAGGTTTAATGTCACTCGCCTTTATGGGATTTACTGGCTTGGTGAAATTCTAATGACCATACTTATTGCCATTGTAGTTATAGGCTTGATCGGCGTAGCCTTTGGCGCACTGCTCGGTTTTGCTTCCATTCATTTTAAAGTCGAAGGCGACCCTCTAGCAGAACAGCTCGATGCCTTGTTACCTCAAACCCAATGCGGCCAATGCGGTTACCCTGGTTGTAAACCTTATGCTGAAGCAGTCGCAAATGGTGAAGCCATTAATAAATGCGCCCCCGGCGGTGAAGAAACCATTAAAAAAATCGCCGATCTAATGGGCGTTGAAGTGCAACCGTTAGATGCAGCCCATGAAACCGATAACACCCCCAAAGTCGCCTTTATTATTGAAGAAGACTGTATCGGTTGTACTAAATGTATTCAGGCCTGCCCGGTTGATGCCATTATCGGGGCAACGAAACAAATGCATACCATTATTGCTGAAGAGTGCACTGGCTGCGACTTATGTGTGGCGCCCTGCCCGGTAGACTGTATTGAAATGCGTCCAATTAAACAAACACCTAAAAACTGGCAATGGGATCTCGATAGCATCTCTGTCGTGCAAGTAGATTAAAGAGGTAGAAGTGGAATCAGTTATCGAACGCATAGAAAAAGGTCATTTTTGGAAGTTTCACGGAGGGATCCACCCACCGGAAATGAAATTTCTCACCTCAGATAAACCTATTCGTCCATTGGCAATGCCACCTGAATTAATCATTCCTGTTCAGCAACATATCGGGGAAGCTGGTCAGCTAATCGTATCTGTCGGTGAACAAGTTAAAAAAGGCCAGCCACTGACTAAAAGTTCGATGCCGTTATCGGTACCTGTCCATGCCCCTACTAGTGGTACTATTAGTGCAATAGAAAATTCGGTGATCGCTCACCCTTCCGGTTTAGAAGAATTATGTATTAAGCTGCTCCCAGATGGTGAAGACAGCTGGTGTCAACGTCAATTAACGCCCGATTATCAAACATTAACCAAACACCAGATCATTGAAAAAATTGCCCAGGCAGGTATTTCCGGCATGGGTGGCGCAGGCTTTCCAACCCATATTAAAGTCAATACTCAAGCCCAAATCAATTACTTGATCATCAATGCGGCCGAATGTGAGCCTTATATTAGCGCCGATGATTTATTAATCAGGGAGCATAACTCCACCATAGTAGATGGCATCAATATTCTCGATCACTTACTTGAACCAGCATTTATCCTGATCGGTATAGAAGATAATAAACCCGAAGCGATTCAGGCGTTAAAGAAAGCCACTGCGGCAAACGATAAAATCAAAATTTGTGTCTTACCAACTAAGTACCCAACGGGTGGCGAAAAACAGCTGATCATGGCACTAACGGGTCAAGAAGTTCCATCCGGCGTATTACCCAGCAGTCTGGGAATTGTCATGCAAAACATAGCGACTTGCTATGCCATTGCCGATGCGGTGATCCACGACACACCACTGATTAAACGAGTAGTAACATTGTCAGGGCGCGCACTGGCAAAACCACAAAACGTCTGGGCATTGCTCGGTACTCCTGTAGAATTTTTACTGCAACAATGCGGTTATCCAGAACTAGCGAAAAAGCACATTATCATGGGTGGCCCTATGATGGGCTTTAGTTTACCCAGCACTCAGGTACCAGTAGTGAAAACCACTAACTGCGTGTTAGCTCCTAGCGAACAAGAAATTCCCGATAATAATAAGGAAGTAGAATGTATTCGTTGTGGACAATGTGCTGAAGTCTGCCCAAGTCAGCTATTGCCACAAGAGTTACAGTGGAGCGCCAAAGCAAAAGATCAACAAGAGTTAGAAGCATTAAACTTATTTGATTGTATCGAATGTGGTGCCTGTGCCTATGTTTGCCCGAGCCATATACCTCTAGTGCATTATTATCGGGTAGCAAAAGCAGAGATTCGCCAGCAAAAATTACTCGATCTAAAAGCAGAAAAAGCTAAACAACGCTTTGAAGCGCGCAAAGTTCGGTTAGAACGCGATAAACTAGCACGAGAAGAAAAACACCGTAAAGCAGCAGAAGCTCGTAAAGCAAAAATGAATGCCGGCACTGAAGATGCGAATAATGAAAAATCTGCTGTCGCGGCAGCGCTTGCAAGAGTCAAAGCGAAAAAAGCCCAAGCTCAGTCAGGGCAAGCCTCCGCCTCGCAAAATAACGAGCAGAGCAATGAGCAAGTCAATGATAAAAAGTCGCAGGTAGCGGCAGCAGTTGCCAGAGCAAAAGCGAAAAAGCTCGCCGCAGCTAATGCAAAATCAGTCACTAACCAAGCAGCAGACGATCATCTAAACAATGACACCGCTGTAGATACAACACCAGCTAACATCACCGCACAGGATGATAAAAAGGCAAAAATCGCCGCGGCAGTAGCGAAAGCGAAAGCCAAAAAAGCATCATCCGCCCCAGAAGTTCAGGAAGACCAACAAGAACCTGACATTAAGCCTGAAGTAAATGAGAAAAAAGATCGTATCGCTGCGGCTGTAGCCAAAGCAAAGGCAAAAAAACAGGCAGCAAAACAAGCAAGCACAAATGCTAATAGTGACACATCCGATAATCCACCATCGGATGACGATAACAGTCAACGAGCTGAGCCTATGACACAAGTAGCACCAAGTGAGCAGCCAATGGATAAAAAAGCACGCATTGCCGCCGCTGTGGCAAAAGCGAAAGCGAAAAAACAACAAGCAGAGTCAAAATAAATCATGGCATACTGGATAGCAAGTTCACCTCATGATCACCAGCAGACTAAAACCTCAGCGTTAATGCGTTTAGTCATTTATGCGGCAATTCCCGGCATTCTTACCCAATGGTATTTTTTCGGCTGGGGTAATCTCATTCATATTAGTTTGGCGATAATCACCGCAATTATTGCGGAATTTACCGTATTATCGCTGCGAGAAAAAAAGGTCTCGGAACAGCTATTTGATGGTAGTGCGTTATTAACCGCAGTTTTACTCGGTGTTAGTTTACCGGCCTTAGCACCCTGGTGGATTTCTGTGCTCGGTACTCTGTTCGCTATCGTCATAGTGAAACAATTATACGGTGGCCTTGGTCATAACCCGTTTAACCCGGCAATGGCAGCCTATGTAATGTTGCTAATTTCGTTCCCGGTACAAATGACCTCATGGCAACCACCGCTGGAATTAATGGCATTACCACTTGATTTTGCCAATACGCTGTCAGTAATTTTTACCCAGTTTACCTTTGACGGTTATTCAATTGAACAACTCAGAACGCATGTTGATGGTTTTACTATGGCAACACCGTTAGATACAGTCAAAACTAACCTGACCTTAGGATTAACCATTGCTGAAAGTATGAATAACCCGGTTATCGGTCACTACGTAGGTGAAGGCTGGCAATGGATAAACCTAGCCTTTTTACTCGGCGGATTATTTTTAATCGGCAAAAAAGCTATCCCGGCAGTAACCCCATTTAGCTTTTTATTTAGCTTATTTATCTGCTCATTTATTGCCTACTCTATCAGCCCTGACACTAATGCCTCGACATTATTTCACTGGTTTAATGGCGCCTGTATGCTCGGAGCCTTTTTCATCATAACCGACCCTGTATCCGGAGCAACCAGCGTCAAAGGACGAATAATATTTGGTGCGCTGGCTGGTTTTTTAGTATTTATTATTCGCAAATTCGGTGGTTATCCTGACGCAGTAGCCTTTTCAGTATTGCTCTGTAATATGGCAGCACCACTGATTGACCAATACACCCGCCCCCGCACCTATGGTCACTCTTAAGGAATTACGTTATGCGTGAAGCGATTGAAAAAAATGCCAAATTACTCGCGTTGTTTGCTATTGCCTGTACTGCGGTAGTTGGCCTAGTGCACATGTTAACTAAAGACAGAATTGTCGCGCAGCAACAACAGCAATTAATTAATACCTTAAACAGCTTGATCCCACCAGAAAGTCATAATAATGAAATCAGCCAGTCCTGCTTTATCGTGCAAGATGAGTTGCTGGGAGGCTATCAACAAAAAGTCTATTTAGCGACAGAGAATGAACAACCTGTCGCCGCGGCAATCACCGCCACTGCGCCGGATGGTTATAACGGCAATATCGAATTACTGGTGGCGGTTAAACTCGATGGCAGTGTCAGCGGTGTCAGAACATTAAAACATCAAGAAACCCCTGGCTTGGGTGATAAAATAGAATTAAGAAAAAGTCACTGGATTTTAAGTTTTACCGGCAAGAAAATTCGCGGCGAGCAAGATAATCGCTGGGCTGTTGCCAAAGATGGTGGTATGTTCGATCAATTTACTGGCGCTACCATTACCCCACGTGCCGTAGTCAAAGCAGTAAAAAGTACGGTAGATTACTTTAATCTCCATAAAGATGAATTATTTCAGCACGATGCCAATTGTCAGGGGGCTAAATGAAGATCCCAAATGAATACAAAGAATTAACTTGGCAAGGATTATGGAAAAATAATCCTGGCCTGGTACAGCTTCTTGGTTTATGTCCGTTATTGGCGGTGACCTCAACGGTAGTTAACGCCTTAGGGCTAGGCTTAGCAACCATGTTTGTTTTGATTTGCTCAAACGCCACTGTGTCAGCCATTCAGCAATGGGTGCCGAAAGAAATCCGCATTCCGATATTCGTTTTGATCATTGCTGCCTTTGTTACCTGCGTGCAATTATTAATGAATGCCTTTACCTATGGCTTATATGAATCCTTAGGGATATTCTTGCCGCTAATTGTCACTAACTGTGCCATTATCGGCCGCGCTGAAGCCTATGCGTCAAAAAATCCAGTCAAACAAGCAAGTTTTGATGGTTTTATGATGGGGTTAGGTTTTTTATTCGTATTATTAACCTTAGGCGCAATCCGCGAAGTGCTGGGACAAGGCACCCTATTTGACGGAGCTCAACTGTTATTAGGTGACTGGGCAGCTGGTATGCGTATTGAAGTAATGCAGCTCGATAATCAGTTTTTATTAGCGATACTGCCGCCTGGTGCCTTTATCGCCATGGGCTTTTTGATTGCGGCAAAAAATAAAATCGACGCCAAACTGGCAGAGCATCAACCAAAAGAACCTGAGAGCCAAATAGAACGGGTCAGAGTCAACTTTGACAGTTAATTAGCTAAAAATTTATGAATAAAGAAAAACGAATAGAAATTCTTACGCGATTAAGAGATGACAACCCACACCCAACGACAGAGCTTAACTTTAATTCGCCATTTGAGTTATTGATTGCAGTATTGCTTTCGGCACAGGCGACCGACGTTAGCGTTAATAAAGCAACCGGACCACTATTTGCCGTAGCCAATACCCCACAGGCAATACTCGATTTAGGCGTGGACAAGTTAAAAGACTACATTAAAACCATCGGCCTATTTAATACCAAGGCAGAAAACACCATCAAGACCTGTCAGATGCTGGTGGATTTACACGGCGGCGAAGTACCGGAAGACAGAGCCGCATTAGAGGCCTTGCCTGGTGTTGGTCGTAAAACAGCCAACGTTGTTTTAAATACTGCCTTTGGCTGGCCGACCATAGCCGTTGATACGCATATCGACCGGGTCTCCAACCGCACTAAATTCGCCCCCGGCAAAAACGTCAAAGAAGTGGAACAAAAGCTACTTAAAGTGGTACCAAAAGAATTTAAAGTCGATGTCCATCACTGGCTGATTCTTCATGGCCGTTACGTTTGTGTTGCCCGTAAACCAAAGTGTGGTGCTTGTTTAATTGAAGATCTGTGTGAGTTTAAAGAGAAAACAGAGTAGCCAAAGGCTGTTTTGAACTTAACGGAAGTACCTCTCTCAATTTAATTATGTATCCGGCAGTAATGAGCTGTGAGGTCAACTGATGGACGCAACACATTGATTAAATCTTTCTGCTGGTGATTCATAGTTTAGCGTCTTTCTCGGCCTTTCGTTTAACTGTCTAGCTACCTGACTCAATTTTTGTTGGTTATGCACACTCAAGTCACTACCCTTTGGGAAGTATTGTCTAAGTAACCTATTGGTATTTTCATTAGAGCCACGCTGCCAAGGTGATTTAGGATCACATAAGTAAATTTGTATATCTGTGGCTAGCGTGAAGTCTTTATGATTGGTCATTTCTGAGCCTCTATCCCAAGTGAGTGTTTTATATAGCTCAGCAGGTAACTTATGTGCTTGTTTAATCAGTGCGGAAATAACTGTAGCCGTTTTATTGTCATATACTTTTGCCAACATCACATAACGTGAATGACGCTCCACGAGCGCCGCAATAAACGTATTATTACAGCCTTGTATTAAATCGCCTTCCCAATGACCAGGTATTGCTCTATCTTCTACTTCTGCTGGGCGCTCACTAATTGAAACAGCATCATTGATCCTTCCTATCCCTTTACCTTTTAATGAGGTTGTTCTCGATTTTCTAACAACACGTTTAGTTCTCAAGCACTTTTGAAGCTCCTTTTTCAAAGCACCTCTCGTTTGAATATATAACGTTTTATAAATCGTTTCGTGCGACACCTGCATTTCCTGATTGTTTGCATAGGTTCGTTTTAGCCAACCTGATATTTGCTGTGGAGACCATGCACGTTTTAATTTTTGAGCGATGACATAACACAAGTCAGGATTACCTTTAAGCATACACTCCTTTGGCCTTTTGGTATTCTCCCATGCTGCTGCATCAGCTTTATTTGCCCTATAGTGCTCTAAGCCACCACTTCTTTTAACTTCGCGACTAATAGTGGGAGGTGCTCTAGAAAGTTTTCGACTTATTTCTCTTAAAGATAAATTAGCAGCTAGCCCTCTAGATATTTCTTCTCGTTCGCTCAATGATAATGAGGTGGGATGTCTTTTCCGTTCAGGAGGTCTAAACCCTCCTGTATTGTATATCGTAGGCATGATTGAAGAGTGATAACGATCAAACATGCGGGCAATATCATGAAGAGAATCACCTTGTTTGTAACGATCCCATATTAATGCTTTTTGTTGAGGTGAATAGTAAATTCGTTTTCTTTGTTTCATAGCAACGTACCCCTTGTTTAAGGATAGCGTTGCATCGACCAATTGATCTCACAGCGAAAAGCAGACCTTGGCATTACCATTCAATTGCTTGTTCCAAACATCCAAATTTTCCAAATAAAAGCCTCATATGTAATAACTTCCAAACGGGGCTTTGTATTTATGTTATTTTTAATTTATTGTCTGATTTGCAAAGCAAAAATACTATTTAGGGAAATACCTAGCTTTATGGACAAAACAACACCTTCAATTTTCTTGCTGATAGGTCTATTTTTACTATCTGTAAATGTTTCTGCTTTCTATTCAGATTTTGAGCCTTTAACGAGTAAAGCCAAGAATGCAGCACCTAATCATTCAGTCTGGCAAACTCAAGGTTATGGATACATATTAGAAGTCATCGGCGAAGATATACGTTTTTACGATATTACAAAGCACCATTGCATACTCAATACTGTCGAAACAGGTGAATATCCTAGTCGTAACTTGATTGTAGAGGGTGACTTTGCTGAATTAGATTGGTATACGATACATCCTGTAAAACTAAAAAGGTTGAGCCGTTTACCTCCATTATGTAAGCAGAGCCTACAGCCTAATGCAGATACTCAAAATATAAAGTTCTCCGCCCCAGAAGTGTTTGATATTTTGTGGTTTACCTTTGCAGAAAACTTTGCTTTTAACGAAGAGCTTAATTGAAACGGCATACCAACTATAAAACTTGGCGAAATAAAATTTCAGATAGTATGAGCGAATCAGCATTGGCTGAGGTAATTAAGGAACTCATAGATGAACTAGGTGACGCTCATGCATATGTAGAATCAGATGATGACAGCTTCTTTGCTATGAACAACATTAAATGGGAACAGTTCAAGAGTAGGATGATTAAGGAAGGGTTTTCACAACAGACTGAGTTTTTATCCTTTCATGATTTTTTTCAAGCACTTAACAAAAAACGCAACAAAATAATTTCAAGCTATTTAGACAAAAAGCACCCGCCGCTGAAATTAAACCGCAGCTTACTATGGGCTTCACTTCCCCATGAAATAAACTACTTAAGTATTGATGATATGAGTGAATATACTGCTGAAGAGACTATTCAAGCGGATATAAAAGAAGTAGACAGAGCGATACAGTATATTATGCCTATGCTCACGAATGCCAAAGGCCTAGTAATCGATTTACGCTGGAATAGTGGAGGATACGACATTGTTTCACTAAGATTGTTATCCTATTTTATTGATAAACCATTGCTGGTTGGCAGTAAATCGTACCGAACTGAAAATGGCTTTAGCAAACCCGAAAGTATTATTGTTCATCCCGCAACATTTGACCGTTACTTAGGGTCTATTGTAGTGCTTACCAGTGGTATAACCATGAGTGCTGCTGAATCATTCTTACTTGGTCTTGCTGCCAGAGAACAAGTTACCATCATTGGAGAGCCATCTAATGGCGGTTTTAGTGATTCACTTCCTAAGCAACTCCCAAATGGCTGGTCGTTTACGTTATCTAATGAGCGTTATTTTGACTCAAATGGCGAAAATTATGAATATCGTGGTTACCCAGTAGAGAAGAACTTTGAATATTTAAACGCATCAGATTTAAAGGGCAAGAAAGATAGTGCGCTCATTGAAGCAATGAAAATTCTTAAGTAAAGCTTTTACTGAAGTGAGTATTGCAATTGCTCTATCATCCGCTTTTGGCAACAAAGCAGATCAATCATATCAGCCTCTAATTAGGTGGCCAAATTCGTTATACCACTACAGCTGAAATCAATGCGATGGTCGTGGCTTAAACCGATCTCAGGTTAAAGAGTAAACAAAAAAGGCGCCGATGGGCGCTTTTTGATTCTGTGGTGAGTAGAGAAGCTGACTGACTAAATGACTTAAGGGTTCTCCTGCGCACCGATAAAGACTGCGCTGAATTCACCTGCGGACATTCTTAACGCCTTTAGCGGGGCGTATTCTTCGGAGTCGTACCAAGCGTTGGCTGCTTCCATTGTTGGAAATTTAATGATAACAGGCATGACTGGCGACCAGCTTCCCTCTTTTATTTGGCTATTGCCACCCATCACAACGTACTCTCCACCAAATGATTGGGTAATGGGTTGAACTTTCTCTACATACTCGGCCATCTTGCCTGGGTCTGTAATATTAATATTCTGGAATAAACAGTAAGCGGACATATTTTTCACCTTTAAATTGCAAATTGATTAACTCGGGCATGCATGGTTAAAGGTACACGCCCACTAATAAAACAGGTTTTGCTGGTTAAGGCTGCGCCTGTTTGTTGAGTATTAACAATATATCGCTTTCTAATATAGAAAAAAATATATAAGATTATGAATTCTTTTTTCTAAAAATTAGAAAGATAAGGTATGAATCGCTTCGCAGAGATGAAAACGTTTGTCAATGTTATTGAGTCTGGATCACTTTCTGCGGCCGCAGATCAATTGGGTGTTGCAGTCTCGGCAGTCAGTCGTCGTATAAAGGAGCTAGAGGAGCGCCTTGGTGTTCGTTTGGCAAATCGATCCACTCGTGGCTTGTCGCCGACCCCTTTAGGGCAAGCTTATTATGAACGGTGCGTTTATATATTGTCAGAGTTGGAAAACGCAGATTCATTAATCGGTAATAATGTCGATAAATTACATGGCAAAACACGGTTCTCAATTCCACAAGAGCTAGGTAAAGAATTTGTAGTGCCTATCGTTATTGAGTTCGCAAAATCACACCCAGATTCTGTGTTGGATATTATGTTAAGTGACCGAGAGGTTGATCTGGTCACGGAAAGTTATGACTTTGCCATTCGAATTGGAGCGCCGCAGGATACAAATTTAAATACCGTGAAAGTCGGTGAAATAAGCTACTCAGTTGCGGCTAGCCCTGGTTTTTGGGAGCAGTATGGTCATCCAGAGACACCTATGGATCTAGAAGGGATGCCGTTATTAGCCTATAGAGCGGCGATGATGCAGGGTAAGTTGTTTTATGAGCATCAAGCTCAAAGTCACTTCGTAAGATTAAAGCCTCGAATTTTATCTAATAGTGGAAAGTGTTTGATTCAGGCTGCTATTGCTGGCTTGGGAATCTGTCTAGAACCTGATTTTATGTTGGCTCCAGCTCTGCAAAGTGGACAGCTTGAATCGGTTTTAAGCCATTGCTCCTGGTTTAGACGAGAGGTGTACGTGGTTAGTTCGAAAGGAAGGCCTATGTCAATTTTAGCCCAACGACTTATTGATAAGATCACCGAACGATTAGCAGTGCAAAATTTTTCCAATCACAGTTGTTCGGAATTGAACAACTAACAGGCGAGTTAATCAATTAACCACTGTCAGGGGATTTCTTTATGATTCATCTCATTAAGGTTCAAATAAAGCTCAATGGATGAAAGCAAAAACAGTGTAGAATAATCTTGAAAATTTGATGTCCAGATTACCGAAGAATTAATCTACTCCGCCCCCTTTTTCCCATAAAAGAAACAAAACCCCCTTGATCTTCCCCCAATTTTGTAGACTTCTAGCTTCCAGTTAAATACTGTTTTTCATACTCTTCGGGAGACACATGGCCAAGGTGGCTATGTAATCGCTTACGATTGTAGAACATTTCAATGTAATCAAACAAATCTGCTCTAGCATCATTACGAGTCTCGTACACTTTTCGTTTAACACGCTCAGTTTTAAGTGAGTGAAAAAAGCTTTCTGCTACCGCATTATCTAAGCAATGTCCTCGGCGACTCATACTCGGTACTAGGTTGTTTGCCGTTAAGAATTCACGGTAATCACAGCTCGCGTATTGGCTGCCTTGGTCGCTGTGAACTATTACTTCATGTTTTGGGTTCCTGCGCCAAACAGCCATTAATAGTGCTTTGATCACTATATCTTTACTCATGTTCGGTTGCATCGACCAACCAATGATTTTTCGCGAGAATAAATCAAGTACTACAGCAAGGTACAGCCAGCCTTCATAGGTTTTGATATAGGTAATATCGGCTACCCAAGCCGTATCTGGCTCACTAACAACAAACTGTTGTTGAAGGTGATTGTCTGCTATTAATGCGGGCACAGTTGACTTGAAGTATCGCCTTTTATATCCAATATTAGCTTTTAGCTTGGCTTGCTTCATTAGACGAGCTACACGGTTTTCACCGCACGTTTCTCCCTTACGGCGTAATTCATGCGTAATACGTGGACTGCCATAAACACCACCACTCTCAACATAGCTTGCCTTGATGCGCTCAAGCAGCCTCTGGTTCTCTTGCTCACGTTTAGATAGTGGTTGTTTGAGCCAAGCATAGAAGCCACTACGGTGAACATTTAATGCCTGACACATTGCTTTGACGCGGTAGACTTCGAGTCGTGATTTTATGAACGCGTATCTTTCCTTGACTCGCTTGCAAAGAACGCGGCGGCTTCCTTTAATATATTCCGCTCTTCAGTCACGCGTTTTAACTCAGCTTTTAGCTTGCGGATTTCTTCCTGCTCTGCTGACTTCTTGGCTGGTACTTTAGTTTTCTTGACCCAGTAATACAGGGACTTATCGGAAATGCCTAATCGCTTGGCAACATCGGGCACAGAATAGCCTTTATCAACCACTTGACGAACAGCTTCGTCTTTAAATTCTTGGGGATATTTATTATTACTCATAACATCTCTCATCATACTTCATTTTCTAAATAAAAGATGTCTACAGTGTTAGGGGAAGATCAAATAATTAAAACCATTAATTCTGAATATAATCAATTGAATTATTAAGGTTTTCTGGTATTTTAAAGAGAAATTCGTAAGTTGACATTACTGAGAATGTCTACTTAATAAATTGTTATAAATAATCTCACATTTGGAGTCTCTATCAACTATGAAATGTTCTGTTTATATTGCAACAAGTGCCGATGGTTATATTGCAACATTAGATGGTGACGTTGACTGGCTACATACAGCAGGAAATACAAATGCTGATATGAGTAAAAATCCTGATATGGGATTCAATGATTTTATAGCTTCAGTTGATTGCATGATTATGGGGCGTAAATGCATGGAAGTAATTTCCAGCTTTAATTTAACTCCAGATCAGTGGCCTTATGGCGATATAAAGATCTACGTGTTAAGTAATTCAATGAAAGAGCCTCCTGAAAACCTACGTGGCAAAGTCGAAATGTATTCAGGTGATATCACAAAACTAATGAATACTCTTGAAGGTAACGGTTTTAAACATGCCTATATTGACGGCGGTGCAACTATTACCTCTTTTATTAACCTTCAACTAATTAATGAAATGATAATCACGAAAGCACCTGTTATTTTGGGAGAGGGAATTCCTCTTTTTGGTAAAATCAATAATACTATCAAACTTGTAGATGCAATCGCGGATGCATTCCCTAATGACTTTATTCAAGTTAAGTATGGTGTCAATTACTTATAACAGGCCATTGCAGCGTAGGACTTTGAACAGTTGACTCCCCTCACTGCGTTCGTAGTTTTAGCTCGCTTATTAAAAGTTCCCAATTGGGACATTATGCGAAGATAAAATTAAACTCCTTGACAAATCACTGTACGTAAAATAACCTATACTTCGTTACTTAGCGAAGTATAAAACATTTAAATAGGAAGTTTCATGCTCGAAAATCAGCAACTAATTAGCTTTTTCAAGGCGTTAGCTAGTGAAAAACGGCAGGAGATATTGATCCAAATATTTCTTGATGGTAAATCGCATTCTGTTTCTGAAGTTGCAGAAAGAGCAAATATCGCACTTTCCACAGCATCAACTCATTTAACTATCTTGAAGCGAGAAAAAATTCTGGTTTCAGAAAAAATAGGAAAAGATGTGTTGTACCAAGGAAACAAGAAATACTTGGCAAATGTTTTTCAAGCGCTTGCAGAAAAATTTAGTTGTTGCTGATTGTAAATCAGTTTAACGCTCAACACTTCGTTAATTCACTAATTATAGGAGTAATATAATGATTGATACTAATAATGTCAGTATAGAAAGCCTGAGAAATGCGTATGACGTTAGAAGCGGCATATATGATAAGACCGTCGCTATCAGCGAGCTTAAATACCATAAAAAAGCACTCGATAAAATTCAGTGGCATTCGCACCTGAAGGTACTAGAAGTTGCAACAGGACCTGGTCGCGTATTGCTTGAAATAGCAAAAAGAACTGGAAACGCAGTACCTATCTACGGCATTGAACTGTCAAAGAAAATGTTGGATTTGGCAGAAAAAAGAATGGTGAAAAATGGGTATGAGAATATTGTACTCAAACAAGGAGATTGCAGACATCTGCCATGGCCGGATAACAGCTTTGATATTCTATACAACGGCTACATGATGGATTTAATTCCGACTGATGATATGCAGGATATTTTGAAAGAGATGTACCGAGTGCTAAAACCGGGAGGAAAGCTCATTATGGTAAACATGAGTAAAAACAAAGGAAGCAACCATTCCTTTCTTGAGCGCTTATATCAATTTCTACCGAAACTGTTAGTTCTCTACATCATGGGAAATTGTCGCCCTGTTTTAATGGAAGAGCCAGTTTCGAGAGCCGGTTTTGTCAATATAACGAGGGAATATCACCATGGAAAACACCCTACTGAAATTATTATCGCGAATAAAGGATAAGGTTATGCTACGTAAATATTTTCTTTTGACTCTAGTTTTATTCCATGTGTTTTTCGTTTCAAATAACGCCTATGCACAGGATAATACAAAAAATAAAATCGCTGTCTTATTGGGGTTCGAATATCTATCTCCAATAGACCGCGATAGAAATATTGACACCTACATATTGGATGTGTTTTATCCAGTAGCAGAGATCAGTCCGATAAACCTCAGAATTAGCGCATTAGCTTCATTCGCTTACGCTACTGGTGATATTACTCAGATCGAAGGAGAATATTCTGAAGGCACAATGCATGACGTAAATTATAAAAACTCTGCGTTTGCCTTAGGCCCAGGGGTGCAGCTGGACTGGAGGGTTTTCAAAGATGAGCAACTGTCTTTTCACCTCGAAGGCATTGGTAATTTATTTATCTATAATGATAAATTTCCTGCCGGTGGCAAATATTATAACTTTATGTGGCGGATTGGCCCGTCTGTCTATTATAAACTTGATAACTCAAGTAAAGTAGGGGTCGGGTATCATTGGTCACATGCTTCAAACGGAACGGGGGTTCGACCAGAAAATCCATCGTATGATGCAGAAGGAGTCTTTATTCGTTACTCTCGTCTTTTTTAATCAATCAACGCATAGATCATAATCTGATGAAATTAAATACTCGCATTACAAGTGGCTGCTACCCCCAAAACAGTGAGTGCTTTTAGCTGGCTGTTCAGGTCCCACGAAGTTATATTGAAAAGCATTTTGTAACCTCATTTTGAGATCTGTGTTCAATAGTGCGCTTGTGATTAAATTGTTCATAAAAGAAAGGTGAACTAATACACTCTTTGGCTACTTGTTGATATAAAGTTTTCTATATTATTACGATGCTTAAGCTTTACCCCTGAGACAACTTGAATTTAAATGATGTTATAATAGTAAACCTATGAAAAAGTTAGTAAAAACCAACAAAAGGTAAACAAATGAAATTATTACACACTATGGTGCGAGTGAGCGATCTAGATGCCTCTTTAACATTTTATTGTGACTTACTTGGTCTTAAAGAAGTCAGACGCAAAGAAGTGCCGGCGGGCAAATTTACCTTGATTTTTTTAGCCGCTCAAGACAGTGAGCATGAAATTGAATTAACCTATAACTGGGAGCAATCTGAGCCATATTCCGATGGTCGAAATTTTGGTCATATCGCCCTGCGAGTAGAAAACATCTACGATACTTGCCAAAAATTAATGGATGCAGGCGTAACAATTAACCGCCCACCGCGCTGCGGGCACATGGCATTTGTTCGTTCACCAGATGGCATTTCGATTGAAATACTACAAGATGGACACTTACCTCCTCAAGAGCCTTGGGTAAGCATGGAAAACACGGGCACTTGGTAAATAAGCTATTTATTCAACAGGTAAGGTATGACTACAACACAACCACCAGTTGAATCCCATAACTTGTTATTTTAATAACGTAAATAAATTACTAAAATCATCCGTCCAAACAACGGCCGATTGTGTTTTTTCTGGCACCTTCGTTTGATAAAGTTTAGCAATTCCACTGCTTAATAACGCTTGGTTGTTAGTTAGCCATACCCATTCAGTATCATGGCCATGCTGTTGTTCAGCTTGTGTTTTAAAATACACTAACTGTATATTGGTTTGCTGCGCCAAGCCTTGCATTAACGGCAATAAGTTTAAATGACTGTTAGAAATATGAATTGCTATCACACCATCTTCCGCCAAGTGCTGCCAATACAACGCCATCGCTTCAACCGTCAATAAGTGCTGCGGAATGCTATCACCTGAAAAAGCATCTATCACCAAAACATCAAAATTTTGTGGCTGCTGTTGTGACAATTCTCGCGTTAACGACACACGGGCATCACCAGAAATAATCGCAATATCCGCACGAGAATTTTCAAGATAACTAAAATAACGCTGCGCTGCGTTAATAACCCCGGGGTTTAATTCATAAAATCGGTAGTTATCATCTTGTTGACCATAGGCAGCTAACGTACCTGCACCTAAGCCAATTAACCCAACATTTACCCCTCGCTCTAGCTGATTAAGCTCAGCAAATTGCTCCAATGCTAGCGCTACACCTGTATACTTACGATAATAACTTAGCGGAATACCTTGCTTTTCTATGTCTAATGACTGCGTACCATGAGACGTAGTCCCATCAATTAAACGACGCTCATTAAGGGTTTCAGTTTGAATATCTTTAACACTCAATACACCATAAAAATTACGTTGATTAAACACATCACTTTGCAAATATTGCTCGTTGAGCTGCCATAAAACACCAGCACATATAATCGCTAAGGAAAGACTCAATATCATCAGTTTATTAACCTGTTTAACCGCTTGATAAACCGCTAGAGAGAACAAAACAAAAACCGCAAGAATCGCTAAAGGGAATTCTAAAAACTGAACGAACACCGCTTGGGCGACAAATGCCACTAGAGCGCTACCAATAAAGCCACCAGTTGCTATCACTAAATAATACCAAGTTAACTGGCTAACACAGGGCTTTAAACGTGCCAGCTCACCATGGCAAATCATACAGGCAGCAAACAAGATACTAGAATAAAGCACCACCTGAGTGACTATTGAAAATTGAGAACCAATAAAAAACATCAAAATCGCAATAATCGCGGTAGGAATAAAGAGTAAAAACCAGTACCAGCGGACATACCACTTAGGGCTGTGGAAGCTAATAATAAAACTAAGCAAATATAAACATAAAGGTAAAATCCATAAAAATGGCACTGGTGGAATATTTTGCGTCATCGCATTAGTGGTTGCCACCAAGAGCACCACCCCAGTAATAGATAAGCCAAACCACAACATCACATGGCTCAACGGAGATTTATTGACCACCGATTGACTTATCGTCTGCTTAATCCTTTGCTGTTTAGCAATGTGGTACATCAGGGCGAGTAACACCAAACAATAGCTGCCATAACCAACAGACCAAAGATTTCTTTGCGCACTGCCAGCAAGTAGAGGTTCAATCAAAAAAGGAAAACTAAGTAGCGCTATCAACGATGCTGCATTTGATAGAGAGTAAAGCTGATATGGCAATTTATCGTGTTTTACCACGCTAAACCATTTTTGCACTAATGGTCCGGTTGACGCTAATAATAAATACGGTAAACCAATCGAAAAAGTTAGCAAAGACAAGATATTAAATAGCGGGAGCTCAGTAGATTCTATACGGCTCTCAATTGGCGTTAATGGCAGTGATATCAAGCTAACGAACAGTAATCCACTATGCAGTTTCAATTGCATTTTTAGTGATTTTATTTTGCCAAGCAAGTGAGCGTATAAATAACCCAGTAACAAAAAACCCTGAAAAAACAGCAAACATGCAGTCCAAATCGCCGCCCCACCACCAAATATCGGTAAGATAATTTTGGCAACTAAGGGTTGCACCTGAAACAGTAAAAACGCACCGATAAAAATAGCAATAACAAACAGCATAGAACACCTTTATAGAAGATCAGGCGCTATTTAAAAGCATTGTTACTGATAAATCAAAGAATTAAAAATAATAAAGAAAACAAAGGCAATTGACTAAATGTTGAAGTCTTCACCTTTAATCACTAACGGCTCTTATTGAGCGCTGGTTAAATTCTGGTAATAACTTTTAATATACTGATAATCAGAGAAAAGTTGTTCACTATCAAAACTTGCAAGAGAATAAGCATCAGTTTCAGGTATTAATAATGATTTTGGCTCTAAAGACACTATGATACAAAGGCGCTATCTCAATCAATAATCATCTCATCTGAACTACTTTTTCTATCCTTTGCTATTTCTCTACTTATTTTTTGCATATGTGTTTCCGAGCTGCTCGCTGAAATCTCACTAGTAAAGTTTAGTGTTTTTAAGGTTTCAATCATTTCCAAATCGACATTTTTGTTACTTTCAAGAGCCGACACCAAAGGCGTTAAAAACAATTCCATATTTTGAGTAAAAAGTGAAAGTGTATGCTCTAATTCCGAATAGTCAGGTTTTTCCACATTCACTTGTAGCTTAAGGTTAGCAACGGTTTCATTTAATGTCTCCAATCCCCCTGATTGTGGTTGTTGCAAAACTTGCCCTATTTGGTTTAGGCCTTTTTGTAATAATGAAATCTGACTTGCAATAGTGGCTATTGGATTATCATTATCGCCAAGGTTTTGATGACGGACAAAGTCTTCTTTGATTTGCTTCCACCGAGCAACTTGATCACCGCTTTGTGCGCCGCGAAGTTCAGCTAACTTCAATAAATTTTCTTCTGCACCAACAGTAAGAGTTTGAGCTTCTCCACGATAATGATCGGTGATTAATTGCTCGACCTCTTCATCAGTCATCACTGGAACGACTTTTTCAGCCATTTTATTCATATTGCGATAACTTCCTTGCAATTTAAATGGTGGTTCCGTTCGATATTTATCGTCTTGTGCTGCAGATGCTATATATTGTTCATTCGCTTTTAGTACTGTTTCTTGAATTTTTCGAATGCGTTGAATGACAGCAACAATTTCATTAATTTCAGCTTGAGAATAACCATACTTTAATTCAGTAGAAGCAATTGGCTCGCCATCTGCAATTTTAACTAATTTATATAAATCATCCATCTCGCGAGTCGCCAATGGCGCAAGGTATGAATTACTGGTTAAACTATTCTCGATAAAACTTAAAGAAAACTCTTGCTCACGACCACTCAAAGTATCCCCTAGGTTATAGATATCAGCACGATTAGCTAACATATCAGGAATAGTAAATGCTTCTCCAGATTCGGTGTATGGGTTACCCGCCATAACGATTGCAAACTTTTTACCTCGCATGTCATAGGTTTTACTTTCACCATTCCATACTCCATCCACTCTCCTAGATCCATCACATAGAGAAATGAACTTCTGCAAAAACTCCGGATTTGTGTGTTGAATATCATCAAGGTAAAGCAAAACATTGTTACCCATTTCGAAAGCCAAGTTGATTTTTTCTACTTCATTTTTTGCAGTAGAATTATTTGCCTGAGCAGGGTCGAGTGACAGCTGCTCATGACCAATCGATGGACAATTAATTTTGACAAACGTCATTCCCAGCTTACTAGCGACGTATTCAATTAACGTGGTTTTACCATAACCTGGGGGTGAAATAAGTAATAACAGCCCCATTAGATCCGTGCGTTTATTGTTACCAGCGGCACCAATTTGTTTAGCTAAATTAGTACCTATAATTGGAAAATAAACATCATTTATTAGTTTATTTCGAACAAAAGACGACAGCGCACTTGGTTTGAACTCCTCTAACCTTAAACGTTTGCGTTGCTGTTCTAACACTCTTTGCTTGTTTTGGTGAAACGCTCTAAATGCAGGTACATGCTCATGACAAAACTGGCGGATCTTAGTAATAAACTCTTGATAGTTAATTTGAATTTTTCTATCCACAATTAATAAATGCTGGCCAAGTAAACCATCGACTACTACGTCAGTATTAGCACCCGAGCTATAAAACTGACATTGCCCCTCCATCATCAGGAGCATAGATGCCTCAATGAGTACATCGTGAGTAACAGTTATTTCTTGATGACGTACAAATGATTGTAACCAAGCAAAATGAAGCTGATATTTCTGAGAAATAGTTGAACAACCAGATAACGCTCCATTAATTTTATTTTCTAAAACTTTATGCTTTAACTGAGCTTTCAATTGTTCCACTAACGTTAAGCTGGCTTCTTTTATGATAAAGCTCAACTCTATAGATGCTAACTCTTGAATTAGATAAGACGCAGCTAGAGAAGTATCACCCCACAACCATTCCTGTTTTTCGATGTACTTCCCCAATGCCGAGGCAATTTCTTCAACAAGCTGTTGGCGTAACTCTCCACTACCAAATGTCTCTTCCATTAAGTTCAAATTTTGACAACGACGCCTTAAGTCTTCTTGTTCAGTTAAACTTAACTCTAAATTAAAGAAACATATACCTAATCGCCTTTCTTGCGCTGAAAAAGCCAATAGCCCGATAGATTCTTTTAACGCTAATAGTTGAGATAAAATTAAGGCGGCATCGGCATCATGAACGCCTTTATCATAACCTTCTTGATATCTAGGCTCAGCCGATTTTCTAATAAGGTTAACAAGCTCACCGTTTTTATCTGCTTCTTGTAAACGCTCTACAGCAATAATACCTTTCGATTCAGCCTCAAATAAAATCGTAGCCGCTAAATATTCCCCTCGATAAACAGCATCACTTTCAGAAATAAGTTCTTGCTGCCAAAGGTACTTTGTTCCGGCAAAAATTTTTGGGTCGAGTGGTTCAAAATACTCACTACCACTAATATGGAGCACCATAGCATCGTCGCGAGGAAGCAAGGTGAGTTCTAACTTCTGTCGATTTACCGAAAATTGATGTTCCCCTATTTGAACTAGACTACCATCAGCAGAATAGATCTCACTTTTATCACGGAGCGCTCTAATTCCTTGCTCTTGAGCATTTTTTAATTGAGCTTCAACATCATCAGCCCTAACATTATCATCAAGCTCTCGTAGTTGTTTGACAAGCTGTCGAAGCTTAGCAATCATAGGATCACCAGCAAAATAACTATTTAATTTATCTTGCTCGTTGAACGTTTGACTACGACGATTAACCCCTTCAAGAATACGCTCAGCTGCCGTCATTAAGTTTAAACAACGTCGCTGCTGAGTATCCATCAGCTGTTGCTTATGCTGTTCAAAATTATCGTAAATTTCGTCTCGTTTAGCTAAAATTTCATTGTAAAATTCATCGTAATCACTAAATTGACTTTCCAGTTCTTCTAATTGGACAAGTATTTGGGATAGTTGTTGATCACAATTCTGAGGGCTATCGCTAGCATTTAATCCACTGGTTACACTTTGACTCAGTAATTTAAAGCGAGCACCAAATTCAGCTCTAGCTTCTTCACTGCCAACACTTTTCACAGCAAGTTCAGCGCTGGCTTTAACTTTATTTATTTGGCTAAAAACTGTTGAAATATCTTCTAAAATTCGAGTTCGTTGCCTGCTATCTTCTATTTCTAACGACAGCATCGTGCGATTTAATAATTCTAGTCCTTGTGTAAGTTCATCAATAGCCGCTTGAATTGGTTTCAATTCCGTGACTGATTCATTAATCTCCACTGCTTTTTCAAGTTCACAAATAGTGTCTTGATAAGGCTTTAACGCTTGATCTTTCTGCAGAAAATCGGCCGTAGCCTGGCTGAGATCTTTGGTTAACTGATCGAGGTTAACTTCCATTGCCTCTATTTCACCAACATCGATATATCGCAACTCTTTGTGCGTGATGAGTTCACCTTTAAATTGCGTAAGTTCAGCCAAGCTTTCCACAAACTTTTTGGCGCTATCAAAATTCGAATTTTTAATATCTTTGGTTAGTGTCTCAAGTTTTTCTCGTGCTTCAGCCATTATGGCATCTGAGTTTTCTTTGATACTGGAGACTTTTTCAAATTCATCAAGTACCAATTCTGACGTCGTCACTACCTGCTTAAGTAACTCATTGAGTGTCTGTAATTTGATATCACTAAGCCAATGATATTTATCAAAAAGTAACTTTGACTCTTTAACTAAATCATTAAAATGATAAGCACTCGGCTCTTGCACAGAAATAAGCTTAACCACACCGTATAAGTCAGAGACCCCACGGACAAGTTCAGGATTTCCTATTTTACCAAAAAAGCTATTATCTGCAGGCTGATCACTCGCATACTCTTCACTGCAAAAAGGTGTTTGCCAAATCTGCATAGCATGCACCCTTGATGGTTCAGATTCAGCATTGAAAACAACCACTCTACCGTTGTTATACAAACTTTGCCCATGGCCATAAATCGGGTTTTGCAAGGTTCGCGTGATCAAGTTGTAACCAAACAACGCATACTGGCCTTCATTTGGTTCATAAAAAATATAAAGAAAGTCTTCACCATTAGGCGATTTAACCACTCGATGCAATTGAAGATCTTCAGCGCTGTCTTCAAAGCTTTTATTTTCACCATTTTGCAGGTAATACCCGCCCGGAAAAATAATGCCATGATCTTCTGGTAATTGAATACAAGTATGAGCGATAGCGTCCTGTCTAAGTACCTGATGAGTTTTACAGTTGAAAATTAGATGACGCGTTACTTCTTCCCTATAAGGCTTTATCTTTAAGAGTATCAGTTCCCCGACTTTAGCGTATTGAATATCCGCGTCATCAAGTGACTGATGGTCATCATCAACAGGCTCTGAATAAATTCCTTCACCTTCTTCAGTATTATTTTCAATTTTTAAGGTGATCGAGCCACCAATTGATTCAACAAAAAGCGTATCAAATAAATTGTAATGAGGATGCTTACCTTGTTCTTGTTGCTCCCGTGATACTTTATGCCATTCAAAGTCAAAGTTATCAGGTTGTTTAATGTCACGTTCGCCACGATTATCGATATAAGTCACTTGCTGCTGCGCATCTATTCCCCAGCGGAAAACCCGAATATCATCAAGGCGGTCTCCAATACGAAAAACGGCAAATACTTTACTTCCCTGGCGATAAACGTGAGCAAGAAATGTTTTCTTATAATAGGTGTACAATTCATCGAAATCTCGAACAAATTCAGCATCATCAAGAAAACTGCCATTTATCGGAATATCAACAATTTCAACTTCGCCATCATTGTCTTTAAGTTGATGTAGACTGAATACATCAGCAACAGTGATATTACGTTTTAACCCTAAAAAAACGTTATAACCAAAAAGCAAAATGTCGCCTATAGCAGCAATATCTCTTGCTATACAGTTATGTTCAGTTCGTACCCTGATCCGTGCGTCAACAGTCATGTCAGTAGAACCAAACGTTGCAATACGTTCGTCATTTAACTGTTTTATCTGTTTATTAAGATCACTACCTAAGGCCGATAATCGACGCTGAATAAGCTCATATGAACCACCTTCAGCAACCGCTTGATTGGTGACACTTTCCTTATCTGTCATCTATGACTCCATGAACATCTTGATACAACGGGCCAGGTAAGCCCGTCGTTTTTACCTACTAGTACTATTGCAAATTTGCTACTTTACTTCAGATGCTGACTTACCATCCAAATTCAACAGACTAGCAAGTACACCTTTTTGCGATTCATCAGCATTATTTAATGTCGAAAGTAACTTTGCCATGTTGAAATTTTTAAGTGTTTCACTCGATTGTGCCGCGCCCGAAAGAACGCCACCAAGGTCATCCATAATATTACGGTCACCGTTTAAATGTTCTTTAAATAAGTTTTTAACCGTATCACTTTCATTCACTAATCCATCAATAGATTTTCCGACCGTAATTGATTTCATAAATTGACGTAAAAATTCTCCGTCGCCTCCCATGATATTGATATTAGCTTCACTTAATGCTGTGGCGAGTACATCTGCTTGTTTTTCTGCAAGATCAACACTGTTATCCAACTTAGCAAGCGTTAATTCCCGCTCCTGATTTAAGCGTAAACCAAAGGTTTCAAACTCTCTAGCTTGCTCTGACATGGCATTTAGTACTTCTTGTTTTTCACGCAAACCTTTCGCTTCCGCTAACGCTTTTTCTTCAATGCCTTTAGCTTCAGCCGTCAACTTAAGCTCAAGTGATTTAGCTTCAGCTTCACCTTGTCTTTCATTTGCATCAGCTTGCGCTAAAGTAACTTGCGCCTCAGCTAATCCTTTTGATGCAACTTCAGCTTGTTCACCCTCTGCTAATATTTTCTTAGATTCTGCCTGTTTGCTCGCAGCTTTCAATTCAGCTTCGGCTATTGTTTGCATCTTCCTTGCAGTATGCTCTGCCGCTTGCTCTTGTGCCTTAGCAGACTCAATGTCTTTTACTAACGCTTCTTCAGCTTCTGCCTGCGCTTGTATTACTTGCTCGTTTTTCTTACGGTTAGCTTCCGAAACAACGCGTAAATCTTTAATTCGCTCTTCTTCCTCTGCAACATTTTTCTCAACAGAAATTCGCTCTCTTTGAACTTCAGCAATATTTTTACGTTCAATTTCCAACGCTTTTTCTTTATCGATACGCAGTGTTTCTACTTCTTTTTGACGATCAATCTCTTCAATTTGCCGTGCTCGTGTCACTTTTTCTTCTTCAATCGCAACAGCTCTTAATCGATTCTGCTCTGCAATATCAGCCTCTCGCTGCTTATTCTCTTCCGCTACAGCGACCGTTTGCTCGGTTGCGATGCGAGCCTGTTCAGCTTTGGCACGTTCTTCTTCTACAATTCTTGCTGTTTCTGCTTCTTCACGTGCTTTTACTGTAGCAATTTCCCTTGCCTGTTTAGCTTCCGCATCCGCCAATTGTCGTTCTAATTCCAGACGTTTTTCTTCGGCATCTATATTCTGGCGCTTAATTCGAATTTCTTCCTGACGCTTCAAGTCATTGGTTTCAACACTTTGTAAAGCTGTCAGCTCGGTAATGCGCCTGATACCTTCGGCGTCCATAATATTATTAGGATCTAAATCATTAATTGATGTTTGTTCAAGAAAATCAATCGCAACATCTTCCAATACGTAACCCGAAAGATCCTGACCGATGACTTCTTTGATCTTATCTCTAAACATATCGCGCTGAGTAAATAACTCGGTAAAATTTAATTGTTTACCTACAGTTTTAAGCGCTTCTGAAAACTTAGCTTCAAACAACTCTTGCAAAGTTTCAGGATAAGAAGAACGGTCACAACCAACCTGTTTTGCAACTCGAAGAATATCTTCTTTGGTTTCGTTTACCCGGATATAAAAGGTAATGATAATATCGGCCCGAATATTATCTTGACAAATCAAACCTGAACGTCCCTTGCGCTCAAGCATCATGCGTTTGGTCGAAATATCCATAATCTCTTTTTTATGGATCACAGGAATAACCATACCACCTGTGGTACTGATTTCAGGTTCTGCTCGCAATTTATTAATAATCAGCGCTTGGCCTTGTTCGACTTTGTTATAAAATTTAGCCACCATGATTAAAAGAGAAAAGACGAAAAGTACGCCAATTCCAATAGCTAAATAAAGTGGTTCCATTACCATGTGTTTTTCCTCTTATTTAAAGCATAGCCACCTATAGTGACCAAATGAATTTTGAAAATTAAATTTGATGAGTTACTGTACATAAGGTGCAACAATATAAGCATGATTTTCCTCTAAATATTCAACAACCAATACTTTATCTCCCAGCTTAAGGACATGTTGAGGATCGCATCTAACATCAACTAAGATCTCCGCCCCCTCATTGAACAAGCGCGCCTGACCAAAAATCTCATTAACTGAACCAGTCGCGATAATTGCTTCTTTACCGACTAAATGACGACTAGTTACTGTTTCTACACTGTTAAACATACCTTTTAACGGACGAATGGCAATAGCTGTAATTGGCAGTGATAATACAAAAATAAGAAAATCACTCACTGTTCCAATAAAATAATATAACCAACCATCAGGTAGCCATGTAAGTAAGTAAAATTGAAGATAAAAACTTATTAACCAACAAATAAGAATAATAATGCTGATCACTAAAGTAAAAGGTACGCCAGTTAAGCCAAACGTTAGCAAAAGCCCAGTTAGCCCCCCAACCGATACATCAACATCACTGTCGATATCCAATTCAATGTCGCCAGAAAAATCTAAATCGATAAAGCCTAATAAACCAACAATCCAATAGACAATGACAATACCAAGAAGAACGGAATAAATGACGGTAGGAAATTGAGAAGCGACTACAAGCAGTTGTTCCATAGTTAATCCTTTAAATAAATCAGCAATTCAGGCTAATCTGATCCCAATGTAAACTCACTATAACCTTAAGACATATTATGTCAATTTATAATTTACATGTTTTTAACATGCAAATTACCATAGTTAATGTTATAAATCATCTAATAAATTATTGACAAACAACCTGAATTTAAACTTATTTTAGTGACATATCTCTATAAACATGAATAAGATAGAACAGTTTATTACAAAAAATGGAAATGGATAAGGAAATAGGAATATGAAATGTACCAGTTGTAAACAAGGCGAATTAATTCCCTGCTTTATTGACGGACAATTTAGAGCACATACTTGTACTAGCTGTGAAGGTCATTGGATTTTAATAGAAGACTATGTCGCATGGAAAGATCGTAACCCGCAATTTTCCTTCGATGAAAGTATTCAATGTGATATTGACGAAACAAACCAAGCAATCCTTTGCCCCGTATCTGGTACGATTATGCGCAAACTCCGCCTTTCTACCAGAACAGAGCATCGTATTGATTATAGTGCCAGTGTAGGTGGAGTATGGTTAGATAAAGGAGAGTGGGAATTACTCAAAAAAGAAGGTTTAGCAGGTTCGCTCAATGCAGTACTAACAGCCCATTGGCAAAGAAATATTCGAATCAATAGCACTAAAGATAACTTTGCAGAGATATACAAAGACAAATTTGGACAAGATACTTATAAAAAAGTAAAAGAGCTAAGGGAATGGCTATATCAGCACCCCAATAAAGCTGATTTAAGAGCCTATATTTTAGCTGATGACCCATATTCAGCAGAAAAATAACAATAAATATAAGAGGAACTATTATGAGAGGCGCGGGTGGTACTTCAGGTGGATTAGGACATTTTTTCATTGGTCTAGTGATGATGTGTGGCGGTTTTTACATGTTGTTAAATGCCATCACAGTTACCTCTAGTTTTGGTATGGGCATGCGCTTATATGGTTTTTCTGCATTAGGAGGAAATTATAATATAACCAGTGGCATGATTATGCTCCCTTTTATATTGGGTGTCGGGCTAATTTTTTATAATAGTCGAAACATACTCGGCTGGATTCTAGCTATAGGTTCAGTTACTGGTTTGATTTTTGGTGTTATTTCCTCAATTCGTTTTACTTTTAAAACAATGACATCATTTGACCTTATGGTAATTCTAATTTTAGCTATTGGAGGATTAGGATTGTTTTTAAGGTCATTAAAATCACTAGATGAAAGAATACCTGATTAGGATAAGCTCCAATAGCACAAGGGTGGTAACAGAATAATTCGAATTTCATCGATAACCTTCCCGTACCACCTTGATTCAATTGCTTAAATTTCACAATCACTCGAAGAGAGCTAATTTGAAATGTTCCTAGCGCAAAATCTATCCTTGCCAATATCACTTATTAGCTTCAACGTTATTAGGTACTTTGCATAAAATAATTGGTAAGTGGAAGTTCTCTGATCCGTTCTCCTGTCGCATCAAAGATGGCATTGCATACAGCTGCAAAGATAGGCATATTACCAAGTTCACCTACGCCTGCTGATGGCCTGTCAGACTCCATTATTTCAACAACGATGGCTGGACATTCTTGGTAAGTTAACACGGGATAGTCATGAAAGTTAGTATTGGTCACTCTTCCTTCTTTAAAATGAATCGATGACTTTAATGCAGACAATGCCCAGACAACACCACCTTCAATTTGTGCTTTGATCATATTTGGATTGATTGCTACACCACAATCAACCGTGACAGAGACTTTCTCTATTGAAATGTTATTTTTTTCGGACACGTTTAAATCAACAACTGCTGCCGCATACGAGTAAAAAAAACTAAAACACCATGCAATACCACGCCCTTGTCCAGGGTCTTTGTCTGAACTCCATTGCCCTATGTCGGCGACTCTTGTTAATACTCTTCTCGCGAGCGCTTTATCTAGTTGCTCGACATCATTACCAATTTTGGGATAAAGCTGAGAATCAGACAATAACGATAAACGCAGCTTTAGCGGATCTTTTTTAAGCGCAAAAGCAAGCTCATCAATCCAACTTTCAAATACAAATGCGTATGAATTACTATAAGTACCACGCCAATAGCCGGTGGGGATCGACAACTCAGGAGTATAATGCTGCTCGTAACGTATATTGGGTATTTCATATGGGTAACGCTGTGGGTCTTTAACTAGTAGTTCATCCTTACCGTCTTTAAGCTTGTCAGGCACTCGTTGAGTTTCATTACTTTGCTGAACCGCACGCAATTCAAGCGATGTTATATCGTGTCCTTGTATCGCAGAGCGAACCTTAAAGTGTCCGGCAGGCATAAAGTGGCCGAACCTCATATCATCAGCACGATCAAAAAGTACCTGAACGGGACGTTTTAATTGTTTTGACAACAATACCGCCTCTATTGCATAGTCACGATAAAGTCGTCTGCCAAAGCTTCCACCAATAAGTGGTGTATGAATTCTAATTTGTTGGTTAGGCAAACCTATAAGTTCAGCTAATTCATTTTGTAATATCGTCTGTAAATGACAACCAGACCAAACTTCACAATGCCCGTCAACTACATCTGCGGTAGCATTCATCGGTTCCATTGGCGCATGTGTCCAAAATGGAACTTTATAGTGGGCTTGTAGCTGTTTATCAGCTTTATTTAAAGGCAAGGCTACATCACCACTCGCTTTAGCCAAAACGCCATTTTTCTCCGCTTTTTCTGCCAAATAGCGTTCAATATCTTTATCGTCAAAGATGTCGGTAGCAGGTTCGCTCCATTTCACATTGAGCTTTGCGCGAGCTTGTTGCGCTGCCCAATGACTATTAGCTATTACCGCAACACCACAAGGTCGATACTGAGCACTCCCCTGCCAGCCACTTCCTTGAAGAGCTATGACCGCTACCACACCTGCCATAGCTTTTACCTGCTGCTCGTCATAAGAGATAAGTTCACCGTGAGCAAATGGACAACGCTCGATCGAAGCATATACCATGTCTTTTAATTCAACATCGATACTGTATGTTGCGCGTCCTGAGACGATATCTTCAATATGCTCGAGCTGGCGTGACTGTCCAATCCATTTAAAGTCTTTCACGTCCATCACTTGAACTTCTTTTTCTGGTAGCTCAAGCGTCTTAGCCAAGGCGACTAAGTCGCCAAAAGAGGTTCTTTGCTGGCTAGCGGAATGAATCACAGTACCATCTTCTACACGACAATCTTTAGCCGAAACAGACCATACCTTTGCCGCCGCATTAATAAGCAATTGCCTAACCGTTGCAATTCGCTGACGATGCCACCGGTAAACTGAATAAGTACCTGAGCTGCCGCCTGTACCAACCCAATGACCTTCCTGCGGGTTTTTGCGCTTGATGATAAGCTTATCGGCATTAATACCAAGTTCGTCAGCAACAATCAGTCTTAATCCGGTGGCACTGCCTTGCCCCATATCTGCGCGAGGTGTGTAATAGATCACTTGTCCATCGGCATTAATGGATAAAAATGGAAATGGTGATAATACCGAATCGTTTCCTGATGATGCGAAAGAAAGCGCACTAAAGTTCAGCGTAGTAACCGTGGTTGTCGCCAATGAAATTTTGATAAACTGACGTCTGCTCATGGTGTTTTGCATGGTTACCTCCCTTAACTTTTAGCTGTATCTAGTTGTTTAACAACTATCTGCATTGCCTTTTTTATTCTCGGGTATGTGCCACAACGACATATAACTCGTGACATCGATTTAGCAATTTGCTCATCATTGGGTGTTGGATTGCCTTCAAACAAGGCAGCCGCTTGCATAATCTGCCCAGATTGACAGTAACCACATTGCGGCACATTAGCTTCTATCCAAGCATTTTGTACTGGATGATTGGCGCTTTCTGACAGACCTTCGATCGTAGTAATGTCACTGCCCTGACATTGAGAAATGGGGTAGACACAAGATCTGACTGCTTGGCCATTGACATGTACCGTACAAACACCACAACTAGAGACACCGCAGCCATAACGTGTCCCTTTTAGTTTCAACTGTTCACGTATAACCCACAAAAGTGGTTGTGCAGGCTCACTGTTAATTTCAACTACCCGACCATTAACGTTAAACCGGAACGTTTTTTCAGAATGACTCATAACGTCAGTACTCCTAGCGCGTTATATAATGCATTTATTAAGTAGTGCCAAATGCACCTTTAACTTTTAGATATCACTCGATAATAAGGTGAACACCATTAGAATCGACTATTAAATGACGACTGCACGAAGAAATGTGACAAATAGCAAGGTTCTGCTGAGTGAATTACAACAAGAACATAGGGCTAACCTTGAAGAAAGTTCTATAGATAAAAATGGCGAGATACTAAGTATCACACGAAAAGTGTACTATCGAACTTGGTAGCCGATAAGTCATATAACAAAAAAGTACTAGGACGTATTGAACTTAAGTATATTTCTTGTTTAGCAGCTTCTGCGGTTTGAGCACAAGAAAGAACAAGTGTAGCTTGATTGTGCCAAATACGTTTGGTGATAACGCAATAATGAAACCAGACAAGCGCTAGTGTAAAAGCGCTTGTTTAAGCGTTTTGGTATTAAATCGTTCCCTGAGTTTTTTGGCGTACTGTCGACTTACCGAAATACAAACCTTATTACGCATCAATAAGCAAGGTTCATTATTTTCATTGCTCGTCACCTCTAGTATATCTGCGATATTGACTAAGTAGGAGCGATGAACACGATAAAACTCATCCTCATCTAATAGTTCTGTCAGTTTTTTCATAGTTGAACGATGAAGTAATTCCTCGCCAGTTCGTAAATGTAACTCCATAAAATTACCGGCAGCTTTAATAAATGACACATCTTGATATTCAACTTTGCGTGAACCGCTTGCAGTAATCACACGAAAACAATTGGCAACGCTGGCGTTACTCGTTGAAGGGGATTCAGTTGCTTCTTGTGAGAAAGTATAGTTAATAAATAATGCTAATCCGGTCATCGCCGAAATGCTAAGCGGCACTTCATTGATTATTGAGAGATACCACAATTGAGCGAAATCATCAGGATGCAGTGGACTAAGATACTTAACCATTGATGTTAACAAGCTGGCTGCTACTGCCAAGTAAAGACTGATAACCAACAATCGTTGCAACAACATAGTAACGTTCAGCTTTTGATGTGAGTACAATAACCAACATTTGATGATCAAGGGCGAGACAAAAAGCCAAAGCGGCCACCTTAAGCTAGCCCAAAGTAGCGAGTCAGCAAAATCAACAGAGTGCTTTTCTGTAAACAGCGCATATAAATAACAATTTGCCGCAGCAAATACCGTTATGGTGCACCAAAAACAAAGTAATGTCCGCCAACCGTACCAATTGATACGAATACGCTCTTTCTCAAGCGTAAAATTTCTCAACCAAGCCAAGTTGATACCTATCAAAATATTCAATAACCAAGCAAAAGTTTAACTTTCTGTAAATAACAAGTCGACATCAATACGATAATTACTTTTAACCATGAGATAAATAGCGGTTACCTTTCTTGTCTATCTCGAGCTTAAATCAGCTAATACAGTTAAACCCGAGGTAAATTCTCCTAGTCGATAGTAGCTGCGTTCTACTGTCCAAACAGCCCTATTTGGGTACATTATATTTATCTGAGAGTAAACGACACGGGCCGTTTTTATGATGCTTTCAATACAGAACGTGACATCAGAACCATACAAAGAAACCTAATTAATTTATAAGCAATGTCGTATATTTTAAAATTACATTGGAAGAGAAGATGGCGGTGACGGAGAGATTCGAACTCTCGAAAGGTTGCCCTTTACACACTTTCCAGGCGTGCTCCTTCAGCCACTCGGACACGTCACCTTATTTGAAATTTTATTGCTTGGCATTAACACATCCATGATGATCGGCACCCAAGCCTTTCATCCATGAATGTCTGACCTTACCTGAAAAAGCAGTGCTTTTTCCTGGCGGTAACGCTCCACGCGGATACGTCACCTCATTTAGATTGTGTTGAAGATTTTATTTTCTAGTGTTCTTCTCACTAATAGTGAACTGGCTGAGCGCGCCTTAGCGTGGTATTTCCACTTGGCAGCAACTCGAACACATCACCTTAAAACTTGCTTTTAAAAAGCTGCGCTATGGTAGAAAAAAAGCCCTGCTTGCGCAAGGCTTTATTTATATATTAGCCAATAAAACTCACCGCTTGCTTAAAAGTTATGCAAGTCTAGCGATTAACGTTTCAAGCTCGCAGAAAACTCGAGCATACGATTTGTTGAGCGTAGTGCCCCTTCTCGTAGATTCATATCAACAAATACTTCTTTGCCACTAGGGTCAATAAGCGCCTGTTCAATCGCCTGTAAGCCATTCATTGCCATCCACGGGCAATGTGCACAGCTTCTGCAAGTGGCGCCTTCTCCTGCGGTTGGCGCTTCAAAGAACTCTTTTTCCGGGCATAGTTGCTGCATTTTATAAAAAATACCGCGATCGGTAGCCACAATAAATTTTTGATTGGGTAATTCTTGCGCCGCTTTTATTAACTGGCTAGTAGAACCGACAGCGTCAGCTAATTCAATTACTTCTGCTGGTGACTCAGGATGCACTAATACTGCTGCGTCTGGATGCAAGGCCTTCATATCTATCAGCGCTTTGGTTTTAAATTCATCATGAACGATGCAGGCGCCCTGCCACATGATCATATCGGCACCGGTTTGCTTTTGAATATAGCTTCCTAAATGACGATCTGGCCCCCAGATGATCTTTTCACCCTGCTCATCCAAATGTTCGACAATTTCTAATGCACAAGATGAAGTCACTATCCAATCGGCACGCGCTTTAACCGCTGTAGAGGTATTGGCATAAACCACGACAGTTCGTTCTGGATGCTGATCACAAAACTCACTAAATTCTTTAATTGGACAACCTAAATCTAACGAACAGGTTGCTTCTAACGTTGGCATTACCACTGTTTTCTCTGGTGTTAAGACTTTAGCGGTTTCCCCCATAAATTTAACACCCGCGATAATTAATGTTTGTGCCGGATGCTGATTACCAAAGCGCGCCATTTCCAAGGAATCGGCTACACAGCCACCGGTTTCTTCTGCTAATGCCTGAATTTCAGGATCGGTGTAATAATGTGCAATAAGCACAGCATTTTTTTCAACTAATAACGCTTTGATCCGTTCTTTATACTGCGCCTTTTCTGCAGCAGTCAATTTTGCAGGTTTGGCTGGAAAGGTAAAATCAAAATCTACCGCTAAATTACTTTGCGCCATTATTCATCTCTAACTAGCATTAAAAAATCGGCAGGAATTATACGTTAAACCATCAGAAATGTGTACTTTAGCGTCATCAATCTGTCATGCGATTATGTTAGAAAATACAGATTCATAGCCATAACTTGATAAGCGATTAAAAAGCTTAGTTTTTATAGAAGTAACTGCTGATAGATGTACTGTTTAAGAGAGTGCGATAGTGAGGAGTTTATTAAATAAAATCTTTCAAATGAATAAAAAGCAAATGATTTCTAAGAAAGGTGGTCGGTCGTGAAGGATTTGAACCTTCGACAAATTGGTTAAAAGCCAACTGCTCTACCAACTGAGCTAACGACCGATAGAAAGAATTACGATAAATTTAATATTAGCACAAGAGCTGTGTCTAACTGCACCGACAATCCCAAACGGGGAAATAAGGTGGTCGGTCGTGAAGGATTTGAACCTTCGACAAATTGGTTAAAAGCCAACTGCTCTACCAACTGAGCTAACGACCGATTAAATTTATTAACAAATGAGACTCAGCTCCACTTCCAATACTCAGAGAGAAAGTGGTCGGTCGTGAAGGATTTGAACCTTCGACAAATTGGTTAAAAGCCAACTGCTCTACCAACTGAGCTAACGACCGACATTTAGTGCGAAGACCGTCTCGGTCAACGCGCCGCATATGATACTGATAATTTTGCCCGTTGCAACAACAAAATTAAGTTTTTTACTGATATTTGACTAAATGCTCAAAAAGGCAACATTATGGGCAAGTTATCTACAGCAAACTGGCTAATCTTGGCTCAGCTAACTTAGCTGCGCTGGAGTTGGGATACTCCTTTATTACCTGTTGATACAAGCTACGAGCTTTTGCACTGTTGCCTTGCTTCTGCTCAACGAGGGCAAGTTTAAACATGGCATCGCTACGCTTAGTTGACTGAGAGTAATTAGCAACTACCCGTTCAAATTCAGCTTTCGCCTGCGTTAATTCATTTTTATTAAACAATAATTGCCCTAACCAATAATGAGCATTCGCCGCATAAGTGGAATTAGGATAATTTTGATTAAAAGTCCGAAAAGCAGGAATCGCTTGATCGTAACGTTTTTCTTTTAAGACCAGATTAACCGCACGATCATAAGCTTCATTCTCAGTTAAATTACTGCTGTAACTACTAGTACTCGCGGTTGTAGCTGGCGCTTCTATTGATGTAGGCACATTATTAGCAGGTTTTAACGCCTGAGAGACTCTTCGATCAAGTTCTTGATACAACTCTCGTTGACGTTCAAGAATCTGGCTTAATTGATGGGTATGGAGCTCAGTTACGCCACGTAATTCATCGACTTCATTTTGCAATTCATCAAGTTGACGTTGAACTTTAACCTGAGCACGATTTCTCGCCTCAACTTGCCGTTCTAAATTCTCTACTCGTTGTTGCAATGAAAAAGACTTATTACCACCACTACTGCTTTGAGAAATATCAATGACAGGAGCAGGCTCAGCTGCTAATACACCAGGTGCAATAGCAGCAAGCGTTAAGCTCAATAAAACTTTATTCAGTTTCATTAAATTACCTGATTAGTAGACCAAAACAGCGCGACGGTTTTTCGCAAAGGCACTCTCTGTACGGTCATTAACCATAGGCTTTTCTTCACCATAGCTCACAACTGATAATTGTGAAGCTGATACGCCCATGTTCTCTAAGTATGTCATTACCGCTTTAGCACGACGCTCACCTAACGCTATGTTATATTCAGGTGTACCACGCTCATCGGCATGCCCTTCAATTAATACGCTAACACTTGAGTTTTCATTTAAGAATTTAGCGTGTGCATCTAAAATTGCAGAGAACTCAGCATCAACCGTTGATTTATCAAAGTCAAAATAAACAATGTGCTCGGCACGTAAACGTTCCATTTCCTGACGTTGCTGTTCTTTGATTTCTTCTTCTCTTTGCATTGCATTAGCACGGATTCTTTCTTGTTCTGCTGCTTGTGCCGCTGCTTGAGTCTGAGCATTCGTATCAACCTGACTTTGCTCTTCAACTTCAGAATTCGAGCTACACGCAGCCAATGCCATCATAGGTAATGCAACAGCAAGAGCTTTAACAGTTTTATTCAAGCGCATTTTGATTTTCCTTATTGTTTCAATATTATTAATTTTTAATCTTATTATAAAAATGGCGACCAAGCAGGAGATTTAACCTGACCGTTAAGTGCAGGTAACCTTGCCTTAAATCGACCATCCACTGACACTAAACTCAACACCTGACGGCGATTATGTAGTGTACTGTAAATTATCATGCCACCATTAGGTGCAATACTTGGCGACTCATCTAAACGAGTTTTTGTTAACACCTGAAAAATTCCAGAGCTTAACTCTTGCTTCGCTAAATGATACTTACCACGTGTTCTATTAACCATTACCAGTTCCCGGCCGTCCGGTGTAATTGAACCACCTAAGTTCATTTCACCATCAAACGTCAGGCGTCTAACTCGACCATCCATTAAATTTACGCGATATAGCTGAGGTTTTCCACCCCGTTCTGAACTAAATATCAGTGATTTACCATCAGGTAACCAACTTGGCTCAGTATCGATAGCACGATGTCTGGTAATACGACGCAATTTTTTCGTATTGATATTCATCACATAAAGCTCAGGGTTACCATCTTTTGAGAGGACCATCGCCAAGCTCTTACCGTCAGGAGACCAGCGTGGCGCACTATTTATTCCATTATATGAACTGATTAATTTACGCTTACCGGTATAAATATCAATCACATAAATTTGTGCCTGACGATTTTCAAAAGTGACATAAGCTAACTTATTACCGTCCGGTGACCAGTCAGGTGACATTAATGGCTCTTTTGAGCTAAGTAACACATGTTCGTTATAGCCGTCATAATCAGCAATCACTAATTGATAAGGGTACTCCCCTTGATCACGTACAATAACATAAGCAATTTTGGTTAAAAATGCACCGCGGCTGCCAGTTAGTTTTTCATACACTTCGTCACTAATGCGATGAGCATAGCGACGAAACTGACTACTAGTAATATCAACGGTACTTTCATCCAGAATATGATCTGAAGTTTGCACCAGCTCGCCATTACTTAACATTTGCGTCTGGCCACCGGTAATTTGTCCGCGGATAACATCAACTAACTGATAGCTCACTTGATAATGACCAATAGAAGTTTCGCGAACCTGACCAACGACGATATTTTCAACCCCTTCAGCTGCCCAGGCGGCATAATCAATTTCACTGTCTTTCGACGGCATTTGCGGAAAACGCAGTTCGTTAATCGGGCTAAATTTACCACTGCGCAGTAAATCATCACTCACGACTTTAGCGATATCTTCCGCTAACGGATCATTTCCTTCCCATTTAAACGGCAAAATAGCTATTGGGCGGGCGCCATCAATACCTTCAGTGATCACTATTTCTAAGGTGGCGTTAACTTGACTGGTGAAAATAAATAAACAAGTTAGTAAAATTGCTTTGATTTTTATCATATCTTATAAAAAAACACTTAAATTATTATTAATCGTTAAAACTCAGGCACAACAGTTAAACTTATTGTGCGCATTTTTTCAAACACTTCCGGATCTTTTGAGACAGGCAACGTGCCAGCTTTGTTAACTGCGTTACGCGCCGCATCACATACCACTCTATCGCCTTTACCTGCTTGTACACTGATAACGAAGCCAGACGGAGCCAACTTAATGGTTAAGTTACACGACTTACCTTCCATTGTCGCTTTATCCGTTAACAGCTTACTTTGAATCACTCGGGTGATCAGTGCGGTATATTTGCCAATTTCTGACGTGATTTGCTGGTTACGCGCTTGCTGACGCGACGCCATTTCTTCCGCCAGCTGTTGCTCTAATAAGCGCTGCTGTTCTGCTCGCTCACGCGCTTCACGCTCTTTGCGTTTTTTCTCTGCTGCTTTCTTTTTACGCAGTTTTTCGGCTTTTTCTGCTGCTTTTTGTTCTTTTAAGCGTTTAGCTTTAGCCTCCGCAGCAGCCTTTTCTGCGGCTTGTTTCTCCCGCTCTTTTTGTTTTCTTAATTTTTCTGCCGCCACAGCTTTCGCGCGTGCTTTTGCCGCTGCCGCGTCCGCTGCTTTTCGCTCACGTTCTTTTTTCTTACGCTGTTGTTCAAGTGTTTTTAATCGCTGTTCTTCTTTTGCCCGACGACGTTTAGCCGCTGCCGCTTGTTCTTCAATGGCTTTCAGACGCTTTGCTTCATCAGCTTTTTGCTTTTTCAGCTTGTTCACTTGATCATCAATTTTTTTCCTGTCGACAACCACAGCTTGAATAGGCTTAACTTGCGTCGCACTTGGTGTAGGTTTCGGCGGGGCCGCCGAAAAATCACCAAACAACAAGATCAACAATAGTGTGACATGCAATGTCACACTATATGTAAGCGCTTTACTAAACGTTGAACCCACGTGGTTTATTTCTCCGGAGAATCGGTCATTAAGCCAACAGAAGGCACGCCGGCATCACGTTGCAATAATACCATCAATTGGATAACCGCGTCATAAGGTACAGCGCCATCACCATTGACAACAACTGGCGTATCAGGTTCCACTTTCAAATGTGCCGCCACTAAAGTAGCAAGTTCTTCCGCCGACATTGGTTCATTTTTACTCGTACCAACAGCCAGATAATAATTGCCCTCAGCATCAACTGAAGCGACTAATGGTGGCTTACTATCTTTACTTAACGGTTCAGCATCTGCTTTTGGCAAGTCAACTTTGACCCCTTGGGTGATCAAAGGCGCGGTTACCATAAAGATGATCAGCAGTACTAACATCACATCAATATAAGGCACTACATTAATTTCAGCGACTTTACGACGTCTGACTCGATTATACATAACGCCACCTACCCCTGGTTTTCACCCGCCGTTTGACGATGCAAGATACTGGAAAACTCTTCCATAAAGTTGCCATAACTATTTTCAAGCTTTTCAACATGATGAGTAAAACGGTTATACGCCATTACCGCTGGAATGGCCGCAAATAACCCCATAGCTGTTGCTATCAGAGCTTCAGCAATGCCTGGCGCAACCTGTGCTAAAGTTGCCTGTTCTTGTGCGCCTAATGCAATAAAGGAGTTCATGATCCCCCAAACCGTGCCAAATAATCCAATGTATGGGCTGATAGAACCGACAGTTGCCATAAAAGGTAAATGAGTTTCTAACTCGTCCACTTCTCGAGACAACGCTACACGCATTGCCCTATGGGTACCATCAACAACTGCTTGGGGCGAGTAAACATTACTTTTTCTTAAGCGAGCAAACTCTTTAAAACCGGCAACAAATAAACTCTCAATACCAAAAATATGTGCCCGGGCTGAAATTTCACTATAAAGCTTACTTAAGTCAGCACCACTCCAAAACTTATCTTCAAAATTCTGTAACTGCTGACGCGCTTCTCGTAGCACCTTTCTGCGCTGAAAAATCATAGTCCAGCAAGCAATTGAAAAGCCCAATAAAGTTAACATTACCGCCTTAACTAATAAGCTGGCTTGTAAAAATAAATCAAAAAACGAAAGTTCAGCTGACACCTTTTAATGCTCCTAATATAGTGTTTGGGATAGCGCATGGCTTAGCACGTTGCAGATCAATATACGCAACAAGTACTTCAATGTGACACAAAATCATCCCTTGTTGATTGGTAATGTGTTGAGAAAATTTAACACTTGCACGTTTTAATTCACTAATGACAGAAGTCACGGTAAGTAAATCATCCAGCTTTGCGGCGGCCATATTATCCATTTCAAGCTTTCTGACCACAAAACCACAATTTTGTTCTAAAAAAAATGACTGTTCAATGCCGAGTTCTCTTAACCATTCAGTACGCGCGCGTTCACAAAAATTTAAATAATTGGCATGATAAACATTACCACCGGCATCGGTGTCTTCATAATAGACACGTAAATGATATTCTTGTTTTGGTAGAGACATTACTATAAGTATGGCTTTTTACATCGTTATTTTTGCAAGATATAGTAATAGATTAACCAGGGGTCTCACAAGCCTTAATCACGCAGTTTGTCCGTATTTTCACCTGAAATATCAAGAAATAATTATCTCAAAAGTTTATCTGACAACTTATTAACTTACGATTAACATCAATACATTAGTTTTTCTAATGCGAAAATGGTAATTTTTTTAGTTTGTCAAAAATTAGAGTATTCACTTAAAATACACTTGTTTTCTGAGCTAGCGCACAAATAAAACAACTAAACCCCTGATGTTTTATTTTAGCCAGATATTTAAGTGAAGAGATAGTCACTATTTCTTCTCTCTGACATACTTCCTGGAATACAAATTCCTTCTAGCAACTTGAAATTTAAGTTGGCCCGCTATTTAGCGGGCTTTTTTTTATCTGAAATTTAATATGATTTTGATAAGGGGATAACCATAGCCAGATTCACTACTTAGGGTTAAAGCAGCTTAAGGTTATAATTAGTTCGTTAAGACTTAGTTAAACCAAAATGTTGATAGGCGCGCTCGGTAGCTATTCGGCCACGAGGTGTGCGTTGTAAAAAACCTTGTTGAATTAAAAATGGTTCAAGCACATCTTCTATCGTCTCACGCTCTTCCCCTATTGCAGCCGCTAAATTATCTAATCCCACTGGACCGCCGATAAACTTTTCAATAATTGCTTTAAGCAGCTTTCTGTCCATAATATCAAAGCCTTCCTTATCCACTTCCAGCATATCGAGCGCATCAGCTGCGGTTTGCTGGCAAACATTACCTTCAGTCTTAACATCGGCATAATCACGCACTCGACGCAATAAACGATTAGCTATTCTAGGGGTTCCCCGTGATCGTTTCGCTACCTCAAAGGCGCCATCTTCTGAAATAGCTAAATTAAGATAGTGTGCCGAACGACTGACGATATCGGTCAGATCTTTAGTATTGTAAAACTCCAGCCGCTGTACGATACCAAATCTGTCTCGTAGTGGTGATGTTAACGCCCCTGCTCTGGTGGTCGCCCCGATTAAGGTAAATGGTGGTAAATCTAATTTAATTGAACGGGCGGCCGGTCCTTCACCTATCATAATATCTAATTGATAATCTTCCATTGCCGGATACAACACTTCTTCCACCATAGGGCTTAAGCGATGAATCTCATCAATAAATAAGACATCATTTTCTTCAAGGTTAGTTAATAACGCGGCTAAGTCTCCAGCTTTTTCTAAAACAGGACCTGAGGTAGTACGAATGTTTACGCCCATTTCATTGGCAACAATATTTGCTAAGGTGGTCTTACCTAAGCCCGGCGGACCAAAAATTAATAAATGATCGAGCGGTTCCGCCCGTTTTTTTGCCGCCTCGATAAAAATTTCCATCTGGATTTTAACATGGTCTTGCCCGGTATAATCCGCCAGCATTTTAGGGCGAATAGCGCGATCTACCCCTTCATCTTCAATCAGTTCTGCAGGTTGGATCAAACGGTCAGCTTCTATCATTTATTTTCTCAATCTTATACGAAGTTATAACATGGCTTTTAAAGCATCGCGGATCAAATCTTCGCTGTTCATCCCAGCCGTAAACACCGCCTTAATTGCTTTGTCTGCCTGCCCCTGAGTGTAACCAAGCGACACTAAAGCATTGACGGCATCACCTTTAGCATTATTGACAAAGCTAGTGCCATTAACAGGGGTAAGTTGAATAGTATCAGTAACAGCGGTCCCTGCATCGCTATGCCAGTCTTTTAGTCGATCACGCATTTCAATTAATAAGCGCTCTGCGGTTTTCTTACCTACTCCCGGTATTTTCACTATGGTAGACAAGTCATCATGCATCACACAACTGACAAATTGATCCGCTGACATTCCGGACAATATCGCCAACGCTAATTTAGGACCAACACCGTTAACCTTGATTAATAACCGAAACAGCTTACGCTCTACTTTATTAGCAAAGCCATAGAGTAATTGCGCATCTTCACGGACAACAAAGTGAGTATAAACGGTGGCTTGCTGTTCTAACTCGGGCAAGGCATAAATACTGGTCATTGGCATAGTGACTTCATAACCAATACCTGCACATTCAATTAATATTTCCGGAGGAAGTTTTTCTACTAATGTTCCGCGTAGTCGACCGATCAAAACAAAATCCAAGATTATTATTACTATGGCGCAACAATAACACTATACATTTATACAGTAAAGTGTAAATTAATCGAGACTGCTACCTCAGCCGGCGCCGCACTATTTTAGTTGCCTGACCTGACATCTTAGCTAATGAGTCGTGGCTATGGGCATGACATAAAGCGACGGCTAATGCGTCAGCAGCATCCGCTTGCGGAGTTGCTGGTAATTTTAAAATAGATTTTACCATATGCTGAACTTGCGTCTTATCTGCCGCACCGGTGCCAACCACCGACTGCTTGATTTGCCGCGCCGAATATTCGGCAATTGTCAGGTTGTTACTGGTAGCTGCAACAATTGCCGCTCCGCGCGCCTGGCCAAGTTTAAGCGCGCCACCGGGGTTCACCCCCATAAACACTTGCTCAATAGCAAACATATTGGGCTGAAACTGTAAAATTAACTCAGAAACTCCGGCAAAGATAATCTGTAAACGTTCACCTAAGTCATCACCTGCGGCAAGCGCTTTAATGCAGCCACTGCCCAGATAACTGAGCTTTCGCCCTTCCTGCTTGATCACGCCATAACCGGTTAATCGTGATCCAGGGTCAATACCGAGAATAATATTCAACGTGTACTCTATGTAATGTTACTGCCATGAAAATATCTTCGCAGCATAAAGATCAGTCTCTAGTTATGCAATAACAAACCTTAATAATTCACCATTAATAACTCTGTCGGTTAAAGATATTCAGGATGAAATGTCCAAAAACAACAAGTATTAAAAATTATGATTTAAATCAATTTGTCTCGAATCATTATTGCAATTAACAATCATTATCATTAAGATCCGCGTTTTTAAATTAATGAATAGATATTACTAAAATGCCGAAAACAAAATTAAGCTTGCTAGCCTTACTCATTGCCCACAATGTTAATGCGGAAACTGCCACGCCTGACACTCAAACCGAAAACATAGAACGCCTAGTCGTTACTGGCAGTCGCATCGTTGAAAGTATCGACGAAGTACCGGCAACCATTACCATTATTAATCGTCAGCAAATTGAAGCTCAATTAAAAATATCCTCTGAATTACAGTCGCTACTCGCCACATTAGTGCCAGGATTAGCGCCCAGCACAGGTTCATCAAGTAACTCAAGCCAAACCTTAAGGGGTCGTTCACCACTGGTAATGATTGATGGAGTGCCACAATCTACACCGCTTAGAAATGGTGCTTTAGGCATCAGAACCTTAGATCCCAACGTAATTGAACGCATTGAAGTCATCAAAGGAGCCACCTCAATTTATGGTAATGGTGCGGCGGGCGGTATTATCAACTACATCACCAAGAAGGCCGATGAAAATGACCAGCTCAATGGCAATGTCAGCCTCTCCAGTCGCTTCAGTACGGTAAAATTCGAAGACAGTGCTGGGCACCGCCTGACTGCGGCAATTAACGGTAGTATTGATAACTTTAGCTATGTGTTAAATGCCACCCATGAAGAAAATGGCGTGCAACGCGATGCCCAAGGTGATGTGCTGGGGCTGATTTACGGTTTATCTGATGCCAAAATGAAAAACTACTTCAGTAAGTTTACCTATCAGTTTAGTGAAGATAAATCGCTGCAACTGACCTTTAATCATTATCGCTCCGAGCAAAAAAGTGACTTAATTGATGTTACCGGCAGTGTCAATTCTGGCACAAAAAGCTATGCAATCACCGCCCCGGCAGGTACAGAAAAGCCAGGTGTACCACAAGGACCAAATAACGATAACCTGATGCTCAAATATACTGATGAAGCACTGTTTGAACATACCCAGCTGGAGGTCGATGCCTATGCACAAAAAATTGAAAATATCTTCTTTTACTCGCCGGTTTTATCTAACCCGAGTGAAGGTTATAACGGCGGTCAGTCACTGATAAAATCCGATAAAAAAGGCTTAAGATTAACTCTGAACAGCCAGCTGGAGTGGGATAACCTAGAAGCAACCCTGATTTATGGCGTAGACGCATTACAAGATGTTACCTCGCAGCCCTTGGTCGATGGTCGTAAATGGGTGCCGGAAATGGATATGGAAAATCTGGCCGCCTTTTTACAAACGAAATGGCTGTATAACGATGATTTGATTATTAAAGCCGGCATCAGGCGTGAAGAAATAGATCTCGGGGTTGATGACTACAGCACATTAAAATTATGCCGCACCGCAGACACCTGCTCCATTCCCGTTGACGTAACAGGCGACACCCTAAATTATCGCGCCACCACTTACAATTTTGGTGTCCGTTATAATCTAATGTCATCATTTCAACCATTTGCCAACTACTCTCAAGGCGCGGACATTTCAGATATTGGCCGACTGCTGCGCACCGCAACAGTTACCGATATTGGTTTGATCCACACCCAGGCGTCAATCATAGATAATTATGAACTTGGTTTTATCTCTGATATTGACAATTTACACCTAGAATTTTCCGCATATCGCAGCACCTCTGAACTTGGTACCACTAATAAGTACGATGAAGCAACCGGTGTCTATTTGCCGGTAAGAGCCCCTCAGGAAATCTATGGTTATGAAGCGCTAGCACACTATCCTTTCTCCGATGAATTTAATGTAACGGCCAGTTATTCCTGGGTAGAAGGTAAGAATACGGCAGCTGATGTTTACTTAGGGGCCAAACAAATCAGTGCGCCAAAAGGCAGCATTAATATCAACTGGCAGCCAACAGATCAGGCAAATATTGCTATCACTTACCTTTATGTCGGTGACCGGAAAAAATTTACCAAGGTCGACGGTAGTTATGTCGGCGATCAAGGGCCGATCAGCAGCTATCATCTGATAAACCTGAGTGGAAACTATCATTTCAGTGATGAATGGTCTGCCTATTTTGGCGTAGAAAATTTGTTTAACCAGAATTACTACCCGGCAAAATCACAAGCCTATACCTACAACGGATACAACGTCAAAGGGCTGGGCACCACGATGAACTTAGGTGTTAATTACCAGTTCTAGCCCCGCTCCCAGATGAAGTCAACTCGCTATTGCCGATTTGACTTCATCACATCGCAAAAAGTTAATTGCTTATGATAAAAACCTGACTTAGACACATCCACTTTTTTGCCATAGCAGTAGGCATATTTATATTAAATTTAAGCATTTCCGGTGCTTCATCATAGTTTCCTTTATATATGCGAAATTATGCTCCTGCAATTTCACCGTACCATACGTCCCTGTATATACACGAAATTATGCTCCTGCAATTTCACTGTACCATACGTCCCTGTATATACACGAAATTATGCTCCTGCAATTTCACCGTACCATACGTCCCTGTATATACACGAAATTATGCTCCTGCAATTTCACTGTACCATACGTCCCTGTATATAAAAATGCAGTTAAAGTTTTCACTTTAACTGCATTGATTGTGCACTATATTGTCCCGGCTGATTATTCGGATTCTTTTTCCTTAACAATCGTCTGGATGCCTAATTCTTGCAACTGTGCAGGGTTTGCTTGCCCCGGTGCATTAGTTAACGGGCAGGCTGCTGTCGTGGTTTTCGGGAAAGCCATAACATCGCGAATTGATGTCGCTCCTGTCATTAACATTACCAAGCGATCCAAGCCAAAAGCTAAACCAGCATGTGGTGGCGCACCATATTGCAGTGCTTCAAGTAAGAAGCCAAATTTTTCCTGCGCTTCTTCATCACTAATACCAAGTATTCTAAATACCGTTGACTGCATCGCTTGGTCGTGAATACGCACTGAGCCACCACCTAATTCGCAACCGTTTAATACCATGTCATAAGCATTAGATAACGCGCCAACTGGGTTTGCTGCTAACTGCTCTGGCGTTAAATTAGTTGGTGCAGTAAACGGGTGATGCAATGCATGCATATGACCATCAATTTCTTCAAACATTGGGAAATCAACAACCCAAAGTGGTTTCCATTCATCGCTCACTAATCCTAAGTCTTCACCTAGTTTTAAACGTAAGGCACCTATTGCTTCACTCACTACAGTATAGTTATCGGCGCCAAAGAAAATAATATCCCCGGTCTGTGCATTAGTGCGATCTAATAACGCATTTACTGACGTTTCATCCAAGAATTTTAAAATTGGCGACTGCAAGCCTTCAAGGCCTGCATCACGATCATTAACTTTCATCCATGGCATACCTTTTGCGCCATAAATACCAACAAATTTAGTTAAATCATCGATATTCTTACGAGAAAATTGACTTGCGCCTTGTGGCACATTAATCACGGCAACACGGCCTTTTTCATCATTAGCTGGGCCTGAGAACACTTTAAATTCAACGTCTTTTAAAATATCGGCAACATCAACAATTTCTAGCGGGTTACGTAAATCAGGTTTATCTGAACCAAAACGGCGCATCGCTTCACTGTATGGCATGCGCGGGAAATCACCTAAATCTACGTTAAGTAGCTTTTGGAACAGTTCACGGATCATAGTTTCCGTTACTGCCATTACCTGGTCAGCACTCATAAACGACGTTTCAATATCGATTTGAGTAAATTCAGGCTGACGATCGGCACGTAAATCTTCATCACGGAAACATTTAACGATTTGGTAGTAACGCTCCATACCTGACATCATCAACAATTGTTTAAATAATTGTGGAGATTGCGGTAACGCAAAGAATTGTCCTTTATGCGTACGACTCGGCACTAAATAATCACGCGCACCTTCTGGCGTCGCTGCGGTTAAAATTGGCGTTTCAATATCTAAAAAGCCTTGATTTTCTAATGATTCACGTACCGCTGACGTTACTTTCGCACGAAAACGTAAACGTTCTGTCATCTCGGTGCGACGTAAATCTAAATAACGATATTTTAATCGCTGCTCTTCCGAGTTATGTTGATTGGAGTCCAATGGTAATGGCGCAGACTTATTTAAAATATTAAGCTCTAAACCTAATACTTCAATAGCACCAGTTGCCATGTCTTTATTCACTTGTCCTTCAGGGCGGGCACGTACTTTACCTTTAACCTGAACACAAAATTCATTGCGTAAAGTGTTAGCAACGTCTAATACTTCAGGTAAATCAGGATCATAAACCACCTGTACTAAACCTTCACGGTCTCGAAGATCTAAAAAGATCACCGCCCCTAAATCACGACGACGATTCACCCAACCACAAAGGGTAACTTCCTGACCAATATGAGATTCATTGACCTCACCACAATAAAGACTGCGCATACTCATTTTGCCTTGATTACTCGAAATATTAGCGACGAATTATTCGCTATTTTCTTTTAGGATAAAAATTTGCCGCCATTATAAAGCAATAGATAGGAATGTCACCTAGGGGGCCTAATTAAATACGTAGTGATTTTTCCCTGACATTTTCACTTTATACATCAGGGAGTCAGCTTCTTTGAGTAGATCTGATTCCGAGGTGCCATCTTCAGGATATATAGCAATACCAATACTACAACCAATTCTTGCCTCAACTTTTGATAATTCAAACGGTTGCTGTACCAATTTCAGCACTTTATCTGCGATAAATCCTGCTTCTTCCCGACGATGTAACCCGGTTAACAATAAAACAAATTCATCGCCACCAAAACGTACTATGGTATCTGACTGCCTGACACAGCCTTTTAGCCGTTTTGCAACTTCCACTAACAGTTCATCGCCAACGTCATGACCATATGTGTCATTAATATTTTTAAAACCATCTAAATCAATAAACAATACCGAGAGCATTAATGATTGCCGCTTATGAAAGCTGATCGCCGCCATCATTCTATCTTTTAATAATACCCGGTTTGCCAGCCCGGTTAATTCGTCATGAGTCGCCATATGTTTCATTTTAGCTTCGAGTGACTTTCTTGCTTTTATCTCCTGATATAACCTGCGATTCCAGATAACTATGACGATGATGATCACTAAAATGATGATGCCTATCTGAGCGGATAACTTCAACACGGTATCTTTGTCCAACCCTGTGGCTAGATTAATGGCAAACCATTTTTCATATATCTGTTGTTGTTCGTTGCTGGTGATCGATAACAACGCTTTATCCAAAATTGATTTTAATTCGGGCCAATCGTTACGAATAGCAAAACTATTTTGGTCAACGTTAAACTCATCTACCACAGACATATCCAAGGTCACTAAGCTTTCCCTGCCAATAAGCTCAGATGCTGTCGCGATATTTTCAATCAAGCCCTGTACGACCCCGCGCTTCACCGCAAGCAAACCTTCTTCGTCATTATCAACCAGACGTAAATTAACGTTAGGATGATGTTGACGTATCTTATTGATCAGATGATAACCTCTAATAATCGCCAGTTCTTTACCATAAAAATCTTTAATACTGGAGAGTTTTCCTTCTTGTCGCTGATGGATCACCACCCAAGGCATATCCCAGTATGTGTCGCTAAAGAGTAAAGATTTTTTACGTTCTTCTGTCGGCGTCGCACTACCTAACACATCCACTTTTTTCGCCTGCAGCGCACTTAACATTTCATTCCAACTATCAAATAAGGTATAGGTAAAATTAACGCCTGTTCGCTGTTCTATCAGGCGGTTAACATCAATATTAATCCCTTGAACCACTCCATTTTGATCGACAAATTCAACTGGACGCCAATCACGATTAATGCCCATATTGATCACTGGGTGCTGGGCAATAAAGTCATATTCTTTATTGGTTAGCGTCACCTGATTGGCATTCATTTGATAATAGCCATCACCAGGTTGTGACAACCAGCGTTTTTCAATCTCGATTAGTTTTTCCACAGGCATCAGGTTAAAGCCGTCTCTGACTATTTCAGCTAGTCGACTGTTATCTTTTTGCGTCAATGCATATATTGGTGAGATGAATGGACTACGTTCAAAGCTGTAATACTGCTCGCTTAAATTCGCCAAACTGAGTTCCATTTGCATATTCTCAACCGACCCCAACATAGCATCTATCGCACCAACTTCTGCCGCCCGTATCATGTCTTGGTAATGTCGATAGGTCATCAATTGAATCTGAGGATAGTTCTTTTTAAGACCTTGCAAATAGGGAGCCGCTTTTAAGACCCCAAGTTTCTGACCCGCAAGCTGCGACAAGCGATTGAGCTTTGTCATGTGATTCGGCAAATAAACATTAGAAGCAACCGCATAAATTTGCTGTGCCGCTGATAAGTTTGCATTTGCCAGATCATTTTCCGGATAGGCGATATGAATATCCGCCCCCCCTTGCGTGATCACCTCAATGGCATCTGTCATTGATTGAGGAACGAATTCTATTTCAACTCCCATGAGCTCTGCCCAAAAGCGCCAGATATCAATAAATAAACCTTGAGGTTTTCCTGAGGGAGAAATCGCCATATAAGGCGGTAGTTCCGGAGTAAAAACTAACGTTAATACGTCATTTTTTTTCGCCACTCCAAGCCATTTTTTTTCAATCGCCACTTTTTCTTGCGGGCTTATACGATTAAAACCTTGTTCAATAAATTCAATTAATGCCTGATTACCTTTCTCAACAGCGGCAACATATTTCCCCTGAGCAAATAATACTCGTTTATAAGCAGGAAATTGCAATTGTAGATCGTTATAGCGAGGATAATTTTCCGACAACTTATCTAAATTAGAAAATGCAGCCACCTCACCTGCCAGCGCGGCACTATATAGCGCAAAACGACTTTTATATTGGCGTAACTTTAATTTTGGATGCAATAACGCGAGCTGTTCAACATGACTGGAACCGGCAACCACGCCGATAGTAAAAGGTAATAATTGTTCAACGGAGGTCAGATTCACAAGATCCCGCTGCACCCTAATATAATTATTTAATTCAAAAAATGGTGCACTAAAGCTAAAAAACTCATTACGTTTTGGCGTTTGCTCCATCCCCGCATGAATATCAATAGTACCTGATTTGACCTTATCTATTGTTTGCTGCCAGGGTGAAATAACAAACTCAAGTTCAACTTGTTGCTTCTTCGCCCATAACTTCCACAAATCCACCATAATGCCGGCGGCTAGTCCTTGACTATCTTGAAAATGGTAGGGATAGGATGTTTGATTAACGGCGACGCTCAGAGGGCGACTGCTATCAATAGTCGTTTGCGCGAAAAGCTCACTACTGATCAGTAAACCAATAAGTACCAAGTTAGATACTAATATTGATTGTAAGCGAGTTAGCAGCATTTCTATCCCTATTTAAGCGTTATGATCCAATGAACAGACAACTTTTATCATTAACATTTAACTTTATTTGCAATACATTTTATAACCTACAACTTTTCAGTTAAAATACCAATACTTAAAGCTATAGTCTGACAAATTTATCTATGCCGCGCTCTGAAACCGATCTTATTTTTTCTAATAAACAAAGTAAAATTAAGGATTTTGCCTTTGATGCTCAAGTAGTTGAAGTATTCCCCGATATGATCTCACGCTCAGTTCCCGGGTATGCCACTATCATTGAGACTATCGGTCGGTTAAGTCAGCAATATGTCACCAATAATAGTAATGTGTATGACTTAGGCTGTTCTCTTGGCGCAGCAACGTTAGCAATGCGTAAAGCAATCACCGCCAAACACTGTAAAATCATTGGTATCGATAATTCTGCTGCCATGGTGGAGCGTTGTAAAATGCACATCAATGCCTTTAAAGGTGAAACGCCGGTAGAAATCATCGAAGATAACATCCTTAATACTGAGATCACTAATGCCTCAATGGCCGTATTAAACTTTACCTTACAGTTTGTCGAACCTGAACAACGCCAAAGCATGCTAAATAATATTGCCCAAGGGTTGCTGCCGGGAGGCATATTAGTATTATCAGAAAAAATTCGCGCAGAGGACCGAACCTGCGATGAACTATTAGTGGATTTACATCACGATTTTAAACGGGCAAATGGCTATAGCGAATTGGAAATAGCCCAAAAACGTACCGCGCTAGAAAATGTGATGCGGACCGATGATTTAGCCACTCATACTAAGCGCCTGAAGCAAGCGGGTTTTCGCCATGTCACTCCTTGGTTTCAATGTTTTAACTTTTTCTCACTGATCGCTATCAAATAATGAATTTTAATACCTTTTATCAGCAAATCGCCCAAAACCGATTAGCCGGTTGGCTTAACACTTTACCGGCACAACTAACACAATGGCAAAAGGACCAGTTACATGGTGAATTTGCCCAATGGCAAAAAACCTTAGATGCACTTCCCAACACGACACCGTCAAACGTTGACTTAACTAACGGTGTAATTGTCGGTGACAGCAATGATATTACCCCGGGTGAATATAAACGCATAGAGAACCTGCTGAGAAAATTCAAACCTTGGCGCAAAGGCCCCTACCATATTCATGGCCTGCATATAGATACAGAATGGCGTTCCGATTTTAAATGGGATCGTTTAGCACCACATATTAGCTCACTTCAGGATAAGTATGTGCTGGACATAGGTTGCGGCAGTGGCTATCACCTATGGCGGATGCGCGGCAACGGCGCTAAATTTGTTGTCGGCATCGATCCGACCCAGCTATTTTATACTCAATTTAATGCCATTCAGCATTTTATTAATGACCCGGCGGTAAACCTATTACCCTTAGGAGTCGAAGATTTACCGGAGCTCGAAGCATTTGATAGCGTGTTTGCAATGGGAGTTTTGTACCACAGACGTTCACCAATCGATTTTCTCTATCAGTTGAAAGCACAACTGGTTAAAGGTGGTGAACTGGTACTCGAAACTTTAGTGGTTGATGGTGATGCTAATACGGTATTAGTACCAGGGGAACGTTACGCTAAAATGCGAAATGTCTGGTTTTTACCTAGCTGTGAGGCAATGTCTGGCTGGCTCACACGTTGTGGCTTTAGTAATATTCGGGTAGTGGATACTGATATCACCTCATTTGAAGAGCAGCGAAAGACTGACTGGATAGACACAGAATCGCTACAGGACTTTCTTGACCCTGCTGATCCAAGCAAAACTATTGAAGGTTATCCAGCACCGAAACGTGCCATTTTTATTGCCAACAAGTAACGTTAAAACTAATTAAGGTAGTTATTTAACATATCCTGATAGCTACCATTTTCTTTTAGCCGTTTAATGCCACGATTAAATTTATCGCGAATTGCTGGTGAACGGAAACCGGCGACATAATTACGTTGATTAAAAATATAATGCACGGTGATCGGCTTATCATAGATAGCTTGGTGATGGTGTTTAATAAAATATTTTAAAATATTAGTATCCAGAATAATCACTTCAGCACGACGGAGAAATAACATTTCAATTTGCTGCTTTTGATCACCTATTTCTCGGTAATCCAGCAAATACGCGACCGTTTCACTGTACTTATCCCCTAAGAATTTTCGCGCATTTTGAAAAGCGACCACATGCTTACCCGAAAGATCGGCTATTTTCTCAATCGACAGCTGACTTTCGGCTAAACTGACGGCCACATTCTGATAACTAATATAAGGGGTAGATAAATGTAAGGCAGGATGCTGGTAATCTTGTGGCAAAGTGGTGACGCCATCCGCATTTAAACGTTGAAAACCTGTAATATTACGACCAAGCGGCATTTGTAAAAACTTAACATCCAGCTCATCAAATGCCAGTGCCGCCTTGAGAATATCGAGCTGCATGCCATGACCTTGCTCATCGGTAATAAAAGGTGCCTTTGCTAATCCCGCCACCATTTCAATTGTTTCTTCGGTTTGCTTTGCCTCGCTAAACAAAGGTAGTACTAACAAAAGAAACAGGCAGAAGAGTGATTGAATTTGCATTTCAAGAGCCTTAGTAAGACAGATAAAAGCTTGTACAGCAACAAATAAATTGGGTAAGGTATCAGCTAATAGCGATAGCTGGCTTGCATCTTAGCACGATAAAAATAAATGCTAAAATAATAATTGGGGAGTTTATGAACGACATTTGGTCTGAACGGCAATTAACCAAACTGGTCCAGCGTAAAGACGATCACCGCAGCCCTTTTCAACGTGACCGGGCTAGAATACTGCACTCTGCAGCATTTAGGCGACTCCAATCAAAAACTCAGGTTATGGGCAGTGGTCAAAGTGATTTCTATCGTACTCGACTGACCCATTCACTGGAAGCAGCGCAAATTGGCTCTGGCATCAGCGCTCAGTTAAGAAATAAATACCCTGAGCTCAGTGCGGCACTTTTTCCTAATGACGACACCCTAATTGAATCTTTATGCCTTGCCCATGATATCGGTCACCCCCCTTTTGGTCACGGTGGTGAAGTAGCACTGAACTTTATGATGAGAAATCACGGTGGCTTTGAAGGTAACGGCCAAACATTTCGTATTGTTTCCTACCTTGAACCCTTTAGCGAACATCACGGCATGAATTTGGCGCGCCGAACTTTATTGGGATTAGTCAAATACCCACAAACTTTAGATCAACTCAGTAATAATAAAAGCCCCACTATTCCTGATAACTTTCGCCAGCTGAAAGCCGCTGACTGGCATCCAGCAAAAGGCCTGTTTCAAGACGATATTAATACCTTAAACTGGCTGTTAGCTCCATTATCAGACGCAGATCGGCAGCTCTTTCAGCAAAGCCAGCAACAAGAAAATGCTCATAGCAAAACCTTATATAAATCGTTAGATTGTTCAATTATGGAGTTGGCAGATGATATTGCTTATGGCATTCATGATTTAGAAGATGCCATTGTTACTGGCGTGGTACAGCAAGCCGATTTTGAACAATATGTTATTGCACCACTAACAGAACTTGATGACTCTTGGCTACAGCAACTCACTCAGGAGCTATCGGCACAATTATTTAGCCAAAAAACTTATCAGCAAAAAGAAGCAATTGGCGGCTTAGTGAATTACCTGATCACCGCTATTGTACTGGTCGATTTAAATAAAAAGCTGCAGTTAACTTTTAACGAGCCATTATTAAGATACAATGCCAAGCATCCACCAAATGCATGCAAAGTATTGCAAATATTCAAACGCTTTGTCTTTGATTTTGTTATCAAACGCACGGAAATCCAACATCACGAATACCGAGGTCAGCAAATCGTGATGGAATTATTTGAAGCGCTCGCCTCTGACCCACAAAGATTGCTACCTAAAAACGCCTTACATGCTTACAAGCAGGCCGAGACCAATGGCTTAAACAGCTACAGGGTGATCGCCGACTATGTTGCCGGCATGACAGATGACTTTGCCACCCATCTCTATCAAAGCCTGTTTATCCCAAGTAATACACTTAGCCGCCATGACTTACACGGTTAAGCTGAATTAATCGAGACAAGGCATTCAGTCACAAACAAATGGCTGAATGCAATCTAACGCCTGCGTCTCAATAACAGCTGCTAGCTGCTGCGCCATTTGCTCCGTTTGCGCCAACACCGTTTGCCAGTATTTAATCCGCGTTGTTGCTTGCATTTCAGTAAAATCATTACGATCAGGAATTTTTCCATAAGGCAGTGAGGCAATAAATTTCTTCGACGGACAAACCAATACCACATTGTCATAGTTTTTCGGCGTGACTTGTCGTTTCAGGTTTTTATCAAACCAACCCGCCTTAGGCTGGGCATTAAAATGCGGATATAACACTAACCCAGGATTATCAATTTTAATATCAAAGTGATAATCAATAATGCCGCCATCACGATACATGCCTGGAGGCGAGCCTGGAATGTCTTTAACTCCTTGCATCACCAGCGGAATGGAGCCTGAAGCCAATAACGCCAGCTGAAGGTTTTCACCAGTTAAGGCAAGCTGTTTAGTGGTAAAAGCGCTTGGATCTGAAAAGCTTAAATTACTGCTTTGTGGCTGAAAAACAAAACGTTGATACTGAGTGCGCAACAACTTAC